>NZ_JBIBEP010000014.1:0-242160 GCF_042955185.1 Streptomyces sp. NPDC012474
ACACGCGGCGCCACCAAACTCGTCACCCTCGCCGACCTGCTCCGGGTCGCCCCGTCCACCGCCATGCGGATGGTCGACCGGCTGATCGCCGCCGGCCTCGCCGACCGCCAGCCCAACCCCGGCAACCGCCGCGAAACGCTGCTCCAGCTCACGGAGGAAGGCCGCCGCACGGTCGCGGACGTCACCGCCCGCCGCCGCGCCGCGATCGCCGAGATCGTGGAGCGACTCACCCCGACGCAGCGACTGGCCCTCATCGAGGCGCTGGCCGCCTTCAACGAAGCCGGGGGAGAGCCTCTCGCTCCGGCCCAGGACGACACGGAGTCGCACCCGCTGGGGTGGGCGATGGACGTTCCTGCGGCCGGAGACGCCTGACGCGCGCGGATGGTCCTTCTCACCCCGCCGACCGTTTTGCATAGCGCACTCATACCCCTTTTCCATCGAGGCGGGTGTCGGTGACCGTCACGGCCTGCTCGGTGCCCCAGGTGACGGAGTCACCAAGACGAACTCGCCGCCGTGCTTGGGCGGTCGGCCGCCCTTCGGGTCGTAGGCCCCCGGCGGTGTCTGCTGAAAGCGGCACGTCGGGCCGCGGCCGGTAGCGGATGTAGTTCGGGCCTGCCGATCCTGGACGACACTCAGCTGACTGTGCCGGGAACGTCTCCGATGCTGGATGACGTCGTGTCCCAGGCTATGGTCGGCCCGCCGAGCCGGTAGCGCCTTCCGCGGCCCGGCAATGTCCGTGACCAGGGCGTTGCCGTACAGCGCACATGCGCGTGCGCTTCCGGGGATGTCAGCATCATCCGCATGCCAGAAGCGCCCGACATGACCTGCCGTCCCCTCATCAGCCGCCCCGGGCGTGCCTTCGCCGGGTTCGGCGCCGTGGTGGGGGTCTGGGCGTTCCTGACGGTGCTGCTGCCCACGGAGCGCTGGGGCAAGTGGTTCGTCCCGTGGATGACGGTCGGCCTGACGGTGGTGCTGACAGCCGTTGTGCTGCTCTTCTGGGCCACAGCTCAGGTGCGCGCCGACGCGTACGGCGTGCACTCTCGGATGATGCTGCGCCACAGGAGCGTGCCGTGGAGCGAGGTCGCGGACCTGCACATACGACTGCAGCGTGTGCGCAACGGTGAGGTGCGTCGCGTCGACCTGGTGTTGCGCGACGGACGCAAGCTGCGCCTGCCCCTGCCGCAGACCGCGCAATACGACGACCCGGCGTTCGACTCGGAGGTGGAGGCGCTCCGAGCGCTGCACCGCCGTTACGGCAGGCCGGAGTCCACGCATCTTCCCGTCGTGTCGTACCGCACCGCCGGGCGTGGCCGACGCTGGCCACTGGCCCTGTGCGTGCTGCTGCTCGCGGGCGCGGGTCTGGCCGCGTGGTCCGTGCCGAGCGCCAATGCGCAGAAGCGGGCGTGGGAGGCGGCCGAGCCGTGCGCCGCCGAGACGCCCGCCGCGGTGCGCGGCGAGTGTCTGACGACCGTGCCCGCCGTGATCACGCGGTCCGAACCCGAGGGTGGCAAGAGGCCCAGCTGGCTGTACTTCGCCGACGGCGAGCAGGTGCGGCGAGTCAGGGTCTCGTACGAAGGCGCCCAGGGGTTCGCGGCCGGTGACCGGGTCGAGGTGACCTTCTGGCGTGGGCAAATCAGGGTGGTCGCCGACGAACGGCACGTCTGGCGCGAGCACATGACGCCCGCCGGTGACGTGACCGTCATCGCGGCCGGGCTGGGCCTGGGCGCAGCGTACCCGGGGGCCCTGCTGCTGATGCGCCGGCGCGGGCGCCGGCTGGCCGACGACGAGGTGCTCCCGTCGGCACTGCCGTTCGGGGGCGTGCTGGTCGTCACCGCCGTGTGGCTGCTGCCGCTGTGCTACCTCCACCCCACCACCCTGTTCTCATCGCGCACGCCGATCACGTGGTGGGCAGCAGGCTCACTGGTCACCCTGGGCCTGTGCGCCTGGGCATGGCGCGCCACACGCATCCGTACACCGGCGGAAACGGGAGCGGTCCAGACACGCCCTGTGCGGGGAGAGGTGTTCTTGGCCGCCCATTTCCTGGACCACACCGACTACAACCCGCACGGCTTCGGCACCCACATCGTCCTCGGCGACGGCCCACCCGCAGTGGTGCCCCACGACGGCCCCGGCCGGTTCGCGGCGAAGCCGATCCCGGTGGAGCGGCTCACCGCCGTGCACGTGCGGCGCGCTCGGGGCGATGAGGAGACGATCAGCAGAAGTTGGCACGTCGCCGAACTCGATGACGCGGGCACCCCGGTCCGCCTGGCAGCGGCTCCGGCCGACCTGATCCGAATCCTGCGCGAGCTGGACCTCCCGTACAACCTCGCACCCACCGTCGGTCGCGAGCTCTGACGCGGCCTGGCTGAGCCATGACGGGGCACTCTTCCTGAGAGCGCCCGATCCAGTTCCAGAACAAGTGGAACAGGCCTATAGAGCCGAGCGGGTCACCGAGCAGGGCCATCTCTGAGTCCAGTACGGCGCGTGGGCGGGTGAGGGCCGGCGGGTCGAAGACAGCGCCGTCGAGCCGGTAGTCCTCGGTGCACCAGGGTGCGGCGCTGCTTGGCGAGCAATCGGCTTCCCAGGCTCTCGGCCGGTTCACCGAATCCGTCCCCCATCCACAAGCACACTCACGGCAAGCATCCGACGGTCACGGCACCAGAGGTATCGCCGGCTCCGGCATGCGCGGCCGGGGTGTCGCACCACGCAACCGCGCAGACGATGTTCGCTCGCGGGCGCCGCACCATGCACAGGCCCACCATTCCGTTCACCTCAGACCTGATCCCAACGCCCCCATACCTCAGCTTCATGCAGGACCAAGCAACGGCTGCTGCCCGATCGGCGCCAGATGACCGAGTTCAACGCAGCGTAGTCAGCGCCAAGTCAGCACGGGAGTCAGCACGCCACCTCCAAATCATGCCCGCACAGCGCAACTCGGACAGTGCTCTCGCGGGCGCGATCGGGGCTCTCGCAGAGCCTCCGGCGACGCCCCCATGGTGGCCGCACCTTGCCGGCGAGGCCCGCTCGTGGTCGTGGCAGCGCCTCCCACGGTGAGTTTTCGAGGGGGACCGCGTTCGCCCTTTCGTCTACTGCGATCGCAGTAGACGGAAGTGTCTGCGAACGGCCAACGATTTCAGACCGGGGAACTGCGAGCGTGAGGGTGGGCCGTGATCGTCGGCCCGGCTCATGGCATTTCCTGGAAAGGCTCGTCGATGTCCCCTCTCGCCCGCTGGTGCCACCGGCACCGGCTCGCTGTCGTCCTGGCCTGGGTGGGCCTGTTGCTTGCCCTCGGCGCCGGAGTCGGCGCCGTCGGCAATGACTTCGGCAACAGCCCGACCTCCCAGAACACCGACTCGGCCCAGGCCACAGCCCTGCTTCAGCAGGCCTCGAACAGTGCCGCGGGCAAGAGCGGCCGGGTCGTCTGGCAGCTGAAGGGCGGCAAGGTCACCGAGCCGGTGGCCGAGCGGGCGATGACCGAGGCGCTGCGCCACATCGCCGACGCGCCGGGGGTCGCCGCAGTGACCAGCCCCTACGCACCCGAAGGCAAGGGGCAGGTCAGCAAGGACGGCGGCACCGCCTACGCCACGGTCGCGTTCGACGAGAACGTCTCCGACCCGCAGATCGACCATGTGAAGGAACTCGCGACCGCTCCGGAGTCGGGGAGCCTGCACATCGCGCTCAACGGGCAGGCGTTCACCGTCAACCCGAAGCCGAACGCCGTCGCGGACGCGATGGGCATCGTCCTCGCCTTCATCGTGCTGCTGTTCGTCTTCCGGGCGGTGTGGGTGGCGGCGCTGCCCATCATCACGGCCGTCGTGGGCGTCGGCACGTCCGCGGTCGCGGTGATGCTGCTCAGCCATGCCGTCACCCTCTCCGACACCACGCTGACCCTGGGTTCGCTGATCGGTCTGGGCGTGGGCATCGACTACGCCCTGTTCATCGTCAACCGGCAGCGCGCCAACCTGCTGGCGGGCATGGGCGTGGCAGAGTCGACGGCCAGGGCCCTCAATACCTCCGGCAGGGCCGTGCTCTTCGCCGGGCTGACCGTCGTCGTCGCGCTGCTGGGCATGCTCACCCTCAATGTCGGGATCATCAACGGCATGGCGATCGGCGCGGCCGTCACCGTCGCCCTCACCGTGCTCGCCGCGATCACCCTGCTGCCTGCGCTGCTCGGGATGATCGGCACCCGGATCCTCAGCCGCGCCGAGCGCCGTGAGCAGGCCGGTCAGGTGGTACGGCCGTCCATGGGCCGCCCCGGCCTGTGGGGACGATGGGCCGCCCGGGTCCAGGCCCATCCCAAGGCCCTCGGCCTGGTGGCCCTGGCCGTTCTGACGGCGCTTGCGTTCCCGACACTGTCGCTGCGCCTGGGTGCCTCCGACGACGGCAACCTGCCCACCACCTCGACGAACCGCCAGGCTTACGACATGATCGCCGACGGGTTCGGCCCCGGCTTCAACGGCCCGCTCGTCCTCGCCGTGCAGGCCCCCACCGCCGCCGACCAGGCGGCGAGGACCAAGCTGGTCACCGCTCTGGAGCAGGTCGACGGTGTGGCCAGTGCCACCGCGTCACCGATGAGGGTGGGACAGACGGTCGGGGTGATCTCCGTCGTCCCGACGACCTCGCCCCAGTCGGCCGACACCTCCGACCTGATCCACCACCTGCGTGACGACGTGATCCCCGAGGCGGAGCACGGCACGTCGATGAAGGTGTATGTAGGCGGTCTCACCGCGAGCAACGACGACTTCGCCTCGGTCCTGATGAGCAAACTGCCGCTGTTCGTGCTCGTGATCGTCGTCCTCGGGTTCCTGCTGCTGACCATCGCCTTCCGCAGTCTGCTCATCCCCGCGGTCGGCGCGCTGCTCAACATCCTCAGCATCGGGGTGGCCTTCGGTGCGATCGTGGTCGTCTTCCAGTACGGCTTCGGCGCCGGACTGCTCGGGCTCGGCGCGGCCGGGCCGATCGAGTCGTTCGTGCCGATCCTGGTCGTCGGCATCATGTTCGGCCTGTCCATGGACTACCAGGTCTTCCTGGTCAGCCGGATGCGCGAGGAGTGGGCGCACACCGGTGACAGCCGCCGTGCGGTCCGGGTCGGGCAGGCCGAGACCGGCAAGGTCATCGCCGTCGCCGCCACCATCATGGTCTGCGTCTTCGGCTCCTTCGTCTTCGGCGGCATGCGGGTCATCTCCGAGTTCGGCGTCAGCCTCGCCGTAGCTGTAGCTGTGGATGCCCTGCTGATCCGCATGATCGTCGTGCCGGCGCTCATGCACCTGTGCGGACGGGCCAACTGGTGGCTGCCCCGCTGCCTGGACAAGGCGCTGCCCCACGTGTCCGTGGAAGGCCCCGTGGACGAACCGGCGCAGCCGCACCCCGCGGTGCGGGAGCCGGAGACCGTCGGCGTGGCCGGCCGGAGCCGGTAGCACGACGTAACGACGCCCACGCGCGGGCCGGCCAGTCGGGAATCACCCGGCCTTCCGCCGGCCCGCGCTGCTTACAGTGAGGAAATGCAGGTGAGAATGGTGTGGCGGCAGTGGCTGACCCGTCATGACCGGGTCAGAGACGTGCTCCCGGCGGTGCCCCTGGTCGTGGTCGCCGCGGCGGCCACCGCGGTCGGCACGTCCGAATGGCACGAGCCGCGTTGGGACGAAACGGCGTGGACGGCTCTGTCCTGCCTGCCCCTGGCCGTCCGCAGCCGCTGGCCACTGTGGGTCGCCCTGTTCACGCTGGCGGGCGACCTCACGTTGATGGCCTTCGCAACACACAGCTCCCTGGTCCCGGCGTCAAGCCTTGTCGCCCTGTACACGCTCGCCGTTCTCGGCAGCCGCCGCACCGCATGGGCCGTCGGAGCGGCCGCCGCCGTGGCGATCACAGGTGTCTATGCCGCCACCCACGCGGAGTCACTGGTGGGCGGGGCGAGCCTGCTGCGGTTCGACTTCGCGATCGCGGCCACCGCGCTGGGCCGTGCCGTCCGCAGCCGCCGCGACAACCTGGTGAAGGCCAGAGAACGTGCGGTGCGCGCCGAGCGCACGCAGGAGGAGGAAGCCCGGCGCCGGGTCACCGAGGAACGCGTGCGTATCGCGCGCGATCTGCACGACGTCGTCGCCCACCACATCACCCTCGTCAACGCCCAGGCAGGGGTGGCTCACCACCTCATGCGCGCCAACCCCGACCAGGCTTACGAGGCGCTGGCCCACATCAAGGAAACCAGTCGCGCGGCGCTGGACGAACTGCGGGCCACGGTCGGTCTGCTGCGCCAACCCGACGACGCGCCGGGCTCGCGTGCCCCCATCCCCCGCCTGGCCGATCTCGACGCCCTCGCCGGTGGGTTTCGTGCCAGCGGGTTGTCCGTGCGGGTGGCCCGCACCGGCGCTCCTGTTCCGCTGGCGCCCGCAACCGAGCTGACCGCCTACCGCATCATCCAGGAAGCCCTCACCAACACCCACAAGCACGCCTCCGCGACCCGGACCGAGGTGGTCCTGGACTACGGTCCGAACTCGCTCCGGGTCACCGTGACGGACGACGGACCCTCCGGCGCGACCAAGGGTGCGGGCACCGGTCATGGACTGATAGGCATGCGCGAGCGGGCCGACGCCATCGGCGGGAGGGTCACGGCCGGCCCGCGGCCGGAAGGCGGGTTCGAGGTCGTCGCCGAACTGCCGATCTCGCTCGGCCCCGCCACCGACTGACACCCTGTGAGGAAGTTTCTCCCATGCCGATTCGCGTCCTGCTCGCCGACGATCAAGCGCTGCTCCGGGGCACCTTCCGGCTACTCATCGACGCGCAACCGGACCTGGAGGTCGTCGGGGAGGCCTCCAACGGCGGGGAGGCGGCTCGGCTGGCCCGGTCCGAGCGTGCCGACGTCGTGGTCATGGACATCCGGATGCCCGAGGTCGACGGCATCGAGGCTACCCGCCTGATCGCTCAGGACGAGGACCTGGCAGGCGTCAGGGTCCTCGTGCTGACCACGTTCGAGGAGGACGAGCTCGTCATCGAGGCGCTGCGGGCCGGCGCGAGCGGCTTCCTCGGCAAGGGCGTCGAACCGGCACAGCTTCTCGACGCCGTCCGTCTCGTCGCCTCCGGCGAGGCACTGCTCTCTCCCGCGGCCACCAAGGGCCTCATCAGCCGCGTCCTCGCCCAGCCCGCCCCCAGCGACCTCGTCGACCCCCGCCGGCTGGCCACGCTGACTCCCAGGGAACGCGAGGTGATGGCCCTCGTGGCCGGGGGCCTGTCGAACGACGCGATCGCCGAACGCCTCTTCGTCACCCCCGTCACCGTCAAGACCCACGCCAACCGGGCCATGACCAAACTCGGTGCCCGCGACCGCGCCCAGCTCGTCGTCATCGCCTACGAGTCCGGCCTGGTCCGCACCGGAGGACAGCGGGACTGACCGGGCCGGCGGGCCCGGTCAGCCGGCGACTACGGGCGCGCGCCGTCCGTCTTCTGTGCCACGGCGAGGGCCGCTTCGGCCTTCCGGCGGTACACGGCGAGTTTCTCGGCCGGGGTGACGATCTGGTGGCTACGGGGCCTGACGGAGACGTCGTGGTCCCCCGCGGCCCTGCGCAGGGCGCCCACGGTGGCCTGTTCGCGGGGGAGGTGGGCGAACGGGTCGAAGGAGTACCAGCGCATCGCGTTCTCGTGCGTCATCTTGTTGATCTCGTCGTCCGGCACGGAGTTCGCGGTCAGCACCTCGTGGAGTTCCTCGGGGGCGTTGGGCCACATCGAGTCGCTGTGCGGGTAGTCGGCCTCCCAGCAGATGTTGTCGACGCCGATGTCGTGACGGAGCTTCACCCCTATCGGATCGCTGATGAAGCAGGTCAGGAAGTGCTCGCGGAAGATCTCCGAGGGCTGCTTCCCGCCGAAGTCCTGGAGTGTCCAGGTGGCGTGCATCTCGTAGGTGCGGTCCAGGCGGTCCAGGAAGTAGGGGACCCAGCCGGTGCCGCCCTCCGACAGCCCGATCTTGATGGTCGGGTACTCCTTGAGGACGCGTGACCACATCAGGTCGGCCGCCGCCTGGACGAGGTTGATGGGCTGCAGGGTGATCATCACGTCCGGCGGGGCGTCGGGCGCGGTGATGGCGAGGCGGCCGGAGGAGCCGATGTGCAGGTTCATCACCGTGCCGCAGTCGGTCAGCGCCCGCCATACCGGGTCCCAGTACTCGGAATGGAAGCTCGGGTAGCCGAGCGGCACCGGGTTCTCCGGGAAGGTGAGGGCGTGACAGCCCTTCTCGGCCACGCGCCGGATCTCCTGGGCGCACAGCTCGGCGTCCCAGATGGCCGGCAGCGCCATGGGGATGAAGCGGCCGGGGTGGGCGGCGCACCACTCGTCGATGTGCCAGTCGTTGTAGGCGCGAACCAGGGCCAGGGAGAAGTCGGAGTCCTCGGTGGCGAACAGGCGGGCGGAGAAGCCGGGGAAGGAAGGGAAGTTCATCTGGGCGAGGACGCCGCCGGCGTTCATGTCGGCGACGCGTTCGTCGACGTCATAACAGCCGGGCCTGATCTCGTCCAGGCCCTGCGGCTCCATGCCGTACTCCTCCTTGGGCCGGCCCGCGACCGCGTTGAGCGCTGCGTTGCCTATCTTCGCGTCCCGGAACTGCCAGACGTCACTGCCGTCCTCGCGGTGGACAAGCCGCGGCGCATCCTTCTTGTAGCGGGCCGGCAGGTGGTTCGCGAACAGGTCCGGCGGTTCGATGATGTGGTCGTCGACGCTGATGAGGATCATGTCATCGCGGTCCATGGGACTCCTTGTGGCGTTGGGCGGGTCAGTCCGAGGCGGGCAGGGCCTTGGGCGGCTTGATCGCCAGGGAGGTTCCTCCGTACGTGAGGTGGCCGGTGCCGGAGGCGGTGCAGAGAAGTTCGAGGGTGTCGGCGGGGTCGACGTAGCGCTTGCCGATGAGGGTGTCGGGTGCCTGGCCGGGCTGAGGCGCGGCAGGGGCTTCCTGGACGGGGACCATCGGGCTGCCGCCGCATTCGACGGGGCCCGCGGCCTCTGCAGGGGCCCGGATCACGATGACGCGGGTGGTACCGGTGGCCGAGGCCAGTTGGTCACCGGGGTGCAGGGCCGTTGCGCGGGGTGACGGCATGGCGCGGTTCTCCTTCGGGTGCGGGTGCCGGGGCGATGAGCCTTTCCCCCAGCCGGTCCAGGTCGTACGACTGGCGGGCGAGCCAGAAGCGCAGGAACCCGGTGATCGAGTAGCGCAGGAACAGGGTGCCGCCCACCACGGCGGCGGCGACGCCGCCGAGACCGATGGCGAGGGCGTCACCCTGGGCGAGGGAGTTGTCCGTGGCGTGGGCCAGTGGGAAAGCCAGTGCGCCGAGGACCAGCCCGGTGGCCATGAGCAGTCCCCCGAGGCGCAGCCAGAGTGCGGCGCGGGCGGCGGCGGGGTCGGGGATCTTCAGCTCGGCGAGTTGGTGGACGAACCGTTCTGCACGCGCGTCGGGTGCGGTCATGTCGGGCTCCCCAGGTAGTAGGAGGAGAGTTCGGCCTGCAAGGAGCTGTCGGGGTGCCCCTGCCACTGGACGCGGCCGCCGGCGAGGACCGCGGCGTGGTCGGCGATCGTCAGTACGGCGGCGGCGAACTGCTCGACGACCAGGACGGCGACGCCCTGCCGGGCGACGTCGGCGACCAGTTCGTACAGTTCGGCGACGACCAGCGGGGCGAGTCCCATGGAGAGTTCGTCGAGGAGGAGGACGGCGGGGTCGGTGGCCAGGCCTCGGGCGAGGGCGAGCATCTGCTGTTCGCCACCGGAGAGCGTGCCCGCGGGTTGGGTACGCCGGTTGCCGAGGACGGGAAAGCGGGCGTAGGCGATCTCCTCGATCTCCTTCTGGGTGCGGCCCGTGAAGGTCATCATCAGGAGGTTGTCGCGCACCGAGAGGTTGGGGAAGACACCACGGCCCTGCGGCACCAGGCACACGCCGGCACGGGCGAGCTCGCGCGGATGGATGCCGGTGGCGTCCCGGCCGCCGAGCAGCAACCGGCCGGCGCTGGGCGGGTGCACACCGGCGGCGACCGTCAGGAGGGTGGTCTTGCCTGCGCCGTTGGGACCGAGAAGGGCCACCACCCGGCCCTCCTCGACGGCCAGATCGACACCGTGCAGGACGGTGATGCCGCCGTGGGCGGCGCGGATGCCGTCCAGTTCCAGCAGGGGTCCGCTCATGGCCGTGCCTCCCCCAGGTAGGCGGCGAGGACCGTCTCGTCGGTCTGCACGCGGGCGGGCGGGCCGCTGGCCACGACGGAGCCGAGGTCGAGGACGTACACCTCGTCGCAGACGTTCATCACCAGGCTCATGTCGTGCTCGACGAGCAGGACGGCCGTGCCCTCGTCGGCCAGGGAACGCAGCAACGCGGCGAAGCGATGCGTCTCCTCGGCGTCCTGGCCGGCGGCGGGCTCGTCGAGGAGCAGGACGCGCGGGCCGAGGACGAGGGCACGGCCGACCTCGACCAGGCGGGCCAGGCCGGTGGGGAGCGCGTCGGCGGGGTCCTCGGCCACGCCGGTCAGGCCGAGCCGGTCCAGTACCGCGTCGGCCGTGCGGGCGGCGTGACGGCGCGCCGGGCCGAGTTCGGCGGCGACGAGGAGGTTGTCGCGCACGGAGAGGCGGCCGAAGAGTTCCAGGTGCTGGAAGGTGCGGGACATCCCGCGCCGGGCGCGGCGTGCGGGACCCTCGCGTGTGATGTCGTGGCCGTCGAGTCGCACCCGGCCGGTGCGGGGGCGGCGCAGCCCGCAGATCACGTCGAACAGGGTGGACTTTCCGGCGCCGTTGGGGCCGATGAGGCCGGTGACGCGGCCTGCCTCGGCGGTCAGCGACACCCCGTCGAGGGCGCGGCGCCCGCCGAAGGAGACGGTGATCTCCTCAGCTCGCAGCAGTGGTGGCACGGTTCAGCACCTCCCCGTCCTCGGGCCGCCAGGGGCGGCGTACTCCCCACCACTCGGGCGGGACGTCGGTGGACTGCCGCTGAGCGGCGGCGGCGCGGGTGCGCAGCAGCAGGGCCGTTACGACGGCGAGAGTGAGGAGCAGCCACCCGTTCGTGAGGTCGAGCGCCGCGAGCAGCCAGCACAGGCCGAGGACGCTCAGCAGTGCGGGCAGCAGCTGCCGGTTCCGGGCCAGCGGTGCCCATTCGGCGCGCATCCGGGCGAGTACGCCGTCGGGGCTGTGGGCGAGACCCATACCCGCGAGCGCGACGAGGAGGGCCGTCATGTCGTGCACCCAGGATCCGAGGCCGCTCAGCAGTTGCGCCGGCACGACGAAGGCGATGCCGGTGAACAGGCCCGTGCCGACGGTACCGAGGCCGCCGATGACCGCGATCAGGAAGATCGGCAGCCCGGTGACGAGGTTGAACTGCTCGGCGGTGACGGTCTGCACCTGCATGCCGTACAGGGCGCCGCCCAGCCCCGCGATCCCGGCGGACAGGGCGAAGACGGCGGTCTTGGTGACGAGGAGCCGTCCGCCGAGGGTGGCATAGGCGGCCTCGCTGTCGCGCAGCGCGATCAGCCGGCGGCCGAACCGGCCCCGCCGCAGCCCGGCCACGCCGAGCGTGGCGAGCGCGAGACAGACGGCGGACAGGAGCAGCAGCTGGACCGGTGAGGTGAGGTGCAGGCCGAACAGGTCGGGGCCGGTGACCGCGACCGAGCCCTGGTCGAAGAAGGCGACGCGTACGCCGAGCACCTCGAAGGCGGGCAGGGTGAAGATCCAGCGGTCGAGGACGGCGGCGAAGGCGGCGGTGCCGAGGGCCAGGTAGATGCCGGACAGGCGCAGGGCGGGCAGCGCGATCAGCGCGCCGACGGCGGCGGCGACCAGCATGGCGACGGGCAGTGCCCACAGTTCGCCGTGCGCGCCGAGGTGTCCCCAGACCACGGCGCCGATGCCGGCGATGGACAGCTGGCACAGGGAGATCTGCCCCGTGTATCCGGCCAGCGGCACGAAGGACAGGGCGATGACGCCGAGCGGGAAGAGCGTGCCGTAGGAGATGACGGCGTCCTCCGTCAGGACGCTCACCAGGAACAGCGCGAACAACAGGACCGAACCCGCCAGGAGGAGGCTGCCGCGGGCCGTCGGCAGGAAGACCCGCCCCGGTGTGCGGTCACGGCCGCGCAGCCGGCGCTGCGGGAAGGCGAGCAGGGCCAGGAACAGCAGCAGGGCGGGAGCGGCCAGGCGCAGGCCCGGCAGGTAGTCGTTCTGCGGCAGGTAACCGGCGAGGTAGGCCTCCAGCAGGCCGACGACGAGTGCCCCGAGGAAGGTGAGGGGCAGGCTGCGCAGACGGCCGAAGACGGCTGCGGTGTAGGCGCTGACGATGAGCAGCGACAACTGCTGGGCGTCGAGCGCGACGGCGGGGGCGATGAGGATGCCGCCGACGGCGGCGAGCTGGAGGCCCAGCACCCAGGCGAGCCGGGTGGCGCGCTGCGGGTCGGCGCCGGTGAGGCCGGCGAGCGCCCGGTCGTCGACGGAGGCGCGCATCTCCGTGCCGGAGCGGGTGCGGTGGAGCAGCAGCCACAGCGCGGCGGCGATCGCGAGGGCGACCGCCAGCGTGATGGCCTGGTGCCAGGTGACGGTGGCCGGACCGATGCGGAGCGCGGGCCGGTCGGCGAGGAACGGCGAGAGCGGGCGTGCGGTGTTGGGGTCCCACACCCAGCGGGCGAGCGCGATGCATCCGGTGAGCAACGCGACGGTCATCACGAGGCGTTCGGCTTCGCCGAGGGCCTGCACCGGCCGCATCAGCACCCGTTCGACGAACAGTCCGAAGGCCGGGGCGAGGACGAGCAGGAGAAAGGCCAGAGCGAGCGGGACCGGCCAGCCCCAGCCGACGGCGAGTTGCCAATAGGCGAAGGAGGAGAGCATTCCGGCCGCGCCGTGGGCGAAGTTGAACACACCGGTGGTGGCGTGGGTGACCACCAGACCGGTGCCGATCACGGCGTAGACGGCGGCGGTGCTCAGGCCCACCACCGTGAAGGCCAGGAATTGATCCATGGAGTGGAAATTAGCTTCTCCCTATTGGAGAAGCAACCATCCGGCACCATACTCCTTGAGCGAGAACGACATTCTCAATCGGTTGCAGACGAGAGGACGAGGCTCTTGAGCGACACCGACGACCTGGTAGAGATCGAACAGCTCCTCGCTCGCTACGCGGTCGCCATGACCCGCGGAGACGTGGACCGGGTGCTCGCAGTCTTCACTCCGGACGGCAGCTACAGCGCCTTCGGCGACACCTACCCGCTCGACGAGTTCCCGGCGCTCGTCTCGGCCGCCCCGAAGGGGCTGTTCCTCGTGGGAACGCCGGTCGTCGAACTTGACGGCGACAGGGCCACCGGCACCCAGCCGCTGTGCTTCGTCGAGCACTCCGAGCACGCGATGCGCATCGGCTACTACGACGACACCTACGTCCGCACCCCGGACGGCTGGCGGCTGCGCACCCGCGCCATGACCTTCATCCGCCGCAGCGGCGTCCACGACTCGGGCCGCCCGCACGCCTTCGAGCGCACCCGCTCGTGAAGGTCGCGGAGCTCCGGCGGGCGCTGGGCGCCTGGCTGGACCGTCACGACCTGTCTCCCGGCGACGACCGCTCCCTGGACGCCCAGGTCGCCCAACTGGGCCGCGTCCGGCGGGAGCTGTGGGCGGCGGGCTGGATGCGGTACGGATGGCCGGACGCGGTCGGCGGGCTGGGCGGGCCGAGTGTGCTGCGATCCGTACTGGGCGAGGAAATCGCCTCACGGGACCTGGCCGAGCCGGGCCTGTGGTCGATGGTCGAGGTCCTGGTCCCCACGCTCATCGACTACGCTCCGCCCGCGCTCGCCGCCGAGATGGTGCCCCGGCTGCTGGGCGGCCAGGAGCAGTGGTGCCAGGGTTTCTCCGAGCCCGGCTCGGGCAGCGACCTGGCATCCCTGTCCACGCGGGCCGCGCGGGACGGGGACGCGTGGGTGGTGACGGGGCAGAAGGTGTGGACGAGCCTCGCCCAGTACGCCGCCCGCTGCGTCCTGCTGGCCCGGACGGGAGGGCCCGGGCACGGCGGCATCAGCGCCTTCTTCGTCGACATGGACTCCCCCGGCATCACCGTACGGCCGCTGCGCACGATGCACGGCGTCGACGAGTTCGCCGAGGTGTTCTTCGACGACGTGCGGGTCCCCACCGGGCGGCTGCTGGGCTCCCCCGGCGACGGCTGGCGGCTGGCGATGGACCTGCTGCCGCACGAGCGGTCCACCTGCTTCTGGCACCGCGTGGCCCACCTCTACAGCCGTCTCGACCGCCTCCTGGCCGACGAATGCGAGCCGGACGCGGACGCGCTGGGTGCCGCCTGGCTGGACCTGCACAGCGTGCGCTGCCGCTCGGCCGCCACGCAGCGGGCCCTGGCGGACGGCGGACGGCTGGGTCCGGAGACCTCCGTGGACAAGATCCTGCTGGCCGGCGCCGAGCAACGGCTGTTCGACACCGTGCGGGACCTGCTGCCGGGGACGGTGGAGCTGGCGCCCGACGAGGCGTGGCGTACGGAGTACCTCTACTCACGGGCCGCGACCATCTACGGCGGTACCGCCGAAATCCAGCGCAACATCGTCGCCCGTCGCCTGCTGGACCTCGGGAAGGAGTGAGACGCGGTGGACGCCGCCGAACGCGCACTGCTGGAAGAAGCCCTGCGCAAGACCCTCACGACGAGCGCGCCGGGCGTCGAACCGGACGCTGGACTTGCCCAGTTGGGCTGGGGGGAGATGCTCACCCAGGAGCCGGACACCGCGATCCCCCTGGTGTTCCGGCTGCTCGGCGAGACCGGCGCGCAGGCACCGGTCCTCAACGACGTCGTGCTGCTGGGGGCGGGCCGTCCGCTCGGGGGCACGCCACCGCTGCCGTACGCGGGCGGGGCCTGGGTGCGATGGGCCCGGGAGGACGGGGCACCGGCCGGCCCGCTGGATCCCGGCCTCCCGCTACTCCGCGCAGAACCCGGAAACCTTCCGCCTGCGGCCATGGCGGCGGGGCGCCGGGCGCTGGGGTGGTGGCTGCTGGGCACCGGACGGGCCATGCTGACGCTCGCCCGCGAACACGTCCTGAACCGGGAGCAGTTCGGACGCCCGCTCGCCTCCTTCCAGGCGTTGCGGCACCGGCTGGCGGAGACGTACGTGGCGCTGGAGGCGGCGGAGGCGGTGCTTGCCGCGGCCGGGGCATCGGAGGCAGGTAGCGCCGCCGGGGCATCGGAGGCAGGTAGCGCCGCCGGGGCATCGGAGGCAGGTAGCGCCGCCGGGGCATCGGAGGCGGACAACGCCGCCGGGATTCCGGAAACAGGCAGCGCCGTCGCGACTCCGGAGACAGGCAGCGGCGCCGGGGTGGCCGCCCTTGCGCTGGACGACGACACCGACATCCTGGACCACACTCGCGCGCTGCTCGCCAAGGCCGCGGCCGGCCGGGCCGCGCTCACCGCCGCCCGCCACTGCCAGCAGGCACTCGGCGGCATCGGCTTCACCGCCGAGCACGCCCTGCACCGGCACGTCAAACGTGCCCTGGTGCTCGACGGACTGCTCGGCTCCACCCGTGAACTGACCCGCGAGGCCGGCCGGCTGCTGCTGCATGAGACACGCGCGCCCCGCCTCGTCGACCTGTGAGGAACACCCCGTGACCGACCTGTGGAACGACCTGCTCGGCTGCCTCGACATCGCGCCCTGCGGACCGGACGCCTACGAGGGCCGCTCGCAGCAACTGGAGTACCGACGGCTGTTCGGCGGGCAGTTGCTCGCCCAGTTCGTGTGCGCGGCACAGCTCGCCGCGCCGGACAAGGGGGTGAAGTCGCTGCACACGCAGTTCCTGCGGGAAGGGCGCACGGGCGAGCCGGTGCGTTACGAGACCGAGGTGCCGCAGCAGGGCCGGACCTTCGCAACGGTACGGCTCACCGCACGCCAGGAGCGGGGAGTCGTCGCGGTGGCGAACGCGAGCCTGCATGCTTGGGAGGAGGGGCCCGACCGGCAGACCGCCGACCCTGTGCCCGTACTGCCCGGGCCCGAACGCGCCGTCGAACTCGGCCTGTTGCCCTGGGAGTCGAGGGCGGCGACCGATCTCGACACAGCGAAGTCCGAGCCGCCCGCGTACGAACTGTGGACCCGCGTCCCCGACGCCGCCCCGGCGCTCGCCCCCGCGCTCGTCGCCTATGCCACCGACCTCACACCGATCGGCACCGCTCTGCGGCCCGTCGAGGGCATGACGCAGGCCGACGCGGGCCGGTCCTTCGCCTCGGCCGTCACCTCGCACACCGTCTGGTTCCACCGGCCGTTGGGCACCGGGGACTGGCTGCTGCTGCGCCAGCACAGCCCGCTCGCCGCGCACGGACGGTGCTTCGGTCGCGGGGACGTCCTGACACCGAACGGGACGCTGCTCGCGTCGTACGCGCAGGAGGCGTTGTTGCGGTTCACAGCGTGACCTGCGGCGAGACAGACCATGAGGACTGCGGCGTCCTGCCGGAGTCCTCCCGGCTGGAGCGGTTGCGGCAGGAGCGCAGAGGGTGCGTCGCGGCGGCTGGGCAGGCGATCAGCTGTCGCGTGGACCCTCCCCAGCCCTCCAGCAGCGCGCGAGCGGTCTCCTGCACCACCTGCGCTCGTCCGCGGTACAGGGCCAGGGTTCGCCGGCCGGGTCGACCGTCTCGGACACCGTCAGGGCGCCGGCACCTCCAGGACCAGCGCCGACCCCATTCCCCCGCCCGCGCACATCGACGCGACGCCCACTCCCCCGCCCCGGCGACGCAGTTCGTGGACGAGCGTGACGATCATTCTGGCCCCCGTGGCGGCGACGGGGTGGCCCAACGAGCAGCCGCTGCCGCTGACGTTCACGGTGTCCGGGTCGAGGCCGAGGCGGCGAACGGCGGCGAGCGGCACCGAGGCGAACGCCTCGTTGATCTCGAACAGGTCCACGTCGGACACCGCCATACCCGCCCGCCCGAGCGCCTTGGGGATGGCGTGCACGGGGGTCAGGCCGGTCTCGGCCGGATCCAGGGCCACGGAAGCCCAGGAACGCACCCTGGCCAGGGCGGGCAGACCGAGCCGCTCGTCGGCCACGGCCACGGCCGCTGCCGCGTCGTTGGCGCCGCAGGCGTTGCCCGCCGTGATCGAGAAACCCTCGATTTCCGGGTGGAGGGGTTTGAGCGCGGCAAGCCTCTGCGCGCTGGTGTCGCGGCGAGGGTGTTCGTCGGCCTCGAAGGGGCCGCGCGGGGTGTCGACCGGCACCGTCTCGTCCTTGAAGCGGCCTTCGTCGAGCGCCCGGACGGCGTTGCGGTGGGAGCGCAGTGCCCAGGCGTCCATCTCCTCGCGCGAGAGGCCTTCCCGTACGGCGGTGTTCCAGCCGACGGTGATCGACATGTCGAGGTTGGGGGCGTCCGGACGGTCGGGGTGCGAGGGCGGCACCCAGCGCTCACTGTCCAGGAAGGACAGCTTGGGCGCGGTGGACGCCGAGTTGACGCCGCCGGCGAGCACCAGCCAGTCCATGCCCGCCCGGACAGAGGCCGCCGCGGTCGAGACGGCGGCGAGCCCGGCCGCGCAGTGCCGGTTCACGGCGAGCCCGGGCACCTGTCCCAGGCCCGCTGTCACGGCCGCGTGACGGGCGACGACTCCGCCGCCGTAGTGCGACTCGGCGAGAATCAGGTCGTCCACGAGGTCCGGGTCCAGCCCTTCGGCGATCGCCGTTACGACACGGCCCGCCAGGTCGTACGCGGACGTGTCGCGCAGGCTCCCCTTGAAGGCGGTGCCGATCGGGGTGCGCAGGGCGGCGACGAGCACGGCGTCAGGCATCGTAGGCCTCTTCCAGTTCGGCGACCAGGGTGCGGCGAAGAAGCTTCCCCGTGGGCGTGCGGGGCAGTTCGGGACGGAAGACGATGCTGTCCGGTGCCTTGGAGGAGCGCAGGCGCTCCTTCGCGAAGGAGCGGATCTCGTCCGGCTCGCCGACCCCGACCAGTACCGCGACCAGGCGCTGGCCCCACTCCGGGTCGGACAGCCCCAGCACGGCGGCATCGCGCACGCCCGGGTACTGAAGCAGTACGTCCTCGATCTCGGCAGGAGCGATGTTCTCCCCGCCCCGGATGATGGTGTCGTCGGCACGGCCCTCGATGGAGAGGTAGCCGTCCTCGTCCAGACGGCCCCGGTCGCGGGTGGCGAACCAGCCGTCCGTGTCGGCGCCCCCGCTCGGCTCCGCGTACTCGCCTGAGATCTGTTCCCCGCGCACGAACACGAGCCCCGTTTCACCCGGCCCGAGCGGCTTTCCGTCATCGTCTCGGATCGCGACCTCCACGCCCGGCAGCGGACGGCCCACGGAACCGAGGCGCGCTCGTACCGCCGGGTCGTCGGAGGTGATCGCCCGCCAGTGGTCGTCGGGGCCCAGCACGCAGACGGACGAGGCGGTCTCCGTCAGCCCGTAGGCGTTGACGAAGCCGGTCCGCGGGAACTGCCGCAGCGCCCGCTCCACCACCGGGCGGGGGCAACGGGCTCCTCCATAGGCGAGACTGCGCAGGGTGGGCACACCCGCCTCCTCGTCCCCCAGCTCCGCCGTGATCCTGGCGAGCATGGTGGGGACGACCATGGCGTGGGTGACACCCTCGCGGCGCACCGTAGCCAGCCAGTCGGCCGGGCCGAAGGCGGACTGGTAGACGACGCGGCGGCCGGCGTACAGGTTCGTCACCAGGTTCATCAGGCCGGCCACGTGGTAGGGCGGCAGGGCCACCAGGCTCGCGTCGGACGGTTCCGCCGCACCGAAGTCCTGCGTGTTGAAGACGTAGGCGAGCAGGTGTCGGTGGCGCAGCAGGGCCGCCTTGGGGGCGGCGGTGGTGCCGCTGGTGTAGAGGACGACGGCGGTGGCGTCGCGGTCCTCCGGGACGGGCCGCCACTCGGCCTCGCCCGACGGCGGGGTCAGCAGCGCGTCGAGATCGGCCGGGTGCAGCACCTCGGCTCCGGGATGACGGAGGATCAGGGCGTTCAACTGCTCGTCGCCCAGTCGGTAGTTGAGTGGGACGAACCGGACCCCGGCGCATGCCGCACCGAACAGGGCGACCGGGTAGGCGAGGTGATTGGGGCCCAGGTACAGGACCGCGGTGCGGTCACGGAAGCGGTCGGCCGCGTGACGGGCGAGGCGATGAAGCTCGGCCGCGGAGAGCGAGCGGCCGCCCTCCGTGACGGCCGGCCGGTCCCCCGCGGAGGCGGCCATTTCCAGGATCACGGCTATATTCATGAGAACGTCATTCTCATACACTCAGAGCGTAGCTCGCAAGAGAGGGGAATGACATGCGCGTCATTGATTCGGCGGCCCTGGTGGTCGGGGGCGCGGGTGGCCTCGGCGAGGCCACGGTACGGCGATTGCACGCGGCAGGCGCCCGGGTGGTGGTCGCCGACCTCGCCGACGACAAGGGCAAGGTCCTGGAGGCAGAACTCGGTGTGCGGTACGTCCGCACCGACGCCACGGACGAGGACTCGGTGGCGGCAGCGGTACAGGCAGCCGAGCAGGCGGGCGAGTTCAGGATCGCCGTCGACTGTCACGGCGGTCCGGCGAGCGGCGGCAGGCTCGTCGGCAAGGACGGCTCCCCCCTGGATCTCGCCGGCTTCCGCACCACCGTCGACATCTATCTGACCGGTGTCTTCAATGTCATGCGCATGGCAGCAGCGGCGCTCGCACGCACCGCACCCCATGACGAGGACGGCGGGCGCGGCGTGATCGTCACGACGTCGTCCATCGCCGCGTACGAGGGCCAGATCGGCCAACTGCCGTACGCCGCCGCGAAAGGCGGGGTGAGCGCGATGACGTTGGTCGCGGCCCGGGACCTGTCCCCTCTCGGCATCCGCGTGGTCTCCGTCGCCCCGGGCACCGTCCTCACTCCCGCCTATGGGAAGGCGGCCGACCGCCTGGAGGCGTACTGGGGCCCACAGGTGCCGCATCCGCGGCGCATGGGACGGCCCAAGGAGTACGCAGCGCTGGTCCAGCATCTGTGCGAGAACGACTACCTCAACGGTGAAGTGGTGCGGCTGGACGGTGCGTTGAGGTTCCCGCCGAAGTAGCACGACCCCTATCCGAGGAGTGTCATGCGAATGAGAACCAAGGCCCTCGCCGCCCTGGTGGCGCTAGTGGGTGTCACCGCCTTCCTGTCCCCCGCGGAGGCCGCCTCACCATCCCCGCCCCCGCCCTCTCCCGAGCGGATCAAGGTGAAGAGGCTGCCGCTGCCGCCCACCGCCCCCTCGGACGAGGCCGGGTCCTGCACGCGCTCCGTGAACCCGCGCGGTACGGGCTGCGTTTCGGCCGGATGGGGTAGCACTATGCGGACCGGCGGCTTCCTTCCGGACGGCCGGGTGGTCACCGCCAACGTGACCTTCGCCGGCGCCCCCGCCGCGCCCGACCCGGCGAGCGTCTACAGCGGAAGCCAGCTGATCGCCGTGCGCACGGACGGGAAGACCTTCCCGAACGGTGACGCGTGGAAGTGCCTGACGTGCGGCGTACCGCCCGAGAACCGGCAGGGCATGAACCCGGACATCAGCTACCCTCAGCCGTTCGCCGACGGCAGGCGGGTGCTGTGGGGGACGAACGTCCTGGACTGCGGTCCCCACCGGCTCGCCTCGGCGGCCTGCACTCCGGCCCGCGTCCGCGTGTACCCCATCCGCTGGAACACGAAGGCGGACGGTTCGGGGCCGGGAAGCACGATCCGTGAGCTGCGCCTGCACCCGGACCAGGTGCACCTCGGATTCAACGCCACCTCGGTCACGGCCGGGCGGTTCGACCAGTACGGCTACTTCGCCCGGCTGAAGTTCGACCCGTCCCCCACGACGGGCACACCGCGCGCCCCCCGCTACGACCTGGAGAAGGTCACCCGCATGTTCGACGCCGACACCGCCGAGCAACCGGTGCACGTCGACCCCGGGAAACCCTCGAAGCTCGTGTTCGACGCCTCGGTGCCCTCCGTCGGTGAGCTGCGTGGCTTCTCGAAGGACGGCAGGGAGGTCTTCTACGTCGGCTTCCCGGCCGAGTCGTCCAACATGGACCTGATGGCCGCCGACCTGCGCACCGGCAAGGTCCGCCGGGTGACGGCCGACCCCGGGTACACCGACCCCATGGACTCGTCCCCGGACGACCGCTGGATCGTGGCGCTGGACACCCGCGGCAGCGACCGCGTGACCTTCATGTCCGGCATGACCGGCATCCCGCCGATCACCGACCTGCTGACCACGTCGGCGGTCTCCTCGGTGCGCAACAACGGCGATCGGCGCTTCTTCCAGCCCTACCTGATCGACCGCCACGGTGACCGCGGAGCCTACCGGGGCCGGCAACTCAACTACGCGAACACCTCTCCGAACTGGAACGCCGGTGCCGACCCGCGCTGGTCCCCGGACGGAACGACGGTCGCCTACCACGAGCGCCTGGTGTCGGCGCCGTCCTGCGGTGGGGCGAACCCACTGCCGTGTCCGGTGTCCGAGGAGCCGGGCGGTCGCCGCACGCGGCTGATGCTCGCGGAGCTGGTGGACCGTGAGCCGGTGCACCGACGGCCGGTGAAACCGGTCTCCGACGAGGTGCCGTGGGGCACGCCCTACGTTCCGGGCAGCTCGCTTCCGGAGCGGCCTTATCCGCCGCAGGGCACCTACACCCTGAGCGGGAAGTCGTCCGGCAGCGCGAAGGTCGACATCGTGTGGGACGAGACCAAGACCGCCGTGAAGACGGTGTCGCTGCGCTACAGGCGCTACTCGGACGACGGCACGAGCTTCCTCGACGGCACCGAGCGAGTGACGCGCGTCAGCCACAGCACCACCCTGACCAGCCTCGACTGGTACTCGGACCTGGTGAAGACCGGGCGGGGCGGAAAGGTGCTGGCCACCAAGAAGACCAGCGCCGACGGGTTCCATCTGACGATCGACCTCTGGGAGACGGTCTTCCAGGCGACCGGCACGCTCACCACCACGGTCGGCGGGAAGACGTACACCCAGCCGGCGAACGGAACCTGAGCCTCTCCACGATTCAGGCCCTCTCCATCTCCTGGCCCGCCTTGGCCCACAGCCACCCCGCGTAGGCGTGCAGCCAGTCGCCCAGCTTGCGGTTCATCTTCCCGGCGAGCGCGCGGGCGTAGCCGCCCTCCAGGAGGGCGGCGAGGCGGAAGCAGGCCAGGACCTGGTACCAACGGAAGGCGGAGACGTCCCGGCCGGTCGACTCGGCGTAGTGCGCGACGAGTTCGGCACGGCCGGGCACGCCTCCCAGGGCTGGAACCGGGGGTCGCTGCCGGGCGGGGCGTCCTTCTCGCGCCAGGCGGTGAGGATCCACGCCAGGTCGAGGAGGGGGTCGCCGAGGAGGTCATCTCCCAGTCGACGACGGCGGCGAGGCGCGGGGCGTCGTGGGCGAGCATGACGGTGGCGAACTGCAGGCCACCGTGGACGATTCCGGTCGCGCCCTGCTTCGGGGTGTGCGCGGCGAGCCAGTCGGCGACGGGGCCCACCTGCGGGTTCTCGGTCTCGCGGTAGGCGGGTTTCGAACGGTAGCGTGCAGCATCCTCAGGTGCTCGGGGTCTGCCGCTCTAGCCCTCCGGCCTGCCGAGGTCGGCCAGGCCGTGCGGGACACAGCATCTCCAGGGCGCGCACGGCACTGGCCGACCGACCGCATGGCGTGGTGCAGCCGGCCACCGCCGAGCGGTGGCCGGCGGGATGCCGTAGTGGTCCCCTGAGCGGGGCGGCTTCTAAGCCGCGCCGCCGTGCTCCCCGAGGCGCGGCGGCGGCGTGTACGACGGCTGGTGCCCGGCGATCCGGAACGGGCTCGCGACCAGGCGGTGTTCACCGGCCCGCACGACCGCGTCGGGAAACTCGACGAGGGCCTGGGGAAGCGTGCGCACGGCCGCCGCCGGGACACCGAGCGGGCGCAGCCGGCGTTCCCAGCTCACCGCCGAGTCGGCGGCGAGCGCCTTCGTCACCGCGGCCACCACTTCCTCGCGGCGGGCCGCGCGCTCGGCCATCGTCGGGTAGCCCTCGATGCCCGCCTCGGCGGCGAAGGAGCGCCAGAAGCCGTCGTGGGTGATGAACAGCGCGAGGTGCCCCTCGGCGGTGGGGAAGAGCTGGGCGGGGACGTAGTAGGCGTGGGCGCCTCCGAGGCGGCGCGGGGCCGTGCCGTCGTTGAGCCAGGCGGCGGCGTGGTAGTTGAGCTGGGAGAGCATCACGTCGCGCAGCGACACGTCGATCTGGCCGCCGCGTCCGGAGACGATCTGGGCCAGCAGTCCCAGCGCGGCGGCCATTCCGGCCGAGTTGTCGACCGAGGAGTAGCCGGGCAGCGAGGGCGGCCCGTCCGGGTCGCCCGTCAGGGCCGCGATGCCGGTGGCGGCCTGGACGACGTAGTCGAAGGCGGGCATGTCACCGGCGTCCATGCCCCAGCCGGTGAGGGCCACGCACACCAGGTGCTCGTTGTAGGGCTTCAGGGCCTCGTAGGTCAGGCCGAAGCGCTCGATGGCGGACGGTTTGAGGTTCACCAGCAGGGCGTCGGCGTCGCGTACGAGATCGTGCAGCCGGTCCTGGCCGGCCGGGGCGGACAGGTCCAGGCGGACCGAGCGCTTGCCCCGGTTGAGGCTGGCGAAGTAGGCGTCGGAGACCTGCCGGGAGAGGTCGCCGCCGGGCGGTTCGACCTTGGTGACCCGGGCTCCGAGGTCGGCGAGCAGCATGGTGGCGTACGGGCCGGCCAGGATGTGGCCCACCTCCAGGACGCGCAGGCCGGCCAGCGGCCCGTTCACCGCAGGTCCGCCGCTATCGCGGCCACCGCGTCACGGGTGCGCAGCTTCGAGGCGACCAGTTCGTCCCGCCCGTTCCCCAGGGGCAGCAGCCGCACCGACAGATCCGTCACCCCCGCGTCCGCGAACCGCCTGAAGCGGGCCCTGATGGCCGCCTCGTCGCCGGCCGCGCACAGATCGCCGACGTCGCTGGCGTCGCCGTACTCCAGCAGGCGCCGGTAGTTCGGGGAGATCTCGGCCTCGCCGAGGATGCGGTTGGCGCGCTCGCGCGCGGCGTCGGCCTCGTGCGGTGCGCACAGGCACACCGGGATGCCGGCGACGATGCGGGGTGCCGGGCGGCCCGCCGCCGCGGCCGCCTTGGTGATCGTCGGGACGACGTGCTCGGCAACCGACCGCTCGTCCGCCATCCACAGCACCGTGCCGTCGGCGTACTCCCCCGCGATGCGCAGCATCACCGGGCCCAGCGCGGCCATCAGGACCGGCAGGGGGGCGAGCGGGGCGACGGTGAGCGGATTGTGGACGCGGAAGACGTCGTTCTCGATGTCCACCGAACCGTCCCCGGACAGCGCCGCGTTGAGCACCTCCAGGTAGGCGCGGGTGTATGCCGCGGGCTTCTCGTACGGCAGGCCCAGCATGTCGCGGACGATCCAGTGGTGGGAGGCGCCGACGCCGAGCGTGAGCCGTCCGCCCGCCGCCGCCTGCGCGGACACCGCCTGACGGGCCAGTGCGATCGGGTGCTGGGCGTACACGGGGACGACCGCCGTGCCCAGTTCGACGCGCTCGGTGGCCTGGCCCATGAGGGCGATGGCGGTCAGCGCGTCGAAGTCGGTGGGCACCTGCGGCACCCACACGGTGTCGAATCCGGCCTCCTCGGCCCACCGGGCGTCGTCGACCATGCGGGCCGCCTTGTGCGCGGCGTCGCCCCGCTCGGGACCGCTCATCACTCCGACTCGCATCAGAAGTCCTCCGGGGCTGTCAGGGCGCGGATGTCCGCGACGATCGCGTCGAGCGGGGTGCCCGTGGGGTAGACCCCGGCGGCCCCGGCCTCCCGCAGCCGGGCCACGTCGGAGGCCGGGATGGTGCCGCCGACCACGACGGGGATGTCGTCGCCGCCGGCGGCGCGCAACGCGTCGACCGTGCGGCGGGTGAGGGTGAGATGTGCGCCGGAGAGGATGGACAGGCCGACCACGGCGACGTCCTCCTGCACGGCGGTGGCGGCGATGTCGTCCACGCGGTGCCGGATGCCGGTGAACACCACCTCGAAGCCGGCGTCCCGCAACCCGCGGGCGACCAGCTTCGCGCCGCGGTCGTGGCCGTCGAGGCCGGGCTTGGCGACGAGGACGCGCACAGGTGGGGTCATCAGAACACCACCGGCTGCCGGAACTCGCCCCACACCGCGCGCAGGGCGTCGGCCATCTCGCCGACCGTGCAGTAGGCGCCCGCGCAGGCGACGAGCGGATCCATCAGGTTGGTGTCTCCTTCCGCGGCGCGCCGCAGGTCGTCGAGGCGGGCGCGCACCTCGGCGGCGCTGCGCTCGGCCTTGACCCGTGCGAGCCGTTTGAGCTGGCGTTCGCGGCCCTCGGCGTCGAGTTCGTAGGTGGCGAGGTCGGGCGGGGGTTCGTCCACCGCGAACCGGTTGACGCCGACAACCGGCCGCTCCCCGGAGGTGGTCTCCTGGTGCAGCCGCCATGCCTCGTCGGCGATGAGCCCCTGGAGGTAGCCGTCCTCGATGCAGCGGACCATGCCGCCGTGCGCCTCGAGGTCGTCCATGATCGCGACGATCCGCTCCTCGGTGGCGTCGGTGAGGGCCTCGACGAAGTACGAGCCGCCCAGCGGGTCGGCGACCCGGGTCACCCCGGTCTCGTGCGCGAGGATCTGCTGGGTGCGCAGGGCCAGAGTCGTCGACTCCTCGCTGGGCAGGGCGAACGGCTCGTCCCAGGCGGCGGTGAACATCGACTGCACGCCGCCGAACACGGAGGCGAGGGCCTCATAGGCGACACGCACGGTGTTGTTGCGGGCCTGCGGGGCGTAGAGGGAGGCTCCGCCGGCCACGACACCGAAGCGGAACATGCACGCCTTGTCGGTGGTCGCGCCGAACCGCTCGCGCACGAGGGTCGCCCAGCGCCTGCGCCCCGCCCGGTACTTGGCGACCTCTTCGAAGAAGTCGCCGTGCGTGTAGAAGAAGAAGGAGATCTGCGGCGCGAACTGGTCGATGGTCATCCGGCCGCGTTCCAGGACCGTCTCGCAGTACGTGACCCCGTCGGCGAGGGTGAACGCCATCTCCTGTACGGCGTTTGCGCCGGCGTCGCGGAAGTGCGCCCCCGCGACGGAGATCGCGTTGAAGCGGGGTACCTGCTCGGCGCAGAACTCGATCGTGTCCGCGATGAGCCTCAGCGAGGGTTCCGGGGGCCAGATCCAGGTGCCGCGCGAGGCGTACTCCTTGAGGATGTCGTTCTGGATGGTGCCGGTGAGCTTCGCCCGGGGGATGCCGCGCTTCTCGGCGGCGGCGACGTAGAGGGCGAGCAGGATCGCCGCCGTGCCGTTGATGGTGAAGCTGGTGCTGATCCGGTCCAGCGGGAGGGTGTCGAAGAGGATCTCGGCGTCGGCGAGGGTGTCCAGGGCGACGCCGACCCGGCCGACCTCGTCGGCGTACTCCGGGTCGTCGGAGTCGTAACCGCACTGGGTGGGCAGGTCGAGCGCCACGGACAGGCCGGTGCCGCCCTGGTCGAGGAGGTAGCGGTAGCGGCGGTTGGACTCCTCGGCGGTGCCGAAGCCGGAGTACTGGCGCAGGGTCCAGGTGCGGCCCCGGTATCCGGTGGGGTAGTTGCCGCGTGTGAAGGGGAAGGTGCCCGGGTCGGGGGGTTGCGCGCGGCGGTCGGCGGGGCCGTACACCGGGTTGAGTGGGATGCCGGAGGCAGTGCGGAAGTCCTTGGTCATGACAGCTGGTCCTTCATCACCTTTCCGGTGGCGTTCAGCGGCAGCTCGGTGCGGAACTCGACGTGGCGGGGCACCTTGAAGCCGGCCATCCGCTCGCGCGCCCAGGCGATCAGCTGGGCCTCCGTGATCCCGGCGAACTCGGTGCGTGCGACGACGAAGGCCTTGCCGACCTGCCCCAGCCGCTCGTCGGGCACGCCGATGACGGCGGCCTGGGCGACGGCCGGGTGCCTCAGCAGGAAGCCCTCGATCTCGGCGGGGTAGGCGTTGAATCCGCCGACGGTGAACATGTCCTTCTTGCGGCCGACGATCCTGAGTCGGCCCTCGTCGTCCAGTTCGCCGAGGTCGCCGGTGTGCAGCCAGCCGTCGGGGTCGACGGTCTCGGCGGTGGCCTCGGGGTCGTCGAGGTAGCCGCGCATGACCGAGTAGCCGCGCACGAGCACTTCCCCGTCGTCGGCGATGCGCACCTCGAAGCCTGCGCAGGGCCGGCCGACGGTCGTGGCGACCGCCTCGTAGGGGTCGCCGGAGCGGGACGCGGTGACGGTGCCGGCCTCGGTGAGGCCGTAGCCGGTCATCAGGTGGGTGAACGGCAGTTCCGTGGTGATGCGCCGGACCAGCTCGACGGGGATGTCCGCCGCCCCGGTCACCGCGACCCGCAGGGAGGACAGGTCGCGGCCCGCGCCCGCCTCCAGCAGGGAGTGGTACAGGGTCGGCGGTCCCGGCAGGACGGTCACCCGCTCCTTCTCCACGAGGTCCAGCACCCGGTCCACGTCGAAGACGGCCACCGGGAGGACGGTGGCGCCCTGGATCATCGAGGCGACGAGGCCCGCCTTGTAGCCGAAGATGTGGAAGAACGGGTTGACGATCAGGTAGCGGTCGCCCTGCCGGAGCTGGGCGAGGTCGCACCACTCGGCGTACAGGCGCAGGGTCTGGCCGTGCGTCGTCATCACGCCCTTGGGGCGGCCCGTCGTGCCCGAGGTGAAGACGATGTCCGCCAGGTCGTCCGCGTCGGCCCTGGGGTCCAGCGGATCGCCGGAGGCGAGGAAGCCGGAGGTCTTCAGGTCGATGACGGGGACGCCGGGCGGACCGGTGAACTCCCGGTCCAGGAAGCCGTTCTGCACGAGCAGCGCCTTGGCGCCACTGCGTACGACGATGTCATGCGCCTCCTCGTCGAGGAAGCGGGTGTTCACCGGCACCAGCACCCCGCCGGCAGTGAGCAGTCCGAACGCGGCGACGATCCACTCGGCCGAGTTGGGTGCCCACAGCGCCACCCGGTCGCCCGGCCCGACGCACGCCGAGGCGAACGCCCCCGCGGTGCGCCGGACCCGGTCGGCCAGGCCGGTGAAGGTCAGGCGCAGCTCCCCGTCGACCACGGCCTCGGCGTCGCCGAACCGCTCGGCCGCGCTC
The DNA here is from genome assembly GCF_042955185.1 of Streptomyces sp. NPDC012474. Taxonomy (NCBI): domain Bacteria; kingdom Bacillati; phylum Actinomycetota; class Actinomycetes; order Kitasatosporales; family Streptomycetaceae; genus Streptomyces; species Streptomyces sp. NPDC012474. The sequence continues at coordinate 28,017 of NZ_JBIBEP010000014.1, forward strand.
AGCACCAGCTCGGGGATGGTGCGGGCGGTGGTCATGCGTCGATCAGCCGGGCCAGATTGCCGCCCATGACCTTGGCCTTGTCCTCCTCGGACAGCTTCGGGAGGTGGTCGACGTAGGTGACGGGGTCGGCGAGGCCCTCGGGGTGGGGGTAGTCGGAGCCGAACAGGACGCGCTCGATGCCGATGAGGTCGCCGAGCTCCGCCATGTCCTCTTCCCAGAACGGGCTGATGTGGATGTGCCGCTTGAAGACGTCCACCGGGTTCTCCCGGAACTCGTGCGGCATCTTCTTGTGGACGTCGGCGAGGCGGCTGAGCAGTGGCTGCACCCACGAGGCACCGTTCTCGATGACGGCGACCTTCAGCTCGGGGAAGCGGGAGAGCGCTCCGTGGCAGATCAGTGAGGAGACGGCGTCCTCGATCGGCCGCCACTCGTTGACCTGCCGGAAGGCGTTGGGCTTGAAGGGCAGGAACTCGCGCCGCCGGCCCTCCCAGTCGTTGGCGTAGTTGGAGTAGCCGCTGTCGGAGGAGTGGAGCGCGACCAGGACACCGGTCTCGACCACCCGTTTCCAGAACGGGTCGAACTCGGGCAGGGCGAAGGACCGGGTGCCGCCGAAGCCGGGGACCGGCGCGGGGCGGATGAGGATGGCGCGGGCACCGCGCTCCACGACCCAGTTCAGCTCCTCGATCGCCTTCTCCACGATCGGCAGGGTGATGACCGGGACGGTGAAGATGCGGTCCTTGTAGGTGAAGCCCCAGGTGTCGTGGAGCCACCGGTTGAGGGAGTGGACGACGACGTGGATCAGCTCCGGGTCGTCCTTCATCCGCTCCTCGATGAGGCTGGCGAGGGTCGGGAACATCAGGCTGCGGTGGATGCCGAGCTCGTCCATGAGCTCCAGGCGCGGGGCCGGTTCGCGGAAGGCCGGGACGGAGCGCATGGGCTCGCCGAAGATCTCCCGGCGCGTCTTGCCGTCGGGGTTGCCGACCTTGAAGTACTCCTCCATCGCTCCGGGGCGGGCGACGACCTCGAACGTGGGGTTCGGGATGTACTCGCTGATCTGCCCGCGTATCGCGATCTTGGTGCGGCCGCCGACGTTCACGTACTGGATGGCGCCCTCGTACTCCTTGGGGAGGTACTTGGTGAGCGCTTCCTGGGTCTCGTAGAGGTGGTTGTCCGCGTCGAAGAGCGGATACGCGAGTGCACGAGAGGGCATGAGATCCTCCTTCACCGATTGCGAGAATCGTATTCTCGCATCGAGGGAGTCGCAATGCGCTTGCGAAGGACGAACTTCTTGACCTTGCCGCTCGGGGTGCGTGGGAAGTCCTCGACCTCGTGCACGACTTCGGGCCACTTCTGCCGGGCCAGCCCCGCTCGGTCGAAGTGCAGGCGCACCTCTGCGAGTCTCGGCGCCGACCAGCCGGGCAGCATGCGCAGGACGGCGGCGGCCCGCTCCCCCAGGTGCGGGTCGGGCACGCCCACCACGGCCGCCTCGGCCACCCCGTCCAGCCCCAGCAGGATCTCCTCGACCTCCAGGGCGCTGATGTTCTCCCCGCCCCGGATGATGACGTCGGCCTTGCGGTCGGTGACGGTCAGCCAGCCGTCGGCGTCCAGGGTGCCGATGTCGCCGGTGCGGTACCAGCCGTCGGCGTCGAAGGTGGCGGCGGTGAGTGCGGGGTCGGTGTAGCCGAGGCAGAGATCGGGGCCGCGGGTGAGGATCTCGCCGTCCTCGGCGAGCCGCACCTCCACACCGGGCAGCGGGAGTCCGTCGGTGTGCAGGCGCTGTGCGGCGGGCCCGTCGTAGGGGGTGCAGGTCACCGACGGGTGTTCGGTGGAGCCGTAGGCGCGGAAGACGGTGATGCCGAGGGACTCCAGCCGGGTCGTCACGGCCGAGGCGATGGAGGCGCCCCCGAGGCCGGCGTACTTCAGCCGTGCGATGTGCTCCCCGGTGCAGTCGGGGTGGTCCAGCAGGCTGGTCATGTAGTACGTCGCCCCACCGCCGACGGTGAGCCCCTCGGCCCGCATCAGCGCGAGCGCCCGGGCCGGGTCCCAGGTGTCGCCGAGGTTGACCGGGGAGCCGTCGAGGACCGGGATGAGGAACGCGTTGATCATGCCGATGAAGTGGCCGACCGGTGCCACCGTGAACTGCCGTCCCCGGTCCGGTGGATAGCTCGCGGCCAGCTGGCGGGTCTCGTAGCCGAGGGTGCGGTGGCTGTGGATGACGCCCTTGGGGTCGCGGGTGGTGCCGGAGGTGAAGGCGATGAGGGCGGGGGCGTCCGGGTCCACCGGCGATGCGCCGGCCAGCGGCTCGTCGGCGAGCAGCTCGTCGAAGTCCCGGCCGACCACACCGATGACGGGCACCCCGGCGCACAGGTCCGGACGGAACTCCGTCCGCCCGAAGCGCTCGGCCGCGAAGAAGGCCTTGGGGCGGGTGGCCTCGACGATGTAGCGGATCTCCTTGGGCCCGTAGAAGTGGACCACCGGGACGACCACCGCGCCGAGGAAGGCCGAGGCCCAGAACACCGCCGCCGCCTCCATCCAGTTGGGCAGCTGCATGACCACCACGTCACCCGGGCCCACGCCGCGCGCCCGCAGACCTGCGGCCAGCCGGCGCGCCGTGCGCTCCACGTCGGCGAACGTGCCCCTCCAGGGCCGCACCGCGGAGTGCACGCGGAACTCCACGTCCCCGTTCTGGCCCAGCCCGGCCGCCAGCAGGCCGCCCAGCGTCTCCCCGTTCCACCAGCCCTCGGACTCGTAGCGCGCCGCGAGTCCGGGCGGGATCGGCCGCAGGGCGCCGGGGGGAATCGTCGTCATGACAGATACTCCTCCCTCGTTTGGAGAATTGCACTCTCCCATAGCGAGAAGGTAAGTTCCACACATGGCACGGGACCATGGCTTTCATCCGGTGCGGATCACCCGGGTCGTCGACGAGACGCCGGACACCCGCACCTTCGCCCTCGACGCGCACTTCCCCTACCGGGCCGGGCAGTTCCTGACCTTCAAGGTGTGCGGGACGCTGCGGAGCTACTCGATGTCCTCCTCGCCCGACACCGACGGCGAGGTGCGCGTCACCGTCAAGCGGGTGCCGGGCGGACTTGTCTCCGGCTGGATGCACGAGCGGCTGAGGCCCGGCGACACGCTGGAGGCCACCCTGCCCGGCGGTGCGTTCTGCCTGCGTGAGGACGCCGCCGATCGGCCGCTCGTCGCCTACGCCGGCGGCAGCGGCATCACTCCCGTGTTCTCGCTGATCAAGAGCGCACTGGCGACGACGCGCCGCGATGTCGCACTGCTGACCGCCCATCAGAGCGCCGGGGCGGCCATCTTCCGCGAGGCGCTGGACGCGCTCGCGGTGCGCCACCCCGGCCGGCTGGACCTGCGCCATCATTTCGACGACCGGGACGGGCTGGTCACCCCCGCGGAGATACGGGCCCTGGCCGACGACGGGGCGGACTTCTACGTCTGCGGGCCGGAGCCGTTCATGGCCCTGGTCGAGGAGACCCTGGCCGCCCACCGGGTCGCTGCCGAGCGGATCCTGGTCGAGCGGTTCACCCCGACGGCACCCGAGGAGGCGCCCGCCGGGCCGCCGGAGCCCGTCGCCGGGACCGTCACCGTCGACCTGCGCGGTGAGCGCCGTACCGTGCCGCAACGACCCGGCGAGACGCTGCTGCAGAGCGCCCGCCGGGCCGGCTTCACGCCGCCGTTCTCCTGCGAGTCCGGGGACTGCGCCACCTGCATGGCCCGGCTGACGGACGGCGAGGCCAAGATGCGGGTGAACAACGCCCTGGACGCCGACGAGGTCGCCGAGGGATACGTGCTCACCTGTCAGGCCGAGCCGACGACCCCGGACGTGACCGTGGTGTACGAGGACTGACACAGCAGCATCCGCACCCGCCCGACGACCGGAAGGCCGCGCATGGTTGAGCTGGAGCTTCAGGACGGCCTGGCCGTCGTCACCATCGACCGTCCGCACGCCCGCAACGCCATCGATCCGCACACCATGGGCGAGTTGGAGAAGGCCCTGGACGCGGCCGAGGGCGCGGCGGCGCTGGCGGTGACCGGGGCGGGCGAGAAGGCCTTCGTCTCCGGCGGTGACCTGAAGGAACTGGCGCGGCTGCGCACCGAGGGCGAGGCCGCGGACATGGCGCTGCGGATGCGGGCGCTGTGCGACCGGATCGCGAGTTTCCCCGGGCCGGTGGTGGCCGCCCTCAACGGGCACGCGCTGGGCGGCGGCGCCGAGGTGGCCATGGCGGCCGACATCCGCATCGCCGCCGACGACGTCCGGATCGGTTTCACCCAGACGAAGCTGGCCATCGTCCCCGCCTGGGGCGGGGCCGAGCGGCTGGCTCGGCTGGTGGGACCGGGGCAGGCCCTGCTGCTGTCGGGCACCGGTCGGGTGCTGGAGGCGGCCGAGGCCGAGCGGCTGGGGCTGGTGGATCTCGTCCTGCCCCGCGCGCGGTTCGCCGCCGGCTGGCGGGAGGTGGCCCGCTCCCTCGCCACCCCGCAGGCCCGCGAGATCAAGAACCTCACGACCCGGACCCGGCCGGCGCGCGAGGCCGCCGCGGCCTTCGCCCGGCTGTGGGTGTCCGAGGAACACTGGCAAGCGGCGGAGAAGGTGATGTCCCGTGGCAAGTGAAGTGCGCGTCGACGACGGGCCGTTCGGCCCCGAGGTCCGTCCGGAGGGCGGGGCCGTGGCGCAGACGATGTTGTACCTGCACGGCGATCCGCGGCTCGCCGGCACGCCCCAGGACGCGCTGCCGACCGCGCGGGAACTGGCCCGGCTCACCGGCTACGCGGTCGTCTGCGCCCGCTACCGGCCCCGGTTCCCGGCGGCGTTGGACGATGTCCAGTCAGCCTGGGAGCACTGCCACGCCCATGGGCCGGCGGCGGTGGCGGGCAAGCGGCTCGGCGGGGCCCTCGCAGCCGGCCTGCTGCTGCGGCTCCGCGACGCGGGCGCCACGCTGCCGACCTGCGCGGTGCTCTCCTCACCGGTGCTGGATTTCACGCTGGACTCGTCCAGCCTGCTGCTCAACGCCGCCGCCGACCGCACCGTGGACGCGGAAGCGCTGCCGATCCGAGCGGCCACGTACGCGGGGACGACCCCGCGCGACCATCCGATGCTCAGTCCGCTGCACGGCAACCTGCACGGCCTGCCACCGCTGCAACTGCACGCGGCCGGCACGGAGGTGCTGCTCGACGACACGCTGTCCTTCGCGACCCGGGCGGCGCACTCCGGCATCGCGGTGGACATGCGGATCCACGAGGACTCCTCCGCACAGGGCATGCGGCAGGTGGAGGCGATGGCGCAGTTCCTGCGGGCCTGGTGCCCGAACGGGGTGGCCACGCATCGGCGCGGATGAACTCCCCGGCGCGCCACGCCATGGCGTCACCTACGGGTGCCCACGACGGCCGGACCGGCGTCACTCACCCGCGGGGGGCTCGGGCCCGGCTCGGCCGTCGTCCCCGGGCTCCTCATAGATCAGCGACAGGAAGGCCCAGAACGGTCCCACGATGTCGAGTTCCTCGTCCAGCAGCCACTGCAGTTGCAGGCCGTTGAGCACGGCTTGCAACAAGACGGCCGCGTGTTCGGGCTTCAGGCCCGCGCGCAGCCTTCCCGTGCCCGCGTCCGTGTGCATGCCGTCGCTGAAGCGTCTGCGGCCGTCCTTGTAGCGCCGGGCGAAGTAGGCGTGCGCCGGATGCCCTGGGCGCGACGCCGCGGTGGCGAGTTCGATCCACAGACGCATCAACTCGGGGCTCGACTGGTGGTGGCGCAGCGTGTCGCCGAGGTACCGGGCCACCTCCTGAGGGCTGGTCACCTTGGATTTGCCGTATTCCCACTCCTCGTTGTCACGTTCGGCGAGAACCGCGGCGAGCAGCTCGTCCTTGTTCCGGAAGTGGTGCAGCAGGCCCGCGTGGGTGATACCGGCCCGTTCCGCGATGTTCCGCAACGAAGCTTTGGCGTAGCCGTGTTCGGCAAAACTGTCGCGCGCCGCCCGGACGATTTCCGAACGGCGGGCTGCCGTCTTGGCGTACGGCCCCCGCGGCATGGCGTCGGTCACGATGCGTTCCCCTCCCGGCCGAACACTTACCAAGTGGTCGGATTTGTGGTTGCCGGGGATTGTGACGGCCGAAGGGCAGCGACGCAAGGGCTCGCGCAGCCGCCACCGTGCGGTCCACGACGGCGAACCCCCTTTGATAACGCTCTGATTACGAAGCAGGACGCCCATCTTCCCCCGGTCCCGCGCCGGGTCCTAGCTTGCGAATGAAAACCAACCGGGCGGTAAGAGTTGGCGGGTTCGAGCTCACGTCACGGGCAGACCGCCACGTTCGCCACGCGGCCGTCTCATCCGCCGGCTCCTGACTTCACGCATGGCACTGACGAAGGATCAGCTCCTCACTTCTCGCGACGAAGGACTCCCCATGCGCACACCCTCCAGGTCCTCCCGTCCACGGCGGCTCCCGCGGACCCTTGCGGCCGCCGTCGGCGCCGCGCTCCTCGCGACTGCCGCCACGGCCTGCGCCGGCGACGGTGACCAGGCCGCCGGTTCGTCCTCCGGTGCCAAGACGCTCGCCCTGTCCATACTCGGCACACCCAACTCCTTCGCACCGACCCAGCTCGTGAGAGGTCAGCAGGCCTACGTGTGGCAGTCGATCTACGACACGCTCCTGATCGAGGACAACAACGGGCAGCTCAAGCCCGGCGCCGCCGAGAGCTGGAAGTACTCCGACGACGCCCGCACCCTCACGCTGAAGCTGCGCGGCGGCATGAAGTTCAGCTCGGGCGCGGCCGTGGACGCGAGCGCCGTCAAGGCCACCCTGGACCTGATGGTGAAGACACCCGGCCCCAACCAAGGGAGCCTGGCCTCCGTCGCGTCCGTCGAGGCGCCCGACGCGTCGACCGTCGTCATCAAGCTCAAGCAGCCTGACGGCTCCCTGCTCGCGTCCCTGTCGTCGGCGTCCGGCGTCGTCGGCGACCCGAAGACCATGACGGACAAGAGCGCCGCCCTGAACCCGGTCGGCTCGGGTCCATACACCCTCGACAAGGCACAGACGGTCAACGGATCCGTATACGTGCTCAAGAAGCGCGACGACTACTGGGACAAGGCCGCCTACCCGTTCCAGACCGTCAAGCTGCGCGTGATCTCCGACCCGACGGCCGCCGCCAACGCCCTCAAGGCGGGTGAGACCAATGCCGGTTCCGTGGATGCCTCGCGCCTGAGCCAACTGGAGTCGTCCGGCTTCAAGGTGACCGAGGTCGGCGCGACCGCCGGAGCGAACCTGGTCCTCGCCGACCGTGCGGGTACCAAGCTCAAGGCCATCGGTGACGTACGTGTGCGCAAGGCCATCAACATGGCCTTCGACCGCGACAAGCTGGTCCAGCAGATGCTGCGAGGTGGCGGCGTCGCGACCGAGCAGGTGTTCAAGCCCAAGGGCCAGGTCTACGACCAGGCACTGAACAAGACATACGCCTACGACACCAAGGCCGCGAAGAAGCTGATGGCCGCGGCCGGCTACGCGAACGGCTTCTCGGTGAAGATGCCGAGCTTTGTCTACATCAAGCAGTTCGAGCCGATCATCCAGCAGGCGCTCGGTGACATCGGCGTCAAGGTGACCTGGGAGCCGGTACCGCCCCAGCAGAGCGGGACAGCCCTGCTGTCGGGCAAGTACCCCATGTTCCTCATCATGGACGGCCTCGACGCGGACCCCGTCCTCGCCAAGGCCTTCTACGGCGAGGGCGGCTACCGCAACCCGTTCCACACCACCGACCCGAGGCTGACCGACCTGCTCGCGGAGGCCGACCGGCAGACCGACCCGGTCAAGGCCGCCGCGGCCTACCGCAAGGTCAACGAGTTCGGTGTCGAGCAGGCCTGGACGGCGCCCCTCTTCTTCGTCGGCACCCAGTGGGTGACCGGCAAGGGCATCACGTACCTGGGTGACGGCTCCTCGACCGCCCCCACCATCCGCCAGTTCGGCGTCGCCAAGTAGCAGCCGCCTCCTCGAATCGAGCCCGCTCATGCTCCTCTACGTGCTGCGCCGCCTCGCCACCGGCCTGGTGCTCGCCGTCCTGGTCACCTTGATCACGTTCGCACTGCTCAGCACCTCCTTCGACGACGTCGCCGCAACCCTCCTCGGTGCCGGCGCGACCCCGCAGAGCATCGCCGCCAAGAAGGCCCAACTGGGCCTGGACCAGCCGCTGGTAATGCAGTACTTCGAGTGGCTCGGTCATGCCCTGGGCGGTGATCTCGGCACCTCGTACTTCACCGCCGAGCCGGTGCGCGGGGCGATCGGCGCCCGTCTCGGCGTCACCTTGTCGATCGTCGTCGTGGCCCTGCTGATCACCGCAGTGCTCAGCGTGGTCCTCGGAGTCCTCGCGGCCTCGCGCGGCGGCGTCATCGACCGCGTCACCCAGGGTGCGTCGATGATCGGTTACCTGATCCCGAACCTGCTCATCGCGATCGCTCTCGTCTACGTCCTCGCGTTCCGTCTGCACTGGTTTCCCGCCACCGGATACACGCCCTTCGGCGAGAACCCGAGCCGCTGGGCGAGCAGCATCGCCATCCCGGTAGCCGCTCTGATGGTGGGCGGCATCGCGAACCTGACGGCGCAGATCCGCGGCACCATGATCGGCGAACTGCGCAAGGACTACGTCCGCACCCTGCGCTCCCGGGGCATCCCGACCCGCTCGATCGTCCTGCGGCACGCCTTGCGCAACGCCGCCGGACCGGCTCTGACCGTGCTGTCCCTGGAGTTCATCCAGATGCTCGGCGGCGCCCTCGTCATCGAACAGGTCTTCGCCCTGCCGGGCTTCGGCCAGTACGCGTTCAACGCGTCGCTGCAGGGAGACGTCCCGATCATCATGGGCATCACCGTCTTCGGTGTACTCCTCGTCGTCATCGTCAACCTGGTCGTCGATCTCATCAACGGCTGGCTCAACCCGAAGGCGAGGATGGCCAGTTGAGTATCTCAGGTACCTCTTCGGCAGAGGCGAAGCGCGTCACGGCGCGGCGCCGTCCGCTCGCCGACCCCCAGGCCGTCATCAGCGCGGCCCTGCTCCTGAGCGTCGTCCTGCTCGGGCTGCTCGCGCCCTGCTTGAGCGACCACGAGCCCAACCAGGCCAATCTGGCTGCCGTCAACGCCGCCGCCGGTGAGCACGGCTACCTCCTCGGCGGCGACAAGAGCGGCCGCGACATCTTCGCCAGGCTTCTGGGCTCCATCAACACCAGCGCCGTCTCCGCCCTGATCGGCACCGTCGTCGCCCTTGCCATCGGTGTCACCTTCGGACTGATCGGCGGATATTTCGACCGCCGTGTGCGGGGCGTCACCGAGTGGGTGTTCAACCTCGTCATGACGTTCCCGGGGCTGCTGCTGCTCATCGTCCTCATGCCGGTCACCGGCGGCGACTACCGCGTCACCATGCTGATCTTCGGTGTGCTGCTCTCACCGGGCATCTACCGCCTCGTACGCAACCTCGTCGCCGGTGTGAAGAACGAACTGTACGTCGATGCCGCCCGGGTCTCGGGACTGCCCGACCGGCGCATCCTGCGCCGCCATGTCCTCACGGTGGTCCGTGGTCCGGTCGTCATCGCCACCGCGTTCCTGTGCGGCGCCTCCATCAGCGTCCAGTCCGGTCTCGCCTTCCTGGGCGTCGGTTCCGACACCGTCCCCAGCTTCGGGTCGATGATCGCCGAGGGGTTCTCCAACCTGTACGAGGAACCGCTGCAGTTCCTGTGGCCCAGCCTGCTCCTCGGCCTCATCACGGCCTGCCTTGTACTGCTGGGCAACGCACTGCGGGACGCGCTGGAGGGCGACCGGCCCAAGCCGTCGCGTATCTCCGCACCCGACTACCAGGCGGCCGAGAAGAGGCCCCCGAGCGTCGGCGGGGCGCTGCTGACCGTGGAGGGCCTGTCGCTCGCCTACCCTAGCCCGACCGGTGAACTGAAGGAGGTCGTCAGTTCCGTCACCCTCGAAGTGGCCGCGGGCGAAACCGTCGGCCTGGTCGGCGAGTCCGGCTCGGGCAAGACCCAGACGGCGTTCTCGGTGCTCGGCCTGCTGCCGGCGGAAGCGGTGATCACAAGCGGCTCGGTGCGGCTCGACGGCCGTGAACTCCTCGGCCTCGGTGAGCGCGAACTCCGTTCCGTCCGCGGCCGTGCCATCGCCTACGTACCGCAGGAACCCATGTCCAACCTGGACCCCTCCTGCACGGTCGGCGCCCAACTCGTCGAGGGCGTGCGCGCCGCCGCCTCGTCCGCCGGGACACCCCTCTCGCGAGGCGAGGCCCGCGACCGGGTCCTCGCCCTGCTCGGCAGGGTCGGCATCCCGGACCCCGAGCGGACCTTCCGCTCGTATCCGCACCAGATCTCCGGCGGCATGGCGCAACGCGCGCTCATCGCCGGAGCTGTCGCCAGCCGGCCGCTGCTCCTGATCGCGGACGAGCCGACCACCGCGCTCGACGTCACCGTGCAGGCCGAGATCCTCGACCTGCTGCGTGATCTGCGGAAGGAACTCAACATGGCGGTGCTGCTCGTCACCCACAACTTCGGTGTGGTGGCCGACATCTGCGACCGCGTCGCCGTGATGCGCGAGGGCACGGTCGTCGAGACGGGCGAGACCGAGGAACTCTTCCGCGATCCGCAGCACGCGTACACGCGGATGCTCCTCGACTCGATCCTCGACGAGAACACCGTGCGCGCCGACGCACCCGCTCGGCCCGCCGCCGCCGTGAAGGAGACCCTGCGATGAGCGCGCTCCTCGACGTGAGCGACCTGCGCGTCACCTTTCCCGGACGGGGCTTCCGCGCCCGCCCCGACGAGGTGCTGCACGGAGTGTCGCTCGATGTGGCGGAAGGCGAGACGCACGGCCTGGTCGGCGAGTCAGGCTCCGGCAAGACGACGATCGGCCGGGCCGTGCTCGGTCTGGTGGCGGCCTCGGGCGGCACCATCACCTTCGCCGGGCAGGACATCACCCACGCCACCCGCAAGAGCCGTCGCGCACTGGCGCGGGACATCCAGGTCGTCTTCCAGGACCCCTACGGCTCGCTCAACCCGGCGCTCGCCGTCGGCGACATCCTCAGCGAGCCCTTGCGCGTCCAGGGGATCGAGGCCGGTCAGGCCAGGGCCAGGATCGGTGAACTCCTGGACCAGGTGGGCCTGCCGGGCGACTCCTACGAGCGTCTGCCCCGCGAGTTCAGCGGCGGTCAGCGCCAGCGCGTCGCGATCGCCCGGGCACTGGCGCCCGCTCCCCGGCTCATCGTCTGCGACGAACCCGTCTCCGCACTCGACCTGTCCAACCAGGCCCGTGTGCTCGACCTGTTCGTCGACATCCAGCGCCGTACCGGAGTCGCCTATCTCTTCGTCTCGCACGACCTGGCGGTCATCCGGCACGTCAGCCATCGGGTGAGCGTCATCCACCGCGGCGACATCGTGGAGTGCGGCCCCGCCGTCCAGGTCACCTCAAGGCCCGAACACCCCTACACCCGAGCGCTGATGCTCGCCGCACCGGTCTCCGACCCCGTGCGCCAGCGGGCTCGCCGTGCGGGGCGCCGGCGGCCGGCCACCGCGGAGCCCATCCCGTAGGCGATGGCTGTCAACTCCCCCGCACAGCAAAGGAGAACGACCGTGAAGCAGACGGCAGAGGGCTTCCTGTGGGGCGCCGCCACCGCCGCCCACCAAGTCGAGGGAAACAACGTCAACAGCGACTTCTGGGCCCGTGAGGGCCGTCGCCCCGGCATGGAGCGCAGTGGCGACGCCTGCGACAGCTACCACCGCTACGAGGAGGACATGCGGCTGCTCGCCGAGGCCGGCCTCAACGCGTGTCGCTTCAGCATCGAATGGGCGCGCATCGAGCCCGTTGCGGGTCATGTCTCGCGCGCCGAACTCGCCCACTACCGGCGCATGATCGACACCGCCCGCTGCCTCGGTCTCGAACCGGTCGTCACCCTGCACCACTTCACCAGCCCCCAGTGGTTCGCCGCGGAGGGCGGCTGGACGGGGGAGCGGGCCGTGGAGCGCTTCCAGGCGTACGTGCGCGCGGCCCTCGGCATCCTCGAGGACGTCCGTTGGGTGTGCACCATCAACGAGCCCAACATGCTCGCGCTGATGGCCGGCATGTACAAGGCCGCGCGTGAGGACCCCGAAGGCGCGAAGAAGTGGATGAGCCCGACCGTGGAGGGCGCGGCCCGCCCCGTCCTGCCGGACCCGGACCCGGTGATCGGTGCTCGCCTCACGGAGGCGCACCACGCGGCCCGCGAGATCCTCCGAAAGTACTCGGACGCCTCCGTAGGCTGGACGGTGGCCTGCCAGGCCCTCACCGCCCTCCCCGGCCACGAGGACAGGCTCAAGGAGGTCCGCTACGTCCGTGAGGATCTCTACCTGGAGGCCGTGCGCGGCGACGACTTCATCGGCGTCCAGTCCTACTCCAGCCAGAACGTCGACGCCGGCGGCGTCGTCCCGCACCCGCAGGGCCCCGACACCACCCTCACCGGTAACGCCTACCGCCCCGACGCGCTCGGCATCGCGGTCCGCCACGCCTGGCAGACCACCGGCCATGTCCCGGTCCTCGTCACCGAGAACGGCATCGCCACCGCCGACGACAGCCGCCGTATCGCCTACACCGGCGAGGCGCTGCGGCACCTGTTCGCCGCCGTGGACGACGGGGTGGACGTACGCGGATACCTGCACTGGAGCGCCCTCGACAACTACGAGTGGGGCCACTGGAAGCCCACCTTCGGGCTGATCGCGGTGGACCGCGAGACCTTCGAGCGACACCCCAAACCGAGCCTCGCCTGGCTGGGCGAGGTCGCCCGCGGCGGCCGGACCGTCCTGGCTGAGGGCTGAGCGCCATGACGTACGAGCACGCCGCCGTGGGGCCTTACGACGCGTCCGGTCTCCACACGGCCGGCTGACACGACCCGCATGCCCCACTCCACCGCACCTGCCCCACACCCCCGGAGAGTCGAACGACATGCTGAAGCCCCGCGCCACCGCCACCCGCGACCTGGTCTCCCTGGACGGTCTGTGGAGATTCGCGATCAGCACCGCCGTGGGTGAGCAGCCGTGGACCCGGACGCTCGACACCCCGCTCGAGGCCGCCGTACCCGCCAGCTACAACGACCAGTTCACCGACAGCGCCGTTCGGGACCACGTCGGCCGGGTCTGGTACCAGCGCACCGTCCGCGTGCCACGCGGTTGGGCCGGTGAGCGCGTCATCCTGCGCGTCGGTGCCGCCACCCACGAGGGCCGGGTGTACGTGGACGACGTGCTGGTCGCCGAACACATCGGCGGCTACACCCCGTTCGAGGCCGACATCACCGAGCAGGTCAGGGCGGGCGGCGAGTTCCGGCTGACCATCGGCGTCAGCAACGAGCTGACCCACACCACGGTTCCGCCCGGCCGGATCACCGTCGCCCAGGACGGCCGACGCACCCAGACGTACCACCACGACTTCTTCAACTACGCGGGCCTGGCCCGCTCGGTGCTGCTGTACAGCGTGCCGTCCGTCCACATCGAGGACATCACCGTCGTCACCGGCCTGGACGCGACCACCGGCACGGTCGCGTACGAGGTGGAGACCAGCGCCGCCGCGGCCGTACGGGTCCGCGTCCTCGACGCCGCCGGGGCCGAGGTCGCCGCGGCCGACGGGGCGAGCGGCACGGTACGCATCGACGATGTGACACCGTGGCGGCCGGGCGCGGCGTACCTCTACGACCTGGTCGCCGAGATCGTCGACGGCGACACGGTCCTCGACACCTACACCCAGCCCTTCGGCGTACGGACCGTCGAGGTCCGCGGGACCCGGTTCCTCATCAACGGCGAGCCGTTCTACTTCACCGGTTTCGGCAAGCACGAGGACATCCCGGTGCGCGGCAAGGGCCATGACGACGCCTACCTCGTCCACGACTTCCAGCTGATGCGGTGGACGGGTGCCAACTCCTTCCGCACGACCCACTACCCCTACGCGGAGGAGGTCCTCGAACTCGCCGACCGGCAGGGCATCGTCGTCATCGACGAGACCGCCGCCGTCGGCATCAACCTGGCCGTCGAGGGCGGCCTGGGTGGCAGGCAGCACCCGCCGACGTACTCGCCCGACACCTGCAACGACGACACCCGGGCCGCCCACGCGCAGGCCATCCGCGAGCTGGTCGCCCGGGACAAGAACCACCCCAGCGTCGTCATGTGGTGCATCGCCAACGAGCCGTCCACCCACGAGGAGGGCGCCCGCGAGTACTTCGAACCGCTCGTCGAACTCACCCGCGAACTCGACCCCACCCGCCCGGTCTCCCACACCGCCTCGCTGCTCACCACCTTCAAGAACGACCTCATCGCCGACCTGTTCGACGTGCTGTGCCTCAACCGGTACTACGGCTGGTACATCGCCATCGGCGACCTGGCCACCGCCGAGACCTACATGGAGGCCGACCTGCGCGGCTGGTGCGAGAAGTACACCAAACCGATCCTGATCACGGAGTACGGCGCGGACACCCTGCCGGGGCTGCATTCGGTGTGGGACCAGCCGTGGACGGAGGAGTACCAGGCGGCGTACCTGGAGGCCAACCACCGGGCCTTCGACCGCTGCGCGGCGGTCGTGGGGGAACAGGTGTGGAACTTCGCCGACTTCCAGACCTCCAACGGCATCCACCGCGTGGACGGCAACCGCAAGGGCGTCTTCACTCGCGACCGCCGTCCCAAGGCCGCCGCCCACGCGCTCAAGGGCCGCTGGTCGTCCCTGGGCGGCCGGAAGCCCTCGAGCTCCGGCTGACGCACCCGATCGGCCGGGGGCCGGGTCGCCCGGCCGACACTCCCGCACCCCTGCACCCCTCCACTCCCGCACTCCGCGAGCACCGCACTTCACGAGAAGGACCGAGCACCCATGAGCACGAGCCTGTCCCACACCGTCGACCGTCTGGTCGAGAGGCTCACCCTGGAGCAGAAGGTGGCCCAGCTCGGCGGCCTGAACCTGCCGGGCCTGATCCGCTTCGACCCGCGCGGCGGGCCGGCACTCGCCGTCGAACGCGTCGCCGAGCAGCGCCCGCACGGGGTGGGACACCTCTCGCTGGGCTGGTTCCTCGGCCAGGACGCGGGCAGCCTGCGTTCCGCGCTGGCCAGGGTCCAGCAGGCGGTGCGGGAGGCCTCACCCTTCGGGATCGGCGGGCTGGTTCACTTCGAGGGCGTCAACGGCTTCCTGCACGCCTCGGGTGAACAGTTCCCCACGGCCTGGGCGCAGGCGGCGACCTGGGACCCCGCTCTCGTCCGGTCCGTGGCCCGGGTCACCGCCGCACACATGCGGGACCTCGGGGTCCACCTGGTGTTCGCGCCGGTGATGGACATCAGCCGCGACCCGCGCTGGGGACGGGTCCATGAGACGTACGGGGAGGACCCGGAGCTCTCGGCGCAGTGCGCGGTCGCCTACGTCCAGGGCATCCAGGGCGGCGACGGGACGGAACCCGGTGCGGAGATCCTCGCCACCGGCAAGCACTTCCTGGGCTTCGGCGCTTCCGAGGGTGGCCTCAACATGGCCACCACCCAGCTCGGCCGGCGCACCCTGGTCGACGAGCACGCCGAGCCGTTCCGCCGCGCCATCGCCGAGGCCGGCCTGTCGCTGGTCATGAACTCGTACAACGACATCGACGGCATACCGGCGGCTGCCAACCGGTCGCTGCTCACCGAGTTCCTGCGCGGCGAACTCGGCTTCGACGGTCTGGTGGTGAGCGACTACGAGTCGGTCGGCATGCTGCGCACCCGCTACCGTACGGCCGACTCGCCCGGCGCCGCGGCCGCGCAGGCTCTGACGGCGGGCCTGGACTCCGAACTGCCCGAGGCGTGCGACTATCCGCACATGGTGGAGGAGGTCGCCTCCGGCAGGCTCGACGAGAAGGTGATCGACCAGGCCGTCGCACGGGTCCTGACAATCAAAGCGAGGGTCGGGCTCGTCCCCTCCTTCCGAGCCCGCCCCGCGGCCGATCGCACGCCCGGCCCGCAGCCGGAGGCCGTGGCGGCCGCCGCGACCCGCGAGGCCATCGCCGAACGGGCCCTGGTCCTGCTCCGCAACGACGGCACCCTGCCGCTCACGGGCACGCTGCCCCGCATCGCTGTGACCGGCCCCGCCGCCGCGGAACTGCGCATCCACTTCGGGGCGTACACGTCGGCCGCCGCCGCCGAGATGACGGCCGCGATCAGGGCGGTGCGCAGTGGAGAAGTCGACGGGATCGACCCGGTGACTTTCGCCGCCCCCGACATCGTGACCACTCCGCTGGGCCAACTCCAGCCGCGCTTCGAGGAGATGGCCAGGGCCCTGCATCCGGACGCCCGTACGGTTCTCGACGCGCTGGAGGCACACGGAGCCCCGGTCACCGAAGTGCCGCTCGGCTCCTTCACCTCACGCGAGCCCATCGACGCGGGGCGGGTGTCGGCCCTCGTCGCGGACACCGATGTGATCATCGCTGTCGTCGGTGAACGCAGCGGCCGGGTCGGCGGCAACACGGCGGGCGAGGGCCGCTCCAGCACGTCGCCGTCGCTCCCCGGCAACCAGGAGGAGCTCGTCGAGCGGCTGGCCGCCACCGGAAAGCCGGTGGTGACGGTCGTGGTGTCGGGCCGCCCGCTGCTCCTGGAACGCGTCGCCCGGGCTTCTTCCGCGCTGCTGCTGGCCCCACTGCTCGGCGAGGTGGCGGGCTCCGCGATCGCGTCGGTACTGCTCGGCGCCGCGGACCCCGGCGGCAGGCTCCCGGCCACCTTCCCCCGTCACCTCGGGCAGGTCCCCGCCTACCACGGACACCGGCACGGCAGCGGCTACGACCACCCCACCGGCGACACCTACGCCTACATCGACCTGGACGACCAGAGCCCGCTGTTCGCGTTCGGTCACGGGCTGTCCTACACCGTCTTCGACGTGGAGCTCACCGGTGACGCCGAGGTCACGCCGGAGGGCACCGTGCGCGTCCCGCTGAAGGTCTCCAACACCGGCGAACGGGACGGCGAGACCGTAGTGCAGCTCTACGCCCGGGACGAGTACGCGAGCGTTGTGCGCCCGGTCCGCCAATTGCTCGCGTTCCAACGTCTGGCGCTGACCGCCGGGGCGTCGAAGGAGTTCGTCCTCGAAGCCCCCCTCGAGCGGCTCTGCTACACCGGCGCCGACGGCCGCCGCGCCCTCGAAGCCGGCGCGATCACCTTGATGGCGGCTCTGAGCAGCGACGACGTCCGCTGCGCCACATCCGTCCAGGCCCCCGCCGTCCCCAGCCCGCGGTGAGTCGCCCGTCAGTCAGCGCGTGTCCGCTGACGAGCGGAAGCCGGGCCGCGGTGGGCGGCCCGGCGACAATCACCTCTACCGTGCGGCAAGTCCTGAGCCCCACCACGGGACCTTGTCGCCGACGTCGTTCGCGGCGAAGAAGTCCCTGACGGCGGCCTTCTCACTGGCGTCGGGCTGGACGTTGACGCAGTCCGACCCACCCCAGGCGCCTGACATCACCTTGGTGCAGGGGCTGCCCGGGCCCAGGTCGGGAAGCGACAGGATGTGACCCAGTTCGTGGACGACGATGCGAGAAGGCTTGTACAACTGGGCGTCCCCGACTTCCAGGTACACCCAACCCCGGCCTGCGCCTTTGATGTTGACGTGGGACTGGACGCCCCTGGCCGTCTTGTACTCCATGACCCGCAGCGCCGCCGGAGTGTCCTGCTCGACGAACTTGATCGTCGGGACGGCTTTGTTCCAGACCTCGATCGCCTCGCGGGCCGCGTCGGTGTAGGAGCCGGCCAGCAGCAGGTCGATCGGGATCACCTCCGGTGCGGGGTCGGCCGCACCAGCCGGTGTGCTGACACCCACCAGGGCGCCGCACGTCAGGACCGCGGTCGATAACAGGTTGAGTCTTCGGGTCACAGAATTCCCTCCACTGCCTTGACGGACGCCAATGCAAACTAGTGGCTTTGGCATGGCGTTCTCAACGCTTCCGCAGGCCCTTTGTCGGACAGCCTCCGCCCGTGCAAGCGGCCTTCTCAGCCTCGCGAGTCGTGCGCCAACTCGTCGATGCCGTGGTCGGCTTACCACCGTTTCCCGCCGCTTCCCGTAGACGTCAGCGGGTCAGGAGGCCGGTGTGTCGTCGTCGCGGTACACCCGGCCGCCCTTCATCACGAAGCACACCCTTCCGGCGACGGACAGGTCGGTGAGCGGGTCGCCCGGTACGGCGATGACGTCGGCGAGCAGTCCGGGGGCGATCCGGCCCCGGTCGTCGGCGTCGATCAGGTCGGCGGCGACGGTGGTCGCGGCGCGCAGGGCGTCGATCGGCCGCATGCCCCGGTCGGCGAGGGCCAGGAGCTCCATGACGCCCCTGCCGTGCGGGATGGCGGGGGCGTCGGTGCCGAGAGCGACCTTGACCCCGCGGCGGATCGCGCGGGCGGTGGACTCGCGGGCGCGCGGGAAGACCTCGGCGGCCTTCGCCTGGAGCGCCGGATCCGCGTGCGCGGTGTCCATGCCCTCGGTGAGCGAGGTGGTGGCGACCAGGAAGGTGCCGCGCTCGACCATCAGGTCGAGGGTGGCGTCGCTCGCCAGGAAGCCGTGCTCGATGCAGTCGATGCCGGCCTCCAGGGCGGCCCGGATCGCCGTGTCGCCCATGCAGTGCGCGGCAACCTTCAGCCCCGCGCGGTGCGCCTCGTCCACGATGGCGCGCAGCTCCTCATCGGAGTACTGCTGCGCGCCGGCGGGGCCGGTGTGCGACATGACCCCGTTGGAGGCGCACACCTTGATGACCCGTGCCCCGTACTTGATCTGGTGGCGGACCGCCTTGCGTACCTCCGCCACCCCGTTGGCGATGCCCTCCTCGACGGTGAGGGGCAGCACGCCCGGCGCGAACGCCTGGAACATGGTCGGGTCGAGATGCCCGCCGGTCGGGGCGATCGCGTGCCCGGCGGGCACCACCCTCGGGCCCTCGACCCAGCCCAGGTCGATCGCCTTCTTCAGCGCGACGTCCAGCAGCACTCCCCCGGTCTGCACGAACAGGCCGAGGTTGCGCACGGTGGTGTAGCCGCGCTGGAGCGTGCGACGGGCGTTGGCGGCCGCGCGCAGGGTCCGTACGGCCGGATCCTCCTGGACCGGGATCAGCGGACTGCGGTGATCCCGGCCGCCGAGGAAGAGATTGACCTCCATGTCCATCAGGCCCGGCAGCAGGGTGACGTCCCCGAGGTCACGGACGACCGTACCCTCGGGGAGCCGAGCCGGCTGGACCTCGGCGATGTGCTCGCCCACCACCAGCACCTGGCCCGGCTCGACGATCTCGCCCTTGTCGACGTCCAGGAGGCGCGCCGCCCGCAGCAGCACGGGCGGCTGCGGTGTCGTGTCCGGCGTCCTTTCCCGAGCGGCCATCACACGGCGGGTTCGATGACGGCGTCGATGCTGGACGGGCCGCTGTCCGGGACCCTCGGCTGACCCCACGCCTCCACCGGGAAGGCGACGGTCACCAGTGCGCAGAACGCCCACAGCAGGTGCTTGTCCTCGTCGCTGATCCCGTCGAGGCTGAGGTTCTCCAGATACTCGGTGTGCTGCTGGAGAAGCGGATACGCCACGTCGTAGAAGGCCTGAAGCTCCTCCATGGTGCTGCTGACGCGTTTGGCGTAGCGGGCCCGCTCGCCGCGGACCGCCCAGTCCGCGAACGGTTCCAGCGCGGCGAAGTCGGGGGGAAAGACGTTGCCCATGTCAAAGGTCTCCCTGTCTGTTCGGCGGGCGTCTTCGGGCGGAGGGCGTCTCAGGAGGTGGGCGCCTCGGCGTTGCGCTGCTGGTACTCGCGCACGTAGCTCTGCGTGGTGTTGTGCAGATGGCGGAGCAGGACCTCCTGGTCGCAGAGCGGGAACTGGTCCACCGTGCGCGACTCCAGCATCGTCTGGGTCGCCTCCAGGGTGTTGCCGTCCTGGAGGCCGTACTCCTTGAAGGTCACGGCGGCGAGTTCCTGCTGGAGCCGCTGGAAGCCGTTCTCCGGCGGGACGAAGTAGCAGGTGCCCTCGAAGATGTGGGTGTTGTACGACGTCGGCCAGTAGTGGTACGTCAGCACCCAGTTGGGCCGCCAGATCAGCAGCATGAAGTTGGGGAAGAACACGAACGTATCCATGCCCCAGACTTTGCTGCGGGTCGGATTGATCGCGGGCGGCAGCTCCTCGGTCGTCATGCCGATGTCGGGAGCGTCCCACGCGCCGAACAGGCCGCTGCGCAGCACCCGTTCGATGGGCTTGACCATCGCCTTCTCCTTGGGGGGCGCGATACCGCCCCAGGAGGAGACCATGCTGTGCGGGCCGTCGATGTCGTAGGCCAGGGCCTCGTAGCCGTACTTCTTGATCTTGGCGGCCTCGCCGGACTCGTACTGGCCGGCGTGCAGGATCGGCGCGTGGTAGAACTCGGCGAACGCGTCGATGAACAGCTTCCAGTTGCTGCCGATCTCGGCGCGGTACTTGTGCACCCGGGTCAGCTTGTGGAACGGGTAGCCGTCGATGCCCTGCGCGAACTTGCCGAGGTAGGTCTTGAGAGGCGTGGTGTTGTGCGGGTCGAGGTTGACGAAGATGAACCCCTCCCACACCTCGGTCTGCACCTGCATCAGCCCGTACTTCGACTTGTCGATGTCGAAGAACTCCGACTCCTGCTGGACGAAGGTGAGCTTGCCCTCCAGGTCGTAGCGCCAGGCGTGGTACTTGCAGGTGAAGGCCCGGCAGGTGCCCTTGGTCTCCGCGCGCGGGTAGTCGTCCCACACGAGCTTGTTGCCGCGGTGGCGGCACACGTTGTGGAAGGCACGCACCTCGCCGTCCGTGCCGCGCACCACGACGACGGAGGCCCGGGCGGCGTCCAGTTCCTTGGTGAAGTAGCTGCCCTTGCGGGGCAGTTGCTCGACGCGCCCGACGTTCAGCCAGGTCCGGCGGAAGACGGCGTCCCGCTCCAGCTCGTAGAACTCCGGCGAGATGGAGTCGGCGTAGGAGACGGGCCCGGTGTCGATCTTGAAGTGCTCGGTCCAGCTGCCCTCGGGGGGTTTGGGGAAGTGCGCCATGGGTCGGAACCTCCGCTCTGGGGGACGGGCCTACGATAACAACAGTCTCAGTTTTGGAGAACTACGTTTCCAGAACTTGCTCAATGAGCTTTGAGGTTGTCTATTGAGTTGCTTTCCGCTCACCGGTAACTTGGCCTCACCGGCGTCACAGCTCTTCGCGCCCCCCACCCCCGTCCCCGGCCTCCGGCTCGTCGACGCCTGGTCCCGATTCCCTCCGGTCCTGCCGGTTCGCTGACCGCATCACCGAAGCCCGTCCGCGCCGGCGGCCCGTCCGCAGATGCCGGCAGACGACGGTGCATCGAGGAACGAGGAGGTTTGATGCCAACACGCCGCACGAACACGACCGGGTCGGGCCGCAGGAGAAGGCTTCGGCTCGCCAGCATGTTGATCACCGTGTCCGCTGTCGCCGTACTGGGGGTCGCTCCCCGAGGATTCCCCGGACAGTCCGCGGCGAGCGCCCCCGACGGGGTCTCGCGACTGGTCGCGAAGATGGCCCTGGACGAGAAGCTGTCGTTCGTCCAGGGCCGTTGGGACGATCCGCGGCAACGGGAGATCGGTGAGTCCGGATACATCCCCGGTGTGGCCCGGCTCGGGATTCCGCCGCTGCGGATGAGTGATGGTCCGGCCGGTACGCGCGCCGCCCCCTCCTCGACGGCGATGCCGGTGCCGGTGGCCCTCGCCTCCTCGTTCGACGACCGGCTGGCGCGTGAGTACGGAAGGGTCCTCGGCCGCGACGGACGTGCCCGGGGTATGGACGCGGTGCTCGCTCCGATGGTCAACACCATCCGCGTGCCCTACGCGGGCCGCAACTTCGAGTCCTACAGCGAGGACCCGCTCGTCAACTCCCGCATGGTGGGCCAGGAGGTCCGCGGCATCCAGGACGAGGGCCTGATCGCCACGACCAAGCACTTCGCGGCCAACAACCAGGAGACCGATCGCCAGACCATCAACGCCAACGTCGGGGAGCAGGCGCTGCACGAGGTCGAACTCCCCGGTTTCGAAGCAGCCGTCAAGGCCGGCACCGGATCCGTCATGTGCTCCTACAACAAGGTCAACGGTACGCACTCCTGCAGCAACGACACCCTGCTGACCTCCATACTGCGGGAGCAGTGGGGATTTAGCGGGTGGGTGATGTCGGACTGGTCAGGGACCCGCGCCACCACCGACATCCTCCGCGGACTCGACCAGGACATGCCCGGTCCGCCCATCGGCCCCGACTACTTCGGTGCCCCGCTCAAGGCCGCGATACAGGACGGCTCGATACCGGTCACGGCTCTGGACCGGTCCGTCACACGCATCCTCGGGGTCATGGAGAGGTTCGGCCTGCTGCGCTGCGCATCTCCCAAGGGGCCTGTGCCGGGCTGCTCCCTGCCGGCGCGCCCCCGGTTCGACACCAAGGCGAGTAACGCCGTCGCCCAGCGCGTCGCCGAGGACGGTGCCGTCCTGCTGCGCAACAAGGGCGACGCCCTGCCGCTCACCCGGGGAGCGGCCCGCGACATCGCGCTCATCGGCACCCCGGCCGTCGCTCCCGTGATCGGGGGCAAGGGCAGCTCCCAGGTGAATCCCACCACCGTGACCGCCCCACGCGAGGAGATCGTCAAGCGGGCGGGACACGGCGCGGAGGTCTCGTACCATCCGGGTGTCGACACCATCGGCACGGTCATCCCCGGCTCAGCGCTGTCGGGCGGAGCGATCGACCACACCGGCGACGACGCGCTCACGGGCAGACTCTTCGACCAGACGCGCACGCTGACGGCACCCGAGGACGGCGACTACCTGCTCAGCGTCCGCTCGACGCTGAGCGACCGGTCGCTGACCGTCGACGGCAAGGAGGTCGCCGGCGGGCACAGCTACCGCGCCGACGCGCTCACCAGCACCTCGGCACGGGTCCACCTCAAGGCCGGGAAGCACGAGATCGGCGTGAAGGTGGATGGCTACCACGACGACGCGAAGCTGCAGGTACAACTGACCTGGACCCCGCCGCAGACCGCGCGGGCCGATCTGGCCGCTGCCGTCTCCGCCGCCAAGAAGGCCAGGACCGCCGTGGTGTTCGTCTACAACGAGCAGACCGAGGGCGCGGACCGCGGCACGCTGGTGCTGCCTCACGAGCAGGACGCCCTCGTGTCGGCGGTCGCCAAGGCCAACCGCAACACGATCGTCGTCCTGAACACCGGCGGACCCGTCACGATGCCGTGGCTGAACTCGGTCAAGAGCGTGCTGGAGATGTACTACCCCGGTCAGATGGGCGGGACCGCCACCGCACGGCTGCTCTTCGGCGACGCCGTGCCAGGGGGCAGGCTCACCCAGACCTTCCCGCTGGACGACGCGCACACGATCGTCAGTGGTATGCCTCGGCGATACCCGGGCGTCGACGGGCAGCAGGACTACTCCGAGGGCGTCTTCGTGGGCCATCGCTGGTATGACCAGCAGAAGATGAAGACACTGTTCCCCTTCGGCTACGGCCTGACCTACACGACGTTCTCCTACAGCGACCTGAAGGTCACACCGCGGCCCGAAGGACTGAGCGTCAGCTTCAGGATCAAGAACACCGGAAAACGCGCCGGCCAGGAGGTCCCGCAGGTCTACCTCGGCCCCAGCCCCAGCCCCAAGGTGAGGAACGCCGAGCAACCGATCCGGAAGCTGGTGGGCTACCAGAAGGTCCGCCTGGGCCCCGGCGAGTCCCGTCGCGTCACGATCACCGTGGCCGAGCGGCAACTCCAGTACTGGCACGGCGCTGCGGAGGGCTGGGTCACGGGCACCGGGTCCCGCGACGTCTGGGTGGGCTCGTCCTCGCGGGATCTGCCGCTCCACCGCAAGGCCGCCGTGCGGCGATGACCGCATTGACTGCGACTCGGCAGAAACGCGGCTGACCGGAGTCGGGCTCGGCTGCGCGCCGAGCCCGGGAAGGAGGGGTGGATGGACGACGGCGAGTGGCGGCGTGCCGCGGGCGCGGCTCGCGCGCAGGTTCTCGGCGACGACGGCACGCGACTGCCGCCGGGAGACTCCGTACCTGCCGAGTTCCAGGACTACCTGGTGTCGGTGGCGTGGGGCGCGTGGGCGCGCGGTGGGCCGCTGGACAACCGCGACCGCAGTCTGCTGGTGCTGGCCATGACCGCGGCGCTCGGACGGATGGAGGAGTTCCGTCTCCATCTCGGGGCCGCGCCGCGCGCCGGGGTGACCGACGCCGAGGTCGACGAACTGCTGTTCCAGATCACCGCCTACTGCGGTGCCCCGGCCGGCAACTCGGCCCGCACGGCCGTCCGCGAGGTCCGCGGCGCCAGGGAGGGGACATGACCGCGCGATCCGGCGCCCGGCCGGGTCCGGTCGGATTCGTGGGTCTGGGTGCCATGGGCGGCGCGCTGGCATCCAACCTGGTCGGGGCCGGGTTCGAGGTGGTGGCGTACGACGCCGCCGGGCCCGCGCGCACCCCGCTGGGCGCCCGCTGGGTCCCGAGCCCGGCCGACGTGGCGCGCGCGGCCAAAACCGTGGTGCTCAGCCTGCCGGACGGGGCCGTCTGCCAGGAGGTGGTGCGGGATCTCGCGGGTGCCCGGGACCGGCAGGTCACCCACGTCGTGGACACGTCCACGGTGGGGGTGGCAGCCGCCCGCGCGCTGTCCGCGATGGGCCCGGCGTACGTGGACGCGCCCGTGTCGGGCGGGGTGGCCGGAGCGCGGCAACGCACCCTGATGGTCATGTACGCCGGGACGGACGGGGACTGTGCCCAGGTGGAGCCGGTGCTGGCCGGGCTCAGTGACCGGCGGCGCAGGGTCGGCGACCGGCCCGGACAGGCACAGGCGCTGAAGCTGGCCAACAACTTCCTGTCCGCGACCGCGCTGGCCGCGACCAGCGAGGCCGTCGCCTTCGGGCAGGCCGCCGGACTGGACCCGGCCGTGATGGTGGAGGTGCTCAACGCCTCCAGCGGACGCAGCGGCGCCAGCGCGGACAAGTTCCCGGGTGAGGTGCTCACCGGTCGCTACGCCTCCGGGTTCAGCAACACGCTGATGGCCAAGGACGTCCGGCTCTACCTGGACGAGGTGCGGCGGCTGAGCGGCACTCGGACCATGGGGGCGGTGACGGGCTCGGTGTGGGATGCCTTCAGCGAGGCGGAACCCGGTGCCGACTTCACCCGCATCTACCCGTTCGTCGCGAGGGACTGACCGTCTGTGGGATCGAGGTCGGCGGCGGGACCGGTGGCGGGATCGTGGGGATGAGGGGCAGGGTGGGTGCCGGGTTCGGCGGCGGGATCGGCGAGGGAATCGGTGCCGAGCAGGACCGCCACCGTGTCCCGCACGATCCGCGGATAGCGGTCCGTCTCCAGCTCCGCTTCGGGGTCCACCAGCCATAACTGGTGGACCCCCTCCACCAGTGCCAGGACGGCGGCGGCCGCGGTGGGCGCGCTCAGCCCGCTGGGCAGGTGTTCTCCGTAGCGCTCGGTCAGGCTCGCGGCCAAATGGTCCTGCAGGGAGCGGCACCGCTGCTGGACGTAGTCGGCGGCCGGTTCCTGGCCGGTGACCGCCTCGGCCAGCATCACACTGTGCACGGTGGCGAGAGACGGGTGGCTCTGTTCGAACGCGACGGCCTCGGCGAAGTCACCGGCCCAGTCCTCCCCCACCCGCCGGTCCGACAGGTTCTCGCGGTGCAGCGCTTCACGGAAGTCGAGGACTTCCAGCAGCAGCCGCTTCTTACTGGGGAAGTAGTGCAGGACGCCCTGCCGGGTCAGACCGGCCCGCTCCGCCACCGCGTCGATCGAGGTGCCCTTGAACCCGCGAGCGGCCAGCACCTCCAGCGCCGCCTCCAGGATCCGCTCACGCTGCTCCGACACCATGTCCTGCCCCTTTTGCCGGTGGAGAGGTGCCCACACAGTACGCAGGGGCGCCGCCCCGGGGCGAGTGCGCGTACCGGTTCTACGATCTCCGGCCCATGGCGGCGAGAGCGGCCAGGGCGGCCTCCTGGAGTACCGCTCCGTCACGGACGCAGCCCCGGTCCGCGATCTCGGCGAAGAGGCGGACGTCCTTGGCGAGCAGGGCCCCCGCGTGGGCGGCGATGCGGTCCAGGCCGCCGTCGGCGTCGGCGACCCGCTCCAGCGCGAAGCTGGCGGCGCTGCCGCGTGGCAGTATCCGGCTCAGCGCGGCACGGTCGAGACCGAGGGTGGCCCCCAGCCCCAGCACCTCCGAGGCGAGCCCCAAGTGGGCCGTGAACAGCAGGTTGTTGAGGATCTTCGCGAGCTGGCCGGAGCCCGTCGGACCGAGGTGGACGACGGGGTCGCCGTAGGTGGCGAACACCGGGCGGCAGTAGGCGAAGACCTGGGGGTCCCCGCCCGCCATGACGACGAGGGATCCCTGTTCGGCGGCCCGGCCGCCCCCGCTGACCGGCGCGTCCACGAGGGAGACACCGCATGTGCGGGCCGACGCCTCCAGGCGGCGGCAGGTGTCGGGATGCACGGTCGAATGGATGGCGATCACTCCGCCCCGGCGCAGTCCGGCGAGAACTCCGTCCGGGCCGGTGACCACCTGCTCGACATCGGCGTCGTCCACGACGCACAGGCACACCAGGTCGCTCAGGGTGGCGAGTTCGGCCGGCGAGCGGGCCGCTTCGGCGCCGCTGTCCGCGAACGAGGCCAGGGTGGCGGGTCTGCGGGCCCACAGGGTCGTCTCGTGTCCCGCCGCGATGATGCGGCGTGCCATGGGCGCACCCTGACTGCCCAGTCCGATGAACCCCACGCGCGCGGCCGCTCTGCTCATGTCGCCCTCCCCGGGCGCCAGAACACGGCGAGCAGGCCGGCGGTCGCCACGGTCCCCAGTCCGAGCACTGCTCCGGCGCCCGCCCACCCGGTCACCGCGATACCGGCCGCCGTGTCCACCGCGTACTCCCCTGGCCCCCAGGCGCCGAGCGCCAGGGCCAGCACGCCGAGGACCAGAACGTATTCGTAGCCTTCCTTGAAGACGAAGAAGCCGTGCGGCCGGTGGGCGAGCAGCCCGGCGACCAGCATGACCGACAGCACGGCGGCGCAGGCCAGCGGTGTGAGCAGTCCCAGCACGAGGAGGCCGCCCGCGCCGATCTCGGTGATCACGCTGAGCCAGGCCTGGAGCCGCGGCCGGGTCAGGCCGAGACCGGCGAACCAGCCCGCGGTGCCGGTGATACCGCCCCCGCCGCGCCAGTGGTTCCAGCCGTGCGCCACCATGACCCCGCCCAGCACGAGCCGGACCGCCAGCAGCGCGGCGTCGGAGGCCTCACCCATCGCGCCGTCCCCGTTCCGTGGGCAGCGCCCGCACGCCGAGCGCGCACTCCTCGACGAAGGCCAGGACATGCAGGTGGTAGGCGAGGGCCGTCCGGCCGACGCTGGTGTTGTGTCCGGCACCTGCCTGTTCGTGGGGCACCACGCGAGGCGAGCCGGTGAACAACGAGGCCAGGTCGGCGAGGCCCTCCGGCCCGTTGGCCCACACCTGTTCGTGTTCGGCGAGGGTGATGTGGACCGGCACCGCGACGCGCGCCGCCAGCCGGACCAGGTCCTCCTGCCAGCCCTCCCGGTGTCCCTCGTAGGCGGGCGAGGCGGCGCCGATCCGCTGTCCGCCGTGCACATCGGGCGGGTAGGCCTGCGGCGGGTGCCACAGGGCGTCGCGGAGGCTGGGCCGGGTGCGGGTCGGGTCGCGCCGCCATTCCTCCATCGCCCGCACGGCTTTGGAGTGGTGCACCCGGCCCATGCCGGCCAGCTCGACGCCCAGCAGTTCCCGGGCCCGCGGGTCGGTCGCCATGCGCAGGGTGAGTTCGGAGCCCGCCGAGTGCGACCACAGGAACACGCCGACGCCGCGTTCACGCCCCTCCAGCAGCGCCTCCACGGCCTCGTACGCGAAGTCGGTGCGCTGTTCGGGTGTACGCATGTGGTCCTCGTGCCCGGCCGAACTGCCGTAGCCGGGGCGGTCAAGGGCGAGGACGGTGAAACCGGCCGCGGCGGCGGTGCGCAGGAGGGAGAGCCTCGGATGTCCGGGGTGGTCGAAGTAGGCGGAGGTGGTGGCGCCGCCGTGCAGGGCCACGATCACGGCCTGCGGGCGCGGTACCTCGGCCACCAGTGCGGAGGCCGGGACGCCGTGCACGTCGACGACCTGCCGGCGTACGGCGGCGGTGGCGAGTTCGGGTTCGAGTGAGGTCATGCCACGGTCCTGGATGTCATGGTCCTGGATGTCATGGTCCTGAAGATCACGATCCTCGACGTCATGCGTCCGTCCTGAGCAGGAGTACGCCGCTGGGGGTGAGCCCGCCGCTGGAGACCACGGCCGTGCGCGCCCCCACGACCTGGCGCGCTTCCGCCTCGCCGCGCAGCTGAACCACGGCCTCGTGGAGCAGGCCCATGCCGTGGGTCCGGCCGTGGGAGAGCTGACCGCCGTGCGGGTTCAGCGGCAGCACCCCGTCGGGGGCGATGTTCTTGCCGCCGTCCAGGAAGTCGCGGGCCTCGCCGATGCCGCAGAAACCGAGTGCCTCGATCCAGGACAGGCAGTTGAAGGTGAAGCCGTCGTAGAGCAGCGCCAGGTCCACGTCGGCCGGGCGCAGGTCGGTGCGGGTCCACAGGTGGGCGGACTGGCCGAGCACCTGGGGTTCGTGGGTGAGGGTGGACTGGTCCCATTCGGGGCGCTCGATGATCTGCGTCCCGACGGCCTCGACGCGGACCGGTGGTCCGGCGAGGTCGGGTGCGGTCTCGGCGGCGGAGACGACGACGGCGACGGAGGCGTCGCAGGGGACGTCGCAGTCGTAGAGGCCGAAGGGGGTGGTGATGGTGCGCGCGGAGAGGTAGTCGTCCATGGTGAGCGGGTCGCGGTAGACCGCGTCCGGGTGGCGGGCGGCGCCCGCGCGCTGGTTGAGGGCGATCCAACCGAGGGTCTCGCGGGTGGTGCCGTAGCGGTGCATGTGCCGCTGGGCGTTCATCGCAAGCATGATCGCGGGAGAGACGGCGCCGAAGGGCTTGAACCAGCCGTCGGGACCCGCCGGTTGTGGCATACGGACCCTGCCCTGCCGGACGAGCTCGCCGTACGTCGCCTCCCAGACGGTACGGAAGCACAGGACGTGCCGGGCGAGGCCGCCCGCGACCGCGAGCATCGCGGCGATCACCGAACCGCCCGGGCCGAAGGTCTCCCCCGCCCCGTTGTGCCACACCGGGCGGATGCCCAGCGCGGACTCCAGCCCGCTCACGCCGCCCTCGGCGAAGCCGCCGTAGGCGCCGGCGCCGGGGTAGGTGGACAGACCGTCGATGTCGTCGAGGGTGAGTCCCGCGTCGGCTACGGCCTTCTCGCAGGCCTCGACGGTGAGTTCGAGGGGCGGGACCATCAGACGGCGGCCGATGCGTGAGGCGCCGGCGCCGCTGATGACCGCGCGGTCCTCGAACCGGGGCCCCGGGGGCGCCGGGCGCAGGTGTGCGGTGACCGGAGGATCCTCGGGCAGGGGCGTGGGCGGGGGCTGTTCGGCGCACGGCCGGAACAGGGGCAGCCAGGCCTCACCGGCCTGCTCGAAGACCGCCTCCATGCGCATGCCCACCCGCAGGTCCTCCGGCGCGCAGCCGACGACGTTGGTGGTCAGCCTGACGCGCGGGTCCTCCTCGATCGCCACCTGGGCGACGACGAACGGGGAGGGCAGGCCCGGGAACGGGAAGCGGTGGTTGACGGTGAAGCCGATGAGCGTGGCGAAGCCGGAGACCTCCCCGACCTCGGTCTCGCGCCCCCGGCAGTGGCGGCAGACCGGCTGCGGCGGGTGGATCAGAGCCCGGCACGCGGTGCAGGCCTGGAAGCGGAGCCGTCCGTCCCGGCCGGAGGTCCAGAAGAACTCGGTTTCCTGGCGGATCTCCGGCTGCGGACGGGCAGCGCCTCCGGGCCCGCTCAACGGATCTTCGCCTCCGCCTTGCGGACCGTGACCGGCTCGGCCAGTCCCTGTTCGTCGCAGGCCTGCTGGAGGCTCTCCAGGGTCTCCGCGAGTCCAGGTCCGCGGCGGGAGCCCGGGGTGAAGGTGGCGAGGAGGTGGCGCATGCCCTGGATCACGCCGATGGTCTCGTAGTGCACCGTGCCCTCGGGGTCGCACTCGAAGTCGGGCATCCGGTCGAGGACCTGGAGCAGCATCCGCTTGAAGACCGTGCGGGCGACGTTGGAGCCGATGCAGCGGTGGATGCCCAGGCCGAAGGCGGTGTGACGGTTGCCGCCGCGGGCGAGGTCGACCCGGTCGGGGTCGGTGAAGACCTTCGGGTCGCGGTTGGCCATCGCCCAGGACAGCCACACCCGGTCGCCCTCCTTGAACTCGGCGCCCGCGATCCCGCAGTCCTCGGCGACGGTGCGTCCGTCGCCGGGCGCCGGGGTGAAGTAGCGCAGGAACTCCTCGGTGGCGGTGTCCAGCAGGGTGTCGCGCTCGCTGCTCAACCGCTCCCGCTCGTCGGGGTGCTGGGACAGCCACTCCAGGGAGTGCGCGGTGAGCGCGGTGGTGGTGTCGAAGCCGCCGCCGATGAGCAGGGCGAGCGCGCCGACCAGGTCCTCCTCGCGCGGGGCCTCGCCGTCGATCTCCAGGCGGACGAGGGCGTCGGCAAGGCCGGGACGCGGGTGGGCGCGGGCTTCCTGAAGGGTGGCGGCGATGTCCCGGATCATCGCCGTGTGGGCCTCCACCACCCGGGCCATCTCCGGGGAGTTCGGCGGGGTGTAGACACCGGCGTGGGCGGGCTCGTTGTACAGCTCCCACTTCTTCAGCGGGATGCCCATCATGGCGAGGGTGAACACGGCCGGGACGATGTTGGCGAGGTCGTCGACGAAGTCGATCCGGCCCGTCTCGATCCTCTCGTCGATGCAGGCGCGGGCCACATCGTCGATGAACGGGATCCACCGCTGGACGGCCGCCGGGGAGAGGTAGGGGTTGAGGGCGGTGCGGTAGGCGCGCTGCTCGGGCGGGTCCATCTCCAGGAAACCGCCGCGCAGGCCCCTGCCGCGGGGCGGGGCCGGGATGCTGATGCCGCGGTAGCCGCGGCGCTCGCCGTGCACGTCGTGGTCGTTGGACAGCTTCTCGCCGGCGCGGGCCAAGGCCAGCAGCTCGCGGTTACCGGCGGCCACCCAGTGTCCGTCGTAGGTGTCGGTATAGGCGAGCGGGCAGCCGGCGTGGAAGGCGCGGGTCTGCTCCTCGAACTGGTCGCGGTACTCCGGGGCGTGCCGGTCGAAGTGGACGCGGGGCTGTTTGCGGGCCTCGTCGCCGGTGGTGTCCGGTGCGGTCATGGGCTGTGCTTCCTCTCGGTCCGCCGGGTACGGCTCAGAACACGCCGATAGCGCGTTCGGGGCAGGAGCGGACGGCCTCGACCACCGCGTCCTCCTGGTCGGTGGGGACGTCCTCGGCGACGGGCGAGGAGTGTCCGTCGATCTCGCTCAGCTCGAAGACCTTGGGGGCGCGCATGGCGCACAGGGTGTGGCCCTGGCAGCGCTCGGGGTCGACGCGTACCTTCACGTCTCTCATCTCCGGTTCATGTCAGGTCGGACAGGGACTTGCCGACGTCGGCGAGGGTGGCCGGCTTGCCGTAGTCCGTCTTGTACTTGTAGGTGGGGGCGTCACAGCGGTACGCGCCCTGGTCCGGCTTGAAGTCGGCCGCCTGCCAGCCCTTGGCCGTCGCCTCGACGACGGAGTAGCACCGGGGCGGCTCCTTCGAGGTGAGGTCGAAGGGGGCTTGCAGGCCGCCGGCGGTGAAGTCGGTGTTCTTCGTCGCGTTCTCGTACACGCACTTCCGCGTGAGTTCGGCGCAGTCGCGGGCGGCGGTGGCGAACAGCAGCCAGGAGGAGAAGGCGCGCAGGGCCGGGTAGGTGACCTGCTTGCCGGGGGCGTACTTCTCGAACAGGTCGATCACCTGCTGGACGGCCGGGTTCTCCGAGGCGCTCTCCAGCGGTGCGCTGGCGAACAGTTCGGCATAGTTGTGCTGCTTGCCGAGGGCGGCGCCTGCCAGTTGCGGGAAGGCGGGACCGTAGGCGTTGCTGTTGGCGTCGATCCAGTCGGGGGTGTAGCCGATGCCGGTGAGGGCCTGCTCCAGTTTGGCCAGGCTCGGGAAGTCGCCCAGGAAGACGAGGCCCTTGACGCCGTTCTTCTTGATCGACTGGGCGTAGGGGGTCCAGTCGGAGACTCCGGCCGCCGGGTAGAGGTCGCTGTAGGAGACCTTGCCGCCGAGGCCGGCGACGGCTTCCTTGTACTGGGCGGCCAGGACCTTGGTGACGGGGGCGTCGCCCGCGATGATGCCGACCTTGGGGGCCGAGTCCGGGTACTTCTCCTTCAGCAGCCAGGAGTAGTACCCCGCGTACTGGAAGTACCCGGCGGTCGGGCCGGAGGCGAGCGCCTGGAGGTCGGACCCGATGGCGCCGATCTGGCTGGACTGGGCGGGGAAGTTGGGCAGCAGGCACTTCAGCCGGTCCTTGACGCCGAGGCTGTCCAGCGCCGAGCCGCCGCCCACGAGCGCGAAGTCCGCCTTGCAGGCCTCCAGCACCCGCTGGCGGACCTCCATCAGCTTCGCGTCGCGGGTGACGGGGGCGAGGTCGCGGCCGTTGATGCCGCCCGCGTCGTTGCACCAGGATGTGAACACCTCGGCCGCGTCCACGAACTCGGAACGTTTGGTGAAGCCGACGTCGGACAGGACCCCGACCTGGATCTTGTCGTCGGCGACGCCCTGGACCGACGCGGGCTCGGCGGTGCCGGGACCGCACACGTCCTTCAGGGTGCCGAAGTCGGAGCTCCGCTGGGCGGCCGGGCTCGTCTGTTGCCCGGGGTCGGGGGCGGGATCGTCACCCGAGCGGGTGGAGCAGCCGGTCAGCAGCACCGCGACCACCGTGACCGCGCCGATCAGCGTCCTGCGCATGGTGCCTCCTCGGGGAGCTCGGACGCCGTCGTCCGAGGGAGGTGAGGGAGTGCGGGAGGTGTGGGACCTGGTGCCCCGGCCTGACGGTCAGGTGATCGCGCCGCTCGCCTTGAGGGCGAGGATGCGGTCCCAGTCGTAGCCGAGTTCGGTGAGGATCTCCTCGGTCTGGGCGGCGAACTCCGGTGCCGGTCCGAGGCGGGTGTCCTCGACGTCGAACTGGACGGGGCTTGCGACCAGTTCGAGCTCGCCGGCCTGTCCGATGTAGCCGTTGGCGCGGACCTGCTGGTCGGCGGCGGCCTGAAGGGTGTCCTGGACGGGCGCCCAGGGTCCGTCGAGTGCGGCGAGGTCCTCGGACCACTCGGTCAGGGTGCGGCTCGCGATCACCTCGCGGAGGATCTTCACCGCGTCCGAGGTGTGCTCCGCGATGGCCTCGGTGGTGGCGAACCGCGGGTCGTCGGCGAGCTCCGGCCGGCCGATGCAGCGGCACACGTTCGGCCAGAACTTCGCCGGCTGGAGCATGACGAAGGCGATGAACCGGCCGTCGGCCGTGCGGTAGAGACCCGAGAGCGGGTTGGCCGGTGAGCCGTGAGCGCTGGGTTTCACACCCTCCCAGGCGCGGTCGAGGTGGACGGAGACGGCGATGGAATGGCCGAGCGCCCACAGGCCGCTGCCGAGCAGGGAGACGTCCACGACGGGGGCCTCGCCGGTGCGCTCCCGGCGCAGCAGGGCGGCCGCGATGCCGCCGGCGAGGTTGGTGCCGGAGACGGTGTCGCCGTAGGCGGGGCCGGGAGGGCTGATCATGCCGTCGCTGCCGGGCGGGGTGATGCTGGTGGCGGTCCCGGCGCGCGCCCAGAAGGCGGTCATGTCGTAGCCGCCCTTGCCGGCCTCGGGGCCGCGCGGGCCGAGGGCGCTGCCGCGGGCGTAGACGATGCGCGGGTTGACGGCGCGGATGTCGTCGACGTCGATACCGAGGCGGGCGCGGGCGCCGGGCATGAGACTGGTGAGGAAGACGTCGGAGTCCTTCACCAGTTCGTAGAGCACCTCACGGCCCTCGGGGCGGGACATGTCCAGGCCGAGGGAGCGCTTGCCGCGGTTGGCGTGGGCGACGTTGGGATTGGGGTCGCCCTCCACCCGGAACGGGCCGGTCTGGCGCAGTCCGCGCTGTGGGTCGCCGGTGACGGCGTGCTCGATCTTGACGACGTCGGCGCCCCAGTCGGCGAGCACGGCTCCGGCCGACGGCACGAAGCCGTACATGGCGACTTCGAGGACCCGGATGCCTTCCAGTGGCTTCATGCGGCCTCCTCGGGCGGTACGACCCGGCCGTACGCCTTCTCCTCCAGGAACTCCTCGAACCCTGCGCGTCCGCTCTCCCGGCCGATGCCGGACTGCTTGTAGCCGCCGAACGGCACGTCGGCGGAGAAGTAGTTGCCGCCGTTGATCGAGAAGGTGCCGGTGCGGATGCGCCGGGCGAAACGGACGGCGCGCTCGTCGTCGGCGCTGTGCACGGCGCCGGACAGGCCGTACTTGGAGTGGTTGGCGATACGGACGGCGTCGTCCTCGTCGTCGTAGGGGAGGACCGAGAGGACGGGTCCGAAGACCTCCTCCTGGGCGATCTCGCTGTCGGGGTCGACGCCGGCGAGGAGGGTGGGTTCGTAGAACCAGCCGGGGTCGACGCGCTTGCCGCCGCGGACCAGGGTCGCCCCGGCCTCGACGGCGCGCCGCACCATGGCGTCGACCTTGTCGCGCTGCTGCTCACTGATGAGCGGGCCCATGGCGGTCTTCGGGTCGGCCGGGTCGCCGACTCGGACACGTTCCATGCCGGCGGCGACGAGCTGCACGATCCGGTCGTGGTCGGCGCGCGGGACGAGGAGGCGAGAGGTGAGGGCGCAGCCCTGGCCGGAGTGGGAGCAGATCGTGAAGGCGGCGAACATGGCGGCCTTGGCGTAGTCCGCGTCGTCCAGGACGATCATGGCGGACTTGCCGCCGAGTTCGAGGAAGACCCGCTTCACGGTGCCGGCCGCGGCGGCCATGATGGCCCGCCCGGTGGTGGTGGCCCCGGTGAAGGTGACCAGGTCCACGTCGGGATGGGTGGTGAGCACCTCGCCGGTCTCGGCGCGCGAGGAGCTGAGGACGTTGACGACACCGGGCGGGATGTCGGTGTGCTCGGCGATGAGCTCGCCGAGCGCGAGGGTGGTCAGCGGGGTCTGCGGGGCCCCTTTGAGGACGACCGTGCAGCCGGCGGCGAGCGCGGGGGCCAGCTTGGCGAGGGCGAGCTGGTTGGGGAAGTTGTACGGCAGGATCGCCGCGACGACCCCGGCCGCCTCCTTCTCCACCCAGCGGTGGTGGCGCTGGCCTCGGCTCTCCTTCTCACCGAGGTCCTCGGTGAACTCGTAGTTCTCCAGGAGGTCCGCGTAGTAGGTCACGAGGCCGATCGGCTCGTCGAGCTGGGGGCCGTGGGTGAGCTGGCGGGGCGCACCCACCTCGGCGATGGTCAGCTCGCGCAGTTCCTCGCGGTGGTCGTCGAGGGTCTGGTGGAGCTGGCGCAGACAGCGCAGCCGCAGGGCCGTGTTCGTGGCCCAGTCGGTGGTGTCGAAGGCGCGGCGGGCGGCGGCGATGGCGGTCTCGGCGTCGGCCTTCGTGGCGTCCGGAGCGTGGCCGAGCAGTTCTCCGGTGGCCGGGTTGTGGGACGCGAAGGTGCTGTCGGCGGCGACCAGCTTGCCGTCGATGAGCTGTGACTTGACGACGAGAGCGCTCACAGCCGCACCACCGATCCGCCGTCGACGGCGATGATCTGTCCGGTGACCCAGGCGGCCTCGTCGGAGAGCAGGAACAGCAGGGCGCTCGCCTGGTCGGCGGCCGTGCCCATGCGCTTGAGGGCGAAGGACTGCACCATGGCCGTGCGGTACTCCTCGGGGATGATGCTGCGGGCCGCCTCGGTGTCCGTCGGACCGGGCGCGATCGCGTTGACGCGGATGCCGCGCGGCCCGAGTTCGGCGGCGAGGGAGGCGGTGAGGTGGTTGATGCCTGCCTTCGCGAGCCCGTAGAAGCCGGTGGCCTGCCAGGCGGCGGTCGACGACTGGTTGACGACGGCCGCGCCCTCCTGAAGGTGCGGCAGGGCGGCGCGGGTGACGTGCAGCGCGCCGAGCAGGTTCACCCTCAGAAACCGGTCGAGGTAGTCGTAGTCGACGGTGACGATGCCCTCGCGGCGCATGCCGTGGAAGATCGCCGCGTTGTTGACCAGGTGGTCGATCCGCCCGAACTCACTCGTCACGGTGTCGATGAGCGCCTCGGCGGAGGCGGGGTCGGCCACGTCGGTCCGCACGAACAGGGCGTCGCCGATCTCCTTGGCGACCCGCTGCCCCTGCTCCTCGTTCAACTCGGCGACCACCACCCGCGCGCCCTCGGCGGCCAGCGCCCGGGCGTACCCCTCGCCGATGCCCTGGCCGGCCCCGGTGACGATGATCACCTTGTCCTTGAACCGCATCCCAGCCTCCTCGCTCGGTTGCTCGGAAACTACATTCTCTCTTTGCGTGAAGCAAGGATTCGGACATGAGAATCGGATGCTCCCATCGGGCACACCCCACCCCAACCGCCCTGCATGCACGGGGGGTTTCCGGTCGCCCCTACTTGAGAATAGGATTCTCACATTCGGAAGGAGTGTTCCCATGATCGAATCGAAAGCCTTGAGCCCGGCGCTCGGGGTCGAGTTCACCGGGGTCACGGACCCGCTCGAGGACTCCTTCGTCCACCGCTGTGCGGAGGCCCTCAAGTGGCGGGGCGTCCTGCTGGTGCGCGGTCTGCACCTCGACGACGAGCAGCAGCTGGCGTTCAGCCGGCGGCTCGGCGAGGTGGTCGCGCTGAACGGGGCGGAGATCTTCCCGATCTCCATCAACCCGGAGAAGAGCAGGACCGCCAAGTACCTCAAGGGCGCGTTCTTCTGGCATCTCGACGGCACCACCGACGACGTGCCGGTCAAGGCGACCACACTGACCGCCCGCCAGGTCGCCATGACCGGCGGCGGCACCGACTTCGCCAGTACCTACGCGGCGTACGAGGCCCTGCCGGAGAAGGACCGGGAGCGCTACGCGTCGTTGCGGGTGGTGCACAGCTTCGAGGCCGCCCAGCGGCTGGTGAACCCCGCCCCCGGCGAGCAGGAGCTGGCCGCCTGGCGCACGCAGCCCACGCACGAGGTGTCCCTGGTGTGGCGGCGCCGCGACGGCCGCCGCTCCCTGGTCATCGGCGCGACCGCCGACCACGTCGTGGGCATGGACCTCGACGACAGCCGCGCCCTGCTGGAGGAACTGCTCGACTGGTCCACCCAGGAGCGCTTCCGCCACACCCACGACTGGGAGGTCGGCGACCTGGTGGTGTGGGACAACACCGGCATCCTGCACCGGGCCCTGCCCTACGACGAGAACTCCGAACGGCTGCTGCACCGGACGACCGTCGTCGGCGACGAGGCGTTCGCGTGAGCGCCGCGTCGGCACCGACGGCCGTCGTGACCGGCGGCGCGTCCGGTATC
This sequence comes from Streptomyces sp. NPDC012474, assembly GCF_042955185.1. Classification (NCBI taxonomy): domain Bacteria; kingdom Bacillati; phylum Actinomycetota; class Actinomycetes; order Kitasatosporales; family Streptomycetaceae; genus Streptomyces; species Streptomyces sp. NPDC012474. The sequence continues at coordinate 65,382 of NZ_JBIBEP010000014.1, forward strand.
GGCCGGGCGATCGCACACCGGCTCACCGCGGACGGGCTGAACGTGGCCGTGCTCGACCTCTCCCCCGCCGAGGACGGTTTCGGGCTGACGGTGGACGTCACGGACCGCGCCCAGGTCGACAAGGCGATGGACGCGGTGCGCGACCGCTTCGGCCCGGTGGGCGTCCTGGTCAACGCGGCCGGCAGGGACGGCTTCACCCGCTTCACGGACCTGCCCTTCGCCGACTGGCAGCGCGTGGTCGACATCAACCTCAACGGCGTCTTCCACTGCGTGCAGTCGGCCCTTCCGGACATGGTCCGGGCCCGCTGGGGCCGGATCGTGAACATCTCCTCCTCCAGCACCCACTCCGGCCAGCCGTTCATGGCGCACTATGTCGCGGCCAAGTCCGCGGTCAACGGGCTCACCAAGGCCCTGGCCCTCGAACTCGGCCCGAAGGGCATCACGGTGAACGCGATCCCGCCCGGCTTCATCGACACCCCCATGCTGCGCACCGCCGAGCAGAACCAGCGGCTCGGCGGCACCATCGAGGAGCACATCGCGCGCACACCGGTCCGCCGGGTCGGCCGCCCCGAGGACATCGCCGCGACCTGCTCCTTCCTGGTCAGCGAGGAGGCCGGTTACATCACCGGGCAGATCATCGGCGTGAACGGGGGCCGCAACACATGACGAGGCTGTCCCCCGTCCCGTACGAGGAGTGGGACGCCGAGGTGCTGCGGCCGCTGACAGGCGGGCGAGCCGTCCCGCCGTCCAATGCCCTCGGCCTGTTGCTGAACCACCCCCACCTGGCCAAGGCGTTCCTGGCCTTCGGCACCCACCTGCTGTACCGCAGCTCACTGCCCGCAAGGACGCGCGAGCTGACGATCCTCAGGGTCGCCTGGCGTCACCGGTGCCGCTACGAGTGGGCCCACCACGTGCTGATCGCGCGCGAGGCAGGCGTCACCGAGGAGGAAGTGGAGGAGGTCCGCCAGGGCACGGGCACGCTGCTGAACCGGGCCGTGGACGAACTCGAGACCACCTCCTCCCTCTCCGACGAGGTGTACGAGGAACTGGCGAAGGACATGGACGAACGGCAGCTGATGGACTTCGTGTTCACGGTCGGCGCGTACGGGATGCAGGCCATGGCCTACAACACCTTCGGAGTCGAGCCCGATCGCGGGATGCATGACGGGGGCATGAGCGATCGCGGACCGGCCGCATAGCCGGGGAGGATGGACATGCAGCGTTCTCCGGACCGCGACCAGCCGCTTCGCGTGGTCCAGTGGGCCACGGGGACCATCGGCGCGCGCTCGCTGCGCGCCGTTCTCGACCACCCTCGCATGGTGCTGGCGGGAGTTCACGTCCACTCTCCCGGCAAGTCCGGTCGTGACGCCGGTGAGCTGTGCGGAGCGGGCCCCACCGGTGTCACGACCACCCACCGCCTCGACGACGTCCTCGCCCTGGGAGCCGACTGTGTGCTGTACATGCCGCGGGTGACCGACCTGGACGAGGTGTCCGCCCTGCTCTCGTCCGGCGTGAACGTCGTGGCCACGACCGGCGGGTTCCACCACCCGGCCGGTATGGATCCCGCCGTCCGGAACAGGGTCGAGGAGGCATGCGAGCGAGGCGGCGCCTCGCTCCACGACACCGGCAGCAGCCCCGGCTTCATCACCGAGGCGGTGCCGCTCGTGCTGGCCTCGGTACAGCGGCGGCTGGACAACCTGACCGTCCACGAGTACGCCGATCTGTCCCGACGGGACTCGCCGGAACTGCTGTTCGACATCATGGGCTTCGGCCGGGAACCGGCCGCGTCCTTCGACGAGGGTCGCCTGGCGCACATCGAGGGCAGTTTCGGGCCGTCGTTGCGTCTGGTGGCCGATGCCCTGGGGCTGCCGCTGGACTCGGTGGAGGTACGCGGGGAGTTCGCCACGGCCGCGCGCACCACCGAGATCGCAGCCGGTCTCCTGCACGCCGGGACGGTGGCGGCGCAGCGAATGACACTGTCGGGGCTGCGGGAGGGTCGCACCCTGCTGGAGTTCCAGGCGACCTGGTACTGCACCGGCGACCTCGACCCGGCCTGGGAGCTGCGTCCCACCGGGTGGCATCTGACGGTCGACGGCGACGCGCCCCTCGACATCGATATGCGCTTCCCGGTGCCGCTGGAGCGGTTGGTCGCCGTCTCCCCCGGCTACACCGCCCACCGGGCCGTCAACGCCGTCCACGCCGTCTGCGCGGCGGCCCCGGGCATCCGGACCACGGTGGACCTGCCCCCGTTCACCGCATTGTTCGGCTGAGCCGGGGCGTCCCCCGGTTTCAGCCCTGCTTCAGACGCTGCTTCATCTCGTCGAGGCGGGTCAGGATCGGGAAGCCGTCCACGCTGAGGGCGTTGCCGTGGCCGGTCTGGTGGATGTCGAAGACGGACTGGAGGGCGGCGTAGAAGCCCTGGACGTCGAGGGTCTGGTTGACGGCGCGCTTGGCCTGGCGCAGTCCGAACGGGGGCATCGCCGCGATCCGGCCGGCCAGTTCGTAGGCGGCGTCGTCGAGTTCGGCCGGCGGCACGACCTTGTTCACCATGCCGACCTGCTCGGCCTCCTGGGCGGTCAGCGGCCGTCCGGTGAACAGGATCTCCTTCGCCTTGCGCGCGCCCAGCTCCCAGGTGTGGCCGTGGTACTCGACGCCCCCGATGCCCATGTGCACGACCGGGTCGGAGAACTCGGCGTTCTCCGCGGCCACGATCAGGTCGCACGGCCAGCACAGCATCAGGCCGGCGGCGATGCACTTGCCCTGGACGGCCGCGATGGTCGGCTTGGGGATGTTGCGCCACTTCAGCGCGTACTCCAGATAGCGGCGGGTCTCGGCGTCGTAGATCCACTCCAGGGTGATCTCGCCCGGGCCGGGCCAGCGATCCTTCAGATCGTGCCCGGCGGAGAAGTGCCGGCCGTTCGCCTTGAGGACGACGACCCGTACGTCCTCGTCGCGCGCGGCACGGGTCCAGGCGGCGTCGAGATCGTCGAGGAGCGCCATGGTCTGGGCGTTGGCCGCCTCGGGGCGATTGAGGGTGATCGTGGCGATACCGTCCGCGGCGTCGTACAGGATCTGGTCCATGACCGGCGTCCTATCGGGGTAGGCCGAGAATGCGCTCGGCGATGATGTTGCGCTGGATCTCGCTGGTGCCGCCGGCGATGGTGCCGGCGAAGCTGCGGGCGTAGCGCTCGAACCAGCTGGAGATGAAGTGCTCGTGGTGCATGTGGTGGTACGGGCCCGTGCGCGCCGGATGCTCCAGCCCTTCGGCGCCGTGGGCCTCCAGCGCGTGCAGGGAGGCGGACTGGACGGCCTCGGAGCCGAGCAGCTTGAGGACCGAGATCTCCGCCGGGTCGCGGTCCGTCCCGACTTGGCGGTAGCCGAGCAGCCGCAGCGCCGTCAGGTCCATGCGGAGGGTGGCGTACCACTCCTGGTCCGCGCCCACGTCGGCGGCGTCGCGCAGCAGATCCTCCAGGCGTTCGGCGTACGACAGCCACAACAGGGTGCGCTCGTGGCCGAGTGAGCCGTTGGCCACCCGCCAGCCCTCGTTGAGCGGGCCGATCAGGTTCTCGCGCGGCACCCGGACGTCGGTGAGGAACACCTCGTTGAAGTCGAGGTCGTCCTCGGCGGCGATCGACCCGAACGGGCGGCGTACGACGCCCTCGGCGTCGGTGGGGATCAGCAGGGCGCTGATGCCCTTGTGCTTCGGCGCGTCAGGGTCGGTGCGGACGAAGGTGAGCAGGACGTCGGCGTCATGGGCGCCGGAGGTCCAGATCTTCTGGCCGTTGACCACGAACCCGTCCCGGTCCGGTACGGCACGGGTACGCAGGGAGGCGAGGTCGGAGCCGGCCTCGGGTTCGCTCATGCCGAGCGCCGCGGTGATCTCGGCGCGCAGGATCGGCACGGCCCATCGGCGCTTCTGCTCCTCGGTGCCGAAGGTGAGCAGGGATGCGGCGATGATGCCGAGACCCTGGGGATTGAAGCTGTGGTAGATCCGGCGGCGGGCCAGCTCCTCCAGGTGGGCGAGTTGCTGGGGCAGGCCGACGTCGCGGCCGCCGTACTCGGGCGGCTGGCCCGGCAGCAGCCAGCCCGCGTCGAACAGGGTGCGCTGCCAGCGGCGGGCCCACTCGGGGACGTGGGCGCTGGAGCCGGCGCGTTCGCGGGCCTCGGCCTCCTCGGGCAGGTGGGTGTCGAGGAAGGCGGCGAACCGTGCGCGGAACTCCTCCACCTCGGGGTCGTCGGCCAGCTTCATCACGCGAGCAGTGCCTTCCTGTGGGCGGACGCGGTGCCGAGCAGCAGGTCGCAGGCCTGGGCCCGTTTGAGGTGGTACTGCACCTCGTTCTCCCAGGTGAAGCCCATGGCGCCGGACAGTTGCAGACCGTGCCGGAAGACCAGGCGCTGGCACTCCCCCGCCGCGGCCTTGGCCATGTGCGCGGCGTCGGCGCGACGCGGGTCGTCCTCCGCGATGGTCAGGGCGCTGAAGTGAGTGAGGGCGCGGGCGCGTTCGATGGCCACGTGCATGTCGGCCGCCTTGTGCTTGACGGCCTGGAAGGAGCCGAGGGGCCGGCCGAACTGCACGCGCTGCTTCACATGGTCCAGGACGAGGTCGAGAACCCGGCGGCAGGCACCGACACACGTGGCCGCGAGCCCCAGCAGTGCGAGGTCGGGCACTCCGGAGGCGAGGTCGTCGGCACGGACGTGGGCGGCGTGCAGGTGCGGATCGAGAACGGGGATCCGTTCGGCGGCGAGTTCCGCTCCCGGTACGACGGTGACGCCCCGGCGGGTGAGCAGGGCGACCTCTCCGGCCCGGTCGGCGTCCAGAACGTAACGCCCGGTGCCGTCGAAGACCGCAGTGCCGCTGCCTTCGGGGAGGCGGCCGGCGAGCGGTGCGAACCAGGTGGCGGTGGCCAGGAACGGGGTCGCGTCGGCGGCGTATCCCAGCTCTTCGAGGATGAGGGCGAGCTCCAGCGGGGGCGCCTCGAGCCAGCCGAGCCGAAGGTATGTGTCCCACTGCTGATGCTCTGGCCGTCCGCGCACCTTGGCGACCGTCTCCCGCACCGAGCGCCGCAGCAGCCGCTGCTCCTCGTCGAGTTCGAACTCCACACCGGCCCCCTCCGCCGTACTCGTGCCTGTCTGCACGCCGGGCGCGGCCCGGATCAGAGGTTGGAGAATAGCATTCTCACATATCGCAAGTAAGGCTCTTGGGTCTGATGGTGCACAATTCGGTAGGGCGTGGGGCCCTTCTTTCCGTCTGCGTGGAGTACCGTTCTTCCATGAGTGTCGTCCCCGCAGATTCCGTCGAGACCCCCGAGCCCGCCTGGCGGCAGCGCGCCGTCGAGCGCTCCACCCGGGCGGCGAAGCTGCGCGCCGAGCAGCGCGTGCAGCGCTTCCTGGACGCCGCCCAGGAGCTCATCGCCGACAAGGGCACCACCGACTTCACCGTGCAGGAGGTCGTGGAGCGCTCCCGCCAGTCGCTGCGCAGCTTCTACCAGCACTTCGACGGCAAGCACGAGCTGCTGCTCGCGCTGTTCGAGGACGCGCTGTCGAAGTCGGCCACGGAGATCCGCGAGAAGGCCGCCGCGGGGTCCGACCCGCTGAACCGGCTGAAGATCGCGGTCGAGCTGCTCTACGACTCCTCCAAGCCGCGCCCGGGCCGGCAGTCGCCGCTCTTCACCGATTTCGCCATCCAGCTGCTGGTCAGCCACCCGGACCAGGTGGCCACCGCACACTTGCCGCTGCTCGCGCTGTTCACCGAACTGGTCGAAGAGGCGGTCGACGCGGGGGTGGCCACCTCCCCCAAGGCCCGGCGCACCGCTTCCCTGATCATGCAGACGGCCATGTTCACGGCCCAGGCGCCCGCTGCCCCGGTCGGCGCCCACCCGTCCCCCATCTCCGTCGACGAGGTCTGGGCATTCTGCCTGGGCGGGGTCACGGGCGGGGCGACGGCGCGCATCCCGGAGCCGACGGCGGCTCCGCCCGCGAAGAAAACCGGCGCGGCGAAGAAGGCGACACCCGCGAAGAAGGCGACGCCTGCGAAGAAGGCCGCCCCCGCGAAGAAGGCCACCTCGGCAGCCAAGCCCACCACCCGCAAGGCGACTTCCCGACGCCAGGCGTGATCTGACCGACCCACCTCCGGGCCCCCGCGGTGCACACACCGCGGGGGCCCTTCTGCGCGAAGCACCTCCGCCTCCTGGCTCTTGACCGGACACTTTGGTCTGACCTTTGATATGTTTCGCACTCTCCCCAGCCACCCGACAGAGGGGTTCCCCGCTGTGGATTTCGAGCTGACCGAGGACCAGGAGACGATTCGCAAGGCCGTGGCCGGTCTCCTGCGTGACTTCGACGACCGGTACTGGATGGAGAAGGACCAAGGCCACGCGTTCCCCGAGGAGTTCTACGCCGCCGTCGCCGATGGCGGCTGGCTCGGCATCACGATTCCGGAGGAGCACGGCGGTCACGGACTCGGCATCACCGAGGCGACGCTGCTGCTGGAGGAGGTCGCGCGCTCCGGCGGGGGAATGAACGCCGCCAGCGCGATCCACATGTCGATCTTCGGCATGCATCCGGTGGTGCTGCACGGCTCCGACGAACTGAAGCGCCGCACGCTGCCCCGTATCGCACGCGGCGATCTGCACGTGTGCTTCGGAGTGACGGAACCCGGCGCCGGGCTCGACACGACGAGCATCACCACGTACGCCCGCCGGGACGGCGACCACTACGTCGTCAGCGGACGCAAGGTCTGGATCTCCAAGGCCCTGGAGTCGGAGAAGATCCTGCTGCTGACGCGGACGGCGAGACGGGACGAGGTGGAGAAGCCGACGGACGGCATGACGCTGTTCCTCACCGACCTGGACCGCGACCGGGTGGACATCCGCCCGATCCCGAAGATGGGCCGAAACGCCGTCTCCTCGAACGAGGTGTTCATCGACGACCTGCGGGTGCCGGTGGAGGACCGGGTCGGTGAGGAGGGCCAGGGGTTCCGCTACCTCCTCGACGGCCTCAACCCGGAGCGGATGCTGATCGCCGCCGAGGCTCTCGGCATCGGCCGGGTGGCCCTGGACCGGGCCGTGCGCTACGGCCGCGAGCGGGAGGTGTTCGGCCGGCCCATCGGCATGAACCAGGGCATCCAGTTCCCGCTGGCCGACGCACTCGCCCACCTCGACGCGGCGGAGCTCGTGCTGCGCAAGGCGACCTGGCTCTACGACCAGGGCAGGCCGTGCGGGCGAGAGGCCAACACGGCCAAGTACCTGTGCGCGGACGCCGGCTTCACCGCGGCCGACCGGGCACTTCAGACACACGGCGGGATGGGCTACTCCGAGGAGTACCCGGTGGCCCGCTTCTTCCGTGAGGCACGGCTGATGCGGATCGCGCCGGTCAGCCAGGAGATGGTCCTGAACTACCTGGGGTCCCACACGCTGGGCCTGCCGAGAAGCTACTGAGGAGCTGATCATGACCGAGGGAACGGGACTGTTCGATCTCACCGGGCGTTCGGCGCTGGTGACCGGGGCGGCGGGTGGTATCGGCTCGGCGGTGGCCGGGGCGCTCGCCCGGGCCGGGGCCGCGGTGCTCGTCACCGACGTCGACGAGGCGGCGGCCACGGCCGTGGCCCGGAAACTGACCGACGGGGGACTGCGCGCCGAGGGCGCCGCCCTGGACGTCGGGGACCGGGCGGCAGCCGATGCCGCGGCGGCCAGGGCGGCCGCGCTCACCGACGGGGCACTGCACATCCTCGTCAACAACGCGGGCGTCACGGCGCCCGCGATGTTCGAGAAGCTGGAGGAGGAGTCGTTCCGCCGGCTCCTGGACATCCACGTGCTGGGGGCGTTCCACTGCGCGCAGGCCGCGCTGCCGTTCCTGCCGACGGACGGCACCGGCCGGATCATCAACGTCACGTCGTCGGCCGGCCTGACCGGCACCCTGGGCCAGGTGAACTACTCGGCGGCCAAGGCGGGCATCATCGGACTCACCAAGTCACTGGCCCGTGAGCTGGCGCGGAAGAACATCCTGGTCAACGCGCTCGCCCCGCTCGCCGCGACGCCGATGACCGAGACCATCCGCACCGATCCGAAGTTCGCGGAGCGGATGCTCGCCCGAATTCCGCTGGGCCGGTGGGCGGAGCCGGACGAGGTCGCGGGCGCGTTCGTCTTCCTTGCCTCCGACGCGGCATCCTTCGTCACCGGGCAGGTGCTGCCGGTGGACGGCGGGCTGGTCATCTGACGGACAGCGGGTGCGGTGTTGAATGGTCCGGCCGAAACGGATGCACGACGAGAGGCCTGAACCCGTGCCCAGCGCTCACTCCACGCCCCGCACTCCGCGCTTCGACACGCTCACCGTCCCCAAGGCCTCGGACGTGCTGGCGTCCGAGGTGCGTGAGCGCATCCTGTCCGGGGAGCTCGCGGAGGGCACACCGTTGCCCCCGGAGCGGCAGCTGGTCGAGCAGACAGGGCTGAGCCGGGCGACCGTGCGGGAGGCGCTGCGCATCCTGGAGGTCGAGCGACTGGTGGAGATCCGGCCCGGACGCGGAGGCGGAGCCTTCGTGCACCGGCCGGGCCGCGAATCCCTGGCGAACACCGTGCAGTTGGTCATCCGAGGCCAGCAGATCCGGCTGGAGGCCCTGCACGAGACCCGCGAGGCGATCGAGCCGGCGTGCGCCGCGCTCGCGGCCGGCCGGCGCACCGAGCAAGATCTGGCCGACCTGGACGCCGCCCACGCCGAGCTGGTCGGCGCCGGTGACGACATCCGTCGTTTCCTGCGAGCCAACGTCCGCTGGCACAACGCGGTGGCGAGGGCGGGTGGCAACGAGCTGCTCATCGGGTTCCTCAGCGCGCTCTCGGAGTCGATCTACGCCGCCACGAACCTGGAACGGTTCATGGACGCCCGTATCCGCGAGGTCACCGCCCAGGCGCACGCGAAGATCACCGAGGCCGTCAGGTCGGGTGACGCGGCGGCGGCCCGGCGTCGGATGAGCCGCCATGTGTGCGGGTTCGCACGGGCTGCCTCCGAGGTGGACGGCCGGGAACGCGTGGAGCTGACCGAGCCCGAGGACTGAGCCACACGAAGAGGGGTCCCCTCGCACGAGAAGCGAGAACGAGATTCTCCATTTTGCGCAACACCATTGACACATGCAGCCTGACCTCTCATAACATCAGCGGCATGACCGACGTGAGCCCCGTCCTGACCGTGGCCGCCGACGGAGATGTCCGCATCGTCACGCTGAACCGCCCCGAGAGCCTCAACGGCGTCTCGGCGGAGCTCCACCTCCGGCTGTCGCAGGTGTGGCGGGAGCTCGCGGAGGACACCGGGGCGCGGGCGGTCGTCCTCACCGGGGCGGGCCGGGCGTTCAGCGCGGGCGGCGACTTCGACCATCTGCTGCGCCATCACGACGACCCGGAGCTGCGCGAGCGGTCCATCCGGCTCGACCGGACCATCCAGACGGACATGATCCGCTTCCCGCTGCCTGTCGTCGCGGCCGTCAACGGCCCTGCGGTGGGCTTGGGTTGCTCCCTCGCGCTGGGGTGCGACCTCGTGCTCATGGCCGAGGACGCCTACCTCGCGGACCCGCACATCTCGGTGGGTCTGGTGGCGGGCGACGGCGGAGTGACCCTCTGGCCGCTGCTGACGAGCCTGCTGCGCGTGAAGGAGTACCTGTTCACCGGCGACCGCATTCCCGCCGCCACCGCCGTCGAACTCGGCCTGGCCAACCGGACCGTCCCGGGCCCCGATCTCATGGGCGAGGCCCTGGCACTGGCCCATCGGCTCGCCGCGCAGCCCCCGGAGGCGCTGCGCGCCACGAAGGCGGCGCTCGCGGCGGTGGTCGAGCAGGTCTCGCGCGGTGGGATGGAGGCGGCGTTGCTGGCCGAGCGCTCCACCATGACCAGCCCCGACCACATCCGCATCATCAGTGACCTCGCCTCCCGTGCGGACCGCCGTCCCAGCGCCGCCGAGGAGGGCTGAGCGTGGAACGCGAGGAGTTCACGCTGGTCCGCGACATGCTGCGGGGGTTCGCGACCCGCTTCCGCACCGGCTCGGCCGACGACATCAGGGCGCAGACTCGCGCGGACGCTCAGCGGGCACTCGACGAACTCGGCCTGACCGACCTCCGCCGCACCTCCGCACCGGCCGCCACCGTGCAGGAGTGCGCCCTGCTCGCCGAGGAGCACGGCCGGCAGCCCCTGACCACGTCCCTGCTCGGAACCGCGCTGCTCGCCCCCGAGTTGTTACGCCTCCTCGAGAACGGCGAGCGGCCAAGGCCAGTCCACGGCAACCGCCCCACCGTCGCCCTCGCCGGCGACCTGCGCTTCCCGGAACCCGATGCGGCCGGCCTCGTCGCCTGGGACTGCGACGGCGCGGACACGGCACTCTCCGTGGATGCCGAAGGCCGCGTGACCGAGCACGAGCTGGGGTCCCCGGCACCGACCGCGGACCTGCTGCGCGGTGTGCGGCGGGCCTCGGCCGACGGCCGGCCAGTCGGTCGTCTCACCCCGGGCGCGCACCAGAGCTGGCAGGCGTACGCCCTGGTGGTGGTGGCAAGCGAACTCGTCGGGGCGGCCAGCTCGTTCGTCGAGCAGAGCGTGGACTACGCCCGCGAACGCCACCAGTACGCACAGCCGATCGGCTCCTACCAGGCCGTGCAACACCTGCTCGCCGACGCCACCGTCCTCGCGGATGCCTGCACCAGCGCCACCCGCTACGCCGCCTGGTGCCTGGACAACGAACCGCCGGGCCGTGCCCTGACCGCGGCCCGCGTGGCCAAGGCGGAGGTCAACTCCTCGGCCGTGGAGGCGGTGTACGCCGGGATGCAGGTGTTCGGCGGGATCGCCCAGACGTGGGAGCACGTGGCCCACCTGTACCTGCGCCGGGTCCTCGTCGGAGCCACACTGCTCGCGACCACGGCCGATCTGCTGCCCGCCCTGGCCGCCCCGGAGGCGACGCGATGACGGACACTCCCCTGGACTTCGGTGACTCGGCGGACCTGGAGCGCCTGCGCCATGACTTCCGCACCTGGCTCGCCGCCCACCCGCTGCCCGAACGGCCCACGGAGGAGCCGCTCCCCGTCTTCCTGCACCGCTGGCACCGCCGGCTGCACTCCGGCGGCTGGGTCGGCCTCGACGTTCCGGAGGAGTACGGCGGTCGTGGCCTGACCGCGCTGCACCAGGTGGCCGTCAGCGACGAACTGGGAGCGTGCGGCGCCCCCGGCGTCCCCCGCATCGGCTACCTCGCCCACGCCCTGCTGCGGTTCGGCTCCGAGGAACAGCGCGGCCGGCTGCTGCCGCGCATGCTCTCCGGCGACGACGTGTGGTGCCAGGGCTTCAGCGAGCCCGGCGCCGGCTCGGACCTGGCCGGCATGAGCACCTACGCCGAGCGTCGGCCGGAGGGCCACTATGTCGTCAACGGCCAGAAACTGTGGACGAGTTATGCCCAGTACTCCGGCCTCTGCCTGCTGCTGGCCCGCACCGACCGCACGGCTGCCGCCCACACCTCCATCTCGGCCTTCGTACTGCCCCTGGACCGCCCCGGCGTGACCGTACGGCCGCTGCGTGCGGCCAACGGCGACGACGAGTTCTGCGAACTGTTCCTCGACGACGTGCGCCTGGAGGCGTCCGAGCGGATCGGCGCCGAGGGCGACGGCTGGCCACTGGCGATGACGACGGTGGCCTACGAACGCAACGCGCTGGACACCGGCCACCTGTCGAAGTACGGGCTGCTGATCGAACGTCTGCGCCGGACCGCGCACGAGCGCCGCGGCACGCTTCCGGACGGGCTGCTGTCGGACATCGGCCGCTGTGTCGTCGACTACCAGGTCCTTGTCGCCCACGCCCGGCGCCGCACCGCCGAACGCCTCGCCGGACAGAGCGCGGGTCCGGAGTCGTCCGTCGACAAGCTTCTGATGACCCGCGCCGAACAGCGCCTGTACGAGACGGCACTGAAGATGTTCCCCGAGGAGCTGCACGGGGAGGGCGGCGAGGTCCTGGGCGACTACTTCTACTCGCGGGCCGCGTCCGTGTATGGCGGCACGTCCCAGATCCAGCGCAACATCATCGCCAAGCGACTGCTGCGCCTGCCCGCCGGCCGCCGTTTCTGATCGGAGCCCCGTCATGCGACACGACCTGGAATTCCTGAGCGTTCCGAACGTGGTGAGGGTGGCCGCGCGGCGGTTCGGTGACGCCCCCGCCCTCGTCGACGGCGACCTGCGCCTCACCTTCCGGGAACTGGAGGAGCGGATGATCGAGGCAGTCCGCTCGGCACTCGCGCTCGGCATCGGGCCGGGCGACCGGGTGGGCCTGTGCGCGCCGAACTCGGCGGAGTGGATCGTGACGGCCCTCGGCATTCATGGCGCCGGGGGTGTCGTCGTACCGCTCAACACCCGCTTCAAAGCGAGCGAGATCTCCTACATCCTGCGGAAGTCCGGGGCGAAGGCCTTGTTCGCCGCAGCGTCCTTCCTCGGCACCGACTACATTGCGGACCTGCGGCGCACCGATCCCGAACTGCCGGCGCTGCGCACCGCGTTGCCGATGCCGGGCGAAGCAGAAGGGCTTCACTGGAGCCAGTTCCTCGCACATGGCGAGGAACGCACCGAGGCAGCCGCACACGCGTCAATCGACCAGCTCACTCCGGACCACGTCTCCGACGTGATGTTCACCTCCGGCACCACCGGCCACCCCAAGGGCGTGATCCTCACCCACGGGCAGACGCTGCGGGCGTACGGCTGGATGTCCACGGAGTACACCTTCGCCGCGACCGACGGTTTCCTGGTCATCCCGCCGTTCTTCCACTGCTTCGGCTACAAGGCGGGCTGGCTCGCCTCGCTGATGCACGGGGTGACCGTGATCCCCATGGCGGTCTTCGACGCCGGGCACGCCCTGGAGATCATCCAAGCGGAGCGGGTCAGCATCATCCTGGGTCCGCCGACAGTCTTCCACGACCTGCTGAACCATCCGGAGCGCTCCGCGTACGACCTGTCGTCGCTGCGGGTGTCCATGACGGGCGGCACTACCATCCCGGAGTCGCTGATCCGGGCGATGAAGAAGGACCTGTCCTTCGACATCGTGCTGAGCGCCTACGGCCTCACCGAGTCGACGGCTCTCGTCACGACGACCCGGGTCGGCGACAGCGAGGAGACGGTGGCCCGCACCACCGGGCGTCCGATCCCGGACGTCGAGGTCCGTGTCGCGGACGACTCCGGACGGGAGGTGCCGGCGGGCGAGGAGGGGGAGGTCCTGGTCCGGGGCTACAACGTCACCCGCGGCTACTGGGACGACCCCGAGGCCACCGCGGAGACGGTCGACCGTGACGGCTGGCTGCATACCGGCGACATCGGGCGTCTCGACCCGGAGGGGAACCTGGCGATCGTCGACCGCAAGAAGGAGATGTTCATCGTCGGCGGCTTCAACGCCTACCCGGCCGAGATAGAGAAACTGTTGCTCGGCCACGAGTCGATAGCCCAGGCAGCCGTCATCGGTGTCCCGGACGAGCGGCTCGGCGAGGTCTGCTGCGCCTTCGTCGTGCCGGGGCCCGGCGCGAACCTCTCGGAACAGGACGTCATCACGTGGGCCCGGGAGCACATGGCCAACTTCAAGGTGCCCCGCCAGGTCCGCTTCGTAGACGCACTGCCGCGCAACGCGAGCCAGAAAGTCCTCAAGCACGAGTTGCGCGCCCGGTACGGGGGCTGAGCCGGTGACTGACAGCGGCCCCCTGGCGGGGATCACGGTGGTGGCACTGGAGCAGGCCGTCTCGGCCCCCATGTGCACGCGCACGCTCGGCGACTTCGGCGCCCGGGTGATCAAGGTGGAGAACCCGGCGGGCGGCGACTTCGCCCGACACTACGACGACGTGGTCGGCGGCCTCGCGGCCCACTTCGTGTGGGCCAACCGAGGTAAGGAGTCGGTGGCCCTGGACCTGAAGTCGGACGGCGGGCAGGCGGTCCTGCACCGGCTGCTGGAGCGCGCCGACGTGCTGGTCTCCAACCTCACGCCCGGCACCACGGCCAAGCTGGGTCTGGCCGCCGCCGATCTGGAGGTGAGCCACCCGGACCTGATCGCCGTGGAGATCGACGGCTACGGCCCCGGCGGGCCCCTCTCCCACAAACGCGCCTACGACCTGCTGGTCCAGGCGGAGTCGGGGGCCTGCTCGGTAACGGGCCGGCCCGGTGCTCCCGCCAAACCGGGACCGCCGGTGGCGGACGTGTGCAGCGGACTGTACGCGGCGCTGTCGGTGCTGGCGCTGCTGTACGCCAGACGGCCGGGGCAGGTGGCGGTGAGCCTGCTCGACACCATGGCCGAGCTGATGGGCTACCCGCTGACCTACACGCGGCACTCGGGGGTGGAGCAGCAGCCGCTCGGCATGAGTTCGCCCGCCGTGTCCCCCTACGGCGCCTATCGCACGGCCGACGGGCAGACCGTCGTGCTCGGCACCACGAACGACCGCGAATGGCAGCGGCTGGCCACGGAGTTGATCGGCCGACCGGACCTCGCGGACGACGAGCGGTTCCGCACGAACGCCGGCCGTGTGGAGCACCGCGAGGTCCTCGACACCGCGATCGGCGCCTGGTGCGCGCGGTACGACCTGGGTCACGTCCAGGAGTTGGCCGACGCGGCCGGGATCGGCAACGCCCGGTACAACACGGTCACCGATGTCCTCGACCATCCTCACCTCGCCGCGCGCGACCGCTGGCGAGAGGTCGGCACGCCGTCGGGGCCGGTGCCCGCGCTACTGCCGCCACCCGTGATCGCCGGGTTCGACCCGCCGATGGGCGCGATCCCCGCGCTCGGTGAACACACGGATGCCGTACTGACCGAACTCAACTACGCACAGCCGGAGATCGCCGCCCTGCGGGCACGGGGAGCGGTCCGGTGAGCGTGCTGCTGACGAGCGACGCGGGCGGCGTCCGGACCCTGACCCTGAACCGGCCGCACCGCAGGAACGCCATCGACGCCGAACTGTGGGAGGCCCTGCGCGAGGCTCTCGCGGAGGCGGGCGGTGACCGGTCGGTCCGGGCGCTCGTCCTGACCGGGGCGGGCGGGGCATTCTGCTCCGGCGCGGACATCCCCAGGAGGGTCAGCAGCGCCCACCCCCTGTACCGCATGCGGCCTCTCACCGACGTGACGCTGTTGCTGCACGAACTGCCCGCGCCCACGGTCGCCAAGGTGACCGGGGCTGCGGTGGGGGCGGGCTGGAACCTGGCACTCGGCTGCGATCTGGTGGTCGCCACACCGGAGGCGCGCTTCTCGCAGATCTTCGCCCGGCGCGGTCTGTCCCCGGACTGCGGCGGCTCTTGGCTGCTGCCCAGACTCGTCGGGTTGCAGCAGGCCAAGCGGCTCGCGCTGCTCGCGGAGACGATCGACGCCGAGGAGGCGAAGGCACTGGGCCTGGTGACCTGGGTGACGGCGGCCGACGTGGTGGACGCCTTCG
This sequence comes from Streptomyces sp. NPDC012474, assembly GCF_042955185.1. Lineage (NCBI taxonomy): Bacteria > Bacillati > Actinomycetota > Actinomycetes > Kitasatosporales > Streptomycetaceae > Streptomyces > Streptomyces sp. NPDC012474. The sequence goes on from NZ_JBIBEP010000014.1 coordinate 80,787, forward strand.
TCGACGACCTGACCGCACGCCTGGTGGCCGGTCCGCCGGTGGCCCTCGCCCAGACCAAGGCGCTGCTGAACGAGGGCACCGGCCGTACCTTGCGGGACGCGCTGACGAACGAGGCGCGAGCACAGGCGGTGAACTTCGCGGGCGCGGACGTCCGCGAGGCGTACGCCGCGTTCGCCTCGCGACGCGAACCACTCTTCACGGGCGACTGGGCCGTGCCGAGCCGATCGGAGGACGACGACACGTGATACGGGAAGCGGTGATCGCGGCGGCGGTCCGCACCGCTGTGGGCAAGCGGAACGGCGGGCTGGCGGGCAGCCACCCGGCCGATCTGTCCGGCGCGGTGCTGAACGCGCTGGTCGAGCGGGCCGGGTTCGCCCCGGAGACCGTCGACGACGTGATCTGGGGGTGCGTCTCCCAGGTCGGCGACCAGTCGAGCAACATCGGCCGGTACGCGGTGCTGGCCGCGGGCTGGCCCGAGAGTATCCCCGGGACCACGGTCAACCGGGCCTGCGGGTCCAGCCAGCAGGCGCTGGAGTTCGCCGTGCAGGCGGTGTTGTCCGGGCAGCAGGAGGTGGTCGTGGCGGGCGGGGTCGAGGTCATGAGCCGGGTCCCGCTGGGCTCGGCCAGGGCGAGCGGAATGCCGTACGGTCCCCAAGTCCTGGGCCGGTACCAGGACTTCTCCTTCAATCAGGGCATCTCGGCGGAGAAGATCGCCCACAAGTGGGGCTTCAGCCGGGCCCGGCTCGACGCGTACGCGGCGCTGTCGCACGAGCGGGCGGCCGCCGCGCAGGACGCCGGAGCCTTCGGGGAGCAGATCCTGCCGGTGGCGGGGGTGACGGCCGACGAGGGCATTCGCCGGGGCACCAGCCTGGAGACGCTCGCGAAGCTGAAGCCGTCCTTCCTGGACGACGGTGTGATCCACGCCGGCAACGCCTCGCAGATCTCCGACGGCGCGGCGGCGCTCCTGGTCACCACCCCGGACAGGGCACGGGAGTTGGGGCTGACGCCGATCGTGCGCTACCGGGCGGGAGCAGTGGTGGGCTCGGACCCGGTGCTGATGCTGACCGGGCCGGTCCCGGCGACGGAGCAGGTTCTGCGCAAGGCGGGAGTGGGCCTGTCGGAGGTCGGTGTCTTCGAGGTGAACGAGGCCTTCGCGCCCGTTCCGCTCGCCTGGCTCGCCGAGACGGGTGCCGACCCGGAGCTGCTCAATCCGCTCGGGGGTGCCATCGCGCTCGGCCATCCGCTGGGCGCGTCGGGGGCCGTCCTGATGACCCGCATGATCCACCACATGCGCGACCACGGCATCCGCTACGGCCTGCTGACCATGTGCGAGGGCGGTGGCACCGCGAACGCCACGCTCGTCGAACTCGTCCACTGACCCGGGGGGTTGCCGTGCGCCGTGATGTCTTCACCGCCGACCACGAGGCGTTCCGGGAGCTGGTCCGGGACGTCGTGGCCAAGGAGGTGGTCCCGCACTACGCCGAGTGGGAGCAGGCCGGGCGCCTGCCCCGGTCGTTCTTCGAGCGGCTGGGCTCGCTCGGCCTGCTGGGCGTACCCGTCCCTGAGGAGTACGGCGGGGGCGGGCAGCCCGACTACCGCTACAACGTGGTCCTCCAGGAGGAGGCGGCCCGCGCCCTCGTCACGCTCGGCACGGTCCGCACCCAACTCGACGTCGTGCTGCCGTACTTCCTCACCTACGCGAACGAGGAGCAGCGCCGGCGCTGGTTCCCCGGGCTGGCCTCCGGCCGGCTGCTGACCGCGATCGCGATGACCGAGCCCAGCACCGGCTCCGACCTCGCGGGCATCCGCACGACCGCCGTGCGCGACGGCGACCACTACGTGGTGAGCGGCGCCAAGACGTTCATCACCGGCGGACTCCTCGCCGACCTGGTGATCGTGGTGGCACGCACGTCGACCGACCCGGTCGACCGCCGGGCCGGGCTCACGCTGCTGGTGGTGGAGGACGGCATGCCTGGCTTCACTCGCGGCCGGGTGCTGGACAAGATGGGCATCAAGGTCCAGGACACCGTGGAGCTGGCCTTCGACGAGGTCCGGGTGCCCGCCGCCAACCGGCTCGGCGAGGAGGGCAGTGCCTTCACCTACCTCGGGCACAACCTCCCCCAGGAGAGGATGACCGTCGCGGTGGGTTCGGTGGCGCAGGCGCGGGCCGCGCTCGACACGACGATCGCGTACGTCAAGGAACGGAACGTGTTCGGGACGCCGGTCGCGTCCTTCCAGAACACCAAGTTCGAACTGGCCGCCGTGGACGCCGAGATCGAGGCCGCTCAGGCCGTGCTCGACCGGGCCGTGCTGGAGCTGGTCGACGGGCGGCTGTCCGGTGCGGACGCCGCGAAGGTCAAACTGTTCTGCACCGAGATGCAGGCCCGCGCCGTCGACCGGTGTCTTCAACTCTTCGGCGGTTACGGCTACATGCTGGAGTACCCGATCGCCCGGCTGTACGCGGACGCCCGCATCACCCGTATCTACGCCGGGACCAGCGAGGTCATGAAGGTCATCATCGCCAAGTCCCTGGGGTTGTGACACATGTCGATGGAGGACTTCTCCGCCAGGCCGGGCACGGCCTTCGTGGCGGGCGGCACCGGTGGCATCGGAGCCGCGATCGTCAGAACGCTGGCCGAACGCGGCAGCGACATCGTGTTCACCTACCGCGCCAACCAGGAGGCGGCCGAGGACCTCGTCCGGGAGGTGAAGGGCCACGGCCGCCCGGTCACCGCCCTGCGGCTGGATCTGACCGACGCGACGGAGACCGCTCGGGCCGTGCGCGGGTGCGGAGGGGTACACACGCTGGTCTACGCGGCCGGGCCGCACGTGCCCATGACCCACCTGAGCAAGGTCACGCCCAGCCGGTACCGCGCTCAGCTGGAGGCCGACGCGGGGGCGTTCTTCAACCTCGTCCATCCCGCGCTGCCGCTGCTGCGGGAGAGCGGAGGCAACATCGTCGCCGTCACCACCGTCGCCACGCGCCGTTACCCGGTCCGCGACGGGCTGTCCTCGGGCGTCAAAGGGGCGGTCGAGGCCGTCGCCCGCGCCCTGGCCGCCGAGGAGGGCCGCTACGGCGTCCGCGTCAACTGCGTCGCCCCGGGCATGCTCACGGACGGTATCGCGGGGCGGCTGATCGACACGGGCGAGCTCGACGAGGAGGCCCTCGCCGTCACCCGCCGCAACATCCCCCTGCGTCGCTTCGGGCAGGCCCAGGACATCGCGGAGGCGGTCGCGTTCCTCGCCTCGGACCGGGCCGGGTTCGTCACGGGCCAGGCGCTGGGGGTGGACGGCGGGTACAGCGTCTGACCATGTCAGTCGGTGTGGCCGGTGCCGGCGACGACCACCCGGACCCGGGCGGTGTTGTCCACCCTCGTGAAAAGGGCCGAGGCGTCGCCGTCGCGCTCGGAGCGGACCCGTACGGTCACGAAGTGGGTGCCGGGCGAGGAGAAGGCGTGGCGCCGCTCCACACGGACGCGTTCGGCCGGTGTGACGTCCTCGGTCACCGGGAACGTGCCGGCGCCGTCGAGGTCCCACTGGACCGCGACGATCTTCCCGGCGCCGGGTGGGACCTCGCCGACGGCGCAGAGCGTGACCTGCTCCTCCCCGGGTCGCACATCGGCACGGTCCGCGCCGTCCACGGTCAGCTGGACGACTGGCTGAACTCCCCGCTGGGCGGCCGCGGATGACGGCACCACGACCTGGCCGTCGTCGATCGTGCAGTCGGTCGAGGCGACGGGAGGCATGCCCTGCTCCACCCACGCGCTCAGGTCACGCAGCGCCTGGTGCAGAACCCCCAGGTAACTCACGGACCGGGTGGGATCCTCCTGGATCTCCTCGTCACCGTGCAGGGCGTTGTCGACGTACCAGAGGCGGAAGTGCTCGTCGGTGGCGTCCCCGAGGTGGTGTCGGACAGCCGACCGGTACCAGTCCGCCTGCCAGGGAAACGCCTCCCGGTCCAGGAGACAGGCGACCACGATCATCTTCCCGGCGAACTTCCCCGTCTGGACGGCCCCGGTCGCGCCCAGCGAGAAGAGCGGTCCCAGCAGTTGGGGCCGCTGCGGCGGGACCGGCTTCCCGGCCGCGTCGCGGAAGCGGTCCCAGACCGGGAAGCCGTCGGGCGGGACCTGGTGTCGGTGGTAGGTCTGGGCCGCGAGGAAGTTGCCGTTGTCGACGTCCACGCGGTCCCCGGGGCGCAGGGCCGTGACCGCGGACGGATCGTTCTGCTCGTCCAGCAGTGCCAGGTCGCCCCGCACTTCACGCAGGACGAGGGACTGCCCCTCGGCCTGCCCGGTCCGCACGGTCAGCTCCGCGCCCTGCGCGTCGATGGAGGCGGACACGGCGAGCCTCAGGGCGACGACGGAGTCCTCGTCCGCTCCCGTGCCCCGGAAGGCGTGGTCCACCCCGCCCCGTGCGTCCGGTATGTGCGGGACGCCGAGCCCGAGCCGCGCAGCCTCCCGCGCTGTGATCACGGCGGCGATCTCGCAGGCGTACCGGAGGCGGTCGCGGTGGACCGAGGACCCGGAGTCGGCCCCGAGGTAGCCGGGCAGCGTCCAGAAGTCCTCGAAGTAGCCGGGATCGACCAGGCGCATGCCACCGTAGAGGGCAGTGAAGGCGTGCATGCCCATCGTGCGGTGTCCGAACCAGGCGCGCGGCGGGAAGCCCATGGCCGTGACTTCGGCGAGCGCCGCCCTCTCCTCGGAGTCGAGGCCCGCGTACGGGTCCCCGCTGCCGCCGGGTTCCAGCGCGTCGACGATGCTGTCCAGCCGGTGCCGGAGCACCCGCTGCGCGTGCATGCGTACGCTGAAGACGTTCGGTATGGCCATGGGGCTGCCGATGACGTACGGCACGAACCCGTCCCAGGCTCCGTCGGTGTTCTCGGCACCGGCGATCGTCCGGAAGCCACCGCCGCTGCCGCCGTACGCGTACCCGTGGACCCGGTGGTGCCCGTAGACCCGCTGGGCGACGACGCGTGAGTGACGGGCCGCCGCCGCGTTGGCGCGGAAGCCGGCGATGGTCGGGTCGCCCGGGTCCGCGCCGCCGCCGTTGGTCTCCAGGAAGTACGCGCCGCTCGAGGCGGCGAAGGAGATCCTGTCCTCCTGCCCGCGGGCCGTCTGCGCCTGGTGCTCGCTGCCGGGGACGGGGGTGATGTGCTGGAAGAAGCGCCCCTGGTAGGCGTCGTCCGGCGGGAAGTAGATCGAGAACCGTGTGCCGTTGTCGGCGAAGCCACCGTGGACGTAGCGGTGACGCACCGGGGTGTCGCGCCATTCGTCCACGTCCACGTAGGGCTCGCGGAAGTCTTCGTCATGCGTCTCGTTCACTGGGCTCCTTCGCTGGTCCGCGTGGGTTCGGTGATCAGGCGGCCCCGCACATACGCGGCCCGTACGGCATCGGCGGTCAGCGCGTCGAGCGCCTCCCGCAGGGGCACATGGAGCAGGCAGATGTCGGCCGGCGAGCCGACCGTCACCCGCCGTTCGCGATCCGGCCGGTGCGGGCTGCCCAGGAAGAGCCGCAGCGCGGCGCGCGGGGTGAGACTCTCTCCCGCGTCGCGTGCGACTGCGGACCGCATGACGGCCCAGGGGTCGTGGGTGCCGTACGGCGCGTCGGTTCCGGCGGCGACCGGGACGCCCGCTTCGGCGAGGCTGCGGCAGCGGTAGAGGTGCGGCCGGTCGTCGGGGTGCACCTCAGTCGCGTAAGCCTCGGCCCTTTCGACCGGGAAGTGCGGCTGGGTCACCACGATGACACCGAGCCGGCGGAGCCGTGGGAGTGCCTCCGTCGGGATCACGGACCCGTGCTCGATCCGGTCGCCCTCGACCGGGCCCACTTCCTCCAGGGCGAGGAGTGTCACGAGCAACTGCACGCGGGTGACGCAGTGCACGGCGACCGGCCGGGGCCGTACGTCGGCCACCGTGGCGGCCAGATCGGCGGGTGTGGGCAGGGCCGGGTCATCGAGCAGCAGCTTCACCGGCCGGTCCACACCCATGACGATCAGTCGCTGGGGCAGGACGGACAGCGTCTGCGCGAGACCGTCGGCGGGGTGCGGGTCGGCGTTGGTGAAGCCGGTGACGCCGAGGGCCGCGGCCCGTCGTCCGACCCCAGCCGGGTCGAGCGGGACGGGCGGCAGGAGGGCGCGCAGACGGCCGTCCTCGCGCCACAGGCGCCCGTCGGCGCTCTCCAGCCCGGCCGTCCGCAGCGCCGCGCTGTTCAGGAACCACATGGCGCCGCTGCGGTGCTGCACGCGGACCGGGCGGTCGGGGACGAGGGCGTCCAGCGTCCACCGGTCCAGCTCCCCCGCGACGCTCTCGTGGTAGCCGACGGCCCGGACCCACTCCCCCGGCGCCCCGGCCCGCAGCGACACCGCGAGTTCGTCGCGTCCCCGCACCTCGGCGGGCCCCACCCGCACCGAGGCCGTCTCGGCCGCCAGCGCCATGAGGTGGATGTGGTGGTCGTGGAGCCCGGGCAACAGGGCCGCGCCGCCCCCCTCGACCTGGGCGTCACCGGCCAGTCGGCTCCCGATCGCGGCGACCCGGCCGTCCTCGACCCGGACGTCCACCCGGCCGTGGCCCTCGACCTCAACGTCCCTGATCAGCACGGCGCCACCGGCGCCTCGGCCTGCGCGGCGGCGCAGGCCGCCATGGACACGCACAGCAGTTCCCCGCCGCCCCGCGCCAGGGAACGGGCGACGGCCCGGGCGGCGTACAGGCCGGTGACGGGATCGGCGAGCGCGTCGCCGAGGAACACCGGGTCGCCGTACCGGTCCCGGCCCGTCAGGCCGCCGGCGACCGCCGCGTCGTCGCCGAAGGCGATCCGGTCGTCGTCGCGGCCGTAGCCGGTGATGCTCACCCACACCCGGCCGGGACGGGCGGCGAGGAACTCCTCCGCGTGCACGCCCAGCCGCCGCAGCGCCCGCGGCCGGGACGCCTCCACGACCACGTCGGCGTCCGCGAGTGCCTCGGCCAGCGCGCCGGAGGCGAAGTCGAGCACCAGGCTCTCGTGCCCGGCGTGCAGACGACGGTAGAAGTCCGGGTGGCCGAAACGGGCCCCGTCCGGCCGCGTGGTGCTCTCCACCTTCACCACTCGGGCACCGGCCAGACCGAGCAGACGGGCACACAGGGGGCCCGCCCAGAGCGCGGACAGGTCGACGACCTTGAGGCGGGTGAGGTCGCGTGGGCAGGACGGTCCGTGCCGTTCGGCGCTCACCGGGGCACGGTGGCCGCACTCGGATCCGAGCGCGGCGGCGGCCACACCCAAGGTCTGTGCGGATCGCGCCAGTTCGGCCGCGACCGTTCGGCCCGCTGCGGTCCCCAGCTCGGCCCGGGGCGTGGCGAGAAGTCCGAGAAGGGCCGGGAGGGCGGCATGATCGTCGGGGCGGGCCAGATTGACCGCTGCCCAGCCGTCGGCGGTGGCGAGGAGCCGGCAGGAGCCCCCTGCCGAAACCCTGCCGGGGAGGTGGTAGCCGGCGAGTGCGGCTCGCTCGAAGAGCGCACGTTCCAGGTCCACGGGGACGCCGGTCAGGCTGGTGAAGTCGTCGGCGACTACGGTCAGGGGTCCTAGCCTGCCCTCCACGGCGGCCGTCCAGCGGGCGAGAGTGGCATTCTTCAAGACGTGAACACCCTTCTCCTCTGACGTGAGGCAAGGTTACACTGCGGGCGTCATGGAACCACCCTTCCTCCTGGTCGACCTCGACCGCTCACCCCCCCGCCCCCCACGGGAAACTCCGTGTGTGCGAGTCGCCGTGGCGGCGGAACCCAGAGAGCCGGAAGGGGAATTCGACCTGCTGCTCACCGCGTCGGCCGACCCGCCCCGGCCCTGGGTCGGGTGCGCCGATCCGTACGCCACCGCCCAGCGGCTCCGGGACATCGTCGCCGCCCGACCTGACGCCTGCCTCACCCTCGTACAGGTGCTTCGCATGGGGCCGGGCCTGCCACCGTCCGACCGGTTGGTCGTGGAGTCGCTCGCCTACTCCACCCTCCAGGTGGGGGCCGCCCACCGGTCCTGGCTCTCTGGGAAGCACCGGCATGCCGCCCGCCCGTCCACCGAGCCCGTCCTGCTCGATCGGGACGGCGACCGGCTCACCATCACACTGAACCGCCCGCGGGTGCACAACGCTTTCGACGCCGCGACCCGGGACGCCCTGTGCGAGGCCCTGGAGGTCGCCGTGACGGACCCGACGGTCGCCCGCGTCGACCTGCGCGGCAGCGGCTCCTCTTTCTGCAGCGGCGGTGACCTCGCCGAGTTCGGCTCCTCGACCGACCAGGCGCGGGCCCACCAGGTGCGTGTGCACCGCAGCCCCGCCGCGCTTCTCCAGCGGTGCGCGCCCAAGGTGACCGCGCATCTGCACGGCGCCTGCGTCGGCGCGGGCATCGAACTGGCCGCCTTCGCGGGCCGCGTGATCGTGGTGCAGGACACGGTGATCCGGCTGCCCGAGATCAGCATGGGACTCATCCCGGGCGCGGGCGGCACCGCGAGTCTGCCGAGGCGGATCGGCCGCGAACGGACCGCCTATCTCGCCATGACCGGCGCCTCGTTGAGCGCGACGGAGGCTCGGCGCTGGGGCCTGGCCGACGAGATGGCCGCCCGCGCGGCCGAATCGCATGGGCACTAGCAATACTCTGGATCGAGAATTAGATTCTCGTGCGCGAGAGGTCCACTCGCGCCTCGAATCGACCAAGGAGACCGGCCAGTGATGCACGACGAGCCGCCCGAGGACATCGACGCGATCGACTTCTTCCGGGACGACGCCACCGTGGCGGACCCGTATCCGTACTTCGACGCTCTGCGCACACGCTGCCCCGTCGCCCGGGAGCCCCACCACGGCGTGATGATGGTGACGGGGTACGACGAGGCGGTCCACGTGACCCAGGACGCGCAGACCTTTTCGTCGTGCCTGTCGGTGACCGGCCCCTTCCCGGGTTTCCCGGTCCCGCTGGACGGTGACGACGTCAGTGAGCTCATCGAGCGGCATCGCCACGAGCTGCCCATGAGCGACCAACTGCCCACCCTCGATCCCCCGGTACACACCGCGCACCGCGGACTGCTGATGCGGCTGATCACGCCGAAGCGGCTCAAGGAGAACGAAGCCGCCCTCCGGGAGATCGCCGACCGCCTGCTGGACACCTTCCTGGCCCACCCGGAGGGCGAGTTCATCAGCGAGTTCGCGGGCCCCTTCACGCTGCTCGTCATCGCGGACCTGCTCGGCGTGCCCGAGGAGGACCGGGAGGAGTTCCTCTTCGCGCTTCAGCGTCGGCCGCAGGCGGGGGGCGGCATCGGCAGCACGGGGGAGGACGCCCTCGCCCACTCGCCACTGGAGTTCCTGTACGGGCGGTTCACCGACTACATCGAGGACCGGCGCCGGGAACCGCGCGAGGACGTCCTGACCGGGCTGGCCACCGCCACGTTCCCCGACGGTTCCCTGCCCGAGGTCGCCGACGCCGTCCGGGTGGCCGCCAACCTGTTCTCCGCCGGGCAGGAGACCACCGTCCGGCTGCTCAGCTCCGCGTTCAAGGTGATCGCCGAACGCCCCGACCTCCAGACGCTGTTGCGCTCGGAGCCGGACCGCGTCCCGAACTTCGTCGAGGAGACCCTGCGGATGGAGAGCCCGGTCAAGGGCGACTTCCGGCTCTCCCGTGTCCCGGCCACGGTGGGCGGTGTCGACATCCCGGCCGGTACCACGCTGATGGTCGTCAACAGCGCGGCCAACCGCGACCCGCGCCGCTTCGAGGACCCGGCGACCTTCGATCCCGCCCGCCCGAACGCCCGGCACCACATCTCCTTCGGCCGCGGCATCCACACCTGCCCCGGCGCGCCGCTCGCCCGGGCCGAGGCAAGGGTCGGCATCGAGCGCCTCCTGGCACGCACCAGCGACATACGGATCTCCGAGCGCGTGCACGGGCCGGCGGACGCGCGCCGCTACCAGTACCTGCCGACGTACATGCTGCGCGGCCTGACCCACCTCAACCTGGAATTCACGCACGCCGAGGAGGGCACGCGATGAAGGTGACCATCGACGAGGACCGCTGCCGTGGTCACGGCGTCTGCTGCACCGTCAGCCCCGAGGTGTTCGACCTGAGCGACGACGGCTACGCCGTGACCGAACAACCCGATGTACCGGATGAGTTCGAGCAGGCAGCGCGCTCCGCTGCGATGAGCTGCCCGGAGCGGGCCATCACCTGCCACTGACCGGTGCGGAGCGGCACCGGGTGGTGCCGCTCCCGGGACTCAGGCGCGTTCCAGGACGATCAGGTAGATCGCGTTGGGCGCGAGATCGACGGTTGCGGTGTGGGTCCTGCCGGGCCTGACGATCTTCTTGTCGACCAGCTGGAGGCCGGCCTTGCCCGGGTCGGAGAAGTAGTTGCTCGTGTTCTGGTCGATCCGGTACATGAGCCGGCGGACCGGACGGTTCCTGAGCTCGGACGGCATCCGGGACATGTCGATGGTGGCCCGGTAGCTGCGGTCGCCCACATGCTGCCAGTTCCAGACCATCAGCGACGCGCCGGTACGGTCCTTCGACGCCATCGCGTAAACGCCGTTGTCCCCTTCGAGCGCGTCCGACTCGGCGGCGACCCTGGTGTCCTTCATCCGGGACTGCATCAGCATCGTGTTGCCGTAGGGAGTGAAGGTGTCGTTGACCGGCCCGTTCGGGGTGCGGGTCACGAGCTGGTCCTTACGCTCCTCGACCCGGTGCCGGACGCACCAGTTGAACATGTAGGTGTCCGGCTGGTTCGCGAAGTAGTAGTTGTAGGTGGCCATACCGGCTGCCTGCCGGATGTAGTCCTTCTTGGGGTCGGTGTCGTCGTAGGCCGGGCCGGGGTAGACGCCCGTCTCGGTGACATAGCTCGGGATGGGCTGGTGGATGCGGCGCTCCTTCAGCCAGCCGCGCAGGGTCTCCCGCTGGGACGCCACCACCCTCAGGTCGCCGTTGTACATCGTCGGCGTCTGGTAGTTGTCGTCCCATTTGAGGTACGCGTGATAGGAGAGGAAGTCCAGACGCTTGCGCGGGTCCCGGTCGGCGGCGTAGTCGTCGAGGAAGGGCTTCATCCACTTCGGGTCCATCCACATCAGCGCCGGTCCGCCGAGTTTGATCCGGTCCGCGCGCCGCAGGCCCTTGTTGACCTTGTTGACGGCCTCGTAGTAGGGCTCGTAGAAGCGGTACAGACCACCCGGCTGCAGCGTCGTCCTGTCCGCCGGGGTACCCGTCTTGCGCTGCTGGCCGTGGAACTGCCAGTCCGGCTCGTTGAAGGCCTCCACGTACTTGACGCGGGGGTACTTCGCCTTGACGCTCCGCACGATCAGTTCGAGCATCGGCTCGAGGTCATCGAAGGGCCGTTTGCCTTCGACGAAGTCCGTCGGGTTGAGGTTGATCAGCACCGAGTCGGAGACCGTGCTCGCCTCGGTGAGGTAGGCGTCCAGCTTGGACAGGTCGCACCGCTGTGCTTTCAGGTCACACAGGTTGAACACGTCGAGGCTGTCCGCCGCGTTCGGGCTGCTGAGCCAGATCCGGTAGATGTCGCCGTGCAGGCCCTGCCGGTTCAGGAACTTCGCGTCGGCGGCGCGCTGGTCGGGCCACGCCGTGACGTTGCCGAAGTTGTTCAGCCGTTCCGGGCGCGGCAGTCGGCCCTCGCGTGAGCCGAAGTCGACCGAGACCTCGGCCGGGGAGGGAAGGGTGGAGGGTTCGGCCGCCTGAGCAGCGACTGACTGGACGGACGTCACGGCCAGCAGCGAGGCGGCCGCTCCGGCCAGCAACCCTCGCCGGGTGGGAAGTCTCGTACTCATGCGCATGGGGAAAACCTCGCTTCCATGAAGCAACGACGGCCTGTTGTCGCGGATGTGGGGGGCCGGCGGGCGGTTTCAGCATAGGTAGACTCACACTGAGAGAGAACCCCCGATGCAATACCGGAGAAGGCTATTCTCCTTCAGCAGGAAAGTGAGGGCGCTGGATGCCTGCCACTTCCCAACTCGGTTCCCTCAGTACGGCAGATGTCACGCGCCCTGGGACAGCGGATGCGGTAGGGGCAGCCCTCCGCCGTCCCGAGAGGGCCCTGGCGCCTCGTCCTCGGCGGCTGCCAGCTGGAGCCGGAACAGCCGGCGACCTGAAAGCGTCACTATCTCGGCCCCGGCGTTACCCGTCCGACGCAGGCGGCCGGTCGTGGGCACCATTCGGATCTCGCCATGGCGCACTCAAGCGGCGCAGGGTTGACAAGCACCGAAGGCCAGATGGTCAGCTTGGTCCTGCCACAGCTTCCCCAGCTGGAACCAGTACAGCCCGAAGCCAACGCCGCCGACCACCACGACCAGCACCGCGACAGCCAACGGCCCGGTCGATACCTTTCGCACGCGCCCCATCCCCGCTCGCCTCCTGAGACGTCGCGTTGTTCTCCCATTCAATGGGGAGTGGCGGTCGGGCAGCATCCCGCAGCCGATGACGAAATCCTCACGTCGCACCGTCGGCCACGGGGATCGAGAACAGCGGAACCTGGTCCCGCTCGGGGTTGTCCGCCCCCGGTCGGCAGCCCGCGTCCCAGTCTGTGCGCTGGCTGCCGTGGGCCGGAATCCTTCCGGCGCGTTTGAGCAGGGCCGTCAGGTGCGGTGGTGTTGCGGTTGGTGAAGTGGTTCTCCGGGCCGCCCGAGCCGGTGTCCAGGTACGAAGCCCAGGGCCCAGCGGCCCCGATCCAGCCCGCGTCGGCCTGCGGCGGGACGGTGTAGCCGGAATCGTCCGCGGTCGCCGAGATCCTCAGCAACGCCAGCCGACAGCTTCGGGAGAAACGTCCCGGCGGGTGCCGGGATCACGGAATCGATCCGAACACGGCATCCAGGATCACGAGAAGCCCTGCGGTCGGTGACCGGCAGGAAGAAGCCCCGGCGGGACAGGGGAGGAGTATCCCGCCGGCGACGGCCGTCCTGGATCAGGCCCGCTGCCGCGCTCACAGCTCGTCCTTCGTGTTGGGGTAGGGGCTGTCGTTGAGAGCGACTGCGTGCAGGTCCGCGGCGTCGCGGACGTCCGCGACGGTGTTGCCGGCGATGCTGGTGCCCGGCGGAGAGGTCGGTGCGGTTGGTGCGGCCGATGAAGACATGGCTGATGCTGGTCTAGGTACGTATCAGGCCGACCTCCTGTGCGGTGACGAAGACGTCGGACCCGTTGTTCATGCCGTTCGCGATGCGGTTGGCGATGTGGCGGAACCGTGAGGCCTCGGTGATGGCGATGCTGTAGCGCAGCATGCCGCGCGCCTGGGCGGTGCGGTCGGCGCTGCGGATGCCGAGGTCCCTGAGGCTGTTCTCAAGGCTGGACTCGCTCAGGTTGACGGCGGTCAGCGACTGGTTCGCGACACGGGCGAGGGCGTCATAGCCCTCCTTGCCGAAAGACCAGTTGTCGTCTGCGGCGTCCTCCTTGCCGTGGACGTCGGAGGCGAGGTTCAGGACGAAGCCGTGCGAGGTGTCGCCGGAAAAGAACCGCACGACGTAATAGTCGCTGAGCCGTACGATCGCATGCAGCGTGGGGGTGGTGTTGCCACTGCCGATCACGATGTCGGCGAAACTCTGGGTCTCCGTGTCGTCGGTGATGACGACTTCCGCCCCGGTGTCCAAGTTGGGTGTGGCACGACCGTTGGCCGAGGTCTCGGCGAGGTTCCGCAGTTGGTCGAGCATTGTCAGATAGGCACCCGAGCCGTGGTTGATGTTCCAGCGGACCTGTGGGAAGTCGACGCGCCTATTGCCGTCGACGGTTCCGGCGTTGATCGTCGCATGGTCCGCCGCCGCCGAGCCGGAAGCCTCGGTGTCCCCGGTGGGCAGCACGATCACCAGGAATCCGAGGAGGACGGACAAGGCGACCGCGATGAGGACGCTGGTGGGCATGGTGTGCTCCGGTTGTTCGACGCGCAGGGATGCTACGACCGACGCTCACAGCCGGAAGGTTGTTTGGCAGGCCCCTTTTGCCACCGCATACAAATCCGGAGGGTCAGGTTCCACATCACGTGCCCGGATGTCAGGCTGTCGTTGCTTCACACCTCTGCCTCACGGGCTTCAGCCCGACGGCACGAGGGTGGACCGGCGGTGCGACGGGTCGCGGAGCTCGCCGCGCGGCTCGACACCTTCGAGCGACATCTGGCGGGCGACACTCCGGTGCAGGACGCCGTCGGCTTACGGCGGCTGCCCGGCAACCTGCTCGACGCCCCGCCCCCTCTTCGCGTCGGGCCGAAGCCCTCACAGTTCGTCCCAGTGGGCGCTGAGAGGAATCAGCCGGCCAAGGACACGGCCGGGGCGGCGGCAGGATCTTCAGCAGTCACGCGCGGGACTCATGCTCCGGCAGGACTTTCATGCCGTACGGCGCGGGGCATGCGCCGGGCTCTGCACTGTTCGGGCCCGGACGCGAAGGCACCTCGGGAGCCGTCAGCGCCAAAGTGGACATCGGGGCCCTTACCGCCCTACCGGCCCTGAGCCGCACAGCCGGCCGTCATGGACGCACGACGACGGTCCATCCGGGGTTGTAGGTGTCCGGCACCGGAGAACGTGGCCAGTCGCGCGCCCAGTGCGGTGGCTTCCGCTCGCGCAGGACCAGCGCGCTGGGGTGCGCAGGGGGATCCGTCTCCGTGACCGAGCAGCCCGCGGTGTGGGCGATGGGAATCGTCGAACGGTTCCCCGCGAGGACACACGGCGGGTGCACCCCGTGCTCACGCAGCACGGAGGCGATCCGGTCCCAGTCTCCGCGGGCCCGCTGCTGGATGCCCGCATGAGTGTGGACGAGCCCGGCCTGGATGCCCCAGTGACCGAGGAGTGCCAGGGCGAGCACCGCGGCTGTCGGCAGCGAACGGCGGGTGCGGGCCCGGTGGACGACGGCGAGGAGCCCGACAGCGGCAGGGAGCGCCAGCAGGGCGTAGGCCGGCAGCAGGAACCGCGGCGCGGCGTAGGGGACGAGGAAGAGATACGGCGCCGCCGTGGCCCCGGCCACCGCCACGGACAGCCACAGCGGCGCAGCGGACCGGCGCGCCCGGCGCTCCGCCCACAGTCCCAGGCCGACCAGCAGCGGCAGCAGCACCCACCACTCCGTCACGGGCAGCCGTACGGCGTCGCCCGTACAGGGACGGCACAGCAGGGGACCGTCCAGCGCGGTGAGATGGGCGCGCAAGGAGAAGACGGCCCGCAGACCGCCCTGGACCTGGTCGGCCTCCGCGAGCCGGTTCCGCACCCCGCCGAACCGCGCCTCGGCCTCGACGACCCAGGGCAGCGCACCCGCCACGAGTCCTGCCACCACGGCCGACAGACGCCCCCAAAGGCGGCCGCGCAGTGCGGGCATCAGCACGGCGGCCAGGAGCAGCGGCGCGGCGACGGCCACACCGTCGTTGGGCCGCATCAGGGTCACCACCGCCAGGCCTGCCGCGACACCCGCGTACCGGGGACGCGGCGCGAGGAAACAGGCCACCGCGGCGGTGGCACCCATCGCGGTGTAGTGGTTCGGCATCGCCGAACCGGCGTAGAACAGAGTGATCCACAGGCTGCCGTACAGCCCGGCCGCCACCCACACCGCCGCCGGTCGGTGCACGATGCGCAGCCAGGGCCGGAACCCCAGCCACAGCGCACCGCCGGCCAGCAGGAGCAGCCACACCCTGAGCAGCACCGTCGAGTCGCTCCAAGAGGCGATCGGAGCAAGCAGCAGGGGAACCCCACGGGTACGCGGCGCGCTGAAGGGGGTCGCGGGACCGTACGGTCCGAAGCGGCTGGCGTACACGAGCTCGTCCCAGCCGAGCGGCAGGGTGAGCGGTACGAGGACGGCCGAGACCAGACAGAACCCGGCGACCACGATCCACAGCATCCGCTGTGCCGAGGCCGCTGTGCGATCCGCGTTCATCCGACCCAGCCCAGCTTGCGCCGCCCGCGGCGCACCACTGCGCGGGCGAGGATGCCTGCCGTGGCGGCGAGCACGGCGGCACGGTCGGCCAGGCCCGGCGGTTCAGGAGTGGACCACCCGGCCCGCTCCTCCACCAGGGCATTGAACAGCCGCTCGTAGCGGTCGGCGACACCATCCGGGGTGAATCGTTTCTCCGCACTGGCCCGAGCGGCTCTGCCCATCTCCGCACGCCGTCCGTCGTCCCGCATCAGTGCCAGCAGCGCGTCGGCCACGCCCCGGGTGCTGTCGCGCGGGACGAGACAGCCGTCCACGCCGTGGCGGATGATCTCGCCGGGGCCGTGCGGGCAGTCGGTGCTCACCACGGGCAGGCCGCAGCGCATCGCCTCCACGATCGTCATCCCGAACGACTCGTGCGCGGAGGTCACCGCGGCGATGGAGCCCTTGACCCACTCGGCCTCGATGGGAGTGGCCGAACCCATCAGGAAGACCCGGTCACTCAGGCCGTGATGGGCTATCCGGTCGGCTATCCGGGCGCGCTCCGCGCCGTCCCCGTAGATGCGCAGGGACCAGTCGGGGCAGACCGCACCTGCCAGGGCGAACGCGTCGACCAGCATCTCGTACCGCTTGACGCGGGCCAGCCGTCCCGCCGCGACGACGACCTTGGCCGCCGCGTCGGCAGGCGGCACCGAGGGTTCGGGGACGCTGTTGGGGATGGCCAGCACCCGGGTGTGCGACAGCCGCATGCCGCGCCGGTGGTCGCGCGCGTCGGCCTCGGTCATGGTGATCAGCGCGTCGAGACCGCCGTACCAGCGCTGGAGTTCCGTCCGCAGGCGGTGCGGGTGGTTGTCATGGGTGAGGTGCTCCTGGCCGACGCGTACGGCATGTCGTGGCCCGAACCGCGCCAGCAGCGCGTTGAGCCCGGCCCTGGTGCCCACGATGACGTCGGCGTCCGTCTCCCGCAGCCAGTCGATGACCCGCTGCTCGGCGAGCCGGTGGTACTGGTGGGAGCGGCTGTCCCCCTTCGGGAAGATCTCCCCGGCCCGCTGGGCGAGGGGGTCCGCCGCGTCCTCGGATCCCTTGCGCCGGTCCACCAGGGCCCGCAGCGATACCCTCGGCGACCGCCCCAGTTGTGGCTTCTCGCGGTGCCGGAAGACCGACACGAGTTCCACCTGGTGTCTCCCGGCGAGCGATTCGGCGAGTGTCATGGTCGTCCGTACGGTGCCGCCCATCGCGTAGGCGTTGTGCAGCAGGAAGGCGATGCGCACGTGCGGCGTCCCCCCGGTTTCGGTTGATATGGCTGGTCGGTGCCACTGTGTTCACCTTCGGCGAGGCGACCGCACCCGTGCTTTCCGGTGCGCTCCTGGCCGCACTCACCCCCGCCCGCACAGGGCCGCCGGCGTTCCTGCAGGTGCGGTGTCGCGGCGATGGCGCCGACTGTCGAGGCGCTTCCGATCCGAGGATCGTCATCGCTTCGGGGGAGGACATGCGCTCTTCCTGGGGTGGCTCAGTGTGCCGGGATCCTCCGGCCTTGCTGCGCCGACACTGGCAACCGGAAAGTTGTTTGGCACCTCCCTTTTGCCAGGTCAGACAATCCCGTGGGCGGTGTACGTCGGCTTCGGGACCCGACCCGGGTGGTGACAGGAGATGCTGTCCGCCGCTTCGTCTGCGATCACACAGTGCGGAAGCCGGAGCCGTTGATTGTTGCCGCCTCCGCGAGCCCACTGGCAAACATCACAGTCGGAAAGAGTTCCCCTCCGAGGGGGACGAAAAGTACCTTGGGCCGCTGATCAGCATGTTTCCTTGTATGTGAAAGAGGCTTCGCCATGGGGCGCCCCGAACTACCGGTCGACCCGGCGGCCGGTCCCGTGCAGCGACTCGCCCACGATCTTCGGGAGCTGCGCCGCTCGGCGGGTGGCGTGTCGTACCGGGCCATGGCGAAGAAGGCCGGCTTCTCAGTGACGACCCTGGCGAAAGCGGCGAGCGGCGAGCGGCTGCCGTCGTTGGGCGTGCTCCAGGCGTACGTCCAGGCATGCGGCGCCGACCCCGCTCCGTGGGAGGCACGGTGGGCGGAGGCCGAGGCGCTGGCCGGGGAGGAGAGGCAGGAGGATGCCGACGCCGCACCGCCCTACCGTGGCCTCACGCGCTTCGAGCCGGACGACCGTGAGCTGTTCTTCGGCCGGGACCGGCTGATCGACGAGCTGAGCGAGCTGTGGTGCGGGTCCGCGTTCGCCGTGGTGTTCGGGGCGTCCGGCAGCGGCAAGTCCTCCCTGCTGAGGGCCGGTCTGATTCCCCTGTTGCGGGAGAAGATCGCGCAGCAGGGGCATACGGCGGTGCTTCGGATCCTCACTCCGGGAGCCCGGCCCGCCACCACCTACGCACACCTGCTGACACCGACGGCCGACGATCCGGAGAGCTGGGTGGTGGTGGATCAGTTCGAGGAGGTCTTCACCCTCTGCCGCGAACGCGCCGAGCGGGACCGCTTCCTCGACCTTCTGCTCGCCGCGCGCGACCCGGGAAGCCGACTGCGCGTGCTCATCGCCGTACGGTCCGACTTCTATGCGCGGTGCGCCGAGCACACACGACTGGCGGAGGCACTCCACGGGAGCGGACTCCTGGTCGGGCCCATGAACGCGGACGAGCTGCGCGAGGCGGTGGTCGGTCCCGCGCAGGCGGCCGGACTCATCGTGGAGCGGACACTGACCGCACGGATCGTCGAGGACGTGCTCGACGAGCCGGGCGGACTGCCGATGCTGTCCCACGCCCTGTTGGAGACCTGGCGGCGGCGCAAGGGACGGATGCTGACCCTGGCCGCGTACGAAGCGGCCGGCGGAGTGCGCGGCGCGATCGCGGCCAGCGCCGAGGAGGCGTACGGGGAACTCTCACCTGCGCAGGCGCACGCTGCCCGGCACCTGCTCCTGCGGATGGTCGAGCCCGGCCAGGGCAACGCCGACACCCGCCGCCCGCTCAGCTGGGAGGAAATGGCCGGGTGGGAGGACCCCGCAGTGCGAGCCGTCGCCGGGCGGCTGACCCGGGCCCGGCTGCTGACCACCGACGACGACGGAGTGCAGCTCGCCCACGAGTCACTCATCACCTCCTGGCCGCGGCTGCGCGAGTGGATCGACGCGGACCGGGAGCGGCTGCGCCACCACCGGCAGCTGACCGACGCCGCCCGCACGTGGCTGGAGCACGACCGCGACCCGGGCACGCTCTACCGGGGCACCCGCCTGGCGCGGGCCGAGGAACTGTTCGCGGGCGACGACCGCGGCTACGACGGTCTGACGTCCGAGGAGACGGCCTTCCTGGTCACCGCGGCGGAGCAGCGTGCGACGGAGGAGCGTGCCGCCACCCGGGCCCGGCGCCGGAGCCGCACCCTCACGGCCTCGCTCTGCGCCGTGCTGGCGGTGGCCCTGGTCGTCGGCCTGACCGCCGTGCGACTGCGCCAGGACAGCGAGAAGCAGACCACCGACACGGCGGCCCGCCGGGTGGCCGCGGTCGCCGAGGCGCTGCGCACCACCGACCCGCGCACCGCGATGCTCCTCGGCGTCGCCGCATGGCGCACCTCTCCGCTACCGGAGTCCCGCCGAGCCCTGCTGGGCGCGCTGGCCCAGCCCGAACTGGACAACTTCACCGACCCGGCGCCCGGTGACGAACCGGCGCGGTTCCTGGACGTCTCCGGGCGTACTCTGCTCAGCACCAGCGACAACACCACCTGGCGGATGTGGGATGTAGACACCCACCGCCGTATCGCCTCAGGGCCGGTACCTCACGGGTCGATACTCGCCGCGGGTCTGGGCGGCCGGGTGCTCGTCATCCAGACCGCTGACAGGACCCAGCGGCTGTGGGACACGCGAACGAGGCGCTGGATCGGGGATCCCCTGCCGTTCGGGGACACCGTGACCTTCGGGGCAAGTGGCCGCAATTACCTGGTGAGGAGCCCGGACGACGACCGGGCTGGGCTTTACTCGGTCACCGACGGCCATCTGGTCTTCCGGACCCCGTCGGCCGGCCGGGGGGAGCACACCCACGCGGCGGCCGACGACCGGCTGCTGGCCGTCTGTCCGCGCGGCTTGGCCCCGCAGGTCTGGGACACCTCCGCGCGCAGCGTCCGCTCCGGCGCCTGGACGAGCGCTCGCGGCGTCTGTGGTGACGACGTCTTCCTGGGCCTCACCGGCGGCCGGGTCCTCGCTCTCGCCGGGGACCGGGTGCGTGTATGGGACACCACGTCGGGACGAGAGCTCGCCGACGTCGCCCACCAGGGTGCCGATGCCGCCGTCGTGAGCGCGGACGGCTCGTTTCTGGCGACCGGCGGCGGCCAGGAGATCAGGGTGTGGCGTCTGCCCGGCGGCGGCGCCCCCGTTTTCCGGCACTCCTTGAACAACGAGACGCTCTCCGGTCTCGCCTGGGACTCCTCGCGGCCCCTGTTGCGGTATCTCGAAGGGGGCACGGTCCACACCCTCGACCTCACCGCGACGCTCACCCGCGCCTGGCGCACGAGTCCGCTCACCGGGGTCCGGCTCAGCCCCGACGGCAGGACGCTCGCCACCGCCGAACGTATCGGTGACCGCTACGTCTTCCGGTTGCGGAGCACACGCGACGGCCGTCTGCTGCGAACCCTGCCGGACCCACCACACCCCGCCTTCCGCACCGGCAAACCGACGGGCCCCGCGGACGCCATCGAGCCCTTGCTGTCCTTCAGCCCCGACGGCGGCATGTTCGCGTACGGAGTCTCCGCCACCGGCTGGGACCCGGTGCCTCAGCGTCTGACGGTGTGGGACGTGGCCGCCGGACGGGCGAAGACCACGGTGGACCTGGCGAGGCCGTCCGCGATGCCGCCGGACGCGATCGCCCTGGGACCGGGCGGTCGTACGCTCCTCACCGCACGTCTGACCGACGACGGCTTCGCCAACGAGACATGGGACACCACGCAGCGGCGGAGGACGGCGCTCCTCCCCGGCCCTGCCGGCCGGCATCTGGCCGTCAGCCGGGACGGCGGGCTCCTCGTGACCGACAACCGCGTCGTCCGAACGGGCCGATCCCACGCCCATGACCTCGTCCAGCACGACGACATCGCAGCCATCGCCTTCGCTCCCGACGGCTCCGGCCTGGCGGCCGGCGACGGGACGGGGCGGGTGGCCATCTGGGACGGCGACCTCCGCCACCGAGCGGGCATCCTGAGGAACGTCTTTCCGGGCCCCGTCGATCCGTCCTCCGACTCAGCCGAGTCGATCACGGCTCTCGCCTTCAGTCCGGACGGCAGCACGCTCGCCGTGGGCGGCGACGAGGGCACCGTCCAACTCTGGGACATCGCAACCCAGCAACCTCTCGGTCCTTCTCTGCCCACCTCCGGTGAGAGCGTCGACACGCTCGCCTTCAGCCCGGACAGCACCATGCTGTACGCCGGCGGCGAGCACGTCCCGCTCCAGCGGTACGTCGTGGATCCTGACCGAGCGGTGTCCCTTGTCTGCTCCCGTGCCGGGAACGCGGAGCTGACCCGGGCGCAGTGGCGCTCTTACATTCCCGACCGGCCGTACCGGCGGGTCTGCCCCTGACCGTCTCCCTGGGTCATGAAAGCGGCCGGGTCAGCATTGCCGCGATCTGCACTCCCGTGGACCTTTGCCCGGGTCGTACCAGAAGTAGCGGCCGTGCTGGCGCTTGCCGGATCTCCGGCCTGCGCCTTTCGCGCACACGTCGTACTCCGGCTGCTGTGCGAGGGCCGTCTCCCCTCCCCTGACTCGTACTCCGCCAGGCGCGGCCGAGATCACCGTGACCGACGTGCACGAGGCTCCGCTGGCCTCCGCCAAGCAGGTGGGAGCCACGTCGACCGTGCGGTTCGGCTCCGGCGCCGAAGGCGGACTGGAGGAACTCGCCGCGGACCTCGCCATCGAGTCCTCGGGCAACCCGGCCCGACTGCGCACGTGCGTGTACGGAGTCGACCGCGGCGGGCTCGTGGGGGGCCTCGGCCTGCTGCCCCCGGCGACACGCCGGTGGCCGCGAACGCCCTGATCACACGGGAGCTGCGACTCGTCGGTTCCTTCCGCTTCGACGACGAACTCGACGAGGTCTGCGGGCTTTGGCCGACGGCCGCCTCCCCGTCGAGCCGGTGGTCACGTCCGTACTCCCGGTGGCGGATGCCCTGGAGGGGTTCGAACTCGCGGCCGACCCCGCCCGCTCGTGCAAGGTCCTGCTCGACTTCGGCGGGGCCTGAGGCGACGCCAGGGCCGTTCCCCGCTGCCCGCCCCACCCCCACTACCGAACGGAGTCGATCATGTCCGCCGCCCCGGCCGCGCGCGGCAGGCGCGGCCATGAGCAGGGCGGTGGAGGCGGCATCGGCGGACTGGCCGAAGACGGTCACGTTGGCGGGGTCGCCGCCGAAGGCGGCGATGTTGTCCCGGTCCCATTCCAGGGCGGCGATCTGATCGCGCAGCCCGCGGTTGTCCGCGACCCCGGGCAGGTATCCGAAGCCCTCGAAACCGACGCGGTAGTTGAAGGTGACCACCACGGTTCCGGAGTCGGCCAGGGTGGAGGCGTCGTACTGCGGCATGTTGGAGGAGCCGTGCTTCCACAGGCCGCCGTAGATCCACACCATGACCGGCAGGCCCACCGCGCCCACGTCTGGGCTCCATACGTTCAACGTCAGGCAGTCCAGCCCGGCACCGGGCCGCCACGCCGGTGGAGCGGTGGGTGCCGGTGCCAGTTGCGGCGGGGCCGCGCCGAACCCGACGCAGTCGCGGACCCCATCCCACGGCGCGGCCGGTTCCGGGGGCCGCAAGGCAGCATCCCCTCAGGGGCTGCTGCGTAGGGCACTCTTTTAAACGCCGTAATGCTGCCCGTACCAAGCCCGCGGACCCGGCCCGTCGTCGTGCTCACGATCATCTCGACCACCCGGCGGGGACGGTCGGGTCACACTGGGTCGCCAAGGTGGGCTCCTGGGGTGTCGGGTACGGGCACAGGCGTGCAGAGACGTTATGACGGAGCGTTGCCGTCCGAGTCTGCCTGGTGCACGGGTGCGATCCCAGCGTGCACCAGGCGCAGGAACAACGCTTTCCGCTGCTGCAGCGACTGCGGGGCCGCACTCGTCTTCCTCAGCCCGTCCGCGACTGCGAGGAGGAGAAGTGCGATGTCCTCGGCAGTCGCGTCGGAGGTCGAAAACTGCACTTCTCCCGCTGCCGCCGCGGTCTGCAGTGCGCCGGCGAGCCGGGTGACCAGAGCCGCATGGGCCTCGCTGACGATGTCCCCGGCGACGTCGAGACTCGCACCGAGGACCTCCCCGCCGTGCACGCTCGACGAGATCTCCGCCAGGAGTCCTCCAAAGTAGGCGGTCATCGCGGCATCGACTCGGGGCAGCACGTCGCCCTGCTGGGCGAGAGCAGTGTCCACCTCGCCGAGCGCCCGGGAGTGCGCCCGGCGGGACCCTGCGCGGAAGAGATCTTCTTTGCTGGGGAAATGCAGGTACAGAGCGGCCCGGGACATCCCGGCGGCGCGGGCGATGTCCTGCATCGTGGTCTTGCCGTAGCCGTACTGGCAGAAAGCCGTCAGCGCGGCATCGAGGATGTGTTCCGTTCGGTCGTCTGCCATGCTCTAATGCTGACGTAATGGACTCTCATCGTCAATGAGTCCAAACTTGCTGGTCATCTAGGGTGCTCCACACCCAATGCTTGGCTTCTCGACCCATCAGGAGTGAATCCCCCATGGCGCAGACGACAGCCGTCCCGGCCGACGGTGCGATCGCCGAGCAGATCCGTCACGTCGAGCGGGCGAGACTCCGAGCGCTCGTCGCGGGCGACATCAGTACCGCTTCCGAGCTGCACGCACCCGACTTCCAGCTCGTCACCCCCGCCGGCCACGTGCTCTCCAAAGACGCATACCTCCAGGCGATCGCATCCGGAGACATCAACTACGTGGAATGGGAACCCGGCCCCATCGACGTCCGCATTCACGGGAACGCCGCCGTCATCCGCTACCAGGCCACCCTGGAGGTCATCTTCAAGCACCGCCCGGTACCCCGCGCGAGCTACTGGCACACCGACACCTATGAGAACGCAGACGGCCAGTGGCAGGCAGTCTGGTCCCAGGCAACCGCGATCGAGCAGATCACGCAGCGCCCCCTCCCGTAGCGGCCCGGACCTGAGAACGCCGTAGCTCCCCGGGGCATGGGCGTGTCCGCGGACGCTTGCCGCACGCTTTGCTCACCTCGGCGACATTCCGGCCCAAGGCGGGCCGCTGGCTCGGTCCACTGACAGGCCCTCGCGCCGAGGCGTCAGCAAAGTCAGCATTAGGTCAGCAAGAGTCCTGCCAAAGCCACCGAAAGACAGCCACACTGTGGAATCGCCAACCGCACCGGCCTGAGCCAGCCGGCTGTTTGGACGCCTTCCGGCAGGCAGGTGGAAGACAGTGAGAGTTACCCGACCGCCTTCCACCCGGCGGACACGAACGTTGACGCGTTCCCGCAGGTCAGCGCACCCTTCCCCGCGGCTTCAACGGCACCTGGTGCAGTTCCGGTGCGGGCAGCGGATCCCCGTCGTACCCTTCACCTCCCCGAACCGTGTCCCTTCCATCCAGTCCCGACGCGCCTGTACGATCTCTTCCTGAGATCGCCCGATCCAGTTCCAGAACAAGTGGAACAGGCCTACACAGCCGGGCGGGTCACCGAGCAGGGCCATCTCTGAGTCCAGTACGGCGCGTGGGCGGGTGAGGGCCGGCGGGTCGAAGACAGCGCGTCGAGCCGGTAGTCCTCGGTGCACCAGGGTGCGGCGCTGCTTGGCGAGCAATCGGCTTCCCAGGCTCTCGGCCGGTTCACCGGATCCGTCCCCCATCCACAAGCACACTCACGGCAAGCATCCGACGGTCACGGCACCAGAGGTATCGCCGGCTCCGGCATGCGCGGCCGGGGTGTCGCACCACGCAACCGCGCAGACGATGTTCGCTCGCGGGCGCCGCACCATGCACAGGCCCACCATTCCGTTCACCTCAGACCTGATCCCAACGCCCCCATGCCTCAGCTTCATGCAGGACCAAGCAACGGCTGCTGCCCGATCGGCGCCAGATGACCGAGTTCAACGCAGCGTAGTCAGCACCAAGTCAGCACGGGAGAGGTGAGAACGGGTGATGACATGGGCTTTTAGTCAGCACCAAACCAGCACGGGAGTCAGCACGCCACCTCCAAATCATGCCCGCACAGCGCAACTCGGACAGTGCTCTCGCGGGCGCGATCGGGGCTCTCGCAGAGCCTCCGGCGACGCCCCCATAGTGGCCGCACGCACCTCCACACCCAGAACTATGGTGTCCCACCACATACGCCACTGACCTGCGGATTCCTACGGTATGGCGACACACAACCGTCCCCGCCAACCGCCAGGAAGTGGTGCCGATGACCTCCCCCGCGACCGCTCCCCCACCCCCCGCCAGCCTCAAACGCATCGTCGCCGCCAGTCTCATCGGCACCACCATCGAGTGGTACGACTTCTTCCTCTACGGCTCCGCCGCCGCCCTCGTGTTCAACAAGCTGTTCTTCCCGGACTCCGACCCGCTCGTGGGCACCCTGCTGTCGTTCCTGACGTACGCCGTCGGGTTCGCCGCCCGGCCGCTGGGCGCGCTGGTGTTCGGGCATTACGGTGACCGGCTCGGGCGCAAGAAGCTGCTGGTGCTGAGTCTGCTGCTGATGGGCGGGGCCACCTTCGCCATCGGGCTGCTGCCGACGCACGCCACCATAGGGTCGGCCGCGCCGGTGCTGCTCACCGTGCTCCGGCTGGTCCAGGGCTTCGCGCTCGGCGGGGAATGGGGCGGTGCCGTGCTGCTGGTGTCGGAGCACGGGGACGCGCGGCGGCGTGGGTTCTGGGCATCGTGGCCGCAGACCGGCGCGCCGGCGGGGCAGCTCCTGGCCACCGGTGTGCTGTCGCTGCTCACGGCCCTGCTGTCGGACGCCGCGTTCGGCAGCTGGGGCTGGCGGGTGCCGTTCCTGCTCTCCGGTGTGCTGGTCGTCGTCGGTATGTGGATTCGTCTGTCTGTCGATGAATCGCCGGTCTTCAAGCAGGCGTTGGCACAGGCCGAGGCCCGCAAGGCGGACGTGGCCGCGGAGGCCGAGAAGGCGCCGATCGTCTCCGTGCTGCGCCACCACTGGCGTGACGTGCTGGTCGCCATGGGCGCGCGCATGGCGGAGAACATCAGCTACTACGTCATCACCGCGTTCATCCTCGTGTACGCCACCACCTCGGCCGGTGTCTCCAAGCAGACCGCGCTCAACGCGGTGCTGATCGCCTCGGCCGTGCACTTCGCCGTCATCCCCGGGTGGGGCGCGCTGTCCGACCGGATCGGCCGCCGGCCCGTGTATCTGATGGGTGCGGTCGGTGTCGGGTTGTGGATGTTCCCGTTCTTCGCGCTGATCGACACCGGCGGCTTCGGCAACCTGATCCTCGCCGTGACCGTCGGGCTGGTCCTGCACGGGGCGATGTACGCGCCCCAGGCCGCGTTCTTCTCCGAGATGTTCGCGACGCGCATGCGCTACTCCGGTGCGTCGATCGGTGCGCAGTTCGCCTCGGTGGCGGCGGGTGCGCCGGCGCCGCTGATCGCCACCGCGCTGCTGGCCGACTACGGCAGCTCCACGCCGATCGCCCTGTACGTCATCGCCGCCGCCGTGCTCACGGTCGTCGCGGTGGCGGCGGCCAAGGAAACGCGCCACCGGGATCTGGCCGACGTGGTCCCGCCCTCCGGTCAGGGAGCGGACCGGGCGGCCGCCGCCCCGGAGGACGCCCGCGCCTGACGCGCCGGGGGCCCGTGCCGTCCTGCCCTCGTACGTTGCGCGTACGGGGGTCGGCGGCGAACGTTCTCCGTGCGGGGGTCGGCGAACGTTCCGCGTATGAGGTCAGCGTCGTTCTCGTGCCGACAACCGGTGCAGGCGCAGGGCGAGTTGAATCTCCAGAGCCCGCGCAGGGCTCTGCCAGTCGTCGCCGAGGAGGCGGCCGACGCGTTCCAGGCGCTGGGCGACGGTGTTCACATGCACGTGCAGTTCGTCCTTGGTGCGGGCGGGGCTCATGCCGCAGGCGAAGTAGGCGTCGAGGGTGCCCAGCAGATCCGTGCCACGTCGGCGGTCGTAGGCGACGACCTCGCCGATGGTGCGGTCGACGAAGCCCGGGATGTCCCGGTCGCCGGCCAGGAGCAGCCCCAGGAACCCGAAGTCCTCGGCGGCGGCTCCGTCACCGAAGCGGCCGAGGACGCGTAGGGCTTCGAGGCAGCGGCGGGCCTCCCCGTAGGCCGTGGCCACGGTCTCGGGGCGGGTGGCGAGGTCCTCGGCGGGTGCGGAAGCGCCGACGGTGACCGGTGCGTGGACCGCCGTGCCCAGGTGGCGGGCGGCACGGCGGGCCGCGTCGGTGGCGGTGTCGCCGGGGCCGAGGGGCAGCAGCAGGACGGTGCCGCCGTCGCGGGCGGCGGCCAGGCCGTGCCCGGTCGCGGCCAGGTGGGACGCCGCCGCTGCCAGGCGTCTGCGGGCGTCCGCCTCCTGGTCGGCGTCGGCCGCGCCGCCCTCCAGTCGCGCGGCCAGCACCACGTGGAGCGCGTCGAGGTCGGCGTGGAGCCGGATCGCGCGCTCGCGCAGCAGGCGCGGGTCGCGGTCACGGGCGTCCAGCAGGTCGTCCAGCAGCTCACCGCGCACGCGCTGTTCGGCCTCGGCGGCCGATCTGCGGGCCAGGAGCAGCAAGGAGGTGACCATCGCGGCACGCTCCAGGGTGCGCTGGTCGACCGGGTCGAGCCCCGGGTGGCCCCGCAGCACGAGCGCTCCGAGCAGTTCGCCCCCGGCGGCGACGGCGGCGATCCAGTCGTCCTCGTGCAGCACCGCGTGCCCCTGCGCGCCGGACTTCTCCAGGGCCCCGGCAGGTGCGGCGGCGGCCTCGGCGAACTCGACCGTGCCGTCGAGGATCTCGGATACGGCGGCGGCCACGTCGTGCACCCCGCCGCCGCGCAGGACGAGTTCGGCGAGCCGGTCGTGCACGTCGGAGGCGCGCTCGATGACGCCGCTGCGGTCCCGGATGATCTCGTTCGCACGCTCCAGGCCGGCCAGGGCCGACCTGGTCTCGGCGAGGAGGTTGGCGGTGTCGATGGCGGCCGCGGCGAGGGCGGCGAAGGAGCCGAGCAGGGCGATCTGCTCCCGCTCGAAGACCCGGGCGCGGCGGTCCGCGGCGAACAGCACGCCGATGACGTGGTGCCCGAGCGTCAGCGGCACGCCGAGGATGGCCACCAGCCCCTCGTCGCGCACGCCCGCGTCGATGGCGAGGGTGTGCTGGAAACGGTCGTCCTTGAAGTAGTCGTCGGTGACATAGGGGCGCGCGGTCTGTGCGACCAGTCCTCCGAGCCCCTCCCCCATGCCGAGCCGCAGCTGCTGGAACCGGGCCGCGACCGAGCCCTCGGTGACCCGCATGTAGGTGTCGCCGCGCTCGGTGTCGTTCAGGCTGAGGTAGGCGACGTCCGTGCCCAGCAGCGAGCGGGCGCGCTGCACGATCGCCTGGAGCACGGCGTCGAGGTCGCGCAGCCCGGCGAGGTCGTGGGCGGTCGCGAACAGTGCGGACAGCTCGGCCTCGCGGCGGCGGCGTCCCTCCAGCTCTGCGCGTACGCGCAGGGCGAGCGGCCGGGCCTGCCGGAGCGCGGCGATCCACTCCGCCGGGCGCCCTTCGGCACGCGCGAGCAGCTCCGGCTGCTCGTAGGCATCGGCCGACGCTCCCCGGGCCAGGAGCTCGAGGAACGGCGTTTCGGCGGACTGCGCGTGATCGCTGGACATGCTCTCAGGATTCACCATGACCGGCCCGTCCCGTCAGCCCTGTGGACAACTCCCCCGGCCGCCGGGGCCGACTACTCAGTGGGCGGTCCAGCCACCGTCGAGCACGAGCGAAGCACCGGTCACGAAGGACGCCTGCGGACCGCACAGATACGCCACCGCCTCGGCGACCTCCCCCGGTTCGATCAGCCGCTTGACGGCGCTGTCCTGCAGCAGCACCTCGGACAGGACGCGCTCCTCGGGGATGCCGTGTGCCTGCGCCTGGTCGGCCAGTTGCTTCTCGACCAGTGGGGTGCGCACATAGGCGGGGTTCACACAGTTCGAGGTGACACCGTGGGGCGCGCCTTCGAGGGCGGTGGTCTTGGACAGTCCCTCCAGACCGTGTTTGGCGGCCACATAGGCCGACTTGTAGGCCGATGCGCGCAGTCCGTGGACGGACGACACGTTCACGACGCGGCCCCATCCCTGCGCGTACATGTGGGGCAGGGCCCCGCGGATGAGCCGGAACGGCGCCTCCAGCATCACGGTGAGCACCGTGTGGAACACCTCCGGCGGGAACTCCTCGATGGGGCACACAAGTTGGAGCCCGGCGTTGTTGACGAGGACATCGGTGCCCGCGGCGGCGAGTTCGGCGGCGTCCAGGTCGGTGAGGTCGAGGACGTGCGGCTCCACCGTGCCGGCGAGGCCGTGCCCCTGGCCGGCCAGTTCCTCCAGGCCCGCGGCGTCCCGGTCGACCGCTCTCACCTTGGCCCCGGCGGCCGCGAGCCGCAGCACGCAGGCACGGCCGATGCCGCCGGCGGCGCCGGTGACGAGCGCGGTGCGGCCGCCCAGGTCGAGCGGGGAGGCGTGGGAGGCCAGGGGGGCACGGGACACGGTCATGGTTCGACCCTAGGCAGCGCCCAGGCCTCACCCCATG
The DNA here is from genome assembly GCF_042955185.1 of Streptomyces sp. NPDC012474. Taxonomy (NCBI): domain Bacteria; kingdom Bacillati; phylum Actinomycetota; class Actinomycetes; order Kitasatosporales; family Streptomycetaceae; genus Streptomyces; species Streptomyces sp. NPDC012474. Next base: position 110,301 of record NZ_JBIBEP010000014.1, read on the forward strand.
TGGTCACAACCCATAGTTCAGCCGAAGGCAGTGGGGTCGAACCATGTGGGGGCGTCCGACAGTGCCTGCTTGATCCGGAGCAGACCCAACTCGTTCAGCTCGGGCAGAGCGTCGACGTCGAACCAGGCCACGTCCAGCGACTCGTCGTCGTTGACCCGAGCCTCACCGCCGACGGCCCGGCAGCGGAAGGTGATGTCCATGTACTGGCAGGTGTCACCGTTCTCGTACGTGACGGGCTCCAGTGCCTGGACGAGAACGACCCGTTCGGCGACGCAGCGCACGCCCGTCTCCTCGTGAACCTCCCGCACCGCGCAGGCCGCCGGCTGCTCCCCCGGGTCGGGGATGCCGCCGAGCACGGACCACCTGCGGGTGTCGGCCCGCCGGTTGAGCAGCACTCTGCCCTCGTCGTCGAAGACGAGGGCGGTGACGCCGGGGAGCCAGAGCAGCTGATGACCGGCCGAGTTACGGAGTGTGCTGATGAAGTCGGGAGTAGCCATGCCGTCGACCCTAATGGGCCCCTTCCGCTGCCCCGGCGCGATTCAGGCGGTGTGCGACCCGCGTACGGCTACACGTCCCCGGCGCGTCGTTTGCGCAGTCCGGCGCCGACGGCCCAGCCGAGTCCGCCGGCCGCGACCACCACGAGCGCGACCTCCGGCAGGACGCCGAGCCGGGTGGCGGGGGTCTGCGAGGACCGCAGCGGCACCTTCTGCACCAGTGAGTCGGCCACGAACATGCCGGTCTTCTGGGTGATCCGGCCGTCCGGCATGATGATCGCGCTGACACCGCTGGTCACCGGCACGGTCACGGTCCGGCTGTGCTCCACCGCTCGTACGCGGGACATGGCGAGCTGCTGGTAGGTCATCTCGCTGCGGTCGAAGGTGGCGTTGTTGCTGGGCACGGAGATCATCTGGGCGCCGTCGGTGACCTCGGAGCGCACGGCCCAGTCGAAGGCGGCCTCATAGCAGGTGACGAGGCCGACCTTGGCGCCGTCCATGGTGAACACGCCCGGCTTGGTGCCCCGGCTGAAGTCCTGGCGGACCATGGCCGTCCAGTTCGGGTTGATCGCGCCGATGAGCGAGCGCAGCGGCAGGTACTCGCCGAACGGCTGGATCTGGCGCTTGTCGTAGGTGTCGACGGGGCCCTTCGCCGGGTCCCACAGGATCTGCTCGTTGTACAGCTTGCCGTCGCGCTCGACGACACCGCCGACCGAGATGGGCACCCCGATGGACTTGGCCGCCGTGTCGATGACGGCGCGGGCGTCGGGGTTGGCGAAGGGATCGATGTCGGAGGAGTTCTCCGGCCACAGCACGAAGTCGGGCCGCGCGACCTTGCCCGCCTTGACCTCGGCGGCCAGGCGTTCCGTCTCGCGCACGTGGTGGTCGAGCACGGCTCGCCGCTGGGAGTTGAAGTCGAGGCCGGCGCGGGGCACGTTGCCCTGGATCACCGCAACGGTGGCGCTGCCGTCCTCTGCCGTGTCGCTGACCAGGGGCCGGGCGGCGACGGCGCCCGCGACCGGGACGGCCAGGCTCAGCAGACCCAGGGCCGCGGCGGAGCGCCGTACCTCACCGGTCCGCCGCCACTGCCGGGCCAGCCGGACGACCTCGTACAGTCCGAAGCCGCACAGCACCACCGCGAAGCCGAGCACCGGGGTGCCGCCCACCGCGGCGAGCGGCAGGAACACACCGTCCGCCTGACCGAAGGCGACCTTCCCCCAGGGGAAGCCGTTGAAGGGCGCACGCGCGCGTGCCGCCTCGCCGGCGATCCACACGGCGGCCGCCCACACCGGCCAGCCGGGCAGCTTCGACACGGTCGCGACGCCGGCGCCGACGAGGGCGACGAAGAGCGCCTCGATCGCCACCAGGGCGAGCCAGGGGCCCGGCCCCACCTCCACTCCCGTCCACACCAGCAGCGGCAGCAGGAAGCCGAGGCCGAAGAGGTAGCCGAGGCCCAGTGCGGCCTTCCAGCCGCGCCCGCGCAGCACCCAGCCGAAGACGGCGAAGGCCGGCAGCGCCAGCCACCACAGCGTGCGGGGCGGGAAGGAGACGTAGAGGAGCAGGCCGGAGAGCGCGGCTGCGGCGGCCGGAACGAGACGCACGAGCCGCCGGGCCCAGGTCCACGCCCCGGGCGCGATCCGCGGCTCCAGCTGGTCCGACTCGCCGACGGAGGTTGCGGTGACGGTCACTCCCGGAGTCTAAGGCGCGTGACCTCGGGGCCGACAGCGCGGTACGCGGGGTGGACGGGCTCCCTGTTCATTTCGTCACGACACATCCCCAAACCGCCGACCAGCCGTTACCGTGTGCCAAGCCTCAGTCGTGCGGCCGGTGGCGGCCTGTGCGGCCGGGGTCTTCACAAGTCGGGGGCGAAGGTGCGCCGGGGGGCGGGCGGGGTGGGTTCCAGTGGGGTGACGTCCGCGTCCGGGCCGGACGCGGACGGCGAGAGACGAATCGTTTCTGACGCGGCGGGTGTCGTGGTGCTGGGCACCTGCGCCGCTTGGTCCCTGATCACGGCGGCCGTGCACGACGGCAGGCCCGAGGGGGTTCTCCTGGCGGTACTGGCCGTGGCCGCGGGATACGCGGCCGGGCGGATCAGCGGGGCGCTGCTGCCGGTCGGCGCGCCCTTCGCCGGGGCACTGGCCGGCATCGCGCTGACGGTGGCCGTTCCGCACCTCGCTCCGGGACCGCAGATCGCCGCGCCCCTCGGGCATGCCGGGGCCACGGCCGCCGTCCTGACGCTGTCGGCCGGTGCCGTTTGCTGTGCGGCCTGGTCCACGCCGGTTCCGGCCGTTCGGTTCACCCTGCGCCTGCTGGCCGCGGGTACCGCGGTGCTGGCGGCCGTGCTCGGCTCGACCACCGGACTCGTGACGTGTGCGGCGGTGCTGGTGTGCTCTCTGGCCGCCGGCCGCACCCGTCACCGCGGCGCCGGGATGGCCGTACTGGCCGCGGTCGCCGCCGTGGTGACCGGCCTGGTCTGGGCGGTCGCCGCGCAGGCCGGATCGGGCGGGTTCCTGGCCGCTCTGGAGGGGCGGCTGACGCCGCACCGGGTGCGGCTGTGGCAGGACGCATGGCAGCTGCTGGGCGAGGACGCCGCCCTGGGGGCCGGGCCGGGACGTTTCGGGGAGCTGAGCACGACGTCCGCCCAGTCTCTGCTCTCCGACGGCAAGCCGCACTCGGCGCCCCTGCAGCAGGCGGCCGAACAGGGGATCGTCGGCGTGGCCCTGCTCGCGGCGGCGTTCGGCTGGGTCCTGTACGCGCTGTGGCGCGGCCCGCGCCCGACCCCGGTGGCGCTCACCGCCGGCGCGGCCCTGACGGCGCTCGCCGCCATCGCCGCGATCGGCAACGCGCTGAGCTTCACGGCGGTGGCGGTGGGAGCGGGCCTGCTGGCGGGCATGGCCACGGCGCGCCCCTTCGAACCGTCGAGCCCTACGCCGCACGCGCAGGCACGTGGAGCGGGGCACACTCCCGCGTGGTGACAGCCGGTGATCACGGGTCGATCACGCACGGTGGCGAGCGACGGGCGGCTCAGTGCGCGGGAGCACCCGGCTTGGTGGGCCGCAGTCGTGCCTCGATGACCCGGACGGCCGCCTCCGCGTCGTCCACGGTGATCGTGAAGGTGTGCCCGTCCCACAACTCCAGCTCGACGCCCTCGCCGCGTCGTACGACCACCGCGGTGCCCTTCTCGGGCCGCCATCGGTATCCCCAGCCGCCCCAGTGACGAGGGGTGACGTGGGAGATGTACGTGGCGCCGGCCACCTGGGAGAGCGGGATGCGGCGGCGGGGAATGCCGATGTGGCCGCAGCGCACCTCCAGGTTCTCCTCGTCGACCCGCAGGGCGACGTGCACGAAGGCGAGTGTTCCGAAGAGGACAAGCAGCCCGGCGGCGATGCACCCGACTACGGCCATGACCAGTGGGGCGATGCCGGACTTCCATGCCGAGCCGACGGCCAGCTCGATGCCGAGCGCCATGCAGGCGGCACCCACGAGCGCCAGCAGCCACTGCACCCGGTTGGTGGCACGGCCGGTCCAGACCTCCGGGTGCGGGTGGCGGGCGTTCTCGCCGTGGCGGTGGTCCCTCATGTCTTTGAGGGTACTCAGATTTCGCTCCGCAGGTACCTCGTGGCGGAGTGTGACTGCGCCGGCCGGGCGCCGGGGCCGGTACGGCTCGCCGATGACGGCCGGTGACGGGTTCCGGTCAGCGGGCGGGCGTGACCGCCTGCATCAGGCGTCCTTCGGCATACGCCAGGGCGGGGGCGGGCAGCGTGCCCTCGCGCCCGCTGAGCAGCACGGTGAGCGTGCCGTGCGGTGTGGCTCCCGGCGCGGGCTGCTCGCCGAGCCGGCGCAGTGCCTGGGCGGCCACGGCTCCCGCGGAGCCATGCAGCACGAGAGGCGGGCGGCCGGGACGCTGGACGGCGGTCCGGATGCGTTCGGCGACCAGTTCGTAGTGGGTGCAGCCGAGGACGACGGTGGTCACGTCGTCCGGGGTGAGGGCGGCGGCCGCGGACACGGCCGCGTCGATCGCCGCCTCGTCCGCGCGCTCCACGGCCTCGGCGAGGCCCCAGCACGGCACCTCGGTGACGGGCACGCCCCCGGCGAAGTCCCGAATCAAGGCCTGCTGGTAGGGACTGCCGGTGGTGGCCGGGGTGGCCCAGATCGCGAGATGCCCGCCGCCGGCCGATGCCGGCTTGATCGCCGGGACGGTGCCGATGACCGGAAGTTCCGGTTCGAGGTGGGCGCGCAGGGCGGTGAGCGCGTGCACGGTCGCGGTGTTGCAGCCGACGATCAGGGCGTCGGGGCGGCGCGCGGCGGCGGCCTCGGCGACGGCCAGGGCGCGCCGGGTGAGGTCCTGCGGGGTGCGCGGGCCCCACGGCATGCCGTCGGGGTCCAGGGAGAGCACGAGATCGGCGTCGGGGCGCAGCCGCCGTACCGCGGCGGTGGCCGCCAGCAGACCGATTCCGGAGTCCATGAGCGCGATCTTCACCCGATCACGATAGACGATGAGCCGTCTCGGGCAGGCCGGGTGGGGCAGACTGCGCGCGTGAGTGCCCTTGTGTGGACTGCCGCTGGATCACTGCTCGCCTGGCTGTGGCTGCTGCTCTGCCAGGGCTTCTTCTGGCGCACCGACGTGCGGCTGCCGTCACGCGCGGAGCCGGACGGGTGGCCGTCCGTGTGCGTCGTCGTCCCGGCCCGCGACGAGGCGGCCGTGCTTCCGGCGGCGCTTCCTGCACTGCTCGCCCAGGACTATCCGGGGCGGGCGGAGATCTTCCTCGTCGACGACGGCAGTTCGGACGGTACCGGTGATCTGGCACGCGAGCTGGCTCGCCGGCACGGCGGGCTGCCGCTGACCGTGGGTTCGCCGGGTGAGCCGCCGGCGGGCTGGACCGGGAAGCTGTGGGCGGTGCGCCACGGCCTCGGCCTGGCACGCGCGCGTGAGCCCGAGTACTTCCTCCTGACGGACGCCGACATCGCACATGCGCCGGACAGTCTGCGCGAGCTGGTGTCGGCGGCGCGATCCGGTGGGTTCGACGTCGTCTCGCAGATGGCCCGGCTGCGGGTGGAGAGCGTCTGGGAACGGCTCGTGGTGCCGGCGTTCGTCTATTTCTTCGCGCAGCTCTACCCCTTCCGCCGGATCGCCGGCAAGGGCCGGACGGCGGCCGCGGCCGGGGGCTGTGTCCTGCTGCGGGCGGAGACCGCCGAGCGGGCGCGGATCCCGGACGCGATCCGGCACGCCGTGATCGACGACGTGGCGCTCGCCCGGGCCGTGAAGGGCGGCGGCGGACGCGTCTGGCTGGGGCTCGCCGAGCGGGTGGACAGTGTGCGGCCGTATCCGCGGCTGCGTGACCTGTGGCGGATGGTGTCGCGCAGCGCGTACGCCCAGTTGCGGCACCATCCGCTGCTGCTGGCCGGGACGGTCGCCGGGCTGGCGCTGGTGTACCTGGTCCCGCCCGTGGCGGCCCTGGCCGGTCTCGCCGCCGGCCGTGCGCCGGCGGCGGCCCTGGGCGGTCTCGCGTGGCTCGTCATGGCGGGGACGTACGTGCCGATGCTCCGCTACTACCGGCAGCCGCTGTGGCTCGCCCCCCTGCTGCCGTTCACCGCGTTCCTGTACCTCCTCATGACCGTCGATTCCGCGGTGCAGCACTACCGGGGGCGGGGTGCGGCCTGGAAGGGCCGCACCTACACGCGCCCGGACGCCCTGCCCGACGAGGGCTGACGGCCACCGGGGGCGGTCACTTGCGGCCGGGGGTCCAGTTCATGCCCCACCCGTAGGCGTGGTCGACGGTCCGCTGCGGGCTCACCCCGCGGTCGGGCACCAGGTAGCGGGCCTCCCGCTGGACGATCAGGTCGCCGCCGGTGTTGGTGATCAGGGCGAGCGCGCACACGAGCGAGGGGACGGTGCACTCGTCGAGGGAGAAGTCGATCGCCGCCCCGTGCTGCGGCTGGAGCGTGACCGACGCGTGCAGATCGGCGAAGGAGCGGGCGCCTTCGTAGATGGTGACGAAGACGAGGATGCGCCGGAAGGAGTTCTTGTGGTCGAGGTTGACGGTGAGGTTCTCCCCCGTCGACACGGCGCCGGTGCGGTCGTCGCCGTCGAGGTGGATGTACGGGGGCTGGTGCAGCGCCCCGAAGCTGTTGCCGAGCGCCTGTACGACGCCCTTGCTGCCGTCGCTGAGTTCGTACAGGGCGCACAGGTCGAGGTCGAGGTCGGAGTGCATCGCGGCCGGACGGCCGAACTTGCCGCTCCACCCCGAGAACTGCTTGCGCACCTCCCAGTTGAGGTTCACGTGCAGCGCGCCGGAGGTGCCGCCCTGCTTGGTCAGCGAGACGGAGGGGGCCGCCTTGGTGAGCGTCACCTTGGTGAGGCGGACGGGCGCGGGCGGCGCGGCGGGCGGCGGCGGAGCGGCGGGCTGTGGCACGGGCGGGGGTGTGTACGCGGGGGGCACGGCGGGTGGTGTGGCCCTGGGAGGCGCCGGGGCGACGGCCGGTGCCGGTGCCGCCTGCTGCGGCTCGTCCACGGTGATGCCGTAGTCCGTGGCCAGCCCTTCGAGGCCGCTGCTGTAGCCCTGACCGACGGCGCGGAACTTCCAGGCGCCCTGGCGGCGGTAGAACTCGCCCAGCACGAAAGCGGTTTCGGTGGTGGCTCCTGGGTTGTCGAAGCGGGCCACCGGCGTGCCCTGGGCCGCGTCCTGGACCTCGATGTACAGGTCGGGAACGTGTCCGAACGTGCCGCCGTCGGCGGAGGCGACGAGGACGACCGTCTCGATCGCGGGCTCCACGCGCGCGAGGTCGACGAGGAGCGCGTCGGTCACCCGGCCGCCGGTGGTGCGCTTTCCCTCGTGCCGGATCGCGCCGGAGGAGTGCGCGGGCTGGTTGTAGAAGACGAAGTCCGCGTCCGAACGGACCTTTCCGCTTACCAGCAGCAAAGCGGAGGCGTCGGCGTCGGGCACACCCGCTCCGGCCCGCCACCCCAATTCCACCCGCAAGGCCGCGGTGGGCACCGGAGTATTTGAACCTTTCAGCATTTGCATGTCCGCCCCCATTGCTTGTCACCGCGCCGGGCACGCCCCGGCGGTCCGTCGAGTTCCGTGCGCACAACCTAATTCCTCGCCGCGGCGAAGTCCCCAAGCCCGACCGACCGGAGGACGGCGGCCAACCTCTGGTAACCCGCCCGGAACTCGGCCTTTACACGATCAGGTCTCCGTTCGGCGCCCCATTTTGCCGAGTTCGCTCGCATTGGGGATCCCGCGTCACTGCGGACACGGAAAACAACCCTCTTATCGGTCTCCCCAACCAGCACATCGTGGGCTTAACTTATGTGCCATGACCTCCCCCCGCTCCACCTATGGCGGCGGCTACTACTCCGCCTCCTTCCCGGACACCCCGATCTACGACAGGCTCGTCGCCGAGCGGGGCACCCCGCAGATCGCCCCGATCCGGGTCCCCGCTCAGTACGACATGCCGGGCGGCAACCTGCCCGCCCTCCCGTCGGCGCTGCCCGCCCTGCCGGCAGCTCCCTCCCAGCCCGCCTACGGCTATCCGCAGGCGCAGCAGCCCTCGCCGCTGCAGCAGGCGCCCGCGGCGTACATCCCGCAGCAGGCCACCGCTCCGCGCGGCTACCCCGGCCCCCAGCCGCAGCAGCCGCGTCCGGCGGCCCCAGCGGGCTACGAGGCCATGCGCCCCGCGGCTCCCCGGCCGGCCCCGGCTCCCTATCAGGACCCGTACAACAGCCAGCAGTACCGCGGGTACTGAGCCGGCCTCCGGGGGCTGTCGGTGCCGGCTGGCACGATGGCCCCATGGGGAACGCTCACCTGTACTCGATTCACGTCCATCCGGTCAAGGCGGTCCGGGGCCTGGCGCCCCGGGAGGCCGCCGTCGAGCCCTGGGGGCTGGCCGGAGACCGGCGCTGGGTGCTGATCGACGACGGGGGAAAGGTCGTCACGCAACGCCGGCAGCCGCGCGTCGCGCTCCTCGCCGCCGAGCTCCAGCCCGGTGGCGGTGTCCGTCTGTCCGCGCCCGGCAGGCCGCCCTTGGCGGTGCCCGTTCCCCGGCCCGTCGTGACCGTGCCGGTGGAGATCTTCCGCGACAAGGTCGAGGCGATCCCGGCCGAGGACGAGGCCGCGCACGCCTGGGTCAGCTCCTGCCTCGGCTTCGAGGCGCGCCTGGTGTACATGGACGACCCGGCCACCCGTCGGCCCCTCGCCCCGGAGTACGCGCGGCCCGGTGAGACCGTCTCCTTCGCCGACGGCTTTCCGCTGCTGCTCACCACGACGGCTTCGCTCGACGCCCTCAACTCCCTGATCGCGCGCGGCGAGCACGCCGGCGAGGGCCCGCTGCCCATGAACCGCTTCCGGCCGAACGTGGTCGTGGCGGGCACCTCGGCCTGGGCCGAGGACGACTGGTCGCGCATCGCCGTCGGGGAGGTGCCCTTCCGTGTGGCCAAGCCCTGCGGCCGTTGCGTGGTGACCACCACCGACCAGGGCACGGGCGAGCGGGGTCACGAGCCCCTGTTCAGCCTGGGGCGCCACCGCCGCCTCGGCGGCAAACTGGTCTTCGGTCAGAACCTGGTACCGCTGTCCCGCGGCACGATCCGGGTCGGGGACCCGGTCAGGATCCTCGAATAGCTCTTCGGGCGAAGCGGGAACCGCGCCGCGGGCCAGAGCGTTGGCCTGTATGAGAAATTCATGAGAGGCCCGGGGGGGCGAAGTGATGTCGCTCTCTCTTCGACGGGTCCGTGCGTGGGCGGCTCCGCCGGAGGAGTATCACGGAGCGGGAAGGGGGTGCAGGCGGTGCGAGCGATCAGCGGGCTCTGGCGCTGGCGGCGCAATCCGCTGTGCCGCGCGACCGACCTGGCCGAGGCCTGGGTGGCCCTGGCCGCCCTGATGCTGATCCTGCTGGCCGCCCCGGTGGCCGGCTCGCTCGTCGGGGGAACGGCTGAGGACGCCCTGCAGCGCTCCGTCCGGGCGCAGCACGAAGCGCGGCAGCTGGTGACGGCCACCGTGGTCCGCGAGCTGGACCCCTCCCCGCTGGACGCCGACCCGGAGACCTCGTCGGGCAGGGATCTGCGCACCCGCGTCCTCGCCGACTGGACGGCGCCGGACGGCACCGCGCACCAGGGCCCCGTCCTGGCGGGCCTCAAGGACCCGCAGCAGGGCGACGAGTTCCGGATATGGACCGACCGGCACGGCCGGCTGGTGTCCCGCCCGCTCGACTCAGCGACGGCCTCCACGCACGCGGTCCTCGCCGGCTTCGGCGCCGCCCTGGCGACGGGCGGTCTCATCGAGGGCGGGAGACGGCTGATCGTCTGGCGCATGGTCCGCCGCCGGTACGCCCGTTGGGACCAGGCATGGGACAAGGCGGGCCCGGACTGGGGCAGGACGGGCGCCGGCAGCTGACGGCTCCCGGCTCTGGTCAACCCACCACCCGCGCGCACGCTACGGTGGTCCGGCCGAACCGTTCGGCACAACCCGCGCGCGAGCGAGCCCCAGGGACGCGCCCCGAGGGCGGACGAGCCATCAGTACGACCGATGTGGGGGCACGGCTACACCATGGCACAGGGCACGGTCCAGGTGACGCACACCGGCACGTCGCGGTGGCGGCGCCGCACAGGTGAGTACGCATCGCTCGCCGCCGCCCTGGAGGCCGCGGCCGACGGGGACGTCCTCACCGTCGCGCCCGGCACCTACCGGGAGAACCTCGTCCTGCAGCGCGCGGTGACCCTGCGCGGCCCCGAGGGCTCCCCCGGCTCCGTGCGGATCGCGCCCGTGGACGGCGTGCCGCTGACCGTGCGCGCCTCGGCGGTGGTGCAGGACCTCCATGTGGAGGGCCAGGACGCCGCCGCCCCTGCCGTGCTGGTGGAGGAGGGCACCCCGGAGCTGCGCGACGTGCGGGTCGTGACACGGTCGGCGGCCGGCATCGAGGTGCGCGGCAGCGCCCGGCCCACGGTCCGGCGCTGCGCGGTCGACAACCCGGCGGGCATCGGCATCGCCGTACTCGACGGCGCGGGCGGGGTGTTCGAGGAGTGCGAGGTCGTCGCGGCCGGCCAGGCGGGCGTGGTGGTGCGCGGTGGCGCCCACCCGCGACTTGAGCGCTGCCGGATCCACCACACCTCGGGCTCGGGCCTGTCGGCGACCGGGGAGAACTCTGCGCTGGAGGCGGTCGGCTGCGAGATCTACGAAGTGCGGGGCAGCGGTGTGCAGATCACCGGCCGGGCCACGGCACACCTCACCGACTGCGATGTGCACCGCACGACGGCCGACGGGGTCACGCTCGACACGGACGCGGTGCTGACCCTCGCCGACTGCCGCATCCACGACATCCCGGAGAACGCGGTGGACCTGCGCTCCCGTTCCGTTCTCACGCTGACCCGCACCACGGTGCGGCAGTTCGGGCGCAACGGCCTGTCGGTGTGGGACCCGGGCACGCGGGTGGACGCCAACCAGTGCGAGATCTTCGACAGCACGGGCGACTACCCGGCGGTGTGGGTCAGCGACGGTGCCACCGCCGTCCTGGACTCCTGCCGGGTGCACGACGTGCCGGACGCGCTGTTCGTCCTCGACCGCGGCTCGCGCGCGGACGTCGTCGACAGCGACCTGTCGCAGGTGCGCAACACGGCGGTGTCGGTGAGCGACGGCGCGACCGCGCAGCTCGACGACTGCCGGATCCGGGACGCGGCGACGGGCGCCTGGTTCCGCGACCACGGCAGCGGTGGCACGCTCAGCAACTGCACGGTGGACGGCACGCAGACCGGCGTGATCGTCACCAAGGGCGCCGACCCGACCGTGGAGCGCTGCACGATCGACTCGCCGGCGGAGGCGGGCGTCTACGTCTCGGCCGGCGGCCGCGGCAGCTTCCAGAACTGCCGGGTGACGGGCAGCGGCGGCTACGGCTTCCATGTGATCGACGGCAGCCGTACGACGCTGCGCAAGTGCCGCACGGAGCGGTGTGCGCGCGGGGGCTACGAGTTCGCGGACAGCGGCGCGGACGCCGCGTCCGGGGCGGGCCCGCTCGTCGAGGACTGCACGAGCGACGAGAGTGCCGGGCCGCGTGCGCCCGCGGCACCGGCGACGGCCGTGCAGACGGTGAGCCATTCCTCCGGCCTGCTGGGCGCGGTCCCGGGACAGCGCACCGAGCCGGAGCCGCCGGCGCCGGCCGCCGAGCCCGGACAGCCGGCTCGCACCTCCAAGGACGTCCTCGGTGAACTGGACGCGCTGGTGGGGCTGGAGAGCGTCAAGCGCGAGGTGCGCGCCCTCACCGACATGATCGAGGTCGGCCGGCGCCGGCAGCGGGCCGGTCTGAAGGCGGCCTCGGTCAAGCGGCACCTGGTTTTCACCGGCTCCCCCGGCACCGGCAAGACGACGGTCGCGCGGCTCTACGGCGAGATCCTCGCCTCGCTCGGCGTGCTGGAGAAGGGGCACCTGGTCGAGGTGTCCCGCGTGGACCTGGTCGGCGAGCACATCGGTTCGACGGCGATCCGCACGCAGGAGGCGTTCGAGAAGGCGCGCGGTGGCGTGCTGTTCATCGACGAGGCGTACGCGCTGTCCCCGGAGGACGCGGGCCGCGACTTCGGCAAGGAGGCCATCGACACGCTGGTGAAGCTGATGGAGGACCACCGGGACGCGGTCGTGGTGATCGTCGCGGGCTACACGGCCGAGATGGAGCGCTTCCTGTCGGTCAACCCGGGTGTGGCGTCCCGCTTCTCCCGGACCATCACGTTCAGCGACTACGGCCCCGAGGACCTGCTGCGGATCGTGGAGCAGCAGGCCGAGGAGCACGAGTACCGGCTGGCGCCGGGCGCGCCGGAGGCCCTGCGGAAGTACTTCACGGTGCTGCCCAAGGGCCCGGCCTTCGGCAACGGCCGTACCGCGCGGCAGACGTTCGAGGCCATGGTCGAACGGCACGCGAGCCGGGTCGCCCAGTTTCCGGAGCCGAGCACGGACGACCTGACCCTCCTCTACGCCGAGGATCTGCCCGAGCTGCTCTGAGGATCCCGCGGTGCGGCCGATGCGCTGAGGATCACGCTGTTCGCCGGATGCGCTGATGATCCCGCTGTTCGCCGGATGCGCTGATGATCCCGCTGTCGGCAGATGCTCTGAGGATGCGCCTACGCGGCGGGCGGCTCGGGCTGGTGACGCGGCGAAGGCACCTCCCCGGCCGCCGGGTCCTCCGGCCGCAGTCGCGCCAGCAGCTTGCGGCGTTCCTCGGCGAAGACCGGATCGGCCTGGTAGTCGGAGTGACCGAGGATCGGCGCGGGCAGCGGCAGGAGATCGGTACGGCCGTAGGCGAGAGGGTCCATCAGGGGGGCGTGGTCGACCTGCGGGCCACGGTCGCCGGGCAGGCGCACCGGGCCGCCGATGGGGTCGGTGAGCCGGTGGAGGTTGCGCCAGCAGTCGACGTCCCGGTGCAGGGAGCTGAGCGCGGTGGGGCCGAAGTGCGCCGGGAACCAGCGGCCGTAGAGGCGCTCCAGCGGGGAGCCGTAGGTCAGCAGTGCGACCCGTTTGCGGGCGGACGGGGCGAGTTGCCAGGCCGCGGCGGCGGCGAGGACGCTGCCCTGCGAGTGCCCGGAGATGACCAGCCGTCCGCCGGTGGCGCGGGTCCAGGTGGCCATCCGCCAGGTCAGGTCGGGCACCGCGCGCTCGGCGTAGCAGGGCGGGGCGAAGGGGTGGGAGGCGCGTGGCCAGAAGGTGCCGACGTCCCACAGGATGCCGATGGTGCGGCGGGCCGAGGCGTCCTTGTAGGCCCGCCGCCCCCAGGTGACGAAGAGTATGAATCCGAGGCCGATCAGCCAGGACCCGAGGGCCTGGGCGGTCTCGGCGGCGCCGTGGACGACGGGGGAGGCGCCCTGCGCGGCCTCGGCCGGGGTCTCGTCGGTGGCCAGGGCGCCCACGAGGGCTCCGGCGCCGAGCAGCAGAGTGACGCCGGAGGTGACGGCGACGATGCGGGGGCCCCGGTCGGTGAGCGAGGCCATGGCACGGGTGTAGGCGATGCGGCGGGTGCGGGCGGGGTCCTCGGCCTCGTCCGGGTAGTCGATTGTCACGGCGGCGCGCTCGGCGCGGGCGAGCTGCCAGGCGCGATGGGCCAGCCAGCCGATGAGCCCCAGCAGCACGACGAGCAGCGGCGGGATCACGGACGCCTGCCAGGTCAGCAGCACCGGCGGGCCCTCGATCGACGCCCCGGTGCCATCCAGCCAGTCGGACACCCGCTGTGACACGCCGCCGGACATCACGCCGCCCAGAGCGCAGGCCAGCATCGCCACGGCCGGCCCGCCCAGGCCCCGCAGCACCGCCCGCCGGTCGGGGTCGGTGCGGTGCAGACCGTGGGCGACGACGCCGAGGACGATCACGAGCAGGCCCTGGACCAGGGCGATCCCGCCGAAGGCCGCATCACCCGGCAGCCGGCCTTCCGACGTCCACCCGGGGCGCTCCCACCCTGCGTACAGCAGGGCGAGGGCGAGCAGGACGAGCGCGACGAGCGGCAGGCGTCGTACGAAACGCTCGTCGAGTTTGCGGTCCAGCCGTCTCTCGCTGCGGCCGCGGCGGCACACCACCCACACCACGGCGACCGCGCAGGCCGCGAGGGCCGCCTCCAGGATCAGGCCGAGGGCGTCGAGTACGGCGGGGCCGCCGGGGCGACGGTCGTGGCGGGCGGCGGCGCTGCCGACCGCCGCGGCGACCGTGATCAGGCCGGCGGCGGTGTGCGCGGCGCGCAGCCGGGCCACCAGCCGGCGCCCGTACCAGAACCCGGGCCGGCCGAGTGCGGTCGGGCCGCCGTCGCCTTCGGGCTCGGCGGCACGTTCGAGGGGCTGCTGGGACTCGTAGTCGCTCCAGGTACGCCGGGACAGGTACCAGAGCAGGACGGTCAGGGCGGTGGGCACGACGGCGGCGAGGGCGAGCCTGCGGCCGGGGGCGCTCCACCAGCCGCCGTCCGAGACGCCGGGCGAGAGGAAGCCCAGCCAGGAGTGGCGGTCGGCGCAGGCGGTGGTGCCCGCGCACTGCCAGGCCGCCAGGTCGAGGGCGACCTCGCAGGCGGCGGCGACGAGCAGGACGGTCAGCGTGAGCGCCGCGAGCCGGACCAGGAGGCCGTAGAGGCGTACGGTGCGGCGGCGGCCGTGGGCGGAGGGGCGCATCCAGTGGGCGAGGTTGACGACCATGAACGGCAGCAGCAACAGCCACAGGGCGCGGGTGCCGTTGCCGGAGGTGAGGTTGCACCAGACGTAGGCCTCGGGCACCGGCCCCTCGCGGCGGCGGTCGTCGGGGTTGTGCTCCGCGTCGACGTCGTCGGCGCGCCGGAAGACGGCAGCCGTGTCGTCGCCGGTGACGCGTACCGTCCGAGGATCGTTGAGCATCTCCTGCGGCGTGGTGCCGCCCACGCCGTGGACCAGGAGTTCGAGGGCGGTTGTGGGCTCGCCCGGTCGCGTGGCGGGACCGTCGGGCCCGCCGGTCGACGCATGTTCTGGCGCACGTTCCACTGATTCGCACTCCCCCGTGACACGCCGTCGGCTCTGTCCGTGCGCGCACAAGGATCTCCACTTCCGCGGCGCCGCACACCCCCTGTCACGGAATCTCCCCGATCCGTGATGAACCGTTGTGACCGCCGGGCCACCGGTGGCATGTGCGCGACGAGTGGGCGTGGTGGCGCCCGCTGCTCCGCGACATGCGAGGATGGGACGTCCTCGCACCGGAGCCCGGAAGAATGTCCTAGTCGGAGCCGGTGCGGGGGGTGTCGGACGGCATTGAGGCGAAAGGACCGGAGCGTACGTGAGCGAGAATCAGAACCTCCTCGCGGAGCAGCGGCGATCCCTGATCCTCGACGAGGTTCGCCGCCGGGGCGGTGTCCGGGTCAACGAGCTGACCCGCAAGCTCGGCGTGTCGGACATGACGGTCCGCCGCGACCTCGACGCGCTCGCCCGCCAGGGCGTGCTGGAGAAGGTCCACGGCGGCGCGGTCCCGGTGGTCGAGGCGAGTACGCACGAACCGGGCTTCGAGGCCAAGTCCGGCCTGGAGCTGACCGCCAAGGAGGACATCGCACGCGCCGCGGCCAAGCTGGTCGCGCCGGGCGCGGCGATCGCCCTGTCGGGCGGTACGACGACCTTCGCGCTGGCGCACCAGCTGCTGGACGTCCCGGATCTCACGGTGGTCACCAATTCGGTGCGGGTCGCCGACGTGTTCCACGCGGCGCAGCGCACCTCGGGTCCGCGGCAGGGCGCGGCCACGGTCGTGCTGACGGGCGGGGTGCGCACGCCCTCCGACTCGCTGGTGGGGCCGGTGGCGGACCAGGCGATCGCGGCGCTCCACTTCGACCTGCTGTTCCTCGGGGTGCACGGCATATCGGTCGAGGCCGGCCTGTCGACGCCGAACCTCGCGGAGGCCGAGACGAACCGGCGGCTCGTGCAGTCGGCCCGCCGCGTGGTCGTGGTCGCGGACCACACCAAGTGGGGCAAGGTGGGGCTGAGTTCGTTCGCCTCGCTGGAGCGGGTCGACACGCTCGTGACGGACGCCGGCCTGCCGGACGAGGCGCGCGGTGTCGTCGCGGAGCATCTGCGGCGGCTGGTGGTGGCCGGGGAGCCCGAGGACGGTGCGGACATCTGACGGGAGCTCGGCTAGGGTGGCGCATCCGCCCGCTCCCGTCCAGGAGGGCTCCGCCCATGCCTCGTCGACTGCGCCCGGTGGAACTCGACTTCGTGGCGACGGCTCGCGTTCGGCACGTCTTCGAGCGGGACATGGCCGCTCCGGTGGAGGCGGTCTACGGCGCACTGGAGGACGTGCCCGGCTGGGCCGCGTGGTTCGCACAGGTGTCGGCCGCCCGCCCGGTCGACGCGGGCGCGGGGCGGGACATCACCCTCACCGGTGGCATCCGGTTCCGGGAAACGGTCATCGCGGCGAAGGCACCACAGGTGTACGCCTACCGCGTGGACGTCACCAATCTGCCGGGCGTGCGGGCCATAGCCGAGGAGTGGCGGCTCGCGCCGGCCGGCGCTGGCACCCGGGTGCGGTGGACCTTCGCGACCGACGGGACCGTCGCGTACCGGCTGGCCGTGAAGGTGGCGCGCGCGGGTCAGGCGCGCGCGTTCCGGGACGCCGTGCGGGCCCTGGACCGGCGGCTGAACATCTGAGGGCTCGCAGTCAGTCCGGCCAGACGCCCGTCCTCAGCAGCGAGTCGATCGCGGTCGTGTACGGCCGGATGTCCAGCCCCTGGGCGGCCAGCCAGGCGTCGGAGTAGTACTTGTCGAGATACCGGTCCCCCGGGTCGCACAGCAGGGTCACGACGCTGCCCTGCCGTCCCTCGGACACCATCTCCGCGATGATCTTCAGCGCGCTCCACAGGCCCGTGCCGGTGGAGCCGCCGGCCTTGCGGCCGATGGCGCGTTCCAGGGCGCGTACGGCGGCGACACTGGCCGCGTCGGGCACCTTCATCATCCGGTCGATCGCGCCGGGCACGAAGCTCGGTTCCATGCGGGGCCGGCCGATGCCCTCGATGCGGGAGCCGCAGTCGCAGGTGACGTCCGGATCGCCGGTGGTCCAGCCCTCGAAGAAGCACGAGTTCTCGGGGTCGGCCACGCAGACACGGGTGTCGTACTGCATGTAGTGGACGTAGCGCGCGAGGGTCGCAGAGGTGCCGCCGGTGCCCGCCGTGGCGACGATCCACGCCGGCTCGGGGAACCGCTCCAGGCGCAGTTGGCGGAAGATGGACTCGGCGATGTTGTTGTTCCCGCGCCAGTCCGTGGCCCGTTCGGCGTAGGTGAACTGGTCCATGTAGTGGCCGCCGGTCTCGGCCGCGAGGCGGGCGGACTCCTCGTACATGGTGCGGGGGTCGTCCACGAAGTGACACCGGCCGGAGTGGAATTCGATGAGGCGGATCTTCTCGGCGCTCGTCGTGCGAGGCATGACCGCGATGAAGGGCACGCCGATCAGCTTCGCGAAGTACGCCTCGGAGACGGCGGTCGAGCCGCTGGAGGCCTCGATGACGGGTCGGTCCGGCCGGATCCAGCCGTTGCACAGGCCGTACAGGAAGAGGGAGCGGGCGAGCCGGTGCTTGAGGCTGCCGGTGGGGTGGGTCGACTCGTCCTTCAGGTACAGGTCGATGCCCCACCGCTCCGGCAGGGGGAACTGCAGCAAGTGCGTGTCGGCCGAACGGTTGGCGTCCGCCTGGACTCTGCGGACGGCCTCTTTGAGCCACGCCCGGTAGGCGGCGTCGCTGTGGTCGACGTCGAGGGTCACGCCGGTCCGGGTCTGCTGGGGGGTACTCACGGGGGGCTCCTAACGCTGTGCGCCGGCAGGGGGCGCACAGCCGACACCCCGATCATAAGCACCTTCCGCACGCCCCTCACCTGCATAAACGCATCTTTGAGCCCCCCAAAGCGCCCCCAGGGGCAGGACCCGGGGCAAGGGGGCGCGCGGTCCAGGGGGCGCGTGGGCGAGTGTGCTGCGGGCGCCCCCGAAGAGGGCGGCGCGGGCACTGGTGCTCGATGCCGGGCGGGGGGAGACTGCTCGGCGGGACCAGGACCCCGGACGGGGTGAGCGCAGGGTACGACCGCCTTCCGGAGCAGGCTTCGGGCACCGGCACCGCCCTTGCGGGGCGGCGGCCGGCCGGGCGCACCGCACGGCCGGGCCGGGGCCCGGACCGGGCGGGCGCACCACCCCGGAGGGGACCCTTCGTCCGGACGGGGCACACTGGATCAGGACACGAGCCCGTACCGGGCACCGCGCGGAACGGCCCGGTACACCGACGCGCACTAGGGGGCAGGTGGCATGGGAGAGCCGGAGTTCAGGGCCACGGGCGTGCGGATCGGAAAGCGGCTGCGTTCACTCACCCGGGCCGGCCAGGTCCGGATCAGCGACGGCCGTCTCGAACTGCTGACCAGCTACGGCAGTGAGATCGACAGCGCGCCGGTGCAGGCCGTCCGCGCCTCCAAGCCCTGGTTCGGCCCCGATGACCGGGCTACCGCGGACCTCAACGGCCAGCGGTACCTGCTCACTCTGGGCGACCACGACCCCGCACCGGGAGAGCCGGGACCGCCGGCCGCGCGGCGCTTCATCGAAGCCGTGCGCAGGGCAGCGGGGCGTGGCGACTGAGATGTCCGCGACTTGCGGTACTTCACCCCCTGCGCCACTCTGGTCTCACGTCACTCTGGGTTTACCGGCGATAACGCTGCGAACCAGCCCGCCGGCCACGACAGCAGGCGGCAGTGTCATGCAGGCGCCCTGCTGGATCCGAACTCCGTGTTCTTCCGGACCTCACGTCGGGGAGTCGCAGCCGTGATCAGCTACCCAAGCAGGCACTGCACGGTGGAGCTCCAAGCCCTGCCGTCGCGGATCGGCCAGGTCCGCAGAATCGTATCTGCGCAATTGCGCTACTGGCATCTGGATCCCCTGATCGACCGGGCCTCGCTCGGCGTGACGGAGCTGTTGTCCAACGTCCACCGCCATGCCCAGCCCGACAAGACGTGCACCGTGGAGATAGAGCTGCTGCTCGACCGGCTCACGGTCTCGGTGCGTGACGGCGACCCGCGCATGCCCGTGGTCGACGACGCCGAACCGCTGGCGACCTGCGGGCGCGGGCTCGCGATGGTGGCGGCCATGAGCGAGAGCTGGGGCGTCCGGCCGGACGGCGAGTCCGGCAAGGTCGTGTGGTTCACCCTGCCGACGTCCACCCCCGCGGTGACGGCGCCGTCGCTCCACGCGCGACGCACCGTCCTGGAGAAGCCCGCGCGCCGGTTCGCCGAGGTCGGGGCTTCCACCGACGGGCTCCGGCCCGACCATGCTCCCGCCCGGTCCGCCGTTGCCGGTTGACCGGGCGGTGACCACCGTCCCCTCGGGGGCGTGTGCCGCCCGGTGTACTCCGGGGGCGCACGCCACCCCGTGGCGTGCGCCCGCAGCGCGCTCGGACCCGGCGCGCGCCGGGCCGGAAGCGGCACCGCGAGGGACCCGGCCGCGACTCCCCCGAGGGCCACGACGGCCGGAGCCGTGAGTCGCGGCGGCCATCCCTAGGCCACACCTCCCTTGCGGCCGAACTCCTCGTTCAGTACGGACAGTCGGCGCCAGTACTCGTCCTCGTCGATCTCGCCGGAGGCGAAGCGGTGGCCGAGTACGGCGATGGGCGAGTCGTCCCTGACGGCGGACTGCCGCCAGGGACCGCCACGGCGGCCGCGCCACCCGGAGCGGCGCAGCAGCACGACGCCGCCCCCGATCACCAGCGCCCAGATCGCCGGGAAGAGCAGGATCCACGGGCCGGGCCCGCCGCCGTCGCCGAAGTTCGCCAGGGTCTGCATGTCGTCCGACTCCTCGATCGCTCGATGGCTTGTGTCGCTTTCGAGCGTCCTCCGGCAGGGGCCCCGATGCGTCGTACGACCGGCGGCACCGCCCGTACCCCGTGTGGAGCAGACGGCCGGGGTCGCGTTGCTCCGCACTTCCTCGACTTCTGTAACTACTGGTATGTACAGTACGGGTATGAGCACCCCGGAACGGCTGATCGAGTCCACCCGCGCACTGCTGTGGGAGCGTGGCTACGTGGGCACCAGCCCCAAGGCGATCCTGGAGCGTGCGAACGCCGGGCAGGGCAGCATGTACCACCACTTCAAGGGCAAGCCCGATCTCGCCCTGGCCGCGATCCGGCGGACCGCCGAGGAGACGCGCGCTGCCGCGGCGGGGGTACTCGACGGCCCGGGCACGCCGTACGAGCGCATCGAGGCGTATCTGCGGCGCGAGCGGGACGTGCTGCGGGGCTGCCCGGTCGGCCGGCTGACGATGGACCCGGACGTGATCGCGAGCGCCGAGCTGCGCGCGCCGGTCGACGAGACGCTCGACTGGCTGCGCGGACGGATCGCCGGGATCGTCGAGGAAGGCAAGGCGCAGGGCCAGTTCGCGCCCGGACTCGACGGCGGCGAGATCGCGGCGGCGGTCGTCGCGACCGTCCAGGGCGGTTACGTCCTCGCCCGGGCCTCCGGCTCCCCCGCCGCGTTCGACGCGGGGGTCCGGGGACTGCTCTCCCTGCTGGCACCCAGGACTTCCTAGAGGAGACTCCCTTGCACGCCATGCAGTACGAGCTCACCCTGCCCGCCGGCTACGACATGGGCGTCATCCGCGACCGCGTCGCCCGCCGGGGGCACCTGCTCGACGACTGGGACGGGCTCGGCCTCAAGGCCTACCTGATCCGCGAGTGCGGCCTGCGCGGCTCGCCGGTCGACCAGTACGCGCCCTTCTACCTCTGGAACACCGTTGACGGCATGAACGCCTTCCTGTGGGGCGGCGGGTTCCAGGGGGTCCGTGACGACTTCGGGCGGCCGTCGGTGCGGCAGTGGACGGGGCTAACGTACGAGGAAGGGGGCGCCTCGCACGCGCGGTTCGCGGTGCGGCGGCGCCAACCGGTGCCGGACGACGGGCCGTTGGCCGACGCCGTGGCGGACGCGGTGGGAGAGGCCCGGCGGCTGGCCGGGGAGGACGGGGCCCTGCTCGCCGCCGCGGCCGTCGACACCAGCCGCTGGGAGCTGGTGCACTTCTCCCTCTGGGAGCACGACACGCCCGAGGCGGACGGCGAGGTGTTCGAGGTGCTGCACCTGTCCGCGCCGGGCCGGGACCTGCTGCCCCGGGGACGCCGGTGGTGAGCGCGGTCCGCACGGTGCTGGGAGACGTGTCCCCCGCGGACCTGGGTGTGTGCGATGCCCACGACCACCTGTTCTTCGGCAGTCCCCGGCTCCCCGGCCAGGAGCTGCGCAGCGTGGCGGCGGCGCGCGCGGAGCTGAAGGCGTTCCGGGAGCAGGGCGGTGGGACCGTCGTGCAGTGGACGCCGTACGGGCTCGGGCGGCGGGCCGCGGATCTGCCGCCGCTGTCCCGGGAGACGGGTGTGCACGTCGTGGCCGCGACCGGCCTGCACCAGGCCGTGCACTACGACGAGGACACACTCGCCGGGCTGCGGAGCCGGCTCGCCGAGGTCTTCGTCGCCGAACTCACCGAGGGCATCGGGACATCGGGGGTGCGGGCGGGGCTCGTCAAGGTCGCGGGCGGCTTCCACACCCTGGACGCGCACGCCCGCTGGACCATGACGGCGGCGGCCGAGGCGCAGCACGCCACGGGCGCGGCGATCGCCGTGCACCTGGAGTTGGGGACCGGGGCGCTGGACGTACTGGACCTGCTGTGCGGGGAGTTGGGGGTGCCGCCGCACCGGGTGGTGCTCGGGCACCTCAACCGCTCCCCCGACCTCGAGGTGCACCGGCAGGCGGCACGGTCCGGCTGCTATCTGGCCTTCGACGGGCCGTCACTCGCCCACCACGCCACGGACTGGCGGATGCCGGACGCCGTACGGGCCCTCGCCGACGCCGGGTTCGGCGACCGGCTGCTGCTGGGCGCGGACACCACGACGGCCGCCGCCCGCTCCGTCAGCGGCGGCCCCGGGATGCCGTACCTGCTGCGCCGGGTGCGGCCCCGGCTCGTGCACGCCGTGGGCGAGGAACTGGTGAGGCGCGTCCTCACGGAGAATCCGGGACGGGCGTTCGGGGCCGAGTGGCCCTGACCCGCCTGGTCGACGGCCTCAGCCTCCGGCTTGGTCGTTGTCCTTCATCGAGCCCCAGCCGTGCCAGCGGTCGACCTCGATCCAGGCGCTCACCCGGGGGCGGACGCGGTCGGGGTAGGGCTTGCCGGTGTAGTGGCGGGCGAGGAGATCGATGTCGGCCAGGTCCTCGTCGTCGTGCATCTCGGTCACGCGGCCGATGAGGGTGACGTGGGTGTACCAGTCGTCGCCGGCGAGGACGGTTAGGGTGACGCGCGGGTCGCGGCGCAGATGCTTGAGGCGTACCCGGCCCTCGTCGAGGTTGATCAGCACCCGGCCGTCCTGCCACGCGTACCAGGTCGCCGTGGAGACCGGTGCCCCGTCGGAGCGCAGCGTGGCCATGACGCACGGGTTGGGCCGGCTCAGCAGGGCGTCGGCCTCGGGCGGCAGCGGCGGCTTGGACATGAGGGAACCTCCTAGGAGTCGGTCTTCTCGTCGAAGCTGGCGAAGTAGGCGGCGGCCATGTCCTCGTCGGCGTGGCCCTGTGCTGCGGCGCGCTCCATCCGGGCGGCGGCCGCTTCGGCGACGTCCAGCCGGACACCGTTGCCCGCGCCGGCCTGGACGATCAGCCGGGCGTCCTTGGCGGCGGTGCTCACCGCGAACTGGGGCGGTGTGAGCTTGCCTTCGAGGACGAGATCCGACTTGGCGCGCAGATAGCCCATGTCGAGCGGGCCGCCGGCGACGAGGTCGAAGAAGCCGTGCGGGTCGACGCCGAGGGCCTTGGACAGGGCGAGGGCCTCGCCGGCGGCGGCCGTGACGGCGAGGACCCAGCTGTTGGCGACGAGCTTGAGGCGGGTGGCCCCGCCCTCCGCTCCGTCCTCGCCGGACCAGACGGTACGGGCGCCGACCGCCTCGAAGACCGGCGTCACCGTCTCGCGCCCCTCGGCGGGGCCCGCCGCGAGCACGGTCAGTTGCCCGGCCTCGGCGGGCCGGCGGGTGCCCAGGACGGGGGCGTCGTAGAAGAGGAGGCCGTGTTCGCGGGCGAAGGCGGCCAGCTCGGCGACGTCGTCGAGGCCCACGGTGGTGGACTGCGCCCAGGCGGTGCCGGGGCGCAGGCCGGGGGCCGCCTCGCGCATCGTGTCCAGGGCGGCGGGGCCGTCGTGGAGCATGGTCAGGACGACGTCGGCGTCCCGCACCGCCTGCGCGGGGCCGGCGGCGATGTGCACGCCCTCGGCGGCCAGCGGCTCGGCCTTGGCCCGGGTGCGGTTCCAGGCATGGACCGTGTGACCGGCCCGGGCGAGGTTGCGGGCCATCGCGGCACCCATGATGCCGGTGCCAAGGACGCTCACGGTGAGCTTGTGGGTCATTGCGTCAACTTCCTCGGTGGTGCGGGCGCGGGGCGGACTGCCCGCTCCCCAGCCTGCCCGCTCGGCGGCGCGCCTGCCCGGAAGCGGCGCGCCCAAGCCTGATACCGGTGGGGCCAGTCAGGCGGGAGCGCGTCCGGCGACCGGTCACCCGCGCGGGGACAGTGCTCCCAGTGGGTCGTCCAGGACCGGCTGCCAGGCCAGTTCCGCCGCGCCGACCAGGCTGTTGTGGTCGAGGGTGCAGGGCAGGATGGGGACGCCGCCGCTCTGGCCCCACAGACTGCGGTCGGCGACGACCGCGCGCAGGCGGCCGGGGTCGGCGTCGAGGAGGGTGCGGTGCAGGCCGCCGAGGATGATGCGGTCCGGGTTGAGGATGTTGACCAGGCCCGCGAGGCCGAGGCCGAGGCGGTCGACGACGGCCTCGGCTGCGGCGCGGACGCCCGGGTCGTCGTAGTGGTGGCGGATCAGGTCGATGGACTGCTGGAGCAGGGAGACCTCGGGGCCCGGTTCGCGTCCGGCCTCGGTGAGAAAGGCAAGCGGGTCGGTCTCCACGTCGAGGCAGCCGCGGCTGCCGCAGTGGCAGGGGCGGCCCTCGGGGTGCACGGTGAGGTGCCCGACCTCCAGCGCGAGGCCCGAACTGCCCCGGTGCAGGCGGCCGTCGAGGACGAGTGCGCCGCCGACGCCACGGTGGCCGGTGGCCACGCAGAGCAGGTCCCGGGCGCCGCGGCCGGCGCCGTGCCGGTGCTCGGCGAGCGCGGCGAGGTTGACGTCGTTCGCGGCGAACGCGGGCCCGTCGATGCCGGCCGCGCGGACCTGCTCGGCGAAGATGTCCCGCACGGGCGCGCCGGCGGGCCAGGCCAGGTGGAGGGGGTTCAGCGCCAGACCCTCGGGTTCGGCGACGGCGGAGGGTACGGCGAGGCCCGCGCCCACGCACCGGAGCCCGGTCTCGCGCAGCAGCTCCGCGCCGGCCGTGACGACGGAGGCGAGCACCTTGGCCGGGTCGGCGTCGACGACCTCGCAGCCGGGCGCGGTGGCGACGATCCGGCCGCCCAGTCCGACCAGCGCCGCCCGGAAGCCGTCGGCGTGCACCTGCGCGGCGAGCGCGACGGGTCCGTCGTCGGCGACGGCCAGCCGGTGGGATGGCCTGCCCTGCGAACCGGCCGCGGCGCCGGGCCGGGCGTCGACCCGGATCAGCCCGAGTGCCTCCAGCTCCGCGGCGACCGCGCCGGCCGTCGCACGCGTCACCCCGAGCTCGGCGGTGAGCACGGCCCGGGTCGGCGCGCGTCCGGTGTGGACGAGCTCCAGCGCGGGTCCGAGCGCTGCGCGCCCCCGGTCCAGCCGCGTCCTCGAGGTGGTCCCATCCCCCGCCTGCCGGGGGTCCGCCTTCCCGCTCATGAGGGCGAGTCTCCCATGATCCGCCGGGATGGTGGCCGAGCCTGCCCGCCGGGCGTCACGGAGCGGCGGTCATCCGCTCGGCCGGGTCCCTGAGGCCGCTGACCCGGAGCGTGACGTTGAGACGGCCGGTCAGCCCCAGCCCGGGCGGTGCCGTGCCCGGATGGACCCGGGGGACCCCGTGGTGGGCGAGGCGGGAGGGGCCGCCGAAGACGAACAGGTCGCCGCTGCGCAGCTCGACGTCGGTGTAGGGCCGAGTGCGCGTCTCGGTGTTGCCGAAACGGAAGACACAGGTGTCGCCGAGGCTCAGCGACACCACCGGTGCGTCGGACCTCTCGTCGCCGTCGCGGTGCATGCCCATGCGGGCGTCGGCGTCGTAGAAGTTGATCAGGGCGATGTCGTAGTCCGGCGCGGGTTCCGCGAGGGTGTCGCGGACCGCCCGGCGGCCCAGTTCGCCGAGCCACCGCGGGAACGGCTTGACCGGCGCGCCGTCCCCGTCGGCGACCGTGCGGGCGTAGGCGTACGGGTACCAGTGCCAGCCCAGGCACACCTGGCGGGCGGTCATGGTGCCGCCGCCGGGGGTGCGGACCGTGCGCAGGCCGGCGGGCGGCCGGGCCCACTCGCGGCAGGCGTCGAGCAGCGCCCGCTGGTGTTCCGCGTCCAGCCAGCCGGGCAGGTGCACGGCGCCGGGCGCGATCTGCGCTCGCGGCCTGGGGAACAGCTCGGCGTCCATGCCTTCCATGGTGCCCGACGCGTCCTGAGCTGCGGCTCGGCTAGCCTGGTCGCACGATGGACGACCGTATGACGACGCCGTGGGGCGAGCCGGCGCTGACCCGTTATCCCGAGGACCCGCGCGACAGGCTGCGTGCCTGGGACGCCTCGGACGAGTACCTGCTGAGGCATCTGGCCGCGGAGCGGGTGCCGCTGGACGGCACGGTCGTGGTCGTCGGGGACCGGTGGGGTGCGCTGGTCACGGCGCTCGCGGCGCACCGGCCGGTGCAGATCACCGACTCCTTCCTCGCGCAGGAGGCGACCCGCGCCAACCTCGCGCGGGCCGGTGCCGAGCCGGGCGCGGTGCGGCTGCTCACCACGCAGGACGCGCCTCCGGAGCGCATCGACGTGTTGCTGGTGCGGGTGCCGAAGAGCCTGGCGTTGCTGGAGGATCAGTTGCTGCGGCTGGCGCCGGCCGTGCACGCGGGGACGGTCGTCGTCGGTACGGGCATGGTGAAGGAGATCCACACCTCGACGCTGCGGTTGTTCGAGCGGATCCTCGGCCCGACCCGCACCTCGCTCGCCGAGAAGAAGGCCCGGCTGATCTTCTGCACGCCGGATCCGGCGCTGGAGCGGCCCGCCAACCCGTGGCCGTACGTGTACACGCTGGAGGACGGCATCGGCCCCGCGTCGGGAGGCACCGTCGTCAACCACGCCGGGGTCTTCTGCGCCGACCGGCTCGACATCGGCACGCGGTTCTTCCTCGGGCAGCTGCCGCGGGGGCGGGGCGGCCGGGTGGTGGATCTGGGCTGTGGCAACGGCGTGGTGGGTGCGTCGGTGGCGCGGACCGACCCGGAAGCCGAGGTGCTGTTCGTGGACGAGTCGTTCCAGGCCGTGGCATCGGCGGAGGCGACGTACAAGGCGAACGGCGCGCCGGGGCGTGCCGAGTTCCGGGTCGGGGACGGGCTGGCGGGTGTGCCGTCCGGCAGTGTCGATCTGGTCCTCTGCAACCCGCCGTTCCACTCCCACCAGGCGACGACGGACGCCACGGCCTGGCGGATGTTCACCGGGGCGCAGCGCACGCTGCGGCCGGGCGGGGAGCTGTGGGTGGTCGGCAACCGGCACCTGGGCTACCACGTCAAGCTGCGGAAGCTGTTCGGCAACAGCCGGCTCGTCGCGAGTGATCCGAGGTTCGTGGTGCTGAAGGCCGTCAAGCGGTAGCGGAGCCCAGGGTCTTGAGGGTCCTCGCCACCGTCCGTGTCATCGCCTCCCGTGCGAGGGTCAGGTAGCTGCGCGGGTCGACCGCCTCGGGCCGGTCGGTGAGGAAGTCCCGGATCGCTCCGGTCAGCGCGATGTTCAGGGCCGTGCCGATGTTGACCTTGGTGATGCCTCCGGCGACGGCCGCCCTGAGTTCGTCGTCCGGGACGCCGGAGGAGCCGTGCAGGACGAGCGGGACGTCCAGTGCGGCCGACAGGCGTTTGAGCAGGGCGTGGTCGAGGGCCGCCGTGCGGGTGGTCATGGCGTGGGAGCTGCCGATGGCGACGGCCAGGGCGTCCACACCCGAGTCGGCCACGAAGGCCCGCGCCTCGTCGGGGTCGGTGCGGGCGCCGGGGGCGTGCGCGTCCAGCGGGGGTCTGCCGTTCTTGCCGCCGATCTGGCCGAGCTCGGCCTCGATCCACAGCCCTCGGGCGTGGGCCCGGTCGACCGCCGCCCGGGTCGCGGTGAGGTTCTCGGCGTAGGGCAGGCGGGCCGCGTCGTACATCACGGAGCTGAAGCCGGCGTCCGCGGCCTGGTGCAGCAGGGCGTCGCTCTGCACGTGGTCGAGGTGCAACGCCACCGGCACGGCGGCACGCTCCGCCACGGCGACGGCTGCGCGGGCGAGCGGGAGCAGCTGTCCGCCGCGGAACTTCACCGCGTTCTCGCTGACCTGGAGGACGACGGGGGCGCGCACGGACTCGGCGCCCGCGACGACGGCCTCGACGTGCTCCAGGGTGATGACGTTGAAGGAGGCGACGGCCGAATCGGCCGCGGCGGCGCGGGTGACGAGGGCGCCGGTGGTGGTCAGGGGCACGGGGTCTCCTGGGGCCAGTCGTTGGATCGGGCCGGCTGAGAGGGACTGCGCCTTTCGGCCGGTCCGAGCGGGGCGTGGTGCGTGCGGGATGCGAGGCGGAGGAGGGAGCCGACACGCTGGGGGCCTTCCCGTGCGGGCGCGGCCGAGCGTGCAGGAGTCGGCGACGGACGGCCACGCGGCAGATGGGCGTGCGCCCGGACCGAGCGCCAGGCCCGCCGCTCGCGGCTGAGCCGGCCGGACGCCGCGACGGCGGCGTGTCCGGGCGAGGCCCGGGTCAGGGCGCGAGGATCACCGAGCGCGTGAGGTGGCGCGGGCTGTCGGAGTCCAGCCCGCGGGACGCGGCGACGGCGACCGCGAGCCGCTGGACACGGACGAGTTCGGCGAGCGGGTCGAGGCGCCCGGCGATCCACAACGCACCCGTGTCACGCACCTGTTCGGCGAGTCCGTCCGGGGCCTCGCCCAGCATCCAGGTCGCCGTGCCCCTGGTGCTGACGCTGATGGGGCCGTGCCGGTACTCCATCGCCGGGTAGGCCTCCGCCCAGGCCAGCGCGGCCTCGCGCATCTTCAGCCCGGCCTCGTCGGCCAGGCCGACGGTCCAGCCGCGCCCCAGGAAGGTGAACTGCCCGCACTCCACCAGCCCTTCGGGCAGCGGCTCCGTCAGGGCGGTGCGCGCGTCGGTGACGGCGGCGTCGGGGTGGAGGCCGAGGTGGGCGCGGAGCAGGGTGAGGGCCGTGGTCGCGAACCGGGTCTGCACGACGGAGCGTTCGTCCGCGAAGTCCAGGACGGCGAGTTCACCGGCGGCCGCCCGCACGGGCGTGTCCGGGTCGGCGGTGATGGCGGTGGTGCGGATGGCGCCCTTCAGCCGGCCCAGCAGGTCCAGGACTTCGGTCGTGGTGCCGGAGCGGGTGAGGGCGACGACCCGGTCGTAGCGGCGGCCGTGGGGGAACTCCGAGGCGGCGAAGGCGTCGGTCTCGCCCTGGCCCGCGCCCTCGCGCAGCGCCGCGGCGGCCCGCGCCATGAAGTACGAGGTGCCGCAGCCGACGATCGCGACCCGCTCCCCCGGGGAGGGCAGCGCTTTCGCGTGATGGGCCGCCTGCGACGCGGCGCGTGCCCAGCACTCGGGCTGGCTGATCAGCTCGTCCTCGACATGCGTCATCCCGCACCCTCCACTCTGATTGTTCCTGCAAGATAGCGCCAGCTTTCGAGCATCATCAAGCATTTGGCCGGACCGGGTGCGTTAGGGTCGCCCGGAGATCGAAACGTGGAGGTGCGGATGTCGCGGGACGCCCGCTGGAGGACGCTGCTGGAACTGCTCGTGGAGCGTGGCCGGCTGGACGTGGAGGACGCGGCGGCCGAACTCGGGGTGTCGGCGGCGACGATCCGCCGTGACTTCGACGGACTCGCCGAGCAGCAGATGCTGGTGCGCACCCGGGGCGGCGCTGTCGTGCACGGCGTGTCGTACGAGTTGCCGCTGCGCTACAAGACGGCCCGCCACGCCTCCGAGAAGCAGCGCATCGCCAAGGCGGTGGCGGACCTGGTGGCGCCGGGTGAGGCGGTGGGGCTGACCGGGGGGACCACCACGACCGAGGTGGCGCGAGCGCTGGCCGTGCGCGGGGATCTGGTGTCCGGGGAGTCCGGGGTGTCCGGGGCGCCCGCGCTGACCGTGGTGACGAACGCGCTGAACATCGCCAACGAGCTGGCCGTGCGGCCCCAGTTCAAGATCGTGCTGACCGGAGGGGTGGCGCGGGCCCAGTCCTACGAGCTGGTCGGGCCGCTCGCGGACGGGGTGCTCGGGCAGATCACCGTCGACGTGGCGGTGCTCGGCGTCGTCGCCTTCGACGTGACGCACGGCGCCGCGGCGCACGACGAGGCGGAGGCGGCGATCAACCGGCTGCTGTGCGAACGGGCGGAACGGGTGGTGGTCGCCGCCGACTCCAGCAAGCTGGGGCGGCGGGCGTTCGCCCGGATCTGCGCGGCCGAGGCGGTGGACACACTGGTCACGGACACGGCGGCCGACACCGAGGTGGTGCGTCGCTTCGAGGAGGCCGGACTGCGGGTCGTCACCGTCTGACGGCGGCGGTCCGCCGGCGGTTCTAGGCTGGAGCTGAGGCGCCTACCGGCAGGGAGGCTGTCATGGGCGGAACGGCACAGGACCGGGGCGTGCGGGGCGGCCGGCGGTACGTACCGATCGCCGAGCACGGGCTGATCGGCGATCTGCGCAGCGTCGCCCTGGTGGGGACCGACGGCACGATCGACTGGTACTGCTGCCCGGCCTTCGACGCGCCGAGCGTGTTCGCCTCGATCCTGGACGCGGAGCGCGGCGGCTGCTTCGAACTGGCGGCGACCGTACCGGCCCGGACCAAGCAGTTCTACTTCCCCGACACCAACGTCCTGATCACCCGCTTCTTCACCGAGGGCGGGGTCGGCGAGGTGCAGGACTTCATGCCGGTCGGCGGCGGCCCGGCCGAGGCGGAGCGGCACCGGCTGATCCGGCGGGTGGTGTGCGTGCGCGGCTCGATCCCCTTCCGTGCGCGGGTGGCGCCCCGGTTCGACTACGGATCCCTGCCGCACACCGTCCGGCTGGCCGGTGACACCGCGGAGTTCGAGACCGAAGGGCTGACGCTCGCGCTGACCGCGACCGTGCCGCTGGAGGCCGACGGGCCGGACGACGTGTGCGGCGAATTCAAGCTCTCCGAGGGCGACTCGGCGGTGTTCGCGCTGGACAAGGTCGGCGGCGGTGTGGCGGCCCGCCGGTGTGCGCGCACGGAGGCGGAGGAGCAGTTCGCGGCGACCGTGGCGTACTGGCGGCGCTGGCTGGCGGCGTCCCGGTACAAGGGCCGCTGGCGGGAGATGGTGCACCGCTCGGCGCTGACGCTGAAGCTGCTCACGTACGCGCCCACCGGGGCGATCGTGGCCGCGCCGACGACGAGTCTGCCCGAGGAGCTCGGCGGCGAGCGCAACTGGGACTACCGGTACGTGTGGGTGCGCGACGCGGCCTTCTGTGTCTACGCGCTGCTGCGGCTGGGCTTCACCGGGGAGGCCGAGGCGTTCATGGACTTCGTGACCCGGCACATCAGCCCCGGTGACGGCAAGACCTCCGGACCGCTGCAGATCATGTACGGCATCGACGGACGCACCGAGCTGCCCGAGCGCACCCTCGGCCACCTGGAGGGCCACCACGGCTCCGCGCCGGTACGGGTCGGCAACGCGGCCGCCGACCAGCTCCAGCTCGACATCTACGGCGCGCTGATCGACTCGGTCTACCTCTACGACAAGTGGGCCAAGCCCGTCTCCAGCGGCCACTGGGACGACGTGTGCGCGCTGGTGGACTGGGTGTGCGCGCACTGGGACCAGCCCGACGAGGGGATCTGGGAGACGCGGGGCGGGCGCAAGAACTTCCTGTACTCGCGGCTGATGTGCTGGGTGGCGATCGAGCGGGCCATCCGGATGGCCAACCGGCGCGGTTTGCCCGCCGACCTGCCGCGCTGGCGGGAGTGCCGCGACACGATCTACCGGCGGATCATGAGCCGGGGCTGGTGCGAGGAGCGCGGGGCGTTCGTCCAGCACGAGGACGGTGACGTGCTGGACGCGGCGGTGCTGATGATGCCGCTGACGAAGTTCATCGCCCCCACCGATCCGAAGTGGCTGTCGACGCTGGACGTGCTCACCGAGGAACTGGTGTCCGACTCGCTGGTCTACCGCTACGACCCCCGCTCCAGCCCCGACGGGCTGCGCGGCGACGAGGGCACGTTCTCCATCTGCTCGTTCTGGTACGTCGAGGCGATGGTGCACGCCGGGCGGATCGACGAGGCGCGCCTCGCCTTCGAGAAGATGCTGACGTACGCCAACCATCTGGGCCTGTACGCCGAGGAGATCAGCCACACCGGGCAGCAGCAGGGCAACTTCCCGCAGGCGTTCACGCACCTCGCGCTGATCAGCGCGGCCTTCAATCTGGACCGGGCGCTCGGCTGACGCTCAGTGCCCGTGGCCGTCGTCCGCGTGCCCTTCGGGAGTACCGGACCCGGGCGCCGCCGCCGCTTCTCCGGCGTGAACGGTGAAGGCAGCCGTGTGGACCTTGCCTTCGTGCTTGAAGTCGAGGAACAGGCGGTAGGAGCCGGAGCTGGGTGCCGTGGCGGTGAACGAGATGTCCGGTCCGGGCCTGGTCGTGCCGTCGCCGGGTTCGCCGTTCGGGTGGACGTGCAGGTAGGCGAGGTCGCCGGAGCGCAGGGCGACCAGGTGGCCGTACGCGCCGAGGTAGGGCTGGAGGTCGGTGACGGGCTTGCCGTCGCGGGAGACCTTCAGCTTCAGTTCGCCCGCCTTACCCGGACGCAGGGAGCCGGACAGCCGCACCTCGTAGCCGTCTACCCGGGTCGTGGCGCTCTCCTGCGGCAGTTGCCGGGCCTGGTACGGGCCGGAGGCGGCGAGGTCCGCGCCGAGGGTGAGGTTGCCGGCGTTCTTCTTGTCCGGGGTGAAGTCGGCGAAGACGCGGTAGCCGCCCGCGCGGGGCAGGTCCACGGGGGTGCTCCAGGTGCCGTCGGCGGCGCGGGTGGGGTGCAGATGGCGATAGGTGACCAGGTCGCGTGAGGCCACGATGAGGTGGAGTTCCTTGTCGTGCTCGCGCTGGTAGGCGGTGACCGCGCGGCCGTCGGCGTCCCGGACGGTGAAGCGCAGGTCTGCCCGCTTGCCCGCGGTGACGCGCGGGGTCCGGAGGTCGAGGGTGTAGCCGCCCTCGGAGACCTGCAGACCGCCGGCCGGGGGCGTGTCGTGGCCTGCGTGCCCGCTGCCTCGCGCCTTCTCCGGCGCGGGCCGGGTGTGTTCCTCCTCGTGCTTCGGGGGGCTGTCGGCGACGACGGGGCCGACGCCCTGTCCGACGCCGTAGGCCGCGCCGAAGGTCGCTGCCAATGCGGCGGCGAAGGTGGTGATCCGCAGTCCGGTGTTCATGGCCGTCGGCTCCTTCAGATACCGGGCCTTCCGCTCGAATGCGGGGCCTCCATACAGCTCACCATACCCCTGGGGGGTATTCAGTCAAGCTGTTCTCGCGCTTGCATCGTATACCCCTCAGGGGTATACCTGAAGTCAGCGGAGGGATACCCCCGCCCCGTATCTCCACACTTGTTGGATTCGTCCAGAGGAGGCACCCGATGCCCGCCACCACCTACGCCGTCTCCGGAATGTCCTGCGGCCACTGCAAGGCCACGCTGACCCAGGTCATCGGCGAGCTGGACGGCGTCAGCGGTGTCGAGGTCGACCTCGACAGCGGTCATGTCACCGTCACCGGTTCCGCCGAGCCCGACGACGCCGTCATCGCGGAGGCCGTCGACGAGGCCGGCTACGAGCTGACAGGGAGGGTCTGAGCCATGAGCACCGGTACGACGACCGGCACGGACGCCGAGGTGGAGCTTGCCATCGGCGGTATGACCTGCGCATCCTGCGCGGCACGCGTCGAGAAGAAGCTCAACCGCATGGACGGGGTCACCGCCACGGTCAACTACGCGACCGAGAAGGCGAAGGTCAGCTACTCCGGCGGCGTCTCCGTCGGTGACCTCGTCGCCACCGTCGAGGCGACCGGGTACACCGCGTGGGAGCCCGCACCTCCCGCGGAGCAGAACGACGCGGCCCCCGGGGCCGACGAACTGCGGCCGCTGCGCGAGCGGCTGGTCACGGCCGTGGTGCTGGCGGTTCCCGTCGTGGCCATGGCCATGATCCCGGCGCTGCAGTTCGAGTACTGGCAGTGGCTGTCGCTCACCCTGGCCGCGCCCGTCGTGACGTACGCGGCGTGGCCCTTCCACAAGGCGGCGTTCACCAACGCGCGGCACGGCGCCGCCACCATGGACACCCTGATCTCGGTGGGCGTCTCGGCCGCCTTCCTGTGGTCGCTGTGGGCGCTGTTCTTCGGCACCGCGGGCACGCCGGGCATGACGCACCCCTTCGAGCTGACCATCCAGCGCACGGACGGCGCCGGGAACATCTACCTGGAGGCCGCCGCGGGCGTGACCGCCTTCATCCTGGCCGGGCGGTACTTCGAGGCCCGGGCCAAGCGCAAGGCGGGCGCGGCACTGCGTGCGCTGCTGGAGCTGGGCGCGAAGGACGTCACGGTGCTGCGTGACGGCGGCCGTGAAGAGACCGTTCCGGTCGCCGAGTTGAAGGCGGGCGACCGCTTCCTGGTCCGGCCCGGCGAGAAGATCGCCACGGACGGGACGGTCGTCGAGGGATCCTCCGCCGTGGACGCCTCGATGCTCACCGGCGAGTCCGTGCCCGTGGAGGTGGGCTCGGGCGACCCGGTCACCGGCGCCACGATCAACGTCGGCGGGCGGCTCGTCGTGCGGGCCACGCGCGTGGGCGCCGACACGCAACTGGCCCGGATGGCCCGGCTCGTGGAGGACGCGCAGAACGGCAAGGCCGCGGCGCAGCGGCTCGCGGACCGGATCTCCGCCGTGTTCGTGCCGGTGGTGATCGCCCTCGCGCTGGGCACTCTGGGGTTCTGGCTGGGCAACGGCGTGGGGCTGACGGCCGCCTTCACCGCGGCGGTCGCCGTCCTCGTCATCGCCTGCCCCTGCGCCCTCGGGCTGGCCACGCCGACCGCGCTGATGGTGGGCACCGGGCGGGGCGCCCAGCTCGGCATCCTCATCAAGGGGCCGGAGATCCTGGAGTCGACGCGCCGGGTCGACATCGTCGTCCTGGACAAGACCGGCACGGTCACGACCGGCCGTATGACACTGCTGGCCGTGCACACCGCCGAGGGCACGGACGAGGCCGAAGTGCTGCGGCTGGCCGGGGCGCTGGAGCACTCCTCCGAGCACCCGATCGCCCGGGCCGTCGCCGACGGGGCGCTGGAGAAGCTGGGTGCGCTGCCGACGCCCGAGGACTTCGCCAATGTGCCCGGGCTCGGTGTGCAGGGCGTCGTCGAGGGCCACGCGGTGCTCGTCGGCCGGGAGCGGCTGCTGGCCGACTGGGCGATGAGACTGCCCGAGGGGCTGGCCCGGGCCGCGGCGGCGGCCGAGGAGACCGGGCGCACGGCCATCGCGGTCGCCTGGGACGGTGAGGCTCGTGCGGTCCTGGAGGTGGCCGACGCGGTGAAGGACACGAGCGCGGAGGCGGTCGGGCGGCTGCGGGCGCTCGGGCTCACGCCGATCCTGCTGACCGGGGACAACGAGGCGGTGGCCCGGTCGGTCGCCCGGGAGGTGGGCATCGAGGAGGTCATCGCCGGGGTGCTCCCGCAGGACAAGGTCGACGTCGTGAAGCGGCTGCAGGCCGAGGGCCGGTCGGTGGCGATGGTCGGCGACGGAGTCAACGACGCCGCGGCCCTCGCCCAGGCCGATCTCGGACTGGCCATGGGCACCGGCACGGACGCCGCGATCGAGGCCGGTGACCTGACCCTCGTCCGCGGCGACCTGCGGGCCGCGGCGGACGCCATCCGGCTGGCCCGCCGCACCCTCGGCACCATCCGCTCGAATCTGTTCTGGGCCTTCGCCTACAACGTGGCGGCCCTGCCGCTGGCCGCTGCCGGCCTGCTCACCCCGATGATCGCCGGGGCGGCGATGGCCTTCTCGTCCGTCTTCGTGGTCGGCAACTCGCTGCGGCTGCGCACCTTCCGGACCGCCGGTTGAGGCGCCGGCGGGTCACCGGCGGCGCCACACCAGCGTGTAGCGCCAGAGCAGCCGGCGGCGCAGACGGGCGCCGGGAAGGACGGCCCGGGCCCCGCGCGCGATCTCGGTGAAGGACAGGTCCGCCGGACGGGTGCGGGCTGTCATCGAGACCGGTCGGGGCACCGGGCGGCCCCGGCTCCTCAGCAACGCCATGACGAGGTTGAGCGGGACCGACACGATGCCGAGCAGATGGTCGACGGGCGTCCGCTCCCGGGCGACGCCGACGATCACCAGGGTGCCGCCGGGGGCCAGGTGGTCACGGAAGGCCTTGAGCGCCGGTTCGAAGGGCAGATGGTGGACGGCGGCGACGCAGGTGATGACGTCGTACGACTGCTCACCGAGCCCGGTCAGCGCGTCGGCCGCCGTGTACGTCACCGGGGTCGCCGCCGGGGTCAGCTCCCGCGCCCTGGCCGTGATCTCCGGGTCGGCGTCGATGCCGTGCACGCGCCGCGCCCGCAGGGCCAGCAGCCGGGCCAGGTCGCCGCTGCCGCATCCCACGTCCAGGGCGCTGCCCACCCGCCCGGGGAGCTGCCGCAGGATCCAGCGGTGGAAGTGGGCGTTGTGGTCCCAGGGGTGGGCGGCGTGGAAACGCTCCAGCGCTCGCAGGGCCCTGTCGGGCAGAGGTGACATGTGCTCAGTGTCCCGGCTCGCGGGGGTGGCCGTCGGCCGTCCGGGCACTCGGGCGGTACCGGCTCGCAGGGGCGCCGAGCGTGCGCCGGGCGTGAGCCGGTACCTTGCTGGGGAAGGCCACTGCGGGGAGAAGCACATGACCGATCCGACGACCACAGACGCGGACGCCCCCCGTCCGCTCCGGGACGCCCGGGACTCCGCGGGCGGAGCCGGCCGGCTCCTGAGCGCCGTGTTCGGCGATCTCAGGGCCGTGGACGGCGCCCTGTACGCGGCGGTGGCCGCCACTCCCACGCCGACCCTGGACCGGACGCTGCGCCACCTGTCCCACGCGGCCGACCACTCCAAGATCTCGTTCGGCATCGCCGCCGCCCTGGCCCTGGGCGGGAAGCGGCCGCGCAAGGCCGCGCTGGTCGGCGTCGGCGCGATCGCCGTGGCCTCGGCCTCGGCCAATCTGCTCGGCAAGCGCCTGGTGCGCCGGGCGCGGCCCGACCGGGAAGCGGCGCGGGTGACGGTGGACCGGCACGTCAAGATGCCGACCTCGGCCTCGTTCCCGTCGGGGCACACGGCGTCCGCGGTCGCTTTCGCCACCGCCGTCGGCGTGGTCCTGCCACCCGCGGCGGTTCCGCTCGGGGCGCTGGCGAGCGCCGTCGGCTACTCCCGCGTCCACACGGGCGTGCACTACCCGGGCGACGTGGCAGCGGGTGCGGTCCTCGGCATCGCCAGCGCGGCGGCGGCCCTCGCGGCGGCAGCGGCCACCCCCTCGGCGAGGACCCAGGCCCTCCTCACGACGGCCCGTTCCTGGCCGCGGATCAGCATCGACGGCGCCCTGCGCCGGTGAGCGGCGGGGGGGCCGCGTGCCGGGGGCGCCCTCGCGGTGGCCGACCGTCAGCCGAAGACCTTCACCGCCTGGGAGCACGTCCGGGCGTTGCTGGTGCGGCACTGCCCGGTGGTACGTCCGGGCCGTGCCGGCGCGGGAGGTCCTCGTACCCGCCGCTGTACGCCGCGCAGGCTAGTGAAGGCAAACGGCGGCGGACCGGCGTACGTCGACGGCCGTGAGCGCGAGGGCCAGCGGCCCGGGGGCGAGGAAGGCCAGCGGCAGCAGCATCCAGGCGCACAGCCCGGCCGTCGCCACGGCGAGCAGGACCAGGCCGCTGCCGCCCACGTCCGTGACGGCGTCCCGGCCCGCCCCGCGCACCGCCGCACGCCAGTCGGCGAGCGACTCGGGACGCCCGCACGCCCGCAGGCCGACCACCGCCGCGCAGGCGCCGATCACCGCGGAAGCCACCGCGAACAGCGGTGCCCCCGGCAGCCCGGCCCCGGCCAGCGCCAGGTCGGCGGCGAGCAGCAGCAGACCCGCCAGGGCGACGGCTCCCGCCACCAGGTCGCCGACGCGCAACCGCCGCCGCAGCAGGGCGAAGTACCGCCCCGCCGTGACGGGCTCGTCCTGCCCCGCGCCGCGCAGCACGGCACACGCCGTCGACAGCGCGGCCGGGACCGTGACCAGGGGCAGACAGGCCGCCGCTGTGGCGAGTCCGATGCTCAGCACGTCGGCGAAGAGGGTCATGCGCGGGCCGAACACCTCGCCCGTCTCACGTCGGGTCATCCCGCTCACCCCTTGAGTCCCGAGCTGGCCATGCCCTCCACCAGGAACCGCTGGAAGGCGAGGAAGAACAGCACGATCGGCAGCAGCGCGATCACCGACAGGGCGAACATGGGGCCGAACGCGGAGGTGCTGGAGGCGTCCACGAAGGAGCGCAGCGCGAGCGTGAGGGTGAACTTGTCCGGGTCGAAGAGGTAGATGAGCTGGGTGAAGAAGTCGTTCCAGGTCCAGATGAAGGTGAAGATCGCGGTGGTGATCAGGGCCGGCCGGGTGAGCGGCAGCACGACCTGGAAGAAGCTGCGGAAGGGTCCGCAGCCGTCGATCCGGGCCGCCTCCTCCAGCTCGCGCGGCAGGCCGCGCATGAACTGCACGATGAGGAAGACGAAGAACGCCTCCGTGGCGAGGAACTTCGGCAGGATCAGCGGCCAGTAGGTGTTCACCAGACCGAGCTGGTTGAAGATGATGTACTGCGGGATCAGCACCGCGTGGTGCGGCAGCATGATCGTGGCGATCATGAAGGCGAACAGCGGCCCCCGGAAGCGGAACCGCAGCCGCGCGAAGGCGTACGCGGCGAGCGAGCAGCTGATGACGTTGCCGGCCACCGCCCCGCCCGCGATCAGCAGGGAGTTGCCGAGCAGCCGCCAGATGGAGACGTCGTTGACGCCGTCCAGGGCGGTGGAGTAGTTCGACCACTCCAGGCGGCTGGGCAGCAGGTCGAGGCTCGCGATGACCTCGTCGGCGGGCTTGAGCGAGGTGGCCAGCAGCCACGCCAGCGGGTACAGCATGACCAGCAGCGCGGCCAGGCAGCCGAGGTGCACGGCGACACGGCCCCAGCGAACGGGCCTGTGTGTAACGGTCGTAGAGGTCACCGGTCCCCCTCGGAGGCGTAGAAGACCCAGGAGCGCGAGGTGCGGAACAGCACCGCCGTGACGACGCCGATCACGAGGAGCAGCACCCAGGCCATGGCGGAGGCGTAGCCCATGTGGGAGGCGACGAAGCCCCGGTCGTAGAGGTACATGGTGTAGACGAGAGTCGAGTCGGCCGGTCCGCCCTTGCCGGCGCTGACCGCGAAGGCGGGGGTGAACACCTGGAAGGCCTGGATGGTCTGCAGGACCAGGTTGAAGAAGAGCACCGGGGACAGCATCGGCACGGTGACCGACAGGAACTGCCGCCACTTGCTCGCCCCGTCGACCGCCGCCGCCTCGTACAGCTCGGCGGTGATCTGCTGGAGCCCCGCCAGGAAGATGACCATCGGGGCCCCGAACTGCCACACCGTCAGCAGGGCGACGGCCAGCAGGGCCCAGCCGGGCTTGTTGACCCAGCCGCCGGTGCCGAGCAGGTTGTCCACCGTGCCGCCGTCGTTGAAGACCGCCCGCCAGACCAGCGCGATGGACATCGACGCGCCGAGCAGGGACGGTGCGTAGAACGCCGAGCGGTAGAAGCCCTTGCCGCGCTTCATGCCCTTCAGGGCCAGCGCGACGACGAGCGCGAGGGCCAGTTGGAGGGGCACGGCGACGACGACGTAGGTCAGGGTCGTCACGACCGAGCGCCAGTAGCGCGGGTCCTCGGTGAACATCTGCACGTAGTTGCGCAGGCCCACCCACTTGGGCGGGTTGAACAGGTCGTAGTCGGTGAACGACAGGTACAGCGACACGGCCATCGGCAGCAGCGTCAGGACGATCGCGCCGAGCACCCAGGGTGAGAGGAACACCCAGGCGGCGCCCTCGCGTTCCCGCCTGGGGCGGCGCTTCGGGGCGGTGGCGGGGGCGCTCCTCGCCTCCGCGGGGATCGCGGTGGTGGTCATGACCTCAGCTCCGCCTTCGCCTCGGTGACGTAGTTCTCGGCCGCCTCGCGGGGCGACATGCGCGCGTAGGACACCTGGTCGTAGTCGCGCTGGAAGGTGCTCTGCAGGGCGTTGTCGCCCGAGGGCGGGGCCTGCGGCGGGTCCTTGAGCTTGCCCTCAAGGGATGCCTGGAAGTCGGCGATGGTCTTGTCGAAGTCCTTCAGCCGCGGGCCGATCTCGTCGCGGATCGTCTCGTTGACGGGGATGCCGCGGCTCGCGCCGAGGATTGTCGCGGCCTCCGGGTCGTTGATCATGAAGTCGACGAGTTGCGCCGCCGCCTCGGGATGTCCGGTGTTCGCCGAGACGCCGAGGAACATCGACGGCTTGAAGTACTGACCGGGTGTGCCGTCCTCGCCGGACGGCATCGGCGCGAGGGCCACGCCGGTCGGTATCAGGGCGACGAAGCCGCTCGCGGGGGCGTCCCAGTTGGCGTCGGTGACGGACGTGCCACGCCCCAGCGGGGTGTTCTCGACGGAGCCGTCGAGCTGGGTGGTCTGCTCGGCGGGCGAGACGGCGCCCTCGCGGCGCAGCCGGTCGGTGAAGGTCCACCAGCGCGTGAGGTCACCGGCGGTGAAGCCCAGCCGCCCGTCGTCGGTGTAGAGGGCCTTGCCCCGGCCGCGCAGCCAGACCTCGAAGGCGTCCTCGCTCTGGCCCGGGTCGGTCGCCCCCGGTTTGCCGGTCTTCTTCGCGAGGGCGCGCATGGTGTCCGCCCACTGGCTCCAGGTCCAGCTCTTGCCGGGCAGGGGGACGCCCGACTTCTTCCAGGTTCGGACGTCGTAGGCGACGGTCTCGGTGCCGCGGCCCTGCGGGATCGCGTACTGGACGTCGTCGACGCGGCCGGTGGCGAGCAGGCCCTGGTCGATCTCGGAGGTGCGCAGGACGGACTTCTGTTTCGTCAGGTCGAGCAGGACGCCGCCGGAGGCGTACTGGTCGATCTGGCGGTAGTCCAGCTGCATCACGTCCGGGGCGTCACCGCCGGCGGCCTGGGTGGCGAGCTTCTGCTTGTAGGCGTCGTAGCCGGAGAACGACGTCGTCACGTCGACGTTCGGGTGCTGCTTCTCGAACAGCGCGACGGCCTGCTCGGTGCGTTCCGCGCGGTCGGGGTTGCCCCACCACGTGTAGCGCAGCACGATCTTGCCGCCGCCGGCGGACTCCCCGGATCCTCCGCAGCCCGCCAGCACGGCACACAGTGCCAGTGCGACGGCCCACGCGCAGAACCCCTTTGTCCTGTTTCCGGGCATGCCGAGGTCACTCCTCTCGACGGAGTTTCGGTTGAGCCCCCCTCAAGTCCCCCCCCGGTGGCTACTCCTCCTGGTGCGGAAGCGTGGTGCCGGGCAGGCTGTACTCGTCCCGCCGTCCGCACATACCGAAGCCGCCGAGCCGAGTGGGGGCGGCCTCGTACGCGGTGGCCTCGTCGAGGTGGGCGGGCTCACCGGAGGCCAGTGCGTCGAGCTGGGCGCCCGTGCGTTCGGCGGTGGCCAGGGCGCCTGTCCGCCACAGGTCCCGCCAGGTGGGCACCTTGTCGCGCACGAGCCGGGCGGCGGCCCGCTGGAACTCCAGGTACGGGCCGTTGTCGCCGGCCACGAGGGCCTCGCGCAGCCCCAGGTAGCCCTCGACCGCCAGGTCCCTGCGACGCCGGGCGGCCGCCGCCGTCCGAGGCCCGGTCCCGGGCGGCAGTGTGGCCGCCGCGGCATACCGGTCGGGGTCGGCGAGCAGCTCGGGCGGGAAGGTGAACACGGCGTCTCCGGCCTCGGGCAGGCCGCTGTTCTGCATCAGCACGGTGATGCGCAGATCGCCGCCCTGCACCATGCGGTGCACGGTGCCCGGCGTGAACCAGGCGATCGAGCCGGCTTCGAGGGGGATGTCCCGGTAGCCGTCGGGGCTCAGCGTCTGGACCGCGCCCCGGCCGCCGGTGACGACGTACGCCTCCGTGCACACCAGATGCAGGTGCGGGCTTCCGCCGCAGACGCCGTCGGCTGCCTCCCAGTCGTAGGCGCTGAGGTGCGACAGGCCGATCGCGCCCGGCAGCGGGTGCGGGAGTCCGGCATCCTGGGGTTCGCTCACCACGCCAGGCCCTCCAGGTGTGTGCCGACCCGGTCGCGGTCCCAGGCGCCGTCGGCGACCACCAGCCGGTAGCGGTAGGCGAAGGACTCGCCCGGCGGCAGCTCGAACTCCTCGAAGAAGGCCCAGGAGAACGCGACCGTGGGGAAGGGCTCGGAGCGGACGAACCAGTGCGACTCGTGGACCGCGGAGGCCGCGTCGAGGTTCTCGGGCGCGTGCGCGAAGACCAGGGTGGAGTGGCCGTCGACGTCGTCGTGCTCGGTGGTGAAGGCGAGCCACGGGCCCTGGGTGCCCATCAGTTTGCCCGCGTCGGCGTCGGTGTCCGGGGCGAAGACCGTGCCGCCGGTGAAGTCGCGCGGGCCGCGCCACTGGAGTCCGGTGTAGCCGGCCATCTCGCGGCCCGCTGTGGTCGGAGAGCCGAAGACCAGCGGTTCGGAACGGGTGTTGGTGAGGCGGATCGCCCAGTCCAGGGCCCAGGAACCGGCCTCCTCGTCCACCGAGTGGACGGTCAGGCCGCGCACCTCGCGCGCCCACTCCTCGCCGCCGTTCTCGATCCAGGTGAGGTCCTCGGTGACGGCGAGGCGGTCGTCCTCGACGGTGAAGTCGGAGAAGCCGTCGTGCCGCATCGAGCCCACGCGCCCCGGCAGGGGGAGGTAACCCTCGCCGTGGACGTAGCAGTTGCCGCCCCAGAAGTTCTGGCCGGACAGATGGCTCGCGGTCATCTGCAGGCCCTTGTGCCAGCGGTGGTCGTTCGGGCGGTAGCCGGTGACGGTGCGGCCCGAGAGGGTGCGCACCGGGTGGGCGTAGGGCTTGCGGGACTCGAAGGGGTCCGGGTCGGGGCGGTATACGTAGCGGAGGATCTCCGTGCCGCCAGCAGTGACGGCGATGTCCTCGCCGTGCGTGTGGGTGACGCGGATGGTCATGCGCGCTCCTTGGGGGCCCAGTCGGGGTACTCGCCGTGCATGGCCTCGTAGAAGGGATCACCGGGGCCGATCTCCCCCGCCCGCACCGAGCTGCCGGTGAACGCCGCCTTGTACAGGGCGGCGGCGAACTCCAGGGTGGCGCGGGCGTCACGGCCGCTGCCCG
Source organism: Streptomyces sp. NPDC012474 (assembly GCF_042955185.1). Lineage (NCBI taxonomy): Bacteria > Bacillati > Actinomycetota > Actinomycetes > Kitasatosporales > Streptomycetaceae > Streptomyces > Streptomyces sp. NPDC012474. The sequence continues at coordinate 152,673 of NZ_JBIBEP010000014.1, forward strand.
GGGGCCGGGTGCCGCGGTCGTAGGCGTCGAGGAGGGTGCCCAGCTGGGCGGTGTGCGAGCTGGGCACGTCGGCCGCGGGGGTGCGCCAGGCCGTGGCGCGCTCCGACGCCACGTGCGGGGCCGGGGTGTAGGCCCAGCTGTCGTTGCCGTGGCCGTACAGGTGGGTGAGCTCGACCGTGGCGTCCGCGCAGTCGATGCGGATGCGGCTCACCTCGTCCGGTGAGAGCACGCTGTTGACGACGGTCGCGAGGGCGCCGCTGCGGAAGCGCACCAGGGCGGTGGAGACGTCCTCGCTCTCGGTGTCGTGGACCAGGCGCGCGGCCATGGCCCGGATCTCCTCCCACTCGCCGAGCAGGTGCAGGAGGAGGTCGTACTGGTGGATGCCGTGGCCCATGGTCGGGCCGCCGCCCTCACTGGCCCATTTTCCGCGCCACGGCACCGCGTAGTACGCGGCGTCCCGGTGCCAGGTCGTCTGGCAGTGCGCGACCAGCGGGGCGCCCAGCGCACCGCTGGTGATCAGCTCGCGGGCGTGCACGGCGCCGGAGCCGTAGCGGTGCTGGAAGACGACCGCCGCATAGGCGCCGGAGGCCTCCTCGGCCGCGGCGATCTCGTCGTACTCGGCGAGCGACAGGGTCAGCGGCTTCTCGCACAGCACCCAGGCTCCCGCCTTCAGCGCGGCGACCGTCTGGTCGCGGTGCAGGGAGGGCGGCGTCCCGATCAGGACCAGGTCGGGGCGTACGGCGTCCAGCATCGCGTCCATCGAGGTGTAACCGGCGACCTGCTCACCGGCCAGTTCGCGGAAGGCGTCGAGGCGCTCTTGGTCCACGTCTACGGCGGCCACCAGTTCCACCCGGTCGGAATGGGCCCGCAGCGCGGGCAGATGGCTGCCGCCGACGATGGCTCCGGTGCCGACGACGGCCACGCGGCGGCGGGTGGGGGACAAGGACATGCAACGCTCCTCGGACAGCCTGCGGACACGCGCTTGGAAAGCGCTTGCACTCGGAAGGGACCCTAGGCGCGAGAGAATGTCTGGACAACCCCCCTACGGCGACCTGCACAAGGTCTGCCCGAGCATTGTCCCAGCTCGGGGCGGAGATTGGGATGGCCGCCCCACTCGTGGAAACGGCATTCCGCCGCCTCGCCACTGGGGCTGGCCCCACCCACGAACCGGCTGCCAGCCGGAGTGATCGGGCAGCGGGCCACCCCTACCGTTCTGTCGCACAACGCCCCTCAGCGGCATGTCCCCGCCGGCCCATCGAGGGGACATCGACGACAGGAAGGACATCCCCACGTGTTATCCCGTCCCCCGGGAACCACACGAGCCGCCCTCGCCCTGACGGCCGCCACCCTCGTCCTCACGGCCCTGCCCGCCACGGCCCGGGCGGCCCCGGAGCCTCTCGCCCGCTACCACCAGCAGCACCTCACCTGGAAGAGCTGCGTGCTCGGGCCGGACGACAGCACCGGCAAGGAACTGGCGCAGGCGGGCGCCCGCTGCGCCGACGTGACCGTCCCGCTGGACTACTCCGACCCCGGCGGCCGGACGATCACCGTCGCGATCTCCCGGATCCGCGCCACCGACACCGGCCGCCGCGTCGGCCCCCTGCTCCTCAACGGCGGCGGCCCGGGCGGACCCTCGCTGGGCGATCCGCCTTGGGTGCGCGATGCCATGAAGGACGTGGCCGCGCGGTTCGACGTGGTGGGCGTCGACCCCCGATTCATCGGCCGCAGCACCCCGCTGGACTGCCGCTGGCCGACCGGCTCGGCCTGGCGCGGGGCGGGTGAGGAGCGTGCCGGATTCGACCGCACGGCGGCTTTCTCGAAGGACCTCGCCGACCGCTGCCGCGCCCACGCGGGCGACGCGCTCCCCCATGCCACCACCCGCGACACCGCCCGCGACATGGACGTCGTCCGGGCCGCGCTCGGCGAGCGGAGGATCTCCTACCTGGGGTACTCGTACGGCAGTTACCTGGGCGAGGTGTACGCCTCGATGTTCCCGGGCCGCACCGACCGGGTCGTCCTGGACGGTGTGATCGATCCGGAGCGCCACAGCTCCCGGCTCCTGCGGGGCACCGAGCCGGCCAACCGTGACGCCTTGAAGGGCTGGGCCTCCTGGGCCGCCGCCCGCGACACGGACTACGGGCTCGGCCGTACGCGCGGCGAGGTGCTGGCAACGGTGGAGCGGGTCCGGGCCGCCGCAACCCGCTCCCCGCTGCGGCTCGGCGAGCACCGGCTGGACGAGCACGTCATGCCCGTCGTCGCCCTCAACGGCCTCTCGCAGCACAATGACGCCGCCTACGGAGACTTCGCCCAGGGGGTACGGGACATGCTGCGGGCCTCGCGGGGGGAACGGGTCAAGCCGTCGCCGTGGCTCGCCGAAGTGCTCGAGTTCGTGCTCACCGGCACCCACTCCCCCTACGGCAGCGCGCAGACGGCGATCGTGTGCGGCGACAACGCCGCGCCGCGTGATCCCGAGGTGTACTGGCGCGACGTCCAGCGCACCCGGGCCGGGGACCCGCTCTTCGCGCCCGTGACCGACAACATCAACCCGTGCGCGTTCTGGGACCGGCCGCGCGAGCGTCCGACCAGGATCCGGGACGACCTTCCGGCCCTGCTGGTGAGCGCCACCGGGGACCCGCGCACCTCCCACGACGGCGCCGAGGCCGTCCGGGAGATGTGGCCCTCCTCGCGCCTGGTCACCCTGAAGGGGGCCGACCAGCACGCGGTGTACGGCGTGTACGGGTCTGCCTGTGCCGACGAAGCGGTCAACGCGTACCTCGCCACGGGGCGGCTGCCCGCACGGGACGTCGGCTGCGCGGCGCCCAGCACCCGCTAGTGCTGCGACCTTGCTGCGCGGTCCGCGGCCTTGGCGTGGTGGCGCGGCCTTGGCGCGCCGTCCTTGACAGCAACCGGCCCTGATGGTCACCGCCCGCGGGCGGTGACCATCAGGGCCGGCATGGCGAGTCAGGACTGGACGATCTTGCGCACGTTCTGCACGGAGCCGCAGCCGGCCCTCAGCTGACGCTCACGCTCCTGCGCGAACGCCCGGCCCAGCTCCTCCCGGCGCTCCATCGCCACGTTCTCGCGGGCGCCGTTGAGGATGGTGCGCTCCTCCTCGTCGGCGTGGTGGGTGACGGCCTCCACCAGCTCCTCCAGCTTGGAGTCCCACTCCTCGGAGCCGACCTCCTCGACCTGGAGGAGCTCCAGGAGTGCCTCGTTGCCCTCGTCGTGCTCGTGCTCGCCGTGCTCGACCTCTTCATCGTCGATGTTCTTGTACCGCTTCAGCGCCGGGTAGACCTTGGCCTCCTCGGCCTGCGCGTGCGCGATCAGCAGGTCCGCGAACTCCCGCAGCGCATCCGCCCGGTCGTCCTCGACGCTGCGCATCCGCCGGAAGAGGTCTTCCATGCGCCGGTGGTCCTGAAGAATGAGTTCTACGACGTCTTGCGTATCGGCCATGGAAAAGGAACGCCTTTCCTGGAAGAGAATCGGGCCACTTTCGTCTACCCCATTCCTTACGTTTTCCTCGCCGCGGGCGGCGGCCTGCCCGTCTACCAGCGATACCAGCGGCCCCGACGGCCACCACTGTCCGCGCTGCGCAGCACGAAGCCGAGCAGCCACAGGACCAGCACGATCACCGCGATCCACCAGAGGGCCTTCAGGGCGAAGCCCGCGCCGAAGAGGACCAGGGCCAGCAGCAGGACGAGAAGCAGGGGAACCATAGTTATCAACCTCCGCTCCTCCGATTGCCCCGCCAGCAAGCGAACACACAGTCGAATTTTCGAGTTTCTTCACACGGATCACGGGCACCTGAACGGCTTTTGGCTGCCGAGTCTCAGTCCCTGCCCACCACGATCACCTCGTCGTCGGCCGTCCAGCGACGTCGTCCGGCTTTGGACGGGTTGATCCGCACGCCGTAGCCCGGACTCGTCGACGCGTCGTCGTGGCTCCGGTAGCCGATGGCGCATTCGTCGCGCTGCCGCGCCGCGGCCACGACCGTGGCGAAGGTCGTCTCACAGCCGGGCAGCACGTAGTCGCCGGCCGGCCGCAGGCGGATGCCGGTGCCGTCGGCGGAGAACAGCTCCTCGAACACCGCCGCGAGGTGCCGGTTCTGGGAGATCTGCGCCATGAGCAGGCCGATGAGCTTGCCGCTGATGATCACGTCTGCTCCGGGGCCCAGGGGCGCCAGTGCCCGGTTGCGGTCGTCGACCAGCTCCGTGACGACGGGCAGTTCGCGCCCGGAGGCTTCCTCCAGCCGGCGCAGCAGCAGGAGGGTGACGAGCGTGCGGTTGTCGGGTTCGTCCGGCGGCTGCCCGGGAGCGGGGTCCTGGCCGAGCACGATCACGCTGTCGTAGGAGTGCACGTCCAGACCTCGCAGGGTCTCCGGACGCGTGACGTCGCCGGGGTACAGGGTCAGGGTCAGGTCGGTGCCGTGGTGCGCGTCGGCCTCGTTCACCTCCCGGACCGTCGCCTCACCGCCGTCCGACACCACGTCCACCGCCGATCCGGGCCGGGCCCGGCGGCGCAGCTGGTCGACCATGAGCGGTGCCCGGCGGTTCCAGCCCAGCATCAGGACCCGCTCCGGCCGTGCGGGGGTGACAGGGCCGGACGCCATGGCCGCCTTGTCGACCGAGTCCGCGCAGTCGGCCGGCCAGACCGTGTCGTCGTCCCGGGAGATGACGACGAGCAGGTCGTCCTCGGCGAGGGGCGTCTGCGGCGGCGGGTTGAGCAGAGGGGTGTCGCCGCGCACGATCCCGACGACGCTCGACGTCGGGTAGGACAGCAGCGCGTCCCCGAACGGGCGTCCGGTCAGGGTCGGTTCGGCGACCAGGTAGAACTCGTCGCCGGCGAAGTCGAGGAGCTCCTGGTGGACGAGCGAGAGCCCGGGACGGCGGGCGGCCTGGACGATCAGCCGCGCGGTGACGGTGTCGCTCTCCAGCACCACGCCGCCCGGCCCGGCGGCGAGTGAGGCGGCCAGACGGTAGCGGTCGTCCCGGACGGCGGCGACGACGGGCGGGTGAGCCCCTTCCCCGGGCAGGGCGGCCCGCAGCGCCAGCAGCGTCTTGACCACCTCGGCATCGGCGTCCGGCTCGTCGCGCGGCAGGACCAGCACGACGCCCGCCGTCGCCGGGCTGGTCAGGGTGAGTACCGCCGGGTCGGTGGTGGGGCCGCTGCGGCAGATCAGCCGCGTACGGCCGACGGGACCCACCTTGGTGCTCAGGGCCTCCTCCATGGCGGTCTTGTCCCGGTCGGCCAGCACCGCCACCGCCGCGCGCCGCTGATTGGCGTTGGCGGCCACCAGTTCGCTCACCACCGTGAAGACCTGCTCCGACCAGCCCAGGACCACGACGTGCCCGTGTTCCAGCACGGTGGAGCGGCCCCGTCGCAACGCGGTGAGCCGCTCCGTGAGCGCCGTCGTGATCAGGCCGACGAGCGTCGAGACGTACAGCAGGGCGACCAGGGCGAGCAGCACCGACATCGTCACGCGCAGCGGCGCACCCGTCGCGCCGCCCAGCCGGAGGGTCTCGCCGGTGAGGTGCCACACCGCCGCCAGCCGGCCGGGCAGCGACTGAGGCGCGTCGGGGTCGGTCCACACCACCACCGCACTGGCCGGGACGACCACGGCCAGGCACAGCAGCGCCATCCAGCCGACGATCGCCGAGGCACCGCGGGCCAGCGTGCTGTCGAACCAGTAACGGGCCCGGTCACCCAACGGAGCGCGCCGCTGCGCCACTCTTCCCCCTCCGTCGCCCGCGCTCTCCGAAAGGCCGGTCGGCGCCGTGCACACGATGCGCCGGGTGCGCGACGGCCGGAGAGCACGGATGTACATCCGCAAGTCGCAGTGTGGGGGCTCGATCAGGGCGGCGGACGCGGTTCGCTCCGCGTTCATTCCTTCGGGTTGCCGGTGGGCGCCGACCGGGGCCGATGGGCGCCCACGTCGGCGAACCTGCTCTGACGTCAGGGTTTCCAGCCGGTTTCGCTCCTTCGGGTCAACGCCCGGGCGAAGGGCGGCGGCCGGGGCGAGGACGCCAGTACAAAGACCGCCATGACTGAAGATCACGCGGTGGTGCGCTCGGACGACGGCCTCTCCCGGAGGAGCTTCGCGGCGGTGGCAGGCACGGCCACGGTGGCGACGGCTCTGGCCGGCGGTGCCGCCACGGCTCTGCCCGCAACGGCTGCCCCGGCCGCCCCGACTGCCCCGGGCGGCAGACGTGGTGCCGACTTCGACAGGTGCCTCGCCGTCGCCCGCGCACTGCTCGTTCTGGACTCCGCCGACCGCCCCCTCGTCCCCCGCTACCAGCGCGTCCTCGAGAAGGGGTTGCCGGCTCAGCGCCGGACACGCCCCAAAGACGTCCTCGTCATCGGCGCCGGTCCGGCCGGGCTGGTCGCCGCGTGGCTGCTCAAGAAGGCCGGTCACCGGGTGACGGTCCTGGAGGCCAACGGCAACCGAGCGGGCGGACGCATCAAGACCTTCCGCAGCGGCGGCCACGAGGACGCCGAGCAGCCCTTCGCCGACCCCCGCCAGTACGCCGAGGCGGGCGCGATGCGCATCCCCGGCAGCCACCCCCTGGTGATGGAACTGATCGACCAGTTCGGCCTCGAGAAGCGGCGCTTCCACTACGTCGACGTCGACGCCGAAGGACGCCCCGCCGGCCGCACCTGGATCCACGTCAACGGCATCCGCGTGCGGCGCACCGACTACGCCCGCGCCCCCCGGCGCGTGAACCGGTCCTTCGGCGTCCCCAAGGCCCACTGGGACACCCCGGCCGCCGCCATCCTGCGCGCCGCACTGGACCCGGTGCGCGACGAGTTCAGCTACGTCAACGCCGACGGCAAGCGCGTCGACAAGCCGCTCGCCGAGCGACTGCGGGGCTGGGCCCGCGTGGTGAAGCGGTTCGGTGACTGGTCGATGTTCCGCTTCCTCACCGAGCACGCCGGACTGGACGAGCGGACCATCGACCTGATCGGCACCCTGGAGAACCTCACCTCACGCCTCCCGCTCTCCTTCATCCACAGCTTCATCGGCTCCTCCCTCATCAGCCCCGACACACCGTTCTACGAGTTGGAGGGCGGCACGGCCGTACTGCCCGACGCCCTGCTGGAACGCGTGCGCGAGGACGTGCGGTTCGACCGCCGTGTCACGCGCATCGAGTACCACCACCCCGACCGCCCTGCTCCGGACGCCGGCCGCGTCCGCGGCAAGGGCCCGCACGTGTGGGTGGACACGGTGTCCGAGGGCCGTGGCGGCCCGGTCGTACGCGAGCAGTTCACGGCGGACGTCGCCGTGGTCACGGTGCCGTTCTCCGGCCTGCGCCACGTACAGGTCGACCCGCCCCTGTCGTACGGCAAGCGCCGCGCGGTCAGCGAACTGCACTACGACAGCGCGACCAAGGTGCTGCTGGAGTTCAGCCGCCGCTGGTGGGAGTTCGACGAGGCCGACTGGAAGCGCGAACTGAACGCCGTCGACCCGGGCCTGTACGACGCGTACCGCACCGGCCGCGCCGCCGGGGACGGCAGTCTTCTCGGCGCCCACCCCTCGGTGCCCGACGGGCACATCACGGCGGGTCAGCGGACCCACTACGCCGCCAACCGCGCGAGCGCACGCGACCAGCCCGAGGCGGTCGGCGTCGTCGGCGGCGGCTCGGTGTCGGACAACGCCAACCGGTTCATGTTCCATCCCTCCCATCCGGTTCCGGGCAGCGCGGGCGGTGTCGTGCTGGCCTCCTACAGCTGGGCCGACGACGCGCTGCGCTGGGACTCCCTGGACGACGAGGCGCGCTACCCGCACGCGCTGTGCGGTCTCCAGCAGGTCTACGGCCAGCGCGTCGAGGTCTTCTACACCGGCGCGGGGCGTACGCAGAGCTGGCTGCGCGACCCGTACGCCTACGGGGAGGCGTCCGTGCTGCTGCCCGGGCAGCACACGGAGCTGCTCCCGGCCGTCCCCGTGCAGGAGGGGCCGTTGCACTTCGCCGGTGATCACACGTCCGTCAAGCCGGCGTGGATCGAGGGGGCCCTGGAGTCCGCCGTGCGGGCCGCCCTGGAGATCCACACCTCGTAGGGGACGGCGAACCGTCACGCACCCGATGGCCCTGGCGCACCGGCGCCGGGGCCATCCGGCTGTCACGGCGGGGGTTCGCCGCCGTGCGGCCGCCGCTGACCGCAAAGACCAAAACCTCCGTTGGTTCCGCAAGGGAGACAGCTCGCCGGGGCCCGGGCACCATGTGGCCCACGTCACCCTCCCCCACAGGGCGTATCCCTACCCGCATCGACGTACCGACAGGTGGTGGCACTCGTGCGCCTGCGCACTCCCCTCGCCCTGCTCGGGGCCGCCGTGCTCGTGCTCGTCGGACCGCCGCTGCTGACCACCGGCAGCGGCTCCGAGACCGGCACACAGATCCCGGGCCTGCGTTTCATGGTCCCCAACACGCCCGGCGGCGGCTACGACATCACGGCCCGGACGGCCGCGAAGAACGCCGAGGACGCCGGACTCACCCACAACATCGAGGTGTTCAACCTGCCCGGTGCCGGCGGCACGGTGGGCCTGAGCCGGCTGGTGAGCGAGCACGGCAACGGCAAGCTCGCCATGTCCATGGGCCTCGGAGTCGTGGGCGCCGTCCGCTCCAACGACGCGCCGAAGACGCTCGGGGACACCACACCGATCGCCCGGCTCACCGAGGAGCAGGACGTGGTCGTCGTGGCGAAGGACTCGCCGTACAAGACGATCGACGACCTGATCGGCGCCTGGAAGGAGGACCCCGGCAAGCTCCCGGTGGGCGGCGGCTCGTCGCCCGGCGGGCCCGACCACCTCGCGCCGATGCTGATGGCCCGGGCGGCCGGGATCCCCCCGAAGCAGGTGAACTACATCCCCTTCGACGGCGGCGGCGAACTGCTCGCCTCGATCCTCGGCAACAAGGTCGCCTTCGGTGTCTCCGGGGTCGGCGAGTACCTGGACCAGATCAAGGCGGGCGAGCTGCGCCTCCTCGCGGTCACCGGCCCGAAGCGCGTCGACGGGCTCGACGCGCCCACGCTGAAGGAGGCGGGCTACGACGTGAACTTCACCAACTGGCGCGGCATCGTCGCCCCGCCCGGCCTGAACGACGGGGAGCGCGACAAGCTCGTGAAGCTCGTCGAGGAGCTCCACGGCTCGGACGAGTGGCGCAAGTCCCTGCGGCAGAACGGCTGGGACGACGCCTTCCTCACCGGCGAGAAGTTCGGCGCGTTCCTCGACGCCGAGGACAAGCGCGTGGTTTCGGTGCTGAAGGAGCTGGGACTGTGACGACGCAGACCGACATTCCCCCCGCCGAGACCGGCGGCGCGCGGCGCTCGTGGCTGCGGGAGCACTCCGAACTGGGCGTGTGCGTCCTGCTGCTGGCACTGGGCGTCCTCGTCCTGACCGACGCGCTCACCATGGACGTCGACATCGCCCAGCGCGGCCCGGTCGGCCCGAAGACCGTGCCGATCGTGGTCGGCGCCGGCCTGCTGGTCATCGCCGCCCTGCTCGCCCTGGACGTGCTGCGCGGCGGCCGGGGCCAGGCCGAGGGCGGTGAGGACGTCGACCTGTCCGAGCCCGCCGACTGGCGCACCGTGCTGCTGCTCGCCGGAGTGTTCCTCGGCGCGGCCGTCCTCATCGAGCCGCTCGGCTTCCCCGTAGCCGGCGCGTTGCTCTTCTGGGGCGCGGCCTTCGCGCTGGGCAGCCGCAGGATCGACCGCGATCCGCTCATAGCGGCCGGGCTCTCCCTCGTCACCTACACCGTCTTCAACAACCTGCTCGGAGTGCCCCTGCCCGGCGGTCCGCTGATGGGAGTGCTGTGACATGGATGCCTTCAACTCCCTTCTCGACGGCTTCGGTACGGCCCTCACGCCGATCAACCTCCTGTGGGCCGTGATCGGCGTGCTGCTCGGCACGGCGATCGGCGTGCTGCCGGGCATCGGCCCGGCGATGGCGGTCGCCCTGCTGCTGCCGGTGACGTACGGGCTCGAACCGATCGGCGCGTTCATCATGTTCGCCGGCATCTACTACGGCGCGATGTTCGGCGGCTCGACCACCTCCATCCTGCTCAACACGCCCGGGGAGAGCGCGGCGGTGGTGGCGGCCATGGAGGGCAACCCCATGGCCAAGTCCGGGCGCGGCGCCCAGGCCCTGGCGGCGGCCGCCGTCGGCCACTTCGCGGGCGGCCTGATCGGGACACTCCTGCTGGTGGCGCTCGCGCCGACGGTCGCGAAACTGGCCGTGGACATCGGTGCGCCGGACTACTTCGCCATCATGGTGCTGGCGTTCATCGCCGTGACCTCGGTCCTCGGCTCGTCCCGCATCCGGGGCCTGGCCTCCCTGCTGATCGGTCTCACCCTGGGTCTCGTGGGCCTGGACCAGATGACCGGGCAGCAGCGCCTGACGTTCGGCTCGCTCCAACTGGCCGACGGCATCGACGTGGTGATCGTCGCGGTCGGGCTCTTCGCGATCGGCGAAGCCCTGTGGGTCGCCGCGCACCTGCGGCGCAGAGCGCCGGAGCCGATCCCGGTGGGGCGTCCCTGGCTCGGGCGCGACGACGTGAACCGGACCTGGAAGTCGTGGCTGCGCGGCCCGTTCATCGGTTTCCCGTTCGGTGCCATCCCGGCGGGCGGCGCGGAGATCCCCACCTTCCTGTCGTACGTGACGGAGAAGCGCCTGTCGAAGCACAAGGACGAGTGGGGCAAGGGTGCCATCGAGGGCGTCGCGGGCCCGGAGTCGGCGGCGTCCGCCTCGGCGGCGGGCACCCTGGTGTCGATGCTGACCCTGGGCCTGCCGACCACGGCGGTCGCGGCCGTGATGCTGGCCGCGTTCCAGCAGTACGGCATCCAGCCCGGCCCGCTCCTCTTCGAGCGCGAGCCCGACCTGGTGTGGGGCCTGATCGCCTCGCTCTTCGTCGGCATGGTGCTGCTGCTCGCGCTGAACCTGCCGCTGGCGCCGGTGTGGGCGAAGCTGCTGCGTATCCCCCGGCCCTACCTGTACGCCGGGATCATGTTCTTCGCGGCGGTCGGCGCCTACGCGGTCGGCGGCGAGGTGATCGACCTGGTGATCCTGCTGATCATCGGCCTGATCGGCTTCGGTATGCGCCGCTACGGGCTGCCCGTGCTGCCCGCCGTGATCGGCGTGATCCTCGGCCCGAACGCCGAGCAGCAGTTGCGGCGCGCCCTGCAGATCAGCGACGGCAGCGTGACGGGTCTGGTCAACACGCCGTTCGCGGTGACCGTGTACGCGGTGATCGTGCTGCTGCTGGTGTGGCCGCTGCTGAAGAAGGCGGTGACGCGGGGCCGCGCCGAGGCGGCCTGACCCGGTCATCGCGGCACCCGCTCCCGGGTGCCGTCCGGGAAGTGGATCTCCACCTCACCGGACACGGCGACCCGTACGCGCGTTCCTGAACCTCGCGCGTACGGGTCGCCGTTCGACTTTGGGTCGCCGTTCATCCTTGGGTCGCCGTTCGACCTCGGGCCGCCGTTCACCTCCGGGTCGCCCTTCACCTCCGGGTCGCCGTTCACCTCCGGGTCGCCCTTCACCTCCGGGTCGCCGTTCACCTCCGGGTCGCCCTTCACCTCCGGGTCGCCGTTCACCTCCGGGTCGGCGCTCAGCACGACGAGGGTCACCAGGAGATGGGTGCCGCCCGGGTGGGCGGGCAGGGTGAGGCAGGGGGTCGCCGAGTGGTGGCCGCAGGCGTTGGTGCCGGCCGCCCGGGCCACCGCGGCCCCGGCGTCCCGCCACCCGTGCAGTGCGACGATGGTGCTGGTCAGCCCGTCGGCGCGCCGGGCCCGCGCCCGCCCGGGGCCGGTCGACGCGACCGGCGGCGCGCTGTCGTCGGCGACGGCCCAGCCCCCTTCGCGCACGGGTGTGCCGGGCGGCGCGTCGACGCGGTGGACCCGGACCTCCCAGGCGCCGTGGGCCACGCTGACCGTCTCGATGCGGTGCCCTTCGTCGCTGCCCGGGAGCACCGCCCGGTGCCAGGAGGCGGCCCGCGCACCCTGGACGCCGAGGGGGTGGATGCGGCCGCGCGGGGTGGGCGTGCCGTCGGGGGCGAGCAGGGCGACGTGGTTGTCAGGAGCTCGGTCCGCCGGTGTCTCGGGCGCCGTCGCACTGGAGTAGGCGAACCGGGCGTAGTGCGGGCTGTCCTCAGCCGTCGCGGGTGGGGGTGGCAGCCGGTCGCTGCCGTGGTTGACGAGCCGGACGATTCCGTCGGCGGCGGTGGAGTGCAGCAGCCAGCCCGGGGCGGGTAGCGCGCGGCGGACGTCGCCCATGTCGGCCGGGCCGGGTTCCTCGGGCTCGGTCCACACGGGGTGGTCGGCGGGCAGGAGCAGGCCGAGGAACGCCTTGCTCGCCCAGTACGGGGAAGCGGGGCCCGAGTAGCGCTGGGTGACCGGGAGGAAGGGCCGGTACCAGCCGAGCGTGAGCAGCCCCCGCTCGTCGGGCACGCCCCGCTCGGCGAAGTGCTTCAGCGCCCCGGAGGCGAGGCGGCGGGTGCGGCCGGGCGGGAGCGCAGTGGCGTCGGCGAGCACGCCCGCCCACAGGGGCGCTGTCGTGGCGAACCGGTAGGTGAGGGAACGGCCCTGGTGGACGGGGGCGCCGTCACCGCCGAAGAAGTGCTGGTGGTCGTGGAGGAACGACCGCAGACGCGCCCGGTGTTCCGCCACCAGCCGGGAGTCGGCGCGCGGTCCGGCGATACGCGCCCAGAGCACCGGATAGAGGTGCAGGGCCCAGGCGTTGTAGTAGTCGAACTTGCGGCCGTCACCGTCGGTGTACCAGCCGTCGCCCCGGTACCAGTCCTCCAGTCGGGCCAGCCCGGCGTCGATCTCGGCGCGGCTGTGCGGGGCGCCGACGGAGGCGAGGAACTCCTCGGTGATGACCTGGAACAGCCGCCAGTTGGAGTCGTTGACGACCGCTCCGAGGAAGCCCCCGAGCCAGTCGGCGATCCGCTGCCGTACCCGGTCGTCGAGCCGGTCCCAGATCCAGGGGCGGGTTTCGTGCAGGGCGATCGCGACGGACGCCGCCTCGACCATGGGCTGGCTCCGGTCGGTGATGGGCGGCCAGTGGTCGGGGCTGCGCGGGTCGGTGCCGGACTCCAGCCCGGCCGCGTACCGCTCGATCAGGCCGGGCGTCTCCCGCCCGCCCGAACCAGCGATGCGGAACGCGGCCAGCAGGAAGGAGCGGGCGAAGCCCTCCAGTCCGTCGGACCACGGCCCGGAGTGGCTGGGCGGCCCGGGCAGGCGGTACTGGGCCAGGCCCGGGGAGGCGTAGGGCGTCAGGGCGTCCAGAAGGCGGTCGGCGACGGCCTCCCAGTGGGCACGGGTCCAGCCGGTGACGGGCGAGGTCGACGGATCGGCGGGGGGCAGGCGGGGCAGGTTGGACAGGTGCGTCGGGTCGGGGAGCGACACGTGCGGCGCGCTCATGCGGGTGCGGTTCCTCCGTTGGTCACAGGGCTCACCCGGGCGGGGGCGGGCCGACGCTGTCGCGGACGACGATGTGGGTGCCGAGCAGGTGGTGGGCCCCGGCGGCGTGTTCGGGGTCGCGCAGGGCGATGCGCACGGCGGCGCGCCCGAGTTCCTCGGCAGGGGTCCGTACGGTGGTGAGCGGCGGGTTGAAGTCCTCGGCGAGCGGGATGTCGTTGTAGCCGACGACGGAGATGTCACCGGGGACGCTCAGTCCGGCCTCGGCGATGGCGCGCAGGGCACCGGCGGCGACCATGTCGTCCCCGGCGAAGACCGCGGTGAACTCCCGCGTGTTCTTCAGGAGTTCGGCCATCGCCCGGTGTCCGGCGGCGCGGCCGAGTCCGCAGTCGACGACATGCGCGGCCTGAGGTGGCAGCCCGTGCTCGGCGAGGGCGGCCCGGTAGCCGGTGACGCGGGCATCGAGGGCGGTGTTGCCGGGCAGGCCGCCGAGGAAGACGATCCGGCGGTGCCCGGCCGAGAGCAGATGGCCGGTGACGGCGCGGGCTCCGGCCTCGTTGTCGAACTCCACGACCAGTGCGGGGATCCCGGCGCCGGGAGCGGGCCGGCCGCAGAGCACGAGCCGGGCTCCGGAGGAGTCGAGGGCGTGGGCGTAGTGGGCGACACGCTCGCGGTAGGCGTCGTCCTCGACGACCCCGCCGACCAGGATCACCAGCCGGGCGCCCTCCTCTCGCATGAGCTGCACGAACTCCATTTCGCGCTGCGCGTCGCCGCCGGTGGCGCCGACCACGCAGAGCCAGCCGCGGTCGGCGGCCTCGGCCTCCACGCCCTCGGCGACCTGGGCGTAGAAGGGGCTGGTGACCTGGCGGACCACGACGGCGGCCATCTTGCGGCCGCCGCCGACCAGGGCGCGGGCGTGCGCGTTGGCGACGTAGTCGAGGGCGCGGGCGGCGCGCAGGACCCGGGCCCGGGTCGCGGCGGGCACCGGGTGGTTGCCGCTGAGCGCGCGGGAGGCGGTCGCCGTGGACACGCCCGCCCGCTCGGCGACCTCGCGGATCGTGATGCGCCCCTTGGACCCCATGTCGTTCCCCATCCCCCGCGTCTCCTCTTCCGTCCACCGCTGTTCAGGTGTTGGCCGCGTAGTCCTTCGCGTACTCGTCGGCCATTCTGTCGCCGCCCCGGCTCCGCCACTTCCGCACGGCCGCGTCCCACTCCGACAACGGCAGACGCCCGGCGATGATCCCGGTGACCGTGTCGTCGAGGAACGTCTTCAGGGTGGCGCCCTGGGAGTTGTTCGTCGCGGACTGGAGCCCGAAGGAGGCGTCGCGGATGGCGTGCGGCACGACCTCGCGCTGCCAGGCGTGCAGGGCGCGCACGGCGTCGGGCATGCCGGGCACGAACAGCACCTGGGGTCCTTCGGCGAGGTACTTCAGCGGCAGGTTGGTGTTGTTCTCGACCTCGCCGAGCCGGGTGGGCTCGGGTGAGCCGTCCTTGCCGCGGGTGAAGTGGACGCCCTCGACGCCGTAGTGCACGAGCTCCCATTCCTCGCTGCCGAAGGGCGCGGCGAGGTGGTCGAGGATGCGCAGGAGCAGCTGGACGCGTTCCTTCTTCGCCTTCTTCAGGACGGTGTAGCCGAAGGAGCGGCGGGCGGCGACGATGCCGCCGGGCTCGCCGCCGACGCTGTACGGGAGGGCCGCGGCGGGGCTCATCTTGCCCTTGGACTCCCGGTACTTGGGCAGGTAGGCGCCGAACCCGTCCTGCATGGAGCCGACGGTGCCGTTGTAGTAGAGGGTCGTCAGGTCGATCTGGGAGATGGACGTGGCGTCGGGGTGGTAGGAGCCGTTCTTGCGCAGCTGGGCCTGGAAGGCGATGGACGCCTTGTAGCGTTCGTCGGCGGCGGCCGGCAGGAAGGTGCCGTCCTTGGTGACGGCCCAGCGCTGGGGGGCGTTGTGGGCGGCGGAGTGGTAGGCGTTGCCGAACAGGGAGCCGTGGGCGGCGCCGAGCATGTACGTCCGGCCGCGGGTGCCCTGCCGGGCCACAGCGGTGAAGTCGTCGGCGGTCCAGCCCTCCTTCATGCCCGCGTCGGCGAACATGTCCTGGTTGATCCAGAGGGTCGAGCCGGGCAGCGGGCGTTCCAGCGGGATGCCGTAGATGCGGCCGCCGATACGGCCCATGTCGCGCCAGGCGTGGGTGGGGATGCCCGCGAGGTTGGGGTAGTCGGTGATCGCGTCACCGGAGAGGTACGGCGTGAGGTCCTGGGCGCGGCGCTGCACGAACTGCGCCTCGCGGGGCAGGGTGAAGCCGGCGAACATGTTGATGATGTCGGGCAGGGCGTCGGCGTCTCCCGCCATCACCGTGGCCATCTTCTTCTGGTAGTCGGCCTGGGAGATGATCGTGTACTCGATCTTCACCCCGAGGGCCTTCTCGACGGCCGCCCAGAAGCGGTTCTGCGAGGCGGGCTTGGGCGGCGTGCCGAAGGAGACGGTCATGACGCGCACGGTGGAGCCGTCGCCGGGGGTGCGGGAGACGGACTTGACCAGTTCGGACGGGTAGGAGGTGTATCCGGCCTGGACGCCCTCCCCGGTGGGGGCGAGGTCCGGCTTGGGCCCGGCGGCGGGACGGTGGGCGGGCCAAGGGGCCAGCTTTTTCCCGGCGTTGGAGACGTCGCCGTCGCCGGAGCCGGAGGAGCAGGCGGTCAGCAGACCGGGGACGGAGACGGCGGCACCGCCCACCGCCATGGAGCGCAGGAGGGTGCGTCGGGACATGCGGGGCATGGGTGAATCACCTCGTGTCGGCTTGGGTCAGCTCTTGATGGCGCCGGTGAGCACGCCCTTGGTGAAGTACTTCTGCAGGAAGGGATAGACGAGCAGGATCGGCACGGTGGCGATCACGAGCACCGCCATCTGCACGGTCTGCGGAGCGGTGACGGTGGCCTCGCCGGTGGTGGCGTCGGTGAGTCCGGCACCGGCCACCACATAGGTGCGCAGCACCTGCTGGAGCGGCCAGTGGTCGCTCTCCAGGTACAGCGAGGCGTAGAACCAGGAGTTCCAGTAGGCGACGGCGTAGAACAGGCCGACGACGGCGAGCGCGGCCTTGGACAGTGGCAGCACCACCGACACCAGCACCCGCCAGTCCCCCGCCCCGTCCAGCCGGGCCGCCTCGTACAGCTCCTCGGGGAGCGACTGGAAGAAGCCGCGCAGGACGACCAGGTTGAACACGTTGACCAGGACCGGCAGGACGAGCGAGGCGTACGAGTCGAGCAGGCCGAGTTCCTTGACGAGCAGGAAGCTCGGGATCATGCCGGGCGGGAAGAGGAACGTGAACAGCACCAGCAGCAGGACGGGTTTGCCGCCGAAGACGCCCGGGCGGGAGAGCGCGTAGGCCAGGGTCACCGTGCAGGCGAGGCTGAGCAGGGTGCCGACGATCGTGACACCGGCGCTGACGCCGAGGGCGTGGGTGACGATGCCGCCGTCGAAGATGTCGCGGTAGGCGTCGAGCGAGGGTTCGGTGGGCCACAGCACCCAGCCGCCGTTGTCGACGACCTCCCGGGTGGACGCCAGCGAGGTCGACACGATCACCAGGAACGGCACGCACACCAGCAGCACGACGGCGGCGAGGGCGAGGGCCTTCGCGGCCTGGGTGAGCGGCCGGGGTTTCTCCATCCAGCCGGGCCGGGCGGACGCGCTCACTTGTAGACCCCCTGTTCGCCGAGGCGGTGGGCGACCTTGTTGGCCGCGTAGACGAGGAGGGCGCCGACGAGCCCCTTGAACAGGCCGGCCGCCGCCGCGAATCCGTAGTCGCCGCCGACGATGCCCTGGTGGTAGACGAAGGTGTCGATGACCTCGGCGGCCTCGGGGCCCACCGCGTCGCGCTGCAGCAGCATCTGCTCGAACCCGACGGAGAGGATGTCGCCGAGCCGCATGATGAGCAGCAGCACGATCACCGGGCGGATGGCGGGCAGGGTGACGTGCCACAGGCGCCGCCAGGGTCCGGCGCCGTCGATGGCGGCCGCCTCGTACTGCTGCTCGTCGACCTGGGCGAGGGCGGCGAGGAAGATGATCGTGCCCCAGCCGGCGTCCTTCCAGATGACCTGGGCGACGACGAGCGGCTTGAAGGCGTCGGGGTCGCCGATGATGTCGACGGTGTGCAGACCGGCTCCGCTGAGGCCGCTGTTGAGCAGGCCGGTGTCGCCGAGCACCTGCTGGAACAGCGCGACGACGATCACCCACGAGATGAAGTGCGGCAGGTACGCCACCGACTGCACGAACCGGCGCACCGAGCTCCAGGTGAGGGTGTGCAGCAGCAGGGCGAGGCCGAGCGGCACCGGGAAGTAGAAGACCAGCTGGAGGACGGCGATCCAGAGGGTGTTGAGGACGGCGTCCCAGAAGGCCTCGTCCTCGAACATGCGCCGGAAGTTGCCGGACCCCGCCCAGGGGCTGCCCCACAGGCCGTCGAACGGCACGTACTCCTTGAACGCGATGACGTTGCCCACGAGCGCGCCGTAGTGGAACAGCAGGAAGTAGGCGACGCCGGGGAGCAGGAGCAGGAACAGCGTCCCGCCCCTGCTTCTCTGAAAACCTTTACGCTCCCGCTGTGCCCGTCCGGAGGGGCGACTGCTGGGACTCACCCCCTTCACACCTGCTCGTTCCCGTAAGCCAGTTGCCACGGTTCCCCCTCACGTCGGCATGTACGGTGAAGGGAAGCTAAAACGCTTTCAGTGCGCGGTCAACACTTCTGGCACAGAGGCGACTTGGGACCGTGCCGAGGTGTCAGGCCGAGAGCAGCCCTCTGCCGAGCCAGTCGGAGGAGTCCCGAACGCCCGGCAGGGCGAAGAAGTAGCCGCCGCCGGTCGGGGAGACGTAGTCGACGAGGGGCTCGTCGATCAGCCGGGTCTGCGTGGCCTCGAACTGGCGGCGCACGTCCTGCTGGTAGCAGCAGAAGACCAGCCCCATGTCGAGGTCGCCGACGTTGTCGACACCCCGGTCGTAGTTGTAACCCCGGCGCAGAATCCGGGAGTCGCCGGTCCTCGCGGTGCGCGGGTTGGCGAGCCGGATGTGCGCGTCGAGCGGGATCGCCGTGCCGTGCGGGTCTTTGGCGTAGTTCGGGCTGTCGGTCTCCCGGGCGCCGTCCAGCGGGGCACCGGTGTCCTTGCGCCGGCCGAGCATCAGCTCCTGCTCGGACAGCGAGACCCGGTCCCAGAACTCCACGAGCATCCGGATGATCCGGACGACCTGGTAGCTGCCGCCGGCCGCCCAGGAGGGCTCGCCCTGTCCCTCGCCGACCCACACCAGGTGGTCCATCTCGCGGGCCGACGCGACGTCCGGGTTGACGATGCCGTCCTTGAAGCCCAGCAGGTTGCGCTGGGTGCCGCTGGGCCGGGGCACGTTCTGGAACCCGTCGACGCGCCACCGGATCTGCAGCGCGCCGCGGGTGTGCTTGGCGATGTCGCGCAGCGCGTGCAGCACGGTGTCCTGGCGGGCCGCGCAGATCTGCAGGGACAGGTCGCCGTGGCACTCGGCGGGGTTCAGGTCGTCGTTGGGAAAGGTCCGCATGGGCGTGAGCCGGCGCGGCTTGGCCCGGGCGAGTCCGAACCGGTCGTCGAACAGGGAGGCGCCGACCCCCACCGTGACGGTGAGCGCGTCGGCCGGGACGACCGGGCCGAGGATGCCGTTGTCCGAGGGCGGGGCAACGACGCCGAGGTCCTCGGGCGTGCCGCCGGAGGTGAGGAAGCGGGCCCGCCCGGTCAGGGTTCGCAGCAGATCGGCCAGTTCGGCACGGCTCTCGGCGATGACGTCGAAGGAGACGAAAGCGGCCGCCGTTTGAGCGGGAGTGAGGATCCCGGCCTGGTGGGTTCCGTGGAAGGACACCGGGGCTGCGCTCTGCTGCTCGGCCGCCCGGGCCCTCGCACCGCCGCTCTCGGCGAGTGCGGTCCCGCCCCCGGCCAGAACGGCTCCGGCTGCTCCGGCACCCAGGGCCGTCTTCACGAAGGAGCGGCGGCCGGCGTGGGCGGGGCAGCCCGGCGGCGGCGTGTCGGCGGACGGCATGAGGGGGTTCCCTTCGGAGTCTTCTGCGGGGTGGTGTCTGCTGCGGGGTGGTTTCGTCGCCGCGCACTAACGCGGGGTGGTTTCGTCGCCGCGCGCTCACGCGGACTTCCTGACTTCGAGCAGATCCGGCACCGGCGAGAGGTCTTCGAGGAGCTGCCCCGTGGCCCCGTCGAGCCGGGCCTTCGCCACGCGGCCGAGCCGGTCGACGGGGGTCCAGCCGGTCCCGTGGTGTGCGGAGTCGAGCAGCTTCTGCAGTCGCGCGATGTCCGCGTCGACGGCTGGCAGCAGACGCGGGGCGCGCGTGCTGAGCAACGGCTCCAGTACGGCGAGCAGTTCGCGGGTGCCGGCGAGGTTGGCGTCGGCGGTGGCCAGTCCGGTGCCGCTGCCCTGGTCGGTGTCGCCGGTCAGTTCGAACTGGAGGGTGTTCTCCAGGATCTCGTGGGCGCGCAGGGGCAGGTCGGAGGGGTCGAAGTCCTGATGCGGGAAAGCCTTGCGCAGTCCGGCGCTGTCGTCGGCCAACTGCTGTGCCACGCCGTTGAGTCCGGCCGCCGGCTCGCCGTGCCACAGCCCGTACTCGATCCGGTGGAAGCCGGTGAAGTCCCTGTCGTGCACGCCGCCCGGCAGACCGTCGGGACGCCCGTCGATCTTCTGCTCGAAGTCTTCGAAGGTGCCGTAGGCGGCGCCGAGGGAGGCATAGGTGCGGTGGGCCGTCAGCCAGTCGGTGCGGGCGGTGTCCAGGTGCCCGGCGCGGATGTCGTCACTGAGCTTCCGGGTCCGGGTGACGAGTGTCGCCAGCCCTCGGTCCACGTACGCCCGGTACGCCGCGAGCGGCGCTGCGAGATCCCGCTCGGAGACGGGGACGACGGCGTGGGCACCGGCGGCGCCGTCCACCCGGACCGTCTTCGAGGTGACGGCCTTGCCGTCGCCCGGCACACAGCGCCAGGCGTACGTTCCGCCCGCCACGGTGGCGACCAGGTCCCGGGTGGTGCCGGGGGCCAGGCCCTCGATCTCGCCGTAGACCGCGTTCGAGGACGGGTCGATCAGGTACACCTCGGACGTCTGGTCCCCGGTGTTACGCATCCGGAAGGTCCGCCGCCCCGGCTCGGGCGCGGTGAAGCCCCGACCGCAGTCCTGGGCGGAGACGGCGACCGTCTCGCCCCCGGCGGGCTCGGGGTGTGCCAGGGCGACGACGAGTCCGGCCAGGAGCGCGGGCACGGCGACCACGGCGACGGGGACGAGCCAGGCCGGGCGGCGGCGAGTGGGCTCGGGGGCCGGGCCGGGACTCGGGCTCGGGCTCGGGCTCGGGCTCGGGCTCGGGCTCGGGCTCGGGCTCGGGCTCGGGCTCGGGCTCGGGCTCGGGCTGGGAGCGCCTCCCCGCACGCCCCCCACGAACAGCGTCATCACCACGCCGAGATACCCGACGTACCCGGCCGCCTGAAGCCACGTCATCGTCGGCGTCAGGTTGAGCACGCCCTGGAGCAGACTGCTGTACCAGGACCCCGCGTCGACGCTGCCGCTGAGGTCAACGGCGTAGGCCGCCCCGCCCGGCAGGACCCCGCCCTCCTGGAGGTCGCGCAGTCCGTAGCCGAGAACGCCCGCGGCGATCACGATGAGGACGGCGCCGGTGGCGGTGAAGAAGCGCGTGAGATCGATGGAGAGCACACGGCGGTAGAGCCCCCAGCACAGCACCGCCGCGAGCACGAGGCCGATACCCGCGCCGGTCAGCGGCCCGGCCGACTCGTGTGCCGCGCGGGCCGTGGTCCACAGGAACAAGGCGGTCTCCAGGCCCTCGCGCCCCACTGCCAGGAAGGAGGTGAGGACCAGCACGCCGGTGCCCATGGCCAGTGCCCCGGTGACCTTCTCCTTGATCTCCCCCGCCAGGCTGCGGGCGGAGCGGCGCATCCAGAACACCATCGCGGTCACGAAGGCGACGGCCACGATGCTCAGCGCGCCGCCGAAAGCCTCCTGCGCGGCGGTGGACAGGGAGGCCGCGGTGAAGGTCAGAACCGCGCCGAAGCTCATCGACAGCGCGATCGCCCCCAGCACGCCGGTCCACACCTGCGGCAGCCGCGACCTGGCCCCGGCCCGCACGAGTGTGGCGACCAGCACGGAGACGATGAGGCCGGCTTCGAGTCCTTCCCTCAGAGCGATCAGAAAGCTCGGAAACGCGTCGTCCCACATGTACCGGCCCTCCCGGCCCAACGCCCCGGCCCGCACAAGCGGGTTAGCCAAGGCATGCCTTACCGACGCCGACCATCATGGACTCGACTCTCTGGGCATCCGGTCATGAATGCCTCATGACCCGGCAAAAGTACTGAGGGTTCCCGGCCGCCCCGGGCATGCCATCGGATCGCCGCACCTCTTGACGCGTCAATGACAACGATGGCTTGATGAGGTGGGAGCGCTCCCACCTCATCCATGGGAAGGGACCACCATGCACAGACCCCCCCACTCGTCCCCGCACTTACGCGTCCTGTCCGTTCTCGGCCTCCTGGCCGCCCTGCTCCTCCCCCTCGGCATGGGCTTCGCCCCGGGCGCGACGGCCGCGCCCACGGCCGACCCCGTCCGCATCATGCCGCTCGGCGACTCGATCACCGGCTCGCCGGGCTGCTGGCGGGCGGTGCTCTGGAACCGGCTCAAGAACAGCGGATACACGAACATCGACTTCGTCGGCACCCTCCCCCCGCAGGGCTGCGGACAGGCCCACGACGGGGACAACGAGGGGCACGGCGGCGAACTGGTCACCAACGTGGCCGACCGGAACCTGCTGCCCGGCAGGCTGGCCTCCACCCGGCCGGACATCGTTGTCATGCACTTCGGCACGAACGACGTGTGGAGCAGCGTCGCGCCCGAGCGCATCCTCGCCGCCTACACCAAGCTCGTGGCGCAGATGAGGGCCTCGAATCCGGACATGCGGATCCTCGTCGCGCAGCTCATCCCCATGAACCCGGGCAGCTGCGCGGGCTGCGCGCAGCGGGTCGTCGACTTCAACGCACGGATTCCCGGCTGGGCCCGGGCGAACGGCACCGACCGCTCCCCCGTCACGGTGGTCGACCAGTGGACCGGCTTCAGCACGGCCACCGACACCTACGACGGCGTGCATCCCAACGCCTCCGGCGACGGCAAGATCGCCGCCCGCTGGTTCCCGGCCCTGTCGGCGGTCCTCGACGCCGGCGTCCCGCAGGACCCGGGCGATCCGGGCGAGGACCCCGTCGCCTGCACCGCGCGTTTCCGGGCCGTCTCCTCCTGGCAGGGCGGCTACCAGGGCGAGGTGACGGTGACGAACACATCGGCCTCGGCCGTCCCGGGCTGGACCGCGACCGTCGCACCGGCGAACGGAGCGCGCCTCACCCAGCTCTGGAACGGCAGCCTCACCACGGCCGCCGACGGCACGGCCACCGTCAGGAACGCGGCGTGGAACGGCACCCTCGCCCCCGGCGCGAGCGCCACCTTCGGCTTCGTCGCCACCGCCCCGGCAACGGCCGGCAGCCCGGCGGCGACCGTCACCTGCACGGGCACGGCACCGGCCGCATGACAGCCACGCCGGGCCGGATGCCCCGGCGACGGACCCGTTCGCACCGAGCGCGACGGCAGGACCCGTTCAGCACGACAGCGCGACCGGCAACGTGCCCCGACCGACCCCCACTGATGGAGCCGTCATGAGACTCCGCCCCACCCGCACCACTCCACGCCTGGCCACGGTGGCCGCCACCGTGCTCGCCCTCTTCCTGTCCCTCCTCGCCCTCACCCCGCCGGCCCAGGCCGCGCCCACCGGCTTCCGGGTGCAGAACGGCCGGCTGCTCGAGGCCGGCGGGAACGACTTCGTGATGCGCGGCGTCAACCACGCCCACACCTGGTTCCCGGACCGGATCAGCTCCCTCGCACACATCAAGGACAAGGGCGCCAACACCGTTCGCGTGGTCCTCTCCAGCGGTGACCGCTGGACCCGCAACGACACCGCCGACGTGGCGAACGTGGTCTCCCAGTGCAAGCAGAACCGGCTGATCTGCGTCCTGGAGGTGCACGACACGACGGGCTACGGCGAGCAGAGCGGAGCGGCCACCCTCGCCCGCGCGGCCGACTACTGGATCAGCGTGCGGAGCGCTCTGGCCGGCCAGGAGGACTACGTCATCGTCAACATCGGCAACGAGCCGTACGGCAACACCGGCTACACGGCGTGGACGGCGGACACCAAGGCCGCGATCCAGAAGCTCCGCGACGCCGGGTTCGACCACACGATCATGGTCGACGCGCCCAACTGGGGCCAGGACTGGGCGTTCACGATGCGCGACAACGCCGCCTCGGTCTTCGCCGCCGACCCCGACGCCAACACGGTCTTCTCGATCCACATGTACGGCGTCTTCGACACCGCCGCCGAGATCACCGACTACCTGAACCGCTTCGTCACCGCGAAACTGCCCATCGTCGTCGGCGAGTTCGGCCACGACCACTCGGACGGCAACCCCGACGAGGACACCATCCTGGCCGTCACCCAGCAGCTCCGTCTCGGCTACCTCGGCTGGTCCTGGAGCGGCAACGGCGGCGGCGTCGAGTACCTGGACATGGTCGCGAACTTCGACCCCGACCAGCTCACCTCCTGGGGTCAGCGCCTCTTCAACGGCGCGAACGGCATCGCCGCCACCGCCAAGGAGGCCGCGATCTACTCCGGCAGCGGCGGCGACACCACTCCCCCGACCGCTCCGGGCACCCCGACCGCCTCCGGGGTGACCTCCTCGTCGGCCACCCTGACCTGGGCCGCCGCCTCCGACGCGACCGGCGTCACCGGCTACGACGTCGTGCGGATCAGCGGCGCCACCGAGACGGCCGTCACCAGCAGCACCAGGACCAGCGCCACCCTCACCGGCCTGTCCCCCGCCACCTCCCACACCTTCGCCGTCTACGCCCGGGACGCGGCCGGCAACCGCTCGCCCCGCTCGGGCACGGTGACGGTCACGACCTCCCCCGGCGGCTCACCGTCGGCCTGCGGTGTCGGTTACCGGGTGACGGGCAGCTGGCCCGGCGGCTTCCAGGGTGAGATCGTCCTCCGCAACACCGGCACGTCGACGATCAACGGCTGGACGCTGCGCTGGGCCTTCCCGGACGGCCAGCGCATCACCAACCTGTGGGGCGGTACGGCGTCCCAGAGCGGCTCCGAGGTGAGCGTCGCGGCCGCCTCGTACACCGCGGCCATCCCCGCGGCCGGCTCGGTCACCCTCGGCTTCACGGCCACCCGGTCGGCCGCGAACCCCAGCCCGACCGCCTTCACCCTCAACGGCGCCGACTGCTCCGTGAGCTGACCACGCCGTCGTGCGACGGTGCCGCCGCGCGCTCCGGGCCCGGCGGCACCGCCGTGGGTGTGATCCGCGCCACACTGGCACAGAAAGCGGTTTACGCCGCGCCGCGGTGGTCAGGCGGCGGGGATGTCGCACCGGCACCCCACCGCCGCACCCCCGGCACAACGCGCAGGCACCCCTCCGGGTCCCCCGAACCCCGCGCGGGAGGCGTGATGAGCGAGGACACCCTGCGCATGCGCACGGTCACGACCGGCGGGACGGAACGGAGAGCACATCAGGCCGCGCCGGAACCGGCCGGCGGGACGGAACGGAGAGCACCGCAGTCCGCACCGGACCCGGCCGGCCGGCGGGACGCGTTCTTCGACAACGCCAAGTACCTGGCGATCGTGCTGGTGGCGATCGGGCACGCCTGGGAGCCGCTGCGGGACGGCAGCCGGGCGGCCGGCGCGCTCTACATGGTGGTGTACGCCTTCCACATGCCGGCGTTCATCGTCATCTCCGGCTACTTCTCGCGCTCCTTCGACGCGAGCCCGGGACGGATCAGGCGCCTGATCACCGGTCTCGCCGTGCCGTACGTCGTCTTCGAGACGGCCTACACCCTGTTCACCCGGTGGACCGACCAGGAGCCGGACCGGCCGGTCAGCCTGCTGGATCCCCTTTACCTGACCTGGTTCCTGGCTGCCCTGTTCATCTGGCGGCTGACCACGCCGATCTGGCAGCGCGTGCGGTGGCCGATGCCGATCGCCCTCGTCGTCGCGATGCTGGCGACTCTCTCTCCCGCCATCGGCAACGACCTCGATCTGCAGCGCACGCTGCAGTTCCTGCCGTACTTCGTCCTCGGTCTGCTGCTGCGGCCCGAGCACTTCCGCCTGGTGCGGCGCCGTGCGGCGCGGATCCTCGCCGTGCCGGTCTTCGCCGGTGCGCTCGCGGTGGCCTACTGGGCGGTGCCGCGGATGAGCGGCGCCTGGTTCTACCATCGCGACAGCGCCGAGGAGCTCGCCGCCCCCTCCTGGTACGGGCCGGTCATGACACTGGCGACGTTCGGCTGCTCGCTGGTGCTGGTCGCCTGCTTCCTCGCCTGGGTGCCCGGCCGCCGCACCTGGTTCACCGTGCTGGGCGCGGGCACGCTCTACGGCTACCTGCTGCACGGCTTCGTCGCGCAGGGGTCCAAGTTCTGGGGCTGGTACGAGCCGGCGTGGGTGCACCGGCCCCTGGGCGAGGTCCTCGTGACGGTCGCCGCCGCGGTGCTCGTGACAGCACTGTGCACCCCGCCGGTGCGACGGGTGTTCCGCTGGGTGATGGAGCCGGACATGGCGTGGGCGTTCCGCCGGGACGCACGCGATCAGGCGCGCGAGCGGAACGCCGTACGGGCGTGAGCGGCCCTTCTCACGACGTCGGCCGGAGCCGGATCAGCAGCGCCCCGGGCGTGCGCGGCACGGACATGGTCAGCCCCGACCCGTCCCAGACGGCCCGGCCCGCCTCCGGCGTCGACGGGTGCAGGATCTCCACCCGGGCGGCCCGGCCCGCCAGGTGCGGGACGGGGACGCGGAGTTCGTCCGGCCCGCCGCGCCGCCAGAGGGAGAGGTACGCCGTGCCGTCGCCGGGGCTCCGCAGCCCCAGGGCCAGCCACTCGTCCGTCCAGCCGGGCAGGCCGAGCGGCCAGAACGGCAGGGCCCGGGCGAGGTCGCCGCGGATCGACTTGTAGACGTTCACGGCGTCCCGGACGAGGGCCCGCTGGTGGTCCGACATCCGGTCCAGGTGACCGGAGAGGTGGATGCGGCCGAGGAGCGCCCCGCCGAGGGTCCAGGCGATCAGGTCGTCGTCGTACTCGGGCTGCGGGTAGGCCCAGACGGCGCCCTGCTCGGGCGGGACCATGGTCGGTGCGGCGGCGGCGATGGGCGGGTAGCTCAGCGGGTCCTGCTGGTCGCTGGTGGACTGGAGCTGGGCGACGGCGAGGGTGGCGCCGTCCATGCGCATGCCGCCGGAGGCGCAGTTCTCGACGACGAGGCCGGGGTGGCGGTCCAGAACCCCGGAGAGCCAGTCCAGGTAGGCCTGGGCGTGGCCGAGCAGGCCCGCTCCCGGTGCGAGGTCGCCGGGGGCCTGGGTGCCCGGGTCGACGACGATGTTGTAGTCCAGCTTGAGATAGCCCACGCCCCAGTCGCCGGCGATCCGGTCGACGGTCTTGTCGAGGTGGGCGCGGGCGGCCGGGTGCCTCAGGTCGAGCTGGTGGCGTCCCTGCTCGGTGAGGCGTACGCCGTCGCGCTGGAAGAACGCCTCGGGCGGCAGCTCGGCCGCGACGGGGCTGCGCACCCCGACGACCTCCGGCTCCAGCCACAGCCCGGGCACCATGCCGCGCTCCCGGATCCGGTCCAGGACGGCCCGGATGCCGCCGTCGGGGAAGCGGCGCGGCGAGGGCTGCCACGCGCCGACGCTGTCCCACCAGCCCCGGGTGTCGTCGTCGTACCAGCCGGAGTCGATGCAGAAGTACTCGGCGCCCGCGTCGGCGGCGGCGTCGATCAGCGGCAGCAGCTTGGCCGTGGTCGGGTCGCCCATGAGGGTGTTCATGTAGTCGTTGAAGACGACGGGGAGGGCGGTGTGGTCCGGGTGCGGGCGGCGGATCGCGCGGCGGTAGGAGGTGAGGGCGCCCAGCGCGGCGTCGAGGTCCGGGCCGAGGGCCAGGGCACCGGGGACGGTGGTGAACTCCTCGCCCGGTTCGAGACGGATCCGCCACTGGTGCTCGGCGTCCGTGGGTCCGTTCAGCGCCAGGTAGGTGCCGTGTGCGCGTTCGCCGAGGTCCCAGCGCCAGCCGGCCGGGGACTCGACCTGCCACGCCCAGGCCCGGCCGCCGCCGCGCTCGGTCAGCGCGCCCATGGCCAGATGGCCGTCGGTGGGCCAGCTGCCGCGCCCGGTGAGAGTGAGGGCGGCCCGGCTGTCGTGCTCGTGGACGTCCGTGTTGATGTCGGCGACGGACGCGCGCAGCGGCTCGGCGTACCAACGGCACTCGGCGAGCCAGTCGTTGCGGGCCCGGTGGACGTCGAGGGCGTCCGGGGCGGGTAGTCCGCCGAGCAGCAGGCTGCTGACGGACTGGACGACCAGGGGCGCACGGCCGTCGTTGCGGAGCCGGACCCGGGAGCGCAGGACGGGCAGGCCGGTCGGTGAGGTGAGTTCGACGAACGCCGTCAACCCGGTCGCCGGATCGTGGAGTTCGGCTGTCAGCCACTCCCAGCCCTCGCGGCTGCCGGTCCGGTGGCCCCGGTGGGCGAGCCGCGCGCCGAAGGCCGTGCCGGTGAAGCGGGGGCCTGACCAGCCGCTGCCGTGGCCGAGGGCGGTGAGCTCCACCAGCGGAAGCGCGGTCTGCGGGTCGGCGCGGCGATCGTCGCCGGGGTGCGCCAGCCGGGTCAGCCGCAAGGTCCCGTCGACAGCGACGGCGAACCGGGCGTCGAGCGCCGAGTGCTCCCAAGTGAACTCGCTGTGCCGCTGGTTGGAGGCCGTGTGCGCGGTCTCCGCCGTGCCGGTCAAGGTGCTCCCCCTCCTGGCCCCGCCCCGTTGCCGGGGAGCGGAGGTCCGCGTGAATCTCTCGTTACGGTCTCTTGACGACCCAAGTGTGACCGGTCACAATCCTCGCATGAATGTGACCGGTCACACAAGGCGCCCGGCGAGCATCAGGGACGTCGCCACGGCCGCCGGGGTTTCGTACCAGACGGTCTCGCGAGTGATCAACGGCCATCCCAGCGTCCGGCCGTCCACCCGGGAGCGGGTCCTGGCCGCCATCGAGGAACTGGGCTTCCGGCGCAACGCCACCGCCCTCGCTCTGGCCAGCGGGCGCACCCGCACCGTGACCGTGCTCACCGCGAACACCACCCACTACGGCTACGCCTCGATCCTGCAGGGCATCGAGGAGTCCGCCCGGGCCGCGTCCTACGCGGTGGGGATCGGCGTGCTGGAATCCGCCGAGGACGCTGCCGTCGCCGCCGAGGTGCAGCGGGCGGCGGACGCGGGCGGCGGGATCGTCGTGATCGCCTACGATCCGGCCGGTGTGCGGGCACTGGATGCCGTGCCCGACGGGCTGCCGGTGGTGGGCGTGGTCGAGACCCCGGCGAGCCCGCCCGGCGGCGAGAGCCCCTGGGTGTGGACCGACGACCGCGAGGCCGCCTACCAGGCGACCCGGCATCTGCTCTCACTCGGCCACGAGACCGTGCACTACGTCGCCATCCCGTCCAGCACCCGCCGCACCAGCGCCCGCACCAGCGGCTGGCGGCAGGCGCTGAAGGAGGCGGGCGCCCCGGAACCCCGCCCGGCGCAGAGCAGTTGGGGACCCGCGGGCGGTCACGCGGCGGCGCTGAAACTGGCGAGGGACCCGTCCGTCACCGCGATCCTGTGCGGCAACGACGACCTCGCGCTCGGCGTGCTCCGCGCCCTGCACGAGACGGGCCGCGCGGTGCCGGGCGAGGTCAGCGTGGCCGGGTTCGACGACGCCCCGCACTCCGCCTTCCTCACACCGTCCCTGACGACCGTCCGCCTGGACTTCACCGGCCTCGGCCGAGCCGCGTTCGCCCTGCTGCACGGTGCGCTGGAGGAGTCCGCGCCGGTCGCCCCGCATCCGGTGTCCGTACCGGAGCTGGTGGTGCGGGAGAGCTCGGGCCCTCCGCCCTCCGGCACTTGAACATCCCTGGTGAGCACCGCAGTTGTGAGTCCCGCTTCCTGAACTGAACCGCCTGCTCGAAAGGCACGAGATGAACAGAAGAGTCCTCCCCGCCCTGGCGCTGATATGTGCCGCCGGACTGGCCGCCACCGCGTGCAGTGATCCCACCGCCGGGGACTCCGGTGCCGACGACGCCGAGCAGACGGCGGTGAACCCGACCGCGCGGCTGGACGGCGTGAAGCTGACCATGTGGACCGCGCAGAACACGGTCAACGCGCCCGAGCAGGTCATCGACGCCTTCGAGAAGGCCACCGGCGCCGAGGTCGACACCCAGGCGATCCCGGACCTCTACGAGCAGAACGTTCCGACGAAGCTGGCCTCCGGCGACCGCCCCGACCTGATGTTCTGGCAGCCGTCCATCTCCACGCTGCCGTTCATCCAGCCGCGGCAGAACCTGCTCACGCTCGACGGCGAGCCCTGGGTCTCCAAGCTCGGCGACACCGAGAAGTCCCTCGGCGTCATCGACGGCAAGCGCTACGCGGCGATCGTCACCAGCCCGGCCATGCTCGGCGTCTACTACAACAAGGACGTCTTCAAGCGGGCGGGACTGACCGAGAAGGACTTCCCCACGTCGTACGACGAGTTGCTGGCGCTCGGCCACAAGGTCGCCGACGAGACCGACGCGGCCGCGTTCTACGAGGCCGGCGGCGACAAGTGGCCACTCCAGTGGCAGATGCAGGTCCAGCTCACCGACCTCGACCGGCAGTGGTGGGCCGATCTGAACGCGGGCAAGAAGAAGTGGACCGACCCGGTCGTCGTCGGCGCGATCAAGAAGTACAAGGACAAGCTGCTCGGCGCCGGGCTGGCCCAGAAGAACTACCGGACGGGCACGTTCACCGGGCAGGCCGACGCCCTGTGGAAGGGCGAGGCCGGCATGGTCCTCAACGTCACCTCCTTCCAGAGCCAGTTGCAGGCCAAGTACTCCACCGCCGAGATCGACAAGAGGATCGGCTGGTTCCCGGTCGCCAACTCCTCGGCGACCGGCCTGTACTCCCCCGACCAGACCAACGGGGTCGTCGCGTTCAGGACCGGTGACGACAAGCGGCAGAACGCGGCCCGGCAGTTCCTCGCCTTCTGGCTCGGGCCCGACTACCCGGACTACATCAAGGCGATGAAGATCCCGTCCGTGCAGCCGTCCGTGCCCACCCCCGGCGGGCTGCCCGAGACATCGAAGTCCCAGGTCGCGGCCCTGCCGAAGGCCATCGGCGTGTTCCAGGCCAAGGCCATCGTCGCACCCGACACCCACCTGTACCTGGCCGACATGATCTTCGGAAAGAAGACCCCGCTGCAGGTCGCCCAGGCGATCCAGGACCAGTTCGCGCAGGTGGCCAAGGCCCAGGGCGCACCCGGGTTCTGACGATGGCGGACACGGTCGTACGGACACGCAAGCAGCCCTCGACAGCCGGCACACCCAAGAGCGTGGGACGGCTTCCGCGCGCCGCGGTGCACCACCCGTGGTGGTTCGCGCTCCCCGCGATCGCCGTCCTCGCGGGGTTCTTCCTGGTGCCCAACCTGCTCAACTTCTACTACCCGTTCACCAATTGGTCGTCGTACCACGCGGACATCGCCTTCACGGGCCTGGACAACTTCAGGACCATCGCCGACGACGGTTCGCTGCTGCGCGCTATCCGCACGACGCTGCTGTACGCACTGCTGGCGGCGGTGTTCCAGAACGGTTTCGGGCTGGTGCTGGCGCTGCTGCTGGAGGACGACAGCCGCTTCAACCGGTTCTTCCGGGCCGTCTTCTTCCTGCCGGTGCTGATCTCGGCCCTCGCGACGGGATACGTCTTCCAGGCGCTCCTCGACCAGGACGGAGCCGTCAACTCCCTGCTGGGCACCGACATCCCGTGGCTGGGTTCGCCGACCTGGACGCTGGTGATCGTCACCCTGATCCACGGCTGGAAGTGGATGGGCCTGGCCATGCTGATCTATTTGGCGGGGCTGAAGGGCATCCCGGACGACATGCTCGAAGCCGCCCGGATCGACGGCGCCGGGCCGTGGCGGACGTTCTGGTCGGTGCGCTGGCCGATGCTCGCGCCGGCCGTCACCTTCAACGTCACCACGGCGCTGATCGGTTCGATGAACACCTTCGACATCGTGCAGGCCACGACCGGCGGCGGGCCCGCGGCCTCCACCGAGGTCTTCAACATCTACATGTTCCGGATCTTCGGGCAGGGCCTGTACGCCCAGGCCTCCGCGATGAGTCTCGTGCTCTTCCTGGTCGTGGTCGCCGTGGCGATTCCGCTGGTCGTGGGACTCCGGCGAAGGGAGCAGATGCTGTGACCCCGCTGTGGCGCTACGGCCGTCCCACCCTGGTCCTGCTGCTGGCCGGGCTGGCCGTGGGCGTGCCGCTGTGGCTGGTCGCCGTCACCTCGGCCAAGCCGCAGGCGGAGGCGATCGAACCGAACCTGGACCTGCCCCGGCACTGGCAGCCCGCCGCCAACTACGCGGACGCCGTCGCCGAGGGCGAGATGCTGCGCGGCTTCCTCAACTCCCTGCTGGTCGTGGTGCCTTCCGTGATCCTGGTGCTGATCCTGGGCGCGGGCGCCGCCTGGGTCTTCGCGCGCCGCAAGTCGAAGCTGGTGTCGGCGGCGTACGCGCTGTGCATCAGCGGGCTGCTGCTGCCGCCCGCCGTCATCACCATCGTGATGGAGCTGCGCCAACTGGGCCTGGCCGGATCCCGGCCCGGCATGATCGCCGTCTACACCGGCATGTACCTGTCGACGTCGATCTTCTTCATGACCGGCTTCATCCGCGCCATCCCCACGGAACTGGAGGAGGCGGCCCGGATGGACGGGGCGACGCCGTCGCGGATCTTCTGGCGGATCGTCCTGCCCCTGCTCCGGCCGGTCATCGCCACGGCGACGATCATGGTGATGCTCTACGCCTGGAGCGATGTCTTCTACGCGTTCTTCGTCCTCGGCGGCGGAGACCGGGCGACCCTGCCGCTCAACCTCTACCAGGTCGCCAGCGCCCAGCTCTACCTCAACAACTGGCATCTCGTCTTCGCGTACGTCGTGGTGATGAGCCTGCCCATGGTCGCCGTGTTCCTCGTCGGCCAGCGAAGGATCGTGTCCGGAATCACCAGTGGAGCCGTGAAGTGACTGGAGGTCCAGCAGCGTGATCACCCCCACCCGCACGAGAGCCGGTACGAGGTCCCGTACCAGAACCGCCCTGATCGCAGCACTACTTGGAGCAGCCGCCATGGCAGCCACCCTCCCCGCGGCCGGTCCCGCCGCCGCAGCCGACCCACAACGCCTCACCGTCGACCTCGACGCCTCCGAGGGCCCGGTGATGCTCGGCGCCAACGGCTCCCTCTACGGCCTCAGCGACGAGGGCGTACCGAGCGACGCCGTGATGGAGCCCCTGAAGATCACCAGCATCTCGCAGAAGCCGGAGGGTGGCGCCCAGCACCCCAACGGCGACGCACTCACGGTCTCCAAGTCGTTCTTCCGCACCGGCGGCGGCGAGATCAACGTGATGATGCAGGACGTCTACGCCAAGTGGCCGTACGAGGACCTCGGCATCGACGACTATCTCCCCAAGGTCGACAAGATCGTCAAGGAGGTCTCGGCCGACCCGAACAGCGACCGCTTCGTCTACATCCCCTTCAACGAGCCCGACCAGATCTGGTACAAGCTCGACGTCCAGGACCAGGCCCAGTACGAGAAGAACCGCGACCGGTTCTTCAAGGACTGGAAGACGGTGTACCAGCGGATCCGCGCGATCGACCCGGACGCCCGTATCGCCGGTCCCAACGAAGCCGCCTATCACACGCGCCTGTTGAAGGACTTCCTCGC
This sequence comes from Streptomyces sp. NPDC012474, assembly GCF_042955185.1. Lineage (NCBI taxonomy): Bacteria > Bacillati > Actinomycetota > Actinomycetes > Kitasatosporales > Streptomycetaceae > Streptomyces > Streptomyces sp. NPDC012474. Next base: position 185,920 of record NZ_JBIBEP010000014.1, read on the forward strand.
CTTCACCAAGCGGGAGGACGTCGTGCCCCAGGTGATGACCTGGCACGAGCTCGGCTCCGGCTCCCTGCGCGACTTCCAGGCGCACTACGACGACTACCGCACGCTGGAGCGCGAGGCGGGCATCGCCCCCCTGAAGATCAACATCGACGAGTACGCCAACCGCCGGGACCTGTCCGTGCCCGGGCAGCTCGTGCAGTGGGTGTCGATGTTCGAGCGCAACAAGGTGTTCGCCAACATGGCGTACTGGGACGCGGCCGGCAATCTCAGCGGCCATGTGGTGCGCTCCAACATCCCCAACGGCGGCTGGTGGCTGTTCCGCTGGTACGCGGGCATGACCGGGAACACCGTGAAGGTGACGCCGCCGCAGCCGAACACCGTCGACACCCTCCAGGGTCTCGCCTCCCTGGACAGCTCCCGCCGCCAGGCCCAGGTGCTGCTCGGAGGCGCGGACGGCGACTCGGACGTGGTCGTGAAGAACGTCCCCCGCTCGGTGTTCGGCCGTACGGTCACCGCGACGGTCGCCGAGGCCGCCTGGTCGGGATACGAGGGGCAGCACGCGGCCCCGCGGGTCCTGGCGCGCACCAAGGTGAAGGTCGCGGCCGACGGTTCGGCGACGGTCCCGCTGCGCGGCCTGCACAAGATGTCGGCGTACCGGATCGTCCTGACCCCCGGCGGCTCGGGCACCCCGGCCGCCTCCCCCGTCCCCTGGTCGGCGTCGTACGAGGCCGAGGACGCGGCCATTACCGACGGCAAGGTCTACACGCAGGGCACGGTCCAGAACGCCAACGGCTACGCGGCCTCCGGCACCAAGGACGTCGGCTCGCTCAACCAGCCGGGGAGCAGGGTCGCGTTCACCGTGGACGTGCCGGAGGACGGCGCGTACGACCTCGCGATCCTGTACGGCAACCAGTCCGGCGGTCCCGCCACACAGAAGCTGACCGTCGACGGCGCCGCCCCGGTGACGGTCGCCTACCCCTCGACCGAGAACTGGACCTACCGCGCCAAGAAGGACGTCCGCATCCGACTTGCGGCGGGCAAGCACCAGTTGGTGCTGTCCAAGGGTGACGCCGAGGTCACGCTCGACCGGATCGACCTGACACGCGACACCGGCGCGGCCTCCGCGTCGTACGAGGCCACCCTGGCGGACATCAGCGGCAAGCCGTCGTACGACTACTCGTCCTCGGCCGGCGTGGGTACGGGGGCCCTCGTTCTGCGCTCGGGCGACAAGGCCGTCTTCGACGTCTACGCCCCGCGCGACGGCTACTACACGGTGACCCCGCGGACCTCGGCGGCGGTGCGGCTCGCCCTGCACGGCGAGAAGGTCACGGCGGCGCCCGGCCGCCCGCTGCGGCTGTATCTCGTCGCGGGCAACAACCGCGTCGCGCTGACGTCGGGCCAGGCCGCCGTCCGCTCCCTCGACGTCTCCGGCGCCGGCTCGGCCGCCGGCACCCTCTCCTACGAGGGGGCCTCGGCCACGCTCGCGGGTGGCGCCAAGCTCGTGGACAGCCCGCACGCGTCCGCGGGCTCGTACATCGGCTGGCTCGGCAACAGCGCCTCCAGCACCGCCGAGTTCACGGTGACCGCACCGAGGTCCGGCCGCTACATGCTGGTCGTCCACTACGCCCACAACGACCGCCGGGACAACGGCCACGCCTACAACACGGACATCATGTCCCGTACGGCGGACATCGAGGTCGGGGGCGCCGCGCCGCAGAAGGTCACGTTCAAGAACACCTGGAGCTGGGACGACTACTGGACGGTCGGTGTCCCGGTCGATCTGTCGAAGGGCGCGAACAAGGTGACGTTCGGCAACGCCGCCGCCTGGGCGCCGAACATCGACCGGATCGAGCTGGGCCGGGTCGTGGGCTGAGCCGTGCGGTGACGGACGCGGTCGCGGAGGAGTGAGGAACGGCCCTGCGCGACCGGCGCACCCTCACGCACCTGACACGCAACCGCTGACAGCACGTCAGTGGGCCTGGTGCCGCAGTCCGCCGTGGAGGCGGGCTGCGGCACTGTCGCGCCGCTCGGCGCGTGCGCGTCGGAGGGTCGTCAGAGCGGCGTCGCAGCGTGGAGGATGAGCACCATCGTCACCGCCGAGTTCGCGGACGACATCGCCGAGACGGCCGTCCCGGCGGCCGCGCCCCACGCCGCCGCTCCGACCGCCGTGAACGCCGGCGGCCAGTGGCGCACCGCGGGGGCCGGGCCGAGCAGCGCCGCCACCCGGCGCGGCACCGGTCCGGGAGCCGCGAGTCCCGCGAGGGTGGGCAGCGGGGTACCCCGCGAGACGAGCGCGGCCGTGCCGATCGCCCTCGCCACCGTGCGACGGCTGCCGATCACCCGGGCCGCCTCCTCGTCCGCCCACCGCTCCGCCGTGTACGCCACGGCGGTACGCAGCGGCCGCAGGAAGGGGTTGGCGCGGGCCGCGAGCCGCACGGCGAGCAGGTACCGGTCGTGCCGTGCGGCGAGGTGCGCCCGCTCATGGGCGAACAGGGCCCGGCGCTCGGCCGGCCGGAGCCGGTCCAGCAGGGCCGTGGTCACCACGACACGGCCACGTCCGGTGCCGGCACGCGACACCCCACCGCCCCGGCGGCCCCCGGGCGGCAACGCGTACGCGTAGGGCAGGGGGTCGGGCAGCACCGCGACCTCCGTCTCCCGCAGCCCGGCCAGAGCACGATGCGCCTGACGGCGTACCCGCCCGTGCCGCCGCACCGTCCGGACACACGCGACGACGACCGCGCACAGTGCGGGAATGGCGGCCTTGCCCACGACCTCGTCGTACGGCACCGCCGCCCGTACCTCGGGGTCGGACCAGCCGTCCGGCAGCGGGTTGCCGGGCAGTTGCGCGGTGCCGACCACCATCACCAGCGCCAGGCACACCGTGCTGCACAGGGCCAGCACCACGGCCAGCACCGTCAGCAGCCGGGTCGCTGTGCGCGGATGCAGATGCTGTTCGGCGAGGCGGGCGACCGGCCAGGCGGTGAGCGGCAGGATCAGTGGCAGAAAGACGAAGACCCCCATGAGGCTTCAGTCTTCCCCTTCGCTCTGGGCCTGATCCAGCAGGTCGCGCAGCAGCCGCTCCTCGTCCGGGCCGAGGCCGGTGACGAAGCTGGCCAGCACGGCTCCGCGGTCGCTCTCGGCGTCCAGCACCTTGCGCATCTTGCGGGCGGCCAGGCCCGCCTGGTCCGAGGCCGGTGTCCAGGCGAAGGACCGGCCGACCCGCTCCCGGGTGACCGCGCCCTTGCCCAGCAGCCGGGTCAGGATGGTGATCACCGTCGTGTACGCCAGGTCACCGCCGAGGCGTTCCTGCACCCAGCCGGCCGTGGCCGGGCCGTCCGCCTCCCGCAGCGCCGACAGCACCAGCGCCTCCAGCTCGCCCTGTCCCCGCCGGGGACGCTGCCCGGGACCCGTCACCACCCTGCCTCGCTCTCGCCGCCCTGCGTTGCGCTTACGGACATCGTATAGATCCGCCGGGCCGATCCCGCCTCCTTCTACATTACTGTAGATTCAAGAGTGGCATCCGCACCGCACACGTCAAGCGCTCAAGAAGGAGTACCCCGTGGGAGTTTCCCTGTCCAAGGGCGGCAACGTCTCGCTCAGCAAGGAGGCGCCCGGCCTGACCGCCGTCCTGGTCGGCCTGGGCTGGGACGTACGCACGACCACCGGCACCGACTACGACCTCGACGCCTCCGCCCTGCTCCTGGACGCCTCCGGCAAGGTCCCCTCGGACCAGCACTTCGTCTTCTACAACAACCTCAAGAGCCCGGACGGTTCGGTCGAGCACACCGGCGACAACCTCACCGGTGAGGGCGAGGGCGACGACGAGTCCGTCAAGGTGAACCTCGCCGCCGTGCCGGCCGAGATCGACAAGATCGTCTTCCCGGTGTCCATCCACGACGCCGAGAACCGCGGTCAGAGCTTCGGGCAGGTCCGCAACGCCTTCATCCGGGTCGTCAACCAGGCGGGCGGCCAGGAGATCGCCCGCTACGACCTGTCGGAGGACGCCTCGACCGAGACCGCGATGGTCTTCGGCGAGCTCTACCGGCACGGCGCCGAGTGGAAGTTCCGTGCGGTCGGCCAGGGCTACGCCTCGGGCCTCGCCGGTATCGCCGCCGACTTCGGCGTCAACGTCTGACATGAACCGAACGCGCCGCCGGGCCCGACCTCGTGTGGCCGGGCCCGGCGCCCGCATCAGCAACCGACCGGGAGACCATGTGGCCGACCCGTCCTCCCTCCGCCCGGACGACCGCGCGGACTTCGAAGCCGTACTGCACCACGCGCTGAGCACCGCCGACATCCGTGGCGCCCTGGGCGCCGACCCGGCCGGCCGGGCGGCAGCGCACCTGCGCGCCCACGCGCTCGCCCGCGCCGACGACATCGCGGCGGCGGCCGAAGGGCCGTACCGCTCCTACCTCGCCGTGCGCAGGGCCGCCCGGCACGAGAGGCGGGGGCCGCTGGGCACGGGCAGTCCGCTGCCGGCCCTCGCGGTGCTCACACCGCTCGTGGCGGGCACGTCCGCCGCGGCACTGCTCCTGACCGGCGGCCTGCTGCACCTCGCCGACGCCCTCGGCCCGCTGCCCGGATCGCTCGTCGCGGCCGGCCGGACCCTGGCGCTCGTGGCGGCCGTGACCGGCCTCGGAACCCTGGCCGCCCTGCTGTACACGGCCCCGCGGCGGCGCGGCGTGCCCCCGGCCGCCGACCAGGTGGAGCACGCCCGGCTGGTGTGGCGGCAGGAGCTGCTCGACCGCGGGATGCTGCCGCACCTGCGCCGGCATCTGCTTCCGCATTCCGGTACGGCGATCACACCGTGCTCCCCGCCCGATACGCTCACGCCGTGCCCGGCCCGGGCGAGAGAGGACAGGACACCATGTTCGGACTGAGCGAGTTCGCGATCATTCTCATCGTCGTCATAGCCGTCATCGGGATGAAGAAGCTCCCCGAGCTGACGCGCTCGGCCGGCAAGGCGGCCCGCATCCTCAAGGCCGAGGCCCGCGCGGCGAAGGACGAGGAGGCCGGAACGGCCCCCGCGACGCGGGTGGTCCAGGGCGAGATCGTCCCGCCCGGCACCGGCACGACCCCGCCCGGTGCCCGGGCGGCGGGCGCCCCGGACCACCCCTGATCCGTCCCGTGACTACAGCGTGCGCTCCAGGCGGTCGGCCACGAGCCTGACGAAGCGCGCCGGGTCCTTGGGCTGGCCGCCCTCCGCGAGCACCGCCAGGGCGTGGAGCAGCTCGGCGGACTCGGTGAGCTCCGCGCGGTCCTCGCTCGCCCGGTAGGCCTCGTGCAGGCCCTTCACCAGCGGGTGGCCGGGGTTGAGCTCCAGGATCCGCTTGGTGCGCGGCACCTCCTGGCCCATCGCCCGGTACATGTTCTCCAGGGCCGGGGTCAGGTCGTGCGCGTCCGAGACGACGCAGGCCGGGGAGACCGTGAGCCGCGTCGAGAGGCGGACCTCCTTGATGTCCTCGTCGAGCTGCTCGCGCATCCAGCCGAGCAGCCCGGCGTACTCCTCGGCCTGCTTCTCGCGCTCCTCGCCGGTCTTCTCCCCGCCCTCGCCGTCGAGGTCGATCTCGCCCTTGGTCACCGACCGCAGCTTCTTGCCCTCGTACTCGCCGACGGCGTCGACCCAGACCTCGTCGACGGCGTCGGTGAGCAGCAGGACCTCGATGCCCTTGTCCCGGAACGCCTCCATGTGCGGGGAGTTCTCGATGCTCTGCCGGGACTCTCCGGTGATGAACCAGATGTCGTCCTGACCGTCCTTCATCCGCTCCACGTACTGCGCGAGCGTCGTCGGCTCGTCGTCGGAGTGCGTGGTCGCGAACGAGGAGACCGCGAGGATCGCGCCGCGGTTCTCGGAGTCGGTGACCAGGCCCTCCTTCAGGGCGGTGCCGAACTCGCGCCAGAACGTGCGGTAGCGGTCGGCGTCCTTGGCGAGGAACTCCTTGACCGTGGACAGCACCTTCTTCGTCAGGCGGCGCTGCATCATCCGGATGTGCCGGTCCTGCTGCAGGATCTCGCGGGAGACGTTGAGCGAGAGGTCCTGCGCGTCCACGACGCCCTTGACGAAGCGGAGGTAGGGCGGCAGCAGCGCCTCGCAGTCGTCCATGATGAAGACGCGCTTCACGTACAGCTGGACGCCGCGCTTGAAGTCCCGCGTGAACAGGTCGTGCGGGGCGTGCGAGGGGACGAAGAGCAGGGCCTGGTACTCGAAGGTGCCCTCGGCCTGGAGCCGGATCGTCTCCAGCGGCTCACGCCAGTCGTGGCTGATGTGCTTGTACAGCTCGTGGTACTCGTCGTCGGACACCTCGTCGCGCGAGCGCGCCCACAGGGCCTTCATGGAGTTCAGCGTCTCGGGCTCGGGAGTGCCCTCACCCTCCTTCGCCTCCGGGACCAGCCGGATCGGCCAGGTGATGAAGTCCGAGTAGCGCTTGACGATCTCCCGGATCGTCCACTCCGCGGTGTAGTCGTGCAGCTGGTTCTCGGGGTCTGCTGGCTTGAGGTGGAGCGTGACGGACGTGCCCTGCGGCGCGTCGTCGACCCTCTCCAGGGTGTACGTGGCCTCGCCGCGCGACGTCCAGCGGGTCCCCTGGCGCTCGCCGGCGCGCCGGGTCACCAGCGTCACCTCGTCCGCCGCCATGAACCCGGAGTAGAAGCCGACACCGAACTGGCCGATGAGCCCCTCGGCCCCGGCCGCGTCCTTGGCCTCCTTCAGCTCCTCCAGGAACGCGGCCGTACCCGAATGGGCGATGGTGCCGATGAGTCGCCCGACCTCGTCGTACGACATGCCGATGCCGTTGTCCCGCACCGTGAGGGTGCGGGCCTCCTTGTCGATGTCGAGCTCGATGTGCAGATCCGACACATCGGCGTCGAGCGAGTCGTCCCGCAGCTTCTCCAGACGCAGCTTGTCGAGCGCGTCGGAAGCGTTGGAGACGAGTTCCCGCAGGAAGACATCCTTGTTCGAGTAGACCGAGTGGATCATCAGCTGGAGCAGCTGACGCGCCTCTACCTGGAACTCAAACGTTTCGGTCGTCATGGTTCGCGAATCCCTCACAGGTCCCACAGTCGCCTGAACTGGATCTCACTCTAAAACACCAAGTCAGGCCGGGGCCCCGGAAGTCAGACGAGACGGGCGAAGACGACCAGGTTCTCGGTGTAGTCCCGGGCCCGGCGGTCGTAGGCACCGGCGCAGGTGATGAGCCGGACCTGGGCGTCCGGGGTGTCGCCGTAGACCCGGTCGCTGGGGAAGGCGTCCTTCTCGAACGACTTTGTGGCGTAGACGACGAAGGTCGCCTTGCCGCCGTCGGCCCGCGCGACCTGGAACCGGTCGCCCTTCCTCAGCGCGCTGAGCCCGGCGAAGACGGCCGGGGAGGTCGCGGTGTCCACGTGCCCCGCGATGATCGCCGTGCCCGGCTCACCGGGGGTGTGCCCCTTGGCGTACCAGCCGACGAGGTTGGTGTCGTGCGACGGCGGGGGCTCCAGCTGACCCGAGCGGTCGAGGGCGAGGTCGGTGAAGGGGGCGTCGACCGAGATCTTGGGGATGAGCAGGCGGACCGGCCGGGACCGCGGCAGATGCGGGCCGGCCCCGGACGCGGCGGACCGGTGCGGCGCGGCGGACGTGGGCGGTGTGTCGGGCTGGTCGGGGACGGCCGGGGTGGCGGTCCCGGCCGGCGGCGCGTGCGGCGGGCCGGCGGCGTCGGACGACCCACCGCGGCCGCCGACCAGGCTCACGGTCAGGACGAGGGCGGCCACCACCCACAGCACCGACACGACGGTGCGCAGCCGCCGCTTCGACGGTTCGGGTTCGGGTTCGGGGCCGGGGCCGGGGCCGGGAAGAGCGGGGGGACTGGCTGCCATCAAGGACCACCTCATTCGGACACGGCAGCGGGCACGGCACGCGGGACGACGAGCCGGGCCGCCGCGACGCGAGGTGCACGTGCGGCGGCCACGGCTGCTGTGACGTCAGGCGTCGGTCACGCGGTGCCGCGCGAGGCCTTCTGGCGTCGCAGCGCGTACAGACCGGTGCCGGCCACCGCCAGCACGGCCATCCCGCCGGCGGTCACGCCCGGCGCGGAGGCCAGCCCGCCGCCACCGGTGTGCATGCCGCCGCGCGGCTTGTCGTGCTTGTCGTGCTTGCCCTCCCAGGAGCCCTTGTCGTGCTCGTCGTGCTTGCCGCTCCAGTCGTCCTCCTTGGAGGCGTCCTGGTCGTGCTTGGCGTTGTCCCAGTCGTCGGAGTTCACCGCGGAAAGGGCTCCGCCACCGGTGTGCATCCCGCCGTGCGGCTTGCCGTGCTTGTCCTTCCAGGAGCCCTTCTCGTGCCCCTTCTCCTTGCCGTGCTCCTCTTCCTTGCCCTCGTGGTCGCCCTTGTCGCCGTCCCACTCGTCGTCCGAGGTCACCGCGGAAAGGGCTCCGCCACCGGTGTGCATCCCGCCGTGCGGCTTGCCGTGCTTGTCCTTCCAGGAGCCCTTCTCGTGCCCCTTCTCCTTGCCGTGCTCCTCTTCCTTGCCCTCGTGGTCGCCCTTGTCGCCGTCCCACTCGTCGTCCGAGGTCACCGCGGAAAGGGCTCCGCCACCGGTGTGAACGCCGCCGCGCGGCTCGTGGTGCTTGCCGTCCTTGTGGTGCTCCTTGCTGTAGGAACTGGAGTCGTTGTCCCAGTCACCCATCGCCTCGGCGTAGGCGGCGGGCGCGGTGATCGCGAGGGCGGCCGTGGCAGTGGCCGTCGCGAGCAGCATGCGGGCAGAGCGCATCGGTGAGTCCTTCCGTCGCGACCCGGGCAGCTGACGCCTCGCCAGCTCACGAGACCCGGTCTCGACGTGAACCACCGTCAGTCACACCGGGCCGTCCCACCATCCGGGGCGTTCACACGGGTTACGACAGCACTCCGACGGCGGCACGTCCCGCCCGTCCGGCCGTCGCCGGAAGGCCCCGGAGACCCTCCCTCGTCAGCGCCGTCCGAATCCCCGGTGCGCCATGCGGGCCGGGTCCGGGTCGGCCAGCTGGGCCGCCATGCCGACGAGGACCAGCCCGCCCGCGATGAGCAGCCCCTGAGCCAGGGCGATGCCGCAGGCCAGCATGGCCACGCCGAGTGCCAGCCCCCACCAGGCGCCGGTACGCCGGTACTCCCGGGGCCGGGCGGGGCGGCCGGATCTCATGGCCCGGGTGAAGCGGGGATCCTCCCGCTCGAGTCGTGCTTCGAGATCGACGAGGCGGTGGTCTTCGGACGGGGGCACGGCTTCTCCTTCCCGGAACCCGAGCGCTTCTGGGCAGGCACGGCCGGGATCATGACAAGTCCTGGGGTGTCGGGCCCTGCGGCGGTGCGGAGGGAGACGGTCCGCCGGTGCGGCCGGTCGGAGCTGTCTCACCAGGGCTTCAGCTTCTCCCTCCTCCAACGGCTTGCGCCATCGGGCCCAAGGCTCATTCTTCCCGGTGGCCGACCCTCATGAACGCCGGTACGACAGGCGGGGTTCGGGGCGGCAACGCGTGCTGCCCCGCTCGTCGGCGCCGGACTCGCCCCGGGCCCCGGCCCCGTGCGGAGGCACCGAGGTCCGCCCACCGCCCAACCTGGCCGTCATCGACGTCGTCATGCCCCGCAGGACGGGTTTCCTGCTCCGGAAGCCCGGCCTGAAGGACCGCCCGCTACGCCGTTTGCACGGGCGGCTGATCGAGCCCTCGGCGCAGCTAGCGCTCGGCCTCGGCGTGCTGGGGAGCGGCGGGTGGGACGACGTGCTCGGGCTCTGGCTCGGTGGCGGTCGCCGGGGCCGTGAGGCGGGGCAGGAAGCCCTGCCCCGCCCGGAGCGCGCGGGCGAGCAGGTGTGCGCGTCCGGCGGCGATGGGGCCGAGGACCGCGAGGACGAGGACGTACCCGGCGATGAACGGGGCGAGCCGGGTGTCGAGTCCGGCGCCCGCGGCCATGGCGGCCAGGATCAGCGCGAACTCACCGCGGGCGACGAGAGTGGTGGCGATCTCGGCGGCGGGCTCGATGCCGTAGCCGTAGACCCGGGCGACGAGGAGACCCGCGAGGACGTTCATGACGAGGGTCAGTGCGGCCGCAGCGGCGACGGGTCCGACGACGGAGACGATGTCGCCGGGGTCGATGGAGAGTCCGAAGGCGAAGAAGAAGATGGCCGCGAAGGCGTCGCGCAGCGGATGGACCAGGTCCCTGATGCGCGGGCCGGAGGGAGTGCCGGCCAGGATCAGGCCGACCATGAACGCGCCGATGGCGTCGGCGACTCCGAGGACCTCGGAGACTCCCGCCACCAGGACGGCCGTGCCGAGGAAGCTGATGACGAGCAGTTCGTTGTCGCGGGTCGCGATGAGCCGCCCGACGAGCTTCGTGCCGTAGCGGGCCGCCGCGGCCAGCAGCAGCAGGAAGCCGAAGGCCTTGGAGCCCTGCGTGATCATGTCGCCGACGCCCTGGGCGCCGCTGATGACCGGCTGGAGGGCTGCCAGGTACAGCGCGAGGAAGATGTCCTCGACCACGATGACGCCCAGGATGAGGCGTGTCTCCGGGCGGCCGATGCGGCCCAGGTCGATGAGGACCTTGGTGACGATGGCGGACGAGGAGATCCCGAGGACACCGGCGAGGACCAGTGCCTCCCGGACGCCCCAGCCCAGGGCGAAGCCGAAGCCCAGCCCCGCGCCGACGTTGAGCAGCAGGTAGATCCCGCCCGCCGTCAGCAGGCGCCGGCCGCCGCTCCTGAGGTCGTCGAGGTGGAACTCCAGGCCCAGGTAGAACAGCAGCAGCACCAGTCCGAGCGCGGAGAGCATCTCGAAGTCGTGTGCGTCCTCGACGATGACGAGGCCGGGGGTGTGGGGCCCGAGCAGGATGCCCGCGAGCATGAACAGCGGGATGGTGGGGAGCCCGATGCGGCCGCCGAGGCGGGCGAGGAGGGCGGCGGCCAGGAAGGCTCCGCCCATGGCGAGAAGGCTGTCAGCGTGTCCCACGGATCACCACCTTCGAGGGCGCGCAGACGGATCGTTTCACCGAGCGGGGATGGATAGGGGCTCCTCCTTCAGGGGCCTTGAGGGGGTGGCGTCGTGCGCCTCTCGGCGCACGCCGGGGCCGCGGCCGTGGCGGCCGGTGCGGCGGTCCGGGCGGTGCCGCCAGCCTCACACGCGCCCCGGTGACGCCGCCATCGGTGCCGGAACCCATCCGCGGGCGGGGAGGACACCCATCCTCGACGGAGCGCCGCCCGTCACACTTCCCGGTGGTCGATGCCCAGCAGGCTCGCCGCCGCCCGGAAGTCGGCCGTGTGGTGTCCGACCGCGAGGGACCAGTGGTGGCCGATACCCGTGGCGCTCCAGGCGTCGACCCATTCGCCGGGGTCACGGCCGAAGTCGACCCGGCTGGTGGTGTTGCCGATCTCCAGCAGCGGTCCCGGTACGACGGTGCCCTCGGACGTGACGAAGGACAGGCTGCCATCGGCGTCCTGGCCGAGGCCGAGCAGCGTGACGGGCCCGTGCCGGACGTCGAACTCGACGCTCACGCCCCAGCCGCGTTTGCCGTGGTACACGCCGAGGCCGCGCAGCAGCGGGTCGCGGGCGCCGACGGAGAGGTGGGCGGGGCCGTCATGGCCCATCTCCACCACCCCGTCCTCGAAGTCGAGGGCCTGGATCTCGGTGAAGGAGCCTCCGGCGCCGACGCTCTGGGAGGCGAGCTGGGCTACGGACGTGCGCAGTTCGTACTCGCCGGCCGCGGGTACGCCCCGGGCGGTGAGCAGGGAGGCGCCGAGGATCATGCCGGCGCCGAGCCGCTCGTGCAGTTCACCGTCGAGGCCGCGGTGGTAGTAGGCGAGGCTGTCGAGCTCGAAGTCGGCCACCAGCCGGTCCAGGGCGACGGACACGGTCGCGCCCCAGGCGAAGTCCTCCTCCACCACGCTCTCGTCGAGGGTGAAGACCTGCCGGGCGAGGGCCATCCGCTCCCGGGTCTCGGCCTCGGTCACCCGTTCCACGCGGTGCCTCAGGTCGTCGAACTCCAGGACCTCCACATGTGAGCCGAACGTCGTGGCCAGCAGCGTCGGATCGGTCTGCACGTCGAGCATGCCGGGGTACACGTGCCCCATGAGGCCGTGCCGGGCGTGCCGGAGCGCGGCACGGATGTGCGCGGCACGGATCCACTGCTCGATGCGCCGCCAGGCGGACTCCTGGCGCAGCCAGCCCGACACCGACCGGAAGGGAATGCCGGCGCGCCGGAAGACGTTGCCGACCTCCGGCACGGGGCACTGCCCGCAGTAGGCCAGCCAGGCCCCGGTGTCGAAGGCGGCGTGGTCCATCCTCTCGGACGGCTGGAGGTCGATGACCAGAACCGGCGCGTGCGAACGCTGAGCGATCGGCAGCACCATCGAGGAGGTGAGGTACGTCGTCAGGAACAGCACGATCAGGTCGCAGTCGGCGCGCCGCAACCGCTCGGCGGCGCGGGCGCCCTCCTGGGCGTCGGAGACGAAACCGGCGTCGGTCACCTCGGCGTCCATGGCCCGGAACCGCTCGGCGACATAGGCGGCCGACTCCTTCAGTTGCGGGAGGAGTCCGGGGAACTGCGGCCAGTAGGTGCCAAGTCCGCCGGCGACCAGTCCGACCCTGGTACGGCGCCGGGTGACCGGCGGGAGCAGGTCGTGCAGGGTGGCGGCCCGTACGGCCGTGCGGTCCGCGGTCGTTGCCATGGTCAGTGCTCCTTGTCGAGAGGGTCGGCCGGCGAGGTGCTGGGGACGCGGAGGTCCGCTCCGTCGGGCACGGCTCTCGCGGAGCGCGGGACCAGGACGCGGATGATGAACACGCCCGCCAGCGCCGCCGCCGTCATGCACGCGGTGATCGTCCAGAGCAGGACGGACGGGCTGTGGTCGGCGAGGGCGGGCGTGAAGAAGGCGGCGACCGCGAAGACGCCCCGGGAGAGGGCGTAGGTGAGGCCCTGGGTGGTGGCGCGGGTGTCGGCGGGCAGCGTGAGCTGCGACCAGACCTTGTAGTTGGCTTCTCCGGCGAAGGGGTTGGAGAGCTGGTACAGCACGAAGAAGACGAGCATGCCGACGAGTGCGCCCGCGGTCAGGGACGCGATGACGAAGGCGAGGATCTGGACCACAGCGGCCACGTGGAACAGCCGGTCGCGCCAGGGGCTGTCGGCGACGCGCACGAAGGCCAGGGTCAGCAGCACGCCGATCGGGATGAACGCCAGGTTGATTCCGGTGGCGAGGCTCTGCGAGGCGTCGCTGACGGTGACGAGCAGGTAGGTGCCGAACTGTCCGAAGGTGTTGGCTCCGAGGCCCCAGGTCACGTAGAAGAGGAACGTCGCGGTCATGGGCAGCAGGGCGGCTCGCGTCCACACCCCTTTCAGGGAGATGGCTTCCGGGGCGGCGCCGGTCTCCGTCTCCGGCGGCTCGTCGGGCAGTTTCAGGCGGGACCGCAGGGCCCAGGTGACGAGTGCGGCGACGGCCAGTTGTCCCGTGATGAGCCGGGCCCCGGTCATGCCGGTGGTGGACAGGACGAAGCCGAGGAAGATGGCGACGGTGATGCCCAGCATCCACATGACCTGCGTGAACGCCACGAGTCTGCCCCGGGCCCAGGAGGGCGCCGCGTCCGATACCACGGCCAGGGACGTCGGCAGGTCGGCGCCGGCCGCGAGCCCGGCGACGAGAACACCGACGAGCAGGGTGATGTCGTCCGGCGCGAGCGTGATGACGAGGGCGCCGACCGCGAAGCAGAAGATGTCCCAGTTGTAGACGCGGCGGCGTCCGAAGAGGTCGGCTAGCCGTCCGCCGACGAGGGATCCGACGGCGATGCAGCCGGTGACGATCGCGCTGATCGCCCCGGCCATCCACACGCCCATGTCGTAACTGTCGCGGTAGACGGCCAGGTTGACGGAGATGCTCACGATCAGCCCGGCGTCGAGATAGGAGGCCATGCCGGACAGGGCGGCGGCCTTCCAGAGCGGTGGGGGGATGGGGCGGGTACCGGCCATGATGCGACTCCGTCGTCTGGTGACATCGCGGTTCCGGGTGCCTGGTCGAGGCGAATATAGAGCGGGAAAAACGTTGCAACAAGGTGTCGCGCACGTCGGGGTGACATGCCGTCGGCTCCCCCGAACGCCGGGCGGGGATATGGCGTGGCCGCTCCGGCTCGCCTACCGTGAGAGGGCCTAAAAACGTTTTAGGGGAAGGACCGTGTGTGTGATCTCCCCCGAGCTGCGGCAGTTGTTCGACGACCCGCCCCGTGCCTTCGGCCCCACTCCCCTGTGGTGGTGGTCGGGTGCGAAGGTCACCCGGGACCGACTCGCCTGGCAGCTGCGGGCGTTCGCGCAGGGCGGGGTCCACAACCTGGTCGTCATCAATCTCGCCCCGGCGGGCCCGGCGTTCGGGGCCCGGGCCGACGATCCGGCGTGGTTCGGCGAGGAGTGGTGGGAGCGTTTCACGGACGCCTGCGCGATCGCGGCGGAGCTGGGCACAAGGCTGTGGTTCTACGACCAGATCGGGTTCTCCGGCGCCAATGTGCAGGGCGGTGTGACGCGGCGTCACCCCGGTGCGGCCGGACTCGCCCTGCGCTGCCGGGACGCGAGCGTCTCCCGGGGCAGGGTCGCCCTGCCGGACGCCGAGACACCGCTGGCCGCGTACTCCCGTCAAGGCCGGCGGCTCGACCTAGCCGTGGACGGGCACCTCGCGGCCGCCGACGGGACCCGGGTGCGGCTCGTCACCGCCGTGCCCACCGCGTTCGACTACCTGGACCCGCGGGCCGTCGGCCTGCTGATGGACACGGTGCACCACGAATACGACCGCCGCGTACCCGAGTACCTGGGCACGGTCATCGCGGGCAGCTTCCAGGACGAACTGCCCGCCACCAACGCCTGGAGCCACCGTTTCGCCGACGAGTTCCGCGCCCGGCGCGGCTACGACCTGCTCGACCACCTGCCGGCCCTCTTCGGCACCGACGCGGGCGTACCGGAGGGGAAGATCCGCGGCGACTACTACGGGGTCCGCGCGGAGCTGACCGAGGAGGCCCTGTTCCGGCCGCTCGCCGCCTGGCACCGCGAGCGCGGTCTGCTGCTGGGCAGCGACCAGAGCCACCCCGCCCGCGCGGGCTACCCGGCCCAGTCCACGCAGATCTACACCGACTACTTCCGCACCCACCGCTGGTACGGCGCCGCGGGCAGCGACCACCACGGCGATGCCAAGGTGCACTCCTCCATGGCCCACCTCTACGGCCACGAACGCGTCTGGATCGAGGCGTTCCACTCCTCCGGGTGGGGCGGCACGCTGGAGGACACCTACGGCTGGCTGCTGCCGTTCCTGCGCAGCGGCGCCAACCTCTACAACCCGCACGCCAGCTACTTCGGCACCGCGGCCGGCTGGTTCGAGTGGGCGCCGCCCTCCACCGACTGGCGCCAGCCCTACTGGAGGCAGTACCCGGCGTTCTCCCGGGCGGTGGCCCGGATCTGCTCGATCATGTCGTGGGGCGGTTACGCGGCCGACGTGGCGGTGCTGCACCCGACCGCCACCATGCAGGCGCTCGTCCCGCTGGACGCGCCGGTCCGGCACTTCGGCGACGGCAGGCTCGGCGACGGCCACGCCCTCGCCGACGAGACGCAGCAGCAGTACCTGGACCTGTGCGGCTCGAACAACTGGCTCGGGCCGCACGCCGGTGCCCTGGACCGGCGCGGAATCTCCTTCGACGTCGTCGACGACGACTCGGTGCAGCGCGCCCGGGCCACCGAGGGTGCCCTGCGCCTCAGGAGCCTGGCGTACGGCGCGGTGCTGCTGCCCTCGGCGAGCGTGCTGGAGGAAGGGACGGCGCGCCGGCTGGCCGAACTGCTCGACGCGGGAGGGCGGGTGCTGGTCGTGGGCCGTCCGCCCGGGAGTGCCGCGGGCCGGTCCGGTGACGACTCGGTGGTGGCGGCCCTGCTCGCCCATCCCCGGCTGGAACGGGTGCGTGGCCCCGGGGCCGCCGCCGAGGCATTGGCCGACGCGGCCGGGCACGCGACGGGCGAGGTACCGCTGCTCGTCCGGCGGAAGGGGCATCAGGCGGTGGCACTGGTCACGGCCGCCTTCCCGGAGATCGGCGCGCATCCGTTGCGCCCGTCCGGCTCCGCTCCCGAGCCCGTCCGCGCCTCGTCCGTCACCGTCCGGGCGGGCGTCGCGGAGGCCGAGGTCTGGAACCCGGCGACCGGCAACAGCAGCCCGGCCCGCGTCACCCTCTCCGACGACGGTGCCCTCTCGGTCATCGAGGTGCCGCTGGACGGCGCCCCGGCGGCCCTGGTCGTCTGGCGTGAGGGCCGTCCGGGACCGACGCCTGCCGCGGATGGGAGGACGGTCCGGCTGCTCGACGTCTCGGCCGGCTGGCGCGGCCGGCTGGTCCCCACGTTGGACAACACCTGGGGCGATCTCGCCCTGCCCCCGGGAGCGTCCGTGGCGGAGCAGCAGATCTGGACCATGGAGTGGACCGAGGGGGCGGTGTGGGAGCGGAGCCGGGTCACCTACGGCAACCGCGTCCGGGTCCTGCGCCCGGTGCCGCCCGACCGGGTTCCCGAGCCGCTGGACGCGGCGTGGGCGGAGCGGATCCTGGCCGGTCGAGCGCCTCTCGTACCACCGGACTCGGACTGGCACCCCGCGGTGTACTCGTCGAGCCGCGGCATCCTCGACCAAGGCGGGCTGCTGGGCACCAAGGGGCTGGTGAACGAGGAGTTCGTACGCGTCCCCGTGCCGGCCGACGGTGCGGTGGCCCGGGTCCGGGCGATCGTGGAGACCGGACACCGGGGGCCCGCCGAGCTGCACGTCGGCGCGGAGGCGGTCAAGCGGGTGTGGTGGAACGGGGAGCCGCTCGGCCCGTACGGCGGCGGCTACCTGGCCTCCGCCCCGGTCACCGTCCGCCGCGATCGCAACGTGCTGGAATACGAGCTGTCGGACGCCCAGGACCGGCCCTCGTCGATCTCGGCAGCCGCCGGCACACCGCTCGGCAGCTTCTTCTGCCTGTCGGAGCCGGGCGGGTTCGGGCCCCGGCCGCGGTTCATGCGCCCGCCCGACGGAGTCCGGCCCGACGGCCGCGTCACCTACCGCGTGGCGTTCCGGATACCGGCCGGTGAGACGCGGGCGGTGCTCGTCGTGGGTGCCGCCTCGGCACTGACCGTGCTGGTCGACGGCGACGTGGTGGCGCGGCAGGAGAAGGCGGAGTACTACGAGGCGGACTGGGGCGCCGTGCCGATGTTCTTCCGGCACGAGCCGGAACTCGGGCCGGGCGGGCACACGCTGGAAGTGGTGGCCGACAGCGCCGATGTCCGGGACGCGGTGTTCGTCGATCTGGTGGCCCGCTCGGGAACCGGGGTGACGGCCCTGGTCAGCGGCGCCGGCTGGGAGACCGAGGCGGGCGCGTGGCGGGGCCGGACCGTCGAGGACGAGCGCAGGCGGGGCGAGTTGCAGCACTGCCACGCCGCCGTACGGCCGCATCCGCTGCCGGACACCGCGTGGCTGGGCGGCCGTCCGGTGCTCGGCGGTGCCGTCCTGCCGTCGCGGTCCACCGATGACGTCCGGGCGTCACCGCAGCGCTTCCGGTTCACGGTGCCGCCGGGAACGGTGTCGCTGGAGCTGCCGTTGGCGCTGCACGCGCGCGTGCGGATCGGGGACGGAGAGGAACTGGCTGTGACGGGCGACCGGCTGACCCTCCACGAGCCGCTCCCGGCACCCACCCGGGTCGAGGTGGTCACCGAGCCCACGGCCGTCCTGCGGGGCGGCTCCGCCTGGCACGGGCCGGTCCGGGTGCGGGCGGTGCCGGCGCCGCTGGCGTTGGGCGACTGGCGCGAGCAGGGGCTGGGCGGCTGGAGCGGGGGTGTGACGTACGCACGGGCGGTGGAGGTGCCGCCCGGGCCCGATCCCGTGCTGGATCTGGGGCGGGTCCGGGGCAGTGTGGAGGTGTCGGTCGACGGGGAGTTCGCCGGGGAGGCGTTCTGCGCGCCGTACCGTTTCCCGCTGCGCGGCGCCGCGGGGCGGACGGTCCGGCTGGAGGTGACGGTCCGGGGCACGCTGGCGCCGTACCTCGCCGAAGCCACCCCCACCGCCTGGGCTTTCCCGTCCCAGTTGCCGTCGGGGCTGTGGGGGCCGGTGACGCTGCGGATTCCGTCCGGGGGCTAGGGGCGCTGTTCGGACCGGTGGTAGGTGCACTGTTCGGACCGGTGGCTAGGTGCGCTGTTCGGAGCGGCGGTGACGCGGCCGGCTGAGGTGGGGCACACACATCCGCCGCGTCGTCGTCGCTCGCCGACTTCCCTCGCGCCCGGCTGCGCTCGCGCGGAGGGACGGCCATCGCGTCGGCGCCCTCCTCCGCCTTGCAGCGGCACGCACCCGACCCCGCTCACCGGCATCGGCCGGCACCGTCAGTCTGCTGCGGCCCGGTCCAACGACTGGCCCCGGTCGTCGGTGCGCGGCCGGGTCGAGTCGCGCAGGACCAGGTCGGGGGCGAAGACGCGGGTCTCGTGGAGGTGGTCCGCGCGGGCCTCGATCTCGTCGAGCAGCATCTCCACCGCCGCCCGGCCGAGGTCCTCGACGGGCTGCCGGACCGTCGTAAGGGTCGTCGCCCCGAAGGTCGCGACGTCGAGGTCGCCGTAGCCGACGACCTGCACGTCCTCGGGGATGCGCACGCCGCGTTCGGTCAGCCCCCGGCACAGGCCGGCGGCGAGGAAGTCGTTGGTGCAGAACACCCCGTCGGGCAGGTCCTTCAGCCCGCGCGCGATCTCCGTGCCGTGGGCGACGGTCATCCGCTCGGCGACGACCTGGTCGAGCCGGGCCTCGCGGTGGCTGCGCACGGCCTGCCGGGCGCCCTGGTAGCGGTCGGCGCACTGGCGTATGCCGCGCTCGCCGTTGACGACGAGGATGTCGCGGGCCCCCTTGCCGAGGAGGTGCTGTACGGCGATGCGGCCGCCGGCGATGTCGTCGACGGAGGCCGAGCAGCCCTCCCGGTCGGGCATCGCGCGGTCGGCCAGGACGAGCGGGATGCCGCGCTCGCGCAGCCGGGCCAGCCGGCCCGGGTCGGCGCTGAGCGGTACGACGACGACGCCGACGGCCCGCTGCTCGACGAGCATGCTGAAGTACCCCTGTTCCCGTTCGGGGGCGTCCCCGCTGTGGCACAGGACGAGCGAGTAGCCGTGGTCGTAGGCCGCGTCGGCGGCGCCCCGGGCGATGCGCGCGTAGAAGGAGTTGGCGACGTCGGGCAGGACCAGCCCGATCGCGGAGGAGTGGCCGGTGCGCAGACCTGCTGCTCCCGGGTGGGGGACGTAGTCGAGCGCGGCGACGGCGACGCGGACGCGCTCGGCGGTCTGCGCGGTGACCCGCTCGGGCCGGTTGAGCACGTTCGACACCGTGGACACCGAGACACCGGCGGCGGCTGCGACGTCCTGGATGCGGGCGGGGCGTGCCGGAACGGCGTCCACCCCCCTCGCTGTTGCAGCCGCGCGACCAGGCACGACGATGGCCTTCATGGGCGCGGCGAGTATACCGTGACCGGGCGTGGAACGTTTTTCCCGCCCGGTCTGCACGGGCCCCCGGCTCAGGCGGAGGGCGCGCCGGTGAGGACCTCCACTCGGCCGGTGTCGAGCGAGTAGTAGGCGCTGACGACGGCCAGGTCGCCCTTCTTCACGAGCGGCCCGAGGTCGTTGTTGTTCCGCAGGTCGGCGGCGGTCTGCTTGGTGTGGATCCGGACCATCGCGTCGACGGGGTCGGCGTGCTGCCGCTTGACGGTCTCCCGGTAGGCCGGCCGCAGGGCTTCGGCGATCGACTGGAGGTTGCCGGGCAGCGGCTTGCGGTCCCTCAGCGCCTCGTATGCCGCCTTGACAGCGCCGCATCGCTGGTGGCCGAGGACCACGACGAGCGGCGTGCCGGACGTCATGGGGCCGTACTCCACGGAACCGACGACGACCGGTTCGACGACCTGCCCGCCGGTGCGCATCACGAACAGGTCGCCGAGGCCCGTGTCGAAGACGAGCTCCGGCGGGACGCGGGAGTCGATGCAGGAGAGGATCACGCCGTACGGGTCCTGCGCCTCGGCGACGAACTCGCGCCGCTTCGGATCGCGGTCGGGGTGCTGGAGCTTGCCGTCGATCCAGCGCTTGTTGCCGTCCATCAGCCGTGCGAACGCGGACCAGGGCGAGTCCGGTCGCGCGGCCGCCGCGGGAGAGGGCGAGGGCTTGCCCGCCGCGGCCGCGGCCTTGCTCGTGCCGGCGGTGTCCTTCGACGAGCAGGCGGTGAGCAGCGCTGCGCCGGCAGCCAGCCCGCCGGTCAGTATGGCCCTGCGCTGTGGTGTGTCGGCGGTACCCATGTGGCCGTCCCCTTTCGGTCGCCGCTCTCCGTGGTGGGAAGCGGTGATTCCACTCTTGTGGGAGGACGGTTAGCGCCCGTACAACGCTCGTGCAGCGCAGGAGAAGGACTGATCCAAAACGCGGCACGCGGTCGTGTCCGGGCCCTCGGTGACCGGGGCCAGGGGGACTCCCTGCCCTGTTGACGAGGCCGGTGCCGCGCGGGACGGGTAGAGGGAGCCCAGCGGGTCCCTCCCCTCAGGATCGCACCGTGCCCGTCGCCGCACCGCTCGGCGCCTCCGCCGAGCCGCTCCCGAAGCGGACCCCCTTGGCCTCCTTGCCGAGCGCGCTCAGCAGGATCACCACGGCCAGGGTGGGCACGATGGTCCACGCCATCGCCGACGGGTAGCCGTGACGCTCGGCGAGGAACTCCTGGAGCGGCAGGTTGAGTGCGGCGATCAGGTTGCCGAGCTGGTAGGTGACGCCCGGGTAGAAGCCCCGGACGGCGTCGGGGCTCATCTCGGTCAGATGCGCCGGGATGACACCCCACGCGCCCTGCACGCACACCTGCATGAGGAAGGACGACAGCATCAGCCAGCCGACGGTGGTGGACAGCACGAAGAACGGCACCACCACCAGGCCCGCCGCCGCAGCGATCATGATCGTCCGGCGGCGGCCCAGCCGCTCGGAGTAGGCGCCGAGCAGCACCCCGCCGATCATGGCGCCGATGTTGTAGACCACCGCGATCGCGATCGACGTGTCGGCCGACAGGTCCAGGCCCTTCTTCACGAAGGTCGGGTAGATGTCCTGGGTGCCGTGCGACATCCAGTTGAAGGCGGTCATCAGCGCGACGAGGTAGACGAAGCGCCGCAGCACCGCGGGGTTCCTGAACACCCGGTGCGCGGGGGTTCGGTTGAGCGCGACGCTCTTCTCCCACACCTCGCTCTCCTCCACCCTGCTGCGCACCCACAGCGCGACCAGGGCGGGCAGCAGGCTGAACGCGAACAGGCCGCGCCAGCCGAAGACGGGCTCGATGAGGAAGAACGCCACGGCGGCCAGGAGATACCCCAGCGAGTAACCGCTCTGCAGCAGGCCCGACCAGAACCCACGCCGTTCGCTGGGGATCTTCTCCATGGCCAGGGCCGCGCCCAGACCCCATTCGCCGCCCATGCCGATGCCGTAGAGCAGGCGCAGTACCAACAGCACGGTGTAGTCGGGCGCGAAGGCGCAGGCGAAGCCGACGATCGAGTAGAAGACGACGTCGACCATGAGCGGGACGCGCCGGCCCCGGCGATCCGCCCACAGGCCGAAGAGCAGCGCGCCGACCGGCCGCATCACCAGCGTCGCGGTGGTGAGGAAGGCCATGTCGGTGAGGGAGACATGGAAGTCGTCCGCTATCTCGCTGTAGACGAGCACGACCAGGAAGTAGTCGAACGCGTCCATGGCCCAGCCGAGATAGGCGGCGACGAAGGCGTTGCGCTGGTCCTTGGTCAGACCCGCTGCCTGCCCTCTCACGGTTTCGAGCACGGTGGCCTCCCGAAGTTCGCAGCCGACGTTAGGGACGCGACGACGGGAATCGGGCAAAGCACGAGCCAGTTTTGGGCCAAGATCGCGACGGCCGTCAACGGCGGCCGGGCACCCGTCGTCCCGGCGTGGCGACGCCGCCGGACGCCGCCGCGTCGATCAGGCGGCGGAAGGTGCCGCACTCGAGATGGCTGGGTGCGGGGCAGGCGGCGGCATGCCGCAGGGAGTCCCGCAGGACGCCCAGTTCGCGGATCCTTCTGTCCAGTTCGTCCGCCTTGGCGGACAGCATCCGCCGGTCGATCCGCGGCTGCCCGTCCGGGGCGAACATCTGCGCGATCTCGTCGAGCGAGAACCCGGCCGTCCGCCCCAGCGCGATCAGGGCCAGCCGCTCCAGCACCCCGGGGTCGTACTGACGCCGCAGCCCGCGTCGGCCGGTCGAGGCGATCAGCCCCTTCTCCTCGTAGAACCGCAGTGTCGAGGCGGGCACACCGGCGCGGTGCGCCACTTCGGCGATGTCCAGGTCTGTCATTGTCTTGACCTCAAGTCGACTTGAAGTAGAACGCTGTCATCCCGACCCGGCGAAGACAAGCAGAGGGAGAGACGAAGATGGACGCCTCACGTGCATCCGACGACGAGCAGGCCGCCCGCTGGAACGGGCCCGCCGGCAACGCATGGGTGGATCTCCAGGAGTTGCTGGACGAGATGTTCAGGCCGATCGAGGAGCTGCTCGTCGACGCGGTGGCCGCCGAGCACGCTGGAAGTGTGCTCGACGTGGGCTGCGGCACGGGCGGCATCACCCGGGCCGTCGCCCGCAGGTCCGGTCACTGCGTCGGTGTGGACATCTCGAGGCCGATGATCGAGACGGCCCGGGCGCACGCCGAGCGGGAAGGCGTACCGGCGTCCTTCATCGAGGCCGACGCACAGGAGTACGCGTTCGGACCCGGCGCCTTCGACGCCGTCGTCTCGCGCTTCGGCGTCATGTTCTTCAACGACCCCGTGCGGGCCTTCACCAATCTGCGGAGCACGGTGAGGGACGGGGCGGGGCTGCGGTGCGTCGTGTGGCGGGGCCCGGAGGAGAACCCCTTCATGACGACGGCCGAGCGCGCCGCGGCCCCCTTCCTGCCGGATCTGCCCGCCCGCCGGCCGGACCAGCCGGGCCAGTTCGCGTTCGCGGACCCGGAGCGTGTCCACCGCATCCTGGCGGAGAGCAGCTGGGCCGGGATCGACATCCAGCCGCTCGACGTGGTCTGCGGCCTGCCCGAGTCCGACCTCGTCACCTACTTCACGCGGCTCGGTCCGCTCGGCACGGTCCTGCCCGGGGCCGACGAGCGGACCCGGGCTGAGATCGTCGAGGCGGTCCGGACGGCCTTCGCCCCCTTCGTGCAGGGCACGCAGGTGCGTTACACCGCGGCCTGCTGGATGGTCTCGGCACGGGCCGCCGCCGCGAAACTTTCGTGAGGTCCGGCCCTCTTTTCCGAGCGCGGGCGACCGGCGCATAGTGAGATCACGATGACGCAGAAGAGAGCCCTGGTGGTCCGAGGCGGCTGGGAAGGGCATCAGCCGGTCGAAGCCACGGAACTGTTCCTGCCCTTCCTCCGGAGCAACGGGTACGCCGTCCGGATCGAGGAGTCGACCGGGATCTACGCGGATGCCGCCGAACTGGCCGCCACCGACCTGGTCGTGCAGTGCGTGACGATGTCGGAGATCACACGCGAGCAGCTGGCGGGGCTGACCTCCGCGGTCGTGGCCGGGACCGGCTTCACCGGCTGGCACGGCGGCATCGCCGACTCGTTCCGCGCCTCCTCGGACTATCTGCACCTGGTGGGCGGCCAGTTCGCCACGCACCCCGGCAAGGAACCGTGCGAGCGCCGGGGCGCGGCGGACGACAACTTCCTGCCGCACACCATCACGTTCACCGAGGCCGGCCGCACGCACCCGATCACCGCGGGTATCGAGGACTTCGCCCTGGACACCGAGCAGTACTGGGTGCTCCACGACGACCTCATCGACGTCCTGGCCACCACCACGCATCCGGTGCGGCCGTGGGAGCCCTGGCACCGGCCGGTGACCTCGCCGGCGGTCTGGACCCGCCGGTGGGGTGCCGGGCGGGTGGTGGTGACGACTCCGGGGCACAGCGTCGATGTCCTGGAGAACCCCGACGTCCGCACCATCATCGAGAGGGGCATGCTGTGGGCGACGCGCACCGCGTCGGGGTCGTAGGACTCGGCGTCATCTCCCGCGCCTACCTGGACACTCTCGTGGGTCATCCCGGTGTGCGCGTCACCGCGGTCGCCGACCTCGACGCCTCCCGGTCGGCCGCGGCCGCCGCCGGACTTCCGGACGCCCGGGCGCTGTCGGTCGAGGAACTGCTGAGCAGCCCGGACGTGGACACGGTGCTGAACCTGACCACCCCGGCGGCCCATGCCGGGATAGCACTCGGGGCGATCCGCCACGGCAAGAACGTCTACGGGGAGAAGCCGCTGGCGGCGGACCTGGCCGGCGCCCGGTCCGTCCTGGAAGCCGCCGCGCGGGCGGGCACCGGTGTGGGCTGTGCCCCGGACACCGTCCTGGGGACGGGAGTTCAGACGGCGCGGGCGGCCGTGGAGGCGGGGAACATCGGACGCCCCCAGTTCGCCTCCGCCGTGATGATCACCCCGGGGCATGAACGCTGGCATCCCCACCCCGACTTCTACTACACGGCCGGCGGCGGCCCGCTGCTGGACATGGGGCCGTACTACCTGTCGTCCCTGGTCCATCTGCTGGGGCCGGTGCGCGCAGTGACCGGAGCGGCCGGGCGGCTGCGCGCCGAGCGCGTGATCGGTTCCGGGCCGCGCGCGGGCGAGCGCATACCGGTCGAGGTGGACAGCCATGTCTCCGGAGTGCTGGAGCACGTGGGCGGGACGCTGACGACGCTCACGACGAGCTTCGACGGCGTGGCCACCACGGCCGCCCCGATCGAGGTGCACGGCGAGAGCGGCACCCTGTCGGTGCCCGACCCGAACCGCTTCGACGGCGAGGTACGCCTCCACGCGCTCGGCGACACCCGGTGGCGCGCCCTGCCGGTGACAGCGGGCTACGCGGACGGCGCACGCGGCGTCGGACTGATCGACTTCCTCACGGCCGACGCGTCGCGGGCGCCGCGCGCCGGCGGTGAACTCGCCCTGCACGTACTGGAGACGATGACCGCGCTGCTGCGTTCGGCGGCGGAGGGGCGCCGGATCGAGCTGACGACATCGGCACGGGTGCCCGCACCGGTGCCCCTGACGGCCGCGGCGCAGTGGCACGGCCGGGCCGCCTGAGGTCAGTCCACGGGCCAGGTGTGCGCCGGCGCGTTCATGTGCATGTAGTCCATGTACGTCCTGGTCATCTGCCGCAGCGCCTCCCGCCGGTCGGAGATGCCGGCCTTCTCCAGGTGGTGCACCATCTCCGCCTGCCACAGGGCGCCGTTGCGGCCCGTGACGCAGCGCTGCTCGATGATGCCCAGCAGGGGTTCGCGCCAGGCGGCGTCCATGCCGGTCAGCTCCAGTCCTCTGTGCGCCAGGGGCAGCAGACGCCGCAACACCAGTTCCGTGACCGGCACTTCGCCCACGCCGGGCCAGTACAGGCGGGCCTCGATGCCGTCGCGGGCCGCGGTGTGCAGGTTCTCCTCGGCGACCGAGAAGGACATCCGCGTCCACACCGGCCGGTCCTCGTCGACGAGGGCGCGCGTCAGGCCGTAGTAGAAGGCGCCGTTGGCGATGATGTCGGCCACGGTGGGGCCGGCGGGCAGCACCCGGTTCTCGATGCGCAGATGCGGGCCGCTGTCGGTGACCGCGTAGATGGGGCGGTTCCAGCGGTAGATCGTGCCGTTGTGGAGGGTCAGTTCGCCCAGCTGGGGGACGCCGCCGCTGTCCAGCTCCCGCTGCGGGTCCTCGTCCTCGCACAGCGGCAGCAGGGCCGGGAAGTAGCGCACGTTCTCCTCGAAGAGGTCGAAGACGCTGGTGATCCAGCGCTCCCCGAACCACACCCGGGGCCGTACGCCCTGGGCCTTGATCTCCTCGGGGCGGGTGTCGGTGGCCTGTTCGAACAGGGGGATGCGGGTCTCGCGCCACAGCTCCTTGCCGAACAGGAAGGGCGAGTTCGCCGCGAGGGCGATCTGCACACCGGCGATGGCCTGGGCCGCGTTCCAGTAGTGCGGGAACGCCTTCGGCTCGACCTGGAGATGGAACTGGGTGCTGGTGCAGGCGGCCTCGGGAGTGATCGTGTCGGCGTACGTCGACAGGCGCTCCACACCGTCGACCCTGATCCGCAGGTCCTCGCCCCGGGCCGCGAAGATCTGCTCGTTGAGGAGCCGGTACCGGGGGTCGCCGGAGAGCGCGGACTCGCTGACGTCCGACTCGCCCAGGGTCGGCAGGATGCCGACCATGATCAGGTGCGCGCCCACCGCCGCGGCACGGTCCTCGGCGTGGTTGAGGGCGTCCCGGATCGCCTGCTCCCAGGAGCCGGGGCCGCCTGCCGT
This sequence comes from Streptomyces sp. NPDC012474, assembly GCF_042955185.1. Taxonomy (NCBI): domain Bacteria; kingdom Bacillati; phylum Actinomycetota; class Actinomycetes; order Kitasatosporales; family Streptomycetaceae; genus Streptomyces; species Streptomyces sp. NPDC012474. The sequence goes on from NZ_JBIBEP010000014.1 coordinate 212,187, forward strand.
CAGCTGCCGGGGCGGGATGTTGATCTCCAGGTTGAAGCGGCCCAGCTCGCTCGACCAGGCGGGGTCGGCGATCGCCTGGAGCACGTCGGTGTTGCGCATCGCGGGCAGCCCGGCGTCGTCGACGAGGTTGAGCTCGATCTCGAGCCCGACCTGAGGGCGCTCGCTCTCGAACCCCGACTCGTGCAGCATCCGGGCCAGCACCTCGAGGTCGGTGTGCATCTTCTCCCGGTACCGACGGCGGTCCTCCCGGGTGAACACCAGGGCCGGCACGTCACGTCCCATGTGCCCTCCTGCGCTCCTTCGGCGGATACGTCCGCACCTCAGCGGATGGGTCTCGTCCCAGAGTCGCACCTTGTCCTCGACACCGCACCCACCTAGCCTGCGTTTGTGCCGCAAATAAACAAATCCCGAACGCACAATGACGTGCCGGGCCACAACAGCTCCCTCACCCGGCTGAGGATCGCCCTCACGGTCTTCTTCGCCCTCGACGGCTTCGTCTTCGCCGGCTGGGTCGTGCGCATCCCCGCCATCAAGGCGCAGACCGGCGCCTCCGCCAGTGCCCTCGGCCTCGCCCTCCTGGGCGTCTCCGCCGGGGCCGTCGTCACCATGACCCTGACGGGGCGCCTGTGCCGCCGCTTCGGGAACCACCGGGTCACCGTCGTGTGCGCCGTCCTGCTCTCCCTGAGCGTCGCCCTGCCACCGCTGACCCACTCGGCGCTCACGCTGGGCCTCGTCCTGCTGCTCTTCGGTGCCGCGTACGGCGGAATCAACGTCGCCTTCAACAGCGCGGCCGTCGAGCTCGTGGCCGCACTGGGGCGCCCGGTCATGCCGAGCTTCCACGCGGCTTTCAGCCTGGGCGGCATGGTCGGAGCGGGACTGGGCGGGCTGCTCGCCGGGGCCCTCTCCCCCACGCGGCACCTGGTGCTGCTCACCCTCGTCGGCCTGCTCGTGACCGCCGCGGCGGGCCCCACACTGCTGCGGCACGAACCGCCGAAGCCTCCGGAGCGGGAGCTGCCCGCCGAAGGCGCCCCGCGCCGCCCGGACGGCCGCACCCGGGGGCTGGTGATCGTCTTCGGCGTGATCGCGGGGTGCACCGCGTACGGCGAAGGGGCGCTGGCCGACTGGGGCGCCCTGCACCTCGAGCAGGACCTGCACGCCTCGGCGGGTGCGGCGGCCGCGGGCTACTCCTGTTTCGCGCTCGCCATGACGCTGGGACGCCTGACCGGCACGACGTTGCTGGAACGGCTGGGGCAAACCCGGACCGTCGTCGCCGGCGGCAGCACCGCGGCGGCCGGAATGCTGCTCGGCTCCCTCGCCCCCACCCTCTGGGCGGCCCTCCTCGGATACGCGATCACGGGCATCGGCCTGGCGAACCTCTTCCCCGTGGCGGTGGAACGCGCGGGCGCCCTCGCCGGCCCGAGCGGCGTCGCGACGGCCTCGACTCTGGGCTACGGGGGCATGCTCCTCGGCCCGCCCGCGATCGGCTTCATGGCGGACTGGTTCACCCTGCCCGCCGCACTGACCAGCGTGGCGGTGCTGGCAGCGGTGGCGGCGGTCGTGGGGGCACTGGTGGGGGCGGCCGCCCGGCGCGCGGCCGGGGGCTGAAGGGGGGAGACGCCGCCGGGGGGATGCCGGTGATCCTGGGTACCCGTGGCCACGCCCGTTGCGATCACCGGGCCGTACGACGTGTCCAAGGAGGAAGACCCGTGACCGAACAGCAGCATCCTGGCGAGCAGCACCCGACCCCGGAGTTTCCCTCCCAGGACCAGCCGCACCCCGGCTGGACCGGGCCGATGGACCCGCCCCCGGACCACGGTGAGGAGTCCTACCGGGGCAGTGGCCGGCTGGCCGGCCGCAAGGCCGTGATCACCGGCGGGGACTCCGGGATCGGCCGCGCGGTCGCCCTCGCGTTCGCCCGCGAGGGAGCCGACGTGCTCTTCACCCATCTGGATGACGAGAAGGACGACGCCGCCGAGACCGCCCGGCTCGTCGAGGAGGCCGGCCGCCGCGCGGTGCCCGTCTCGTGCGACGTACGGGAGGAGGAGAACTGCCGGGCGCTCATCGACCGTGCGGTGGACGAGTTCGGCCGGATCGACGTCCTCGTGAACAACGCGGCGTACCAGATGTCCCAGCCCGACGGCATCGAGGCGATCACCACCGAGCAGTTCGACCGGGTGCTGCGCACCAACCTGTACGGCATGTTCTGGCTGTGCAAGCTGGCCCTGCCGCACATCCCGGAGGGCGGCAGCATCATCAACTCCACGTCGGTGCAGGCGTACAAGCCCAGTCCGCATCTGCTGGACTACGCGACGACGAAGGGCGCGATCGTCACGTTCACGCAGGGGCTGGCGCAGATGCTGATCGAGAAGGGCATCCGCGTCAACGCGGTGGCGCCGGGCCCGGTGTGGACGCCGCTGATCCCGGCGACCCTGCCGGACACCCAGACGTTCGGCAAGCAGGCCCCCATCGGACGGCCCGCCCAGCCCGCCGAAATGGCTCCGGCGTACGTCTTCCTCGCCTCGCAGGAGGCGTCGTACATCACCGCCGAGATCGTCAACGCGACGGGCGGGACGCCGCTGCCGTGACGCTCGCCTGAAAACCCGGGGCCCGGAGCACACCGCATGCGGCAGACTCGGCGTCATGGAGACCACCGAGTTCCTTCAGGCACTGCAGACGGAAGGCAGACTGCTGGCCGCGGCCGCCGAGGAGGCCGGGACCGACGCCAAGGTGCCGACGTGTCCCGGCTGGCAGGTGCGCGACCTGTTGCGGCACACGGGCGCCGTGCACCGCTGGGCCGCCGCGTTCGTCGCGGAGCAGCTCACCGAGGGCCGCCCGCCGGCCGAACCCGCCGACCTGGACGGCGCGGAGCTCGTGGCCTGGTACCGCGACAGCCACCGGCACCTCGTCGGCACGCTGGCCGGCGCCTCGCCCGACGTGGAGTGCTTCGCCTTCCTGCCCGCGCCGTCACCGCTGGCCTTCTGGGCCCGTCGGCAGGCGCACGAGACGGCCGTGCACCGGGTCGACGCCGAGTCCGCGCGCGGCGGTGGCCCGACCGGCGTCACTCCCGAGTTCGCCACCGACGGCATCGACGAACTGCTGCGCGGCTTCCACGCCCGCTCCAGGAGCCGGGTACGCACCCCCGAGCCGCGCGTGCTGCGGGTCCGCGCGGAGGACACCGGCGCCGTGTGGACCGTACGGCTGTCGCCCGAGCCGCCCGTGACGACGCGGGACGCCTCCGGCGCTGCCGAGTGCGAACTGTCCGGCCCTGCCGAGCAGTTGTATCTGGCGCTGTGGAACCGGGCGCCGCTGCCGAACGCCACGGGCGACCGGGCACTCGCGGCGCTGTGGCGGGAGGCGTCGGCGATCTGAGCAGCCGCCGGCGGGTGATCAGCCGTCGGTGAGCATCCGCGCCAGCACCGCGCGCTGCACGGGGAGCAGCTCGCCGTGCAGCGCGCGCCCCTTCGCCGTGAGGCAGACCTTCACGCCGCGCCGGTCCTCCGCGCACATGCCGCGTTCGACGAGCCCCTCCTTCTCCAGCCGGGCGATCAGCCGCGACAGCGCGCTCTGGCTCAGGTGGACCCGCTCGGAGATCTCCTGGACGCGGTAGGAGGGCGTGCCCTTCGGGGTGCGGCACCCGGCGAGGACGTCGAGCACCTCGAAGTCGCTGGCGCACAGACCGTGGCCGTGCAGCGCACGGTCGAGTTCGCACTGCGTACGCGCATGCAGCGCCAGTATGTCCCGCCACTGTTCCACGAGCGCCTGTTCGGCCTGCTGAGCCATGCGCCGCACCGTAACAGAGAACCGAGATTGTTGCACCTGAATTAAATGCGCTTGCATATCATGCGCGCGCACGATGCTTCTGCCCGCCCCATCGCGCTGATCTCCCTGTGCGCATCGACCTCGACCCGGACTCCGCGGCGGTGATCCTGCCGACGATGGTGCTGGTCGGCTCCGGCTTCGCGCCGACCTTCCCGTCCCTCGAGGTACGCACTGTGCAGTGCGGCCTTCGCGGCGGCGGTGGCGTTCGGGGCCGTGGCCGGGCCCGCGCTGCTCTTCGACCTTCCGAAGACGCCGGAGCGCCTGCAGCCGCTCGCCGGTCCGGCGCTCGCGCCGGTGCTCTTCGCCGCCCGGGTCGTCAGTGTGCTGCTCCGGTTCCGGACGGCAGGTCAGCCCAGCCAGCCCGGCCGCACCAGCCCCGTCTCGTAGGCGAGAACGACCAGTTGGGCCCGATCGCGGGCACCGAGCTTCACCATCGTGCGGCTGACGTGGGTCTTCGCGGTGAGCGGGCTGACGACCAGACGGCGGGCGATCTCCTCGTTGGACAGACCGATCCCGACCAGCGCCATCACCTCCCGCTCCCGCTCGGTGAGCCGGTCCAGGGCGCCGGCCGCCTCCGGTTCCTTGGAGCGGGAGGCGAACTCGGAGATCAACCGCCGCGTCACACCCGGCGACAGCAGCGCGTCACCCGCCACCACCGCCCTCACCGCGCGCAGGAGTTCGTCCGGCTCGGTGTCCTTGACCAGGAAGCCGGAGGCGCCGGAGCGAATCGCCTCGAAGACGTACTCGTCGAGCTCGAACGTGGTGAGCATGACGACCCTGACGTCCTTCAGGCGGGGGTCGCCGGTGACCTGTCGGGTGGCGGCGAGGCCGTCGACGGCGGGCATGCGGATGTCCATCAGGACGACATCGGGTCGCAGTTCGCGGACCCGGCGCACGGCCTCCGCACCGTCGGCGGCCTCCGCGGCCACCTCGATGTCGGGCTGTGCGTCGAGCAGCGCCCGGAACCCCGCCCGTACCAGTGCCTGGTCGTCGGCGAGCAGTACGCGGATCACCGGTCCTCCTGTGTCGGTCCGGGAGATGTGCGGGCGGACGGCGCCAGCGGCAGTACGGCGAGCACCCGGAATCCGCCGTCCGGGCGGGGGCCCGCCTCGATGGTGCCACCCAGGGCGGCGGCCCGCTCCCGCATGCCCGCGAGCCCGTTGCCGCTGCCGCCCGCGTCGTCCCCGGTCGCGGGCCCGTCGTCGTCCACGCGCAGCCGCAGGACACCCTCGTCGTGCGTGAGGTGCACGCGCGCGTGCCGCGAACCCGAGTGCCGTACGACGTTGGTCAAGGCCTCCTGGACGATCCGGAAGGCGGCGAGGTCCGTGCCGGGGGCGAGGCGCGGCGGCTTCCCCTCGACGTCCACCGTGAGGCCCGCGCCCGCGGCCTGCTCCACCAGTTCGGGCAGCCGTCCGAGCCCGGGCGCGGGGGCGCGCGGCGCGTCACCGGGGGCGCGCAGCGTGTCGAGCACCTGGCGCACCTCGCCGAGCGCCTCCTTGCTCTGGTCCTTGATCGTGGTGAGGGCCGTACGGGCCTGCTCGGGGTCGGTGTCGAGGAGCGCGAGGCCGACCCCCGCCTGCACGTTGATGACGGAGATGCTGTGGGCGAGGACGTCGTGCAACTCCCGCGCGATCCGCAGCCGTTCCTCGCCGGCCCGCCGCCGCGCGGCCTCCGCCCTCTCCGCCCGCTCCCGGACCCACTGTTCGCGCCGCACGCGGAACAGCTCCGACACCGCCGCGATGGCCACCACCCAGGTGGCCACCACGATCTCCCCGCCCCACGAGACGGCTGAGTCCCCCGAGGGCGGCAGCCATGCGAAGAGCCAGTGCGCCACCAGGACGTGCCCGGCCCAGAGCAGGCCCATGGCGGCCCAGGCCGCCCGGCGGTGACCGGTGACGACGGCACTGAAGCAGGCCAGCGCGACGGTGAAGAGCACCGGCCCGTAGGGATACCCGGCCCCCAGGTAGACCATGACGGCAGCCGCCGTGCCGAACACGACCGCGACCGGATGCCGCTTCCGCCACAGCAGCAGCCCTCCGGCCACCAGCAGCAGGACCCGGGCGAAGACGTCCGGTTCCGCCCGTACGCCCTGCTGCCCGTGGGCGGCGAAGTTCGACCCGGCCAGGACGAACACGGTGACGAGCGCGGTAGACCGCCAGGGCCACCGGGGCGCCCGCCCCTCCCACCGGTCCCACCACGCGGGTCCGTGCCGCCACCATCGCGGCGGACCGCCCCGCGCGCGCTGCTCGTCCATACCGGCCACGCTAGACGTCGCGCCCCCGCAGCCGCGTCACCCCGGCGTGGGGGTCGCGCGTACTCCCCGGGAAGTACGCGCGATCACCGGCCCGGTGGTCTACCGGGGCCCGGGCACCAGCCCCACCCCCCGGGCGAGTCGCCCCACCGCGTGCCGGAAGAACGTCTCCCGGTCCACCACCACCCGGTTGAACTGGCCGAACAGCTCGAAGCCGACCAGCCCGTACAGCTGGGCCCAGGCCGCGACGAGGGCCGTCACGACTTCCGGGGGCAGGTCGGAGGCGAGATCGGCGGCCATGCGCTCGGCCTCCGGACGGAGGTCGTCCGCCAGCGCGGGCCGGTCGGGAGCCGGGCCCTGGTGGGCGTCGCGGGCGATGCCGATGAGCAGCAGGCCCACGCGGGCGGCGGCCGGCACGGTGGAGTCGGGGGCCGTGTAGCCGGGGACGGGCGATCCGTAGATCAGCGCGTACTCGTGCGGATGGTCCAGCGCCCAGCCGCGCACCGCTTCGCAGACCGTGATCCAGCGCTCGAAGGGGGAGTCCGCCGCGTCGTGGGCCGCCTCGGCGCTCTCACCGAGGGAGTCGTAGGCGTCGATGATGAGAGCGGTCAGCAGGTCGTCACGGCTGGGGAAGTAGCGGTACAGCGCGGAGGAGACCATGCCGAGTTCACGGGCCACGGCCCGCAGGGAGAGCCGGGCGGCCCCCTCCGCCGCGAGCTGTCTGCGGGCCTCCTCCTTGATGGCCGCGGTGACTTCGATCCTGGCCCGGGCACGGGCGCCGTGTGCGGTGCTCATGCCGGGCAGTCTCCCACGAGAACAGAGCAGTGCACACAAAACAGAGCAGTGAATAAAAACGAGAGCAGTGCTCTTGCACGGGCGTGACGACCTCGTGCACACTGACACCAGAGAGAGCGAGAGCAGTGCTCACAGAAGAGAGAGCCGCTTCGCCGTCACCCGAGGGGGACCCATGTCCACGCACGTGCAGAAGCCCGGCTGGTTCACCGTCAACGTCTTCAACCGCATCGTGGCCTGGATGACCCGCCGCGGCATCAGCGTCTGGGGCTCTCGTGTCCTCGCCGTCCGCGGCCGCAAGAGCGGCCAGTGGCGCACCACCCCGGTCAACCTGCTGACCCTGGACGGCAGGCAGTACCTGGTCGCCCCCCGCGGCCATGTGCAGTGGACGCGCAACATGCGCGCCGCGGGCGGCGGCGAACTGCACCTCGGCAAGCGCGTGGACACCTTCACCGCGGCCGAGGTGGGCGACGACGACAAGGCTCCGATTCTGCGCGCCTACCTCAAACGCTGGAAGGCGGAGGTCGGGGTCTTCTTCAACGGAGTCGGTCCCGACTCCCCGGACGCCGAGCTGCGCCGCATCGCCCCCGACCACCCGGTCTTCGAGATCACTCCGACGAGCTGACCTCGCCGCCCGCGGCGGGACGGCGGTCCAGCGCGGTCAGGGCCCGCTGGGCCACCGGATACGTGCGGACGATCTCACCCAGCGACGTCGACCCCTGCGTGATCTCCTTGAACGCCCTCCACGCGGGGCGCAAGCTCGTCAGCGCCATGTGGAACACCCCGGGACGGCGCTCGAACGCCGTCAGCAGCCGCTTGCCGACGCTCATCTCCACCCCGAGCCCGGCCTTGACGGCGAACGCGTAGTTGAGAGCCTGCCGGCGCGTGTCCACGGCGTCGTGCGCCTCGGCGATCCGCACCGCCCACTCCCCCGCGAGCCGGCCGGAGCGCAACGCGAAGGAAATGCCCTCACGCGTCCACGGCTCCAGGAGTCCCGCCGCGTCGCCGCACACCAGTACCCGCCCGCGCGAGAGCGGCGAGTCGTCGGCGCGGCACCGCGTCAAATGCCCCGAGGAGATGGCGGGTTCGAAGCCGGCGAGTCCCAGGCGGCCGATGAACTCCTCCAAGTACCGCTTGGTCGCGGCGCCTTCGCCACGAGCGGAGATCACCCCGACCGTCAGGGTGTCCCCCTTGGGGAAGACCCAGCCGTAACTGCCGGGAATGGGGCCCCAGTCGAGGAGCACTCGGCCCTTCCAGTCCTCGGCGACGGTCTCCGGCACCGGGATCTCCGCCTCAAGGCCGAGATCCACCTGCCCCAGCTTGACCCCGACATGCGCCCCTATGCGGCTGGCGCTGCCGTCCGCCCCGACGACGGCCCGCGCGAGCACGATCTCGCCGCCCTGCAGGACCACGGCGACCGTGCGCCGGTCCGGCACCGCCGAGCCGTGCTGCTCGACCCGCTGGACCGTGACGCCCGTGCGCAGCTCGGCGCCCGCCTTCTGCGCGTGCTCGACCAGCTGCTGGTCGAACTCGGGCCGGTTGATCAGCCCGAACAGCATCTGCTTCGAGCGGCGTGTGCGCGTGAACCGGCCGTTGTTGGAGAACGTCACCGCGTACACCCGGTCCCTGAACGGCAGCTCGAAGCCGGGCGGAAGTGCGTCGCGCGAGGGGCCGATGATGCCGCCGCCACACGTCTTGTACCGCGGCAGTTCGGCCTTCTCCAGCAGCAGCACGCGTCTGCCGGCCACCGCCGCCGCATAGGCGGCCGAAGCGCCCGCGGGTCCCGCGCCCACCACCACGACGTCCCACACCTGCCGCACGTCGTCCGCCGAAGAGTTCTCGCTGCTCACGATGGTCTACTGCTCCCGATCAAGCCGCCTGCCGCTGTCTCCCGCATCCTACGGCGGCGGTCACCGCAGGCCGCTGTGGGAGGATCACCGACGTGGCTGGCCCTTACACGGGGCCGCGCCCACACCATCCGATCACCGCGTGCCGATCAGTACGCATCCGTACAACGTCGCACCCACGAGGAGCGTGCCCATGTCGTCGAATCCGGTCGCCGAGACCGTCGCCTCGCTGATGCCCAGGGCGAAGGAGGAGCTCACCGAACTGGTGGCCTTCCGGTCGGTGGCGGACTTCGACCAGTTCCCGAGGAGCGAGAGCGAGGGTGCCGCCCGCTGGGTCGCGGACGCGCTCGCCGCCGAGGGCTTCCAGGACGTGGCCCTGCTCGACACCCCCGACGGCACGCAGTCGGTCTACGGCTACCTGCCCGGCCCGGAGGGCTCCAGGACCGTCCTGCTCTACGCCCACTACGACGTGCAGCCGCCGCTGGACGAGGCCGCCTGGACGACGCCGCCGTTCGAGCTGACCGAGCGGGACGGGCGCTGGTACGGGCGCGGGGCCGCCGACTGCAAGGGCGGTGTGATCATGCATCTGCTGGCGCTGCGCGCGCTGAAGGCGAACGGCGGGATCCCCGTCGGCGTCAAGGTGATCGCCGAGGGCTCCGAGGAGATGGGCACCGGCGGTCTGGAGCGGTACGCCGAGGAGCACCCGGAGCTGCTCGCGGCGGACACGATCGTCATCGGCGACGCGGGCAACTTCCGCGCCGGCCTGCCGACCGTGACCTCCACCCTGCGCGGTATGACCCTCGTCCGCGTACGGATCGACACGCTCGCGGGCAACCTGCACTCGGGCCAGTTCGGCGGCGCGGCGCCCGACGCGCTGGCCGCGCTGATCCGGGTCCTGGACTCGCTGCGCGCCGAGGACGGTTCGACGACCGTCGAGGGGCTCTCCGGGGGCCCGGCCTGGGAGGGGCTGGAGTACACGGAGGAGCAGTTCCGGCGGGACGCCAAGGTGCTCGACGGTGTGGAGCTGACCGGGTCCGGGACGGTCGCCGACCGGATCTGGGCGCGCCCGGCCGTCACGGTCATCGGCATCGACTGCCCGCCGGTCGTCGGGGCCACCCCGTCCGTGCAGGCGAGTGCCCGGGCGCTGGTCAGTCTGCGGGTGCCGCCGGGGGTGGACGCGGGCGAGGCGACCAAGCTGCTCCAGGCGCACCTGGAGGCGCACACGCCGTGGGGCGCGCGGGTGAGCACCGAGCAGATCGGTGAGGGCCAGGCGTTCCGCGCCGACACCGGCAGCCCGGCGTACCAGGCCATGGCCGCGGCGATGGCGGTCGCCTACCCGGGCCAGGAGATGCAGTACGCGGGACAGGGCGGTTCCATCCCGCTGTGCAACACGCTGGCCGCCCTCTACCCGCGTGCGGAGATCCTGCTCATCGGGCTGAGCGAGCCGGAGGCGCAGATCCACGCGGTGAACGAGAGCGTGTCCCCCGACGAGCTGGAGCGGCTCTCGGTGGCGGAGGCGCTGTTCCTGCGCAACTACGCGGCGGGCTGACCGCTCCGCCCCCGACCGAGCGGTCGGGGGGGGGAGTCCCGGGCCCCGGCCCGGTGCGAGGACGGGAGCGGCCGCTGCCCGAGCGCATGCTGAAGCTCCTGGCCGGATGTCTTCGCCCGGCACCGGGGCGTCGGGCGGGGACGTCACGGACACGGGCGGCGGGGCGAACGCCGCGTCCGTGCCAGGGCACAGCCACGGCGGCATCGCCCCCGTCCCGCAGCACCAGCCCCTAGCCGAGCGCCGGGTCCAGGACGATGTCCTCCTCGCGCGCGGCGACCGTGGGCTCCTCGGGGTAGTGGCAGGCGGTGAGATGGCCCGTGGGGCTGCCCTCGGCCCGGGTCAGGTGCGGTTCCTCGGTGGCGCACTTGTCCTGTGCCTTCCAGCAGCGGGTGCGGAAGCGGCAGCCGGAGGGCGGGTCGATCGGGGACGGCACGTCCCCGGCCAGCCGGATGCGTTCGCGCCGCTCGACGGCGTCCGGGTCCGCCTCGGGTACGGCGGACAGCAGCGCGTGCGTGTAGGGGTGCCGGGGCCGGGTGTAGAGCGACTCCCGCTCGGCGACCTCCACGATCTTGCCGAGGTACATCACGGCGACCCGCTCGGAGAAGTGCCGCACCACGGCCAGGTCGTGGGCGATGAAGACGAAGGCGATGCCGAACTCCCGCTGGAGGTCCTGGAGTAGATTGACGACCTGTGCCTGGATGGAGACGTCCAGCGCCGACACCGGCTCGTCGGCCACGATCAGCTTCGGCCGCAGGGCAAGGGCGCGGGCGATGCCGATGCGCTGGCGCTGGCCGCCGGAGAACTCGTTCGGATAGCGGTTGTAGTGCTCGGGGTTGAGGCCCACCGTCTCCAGGAGTTCCTGGGCGCGCTTCTTGTGCCCCTGGGGCGGGTTGATGCCGTTGAGCCGCATCGGCGTCTCGACGATGGTGCCGACGGTGTGCCGGGGGTTCAGCGACGAGTACGGGTCCTGGAAGATCATCTGGAGGTTGCGCCGGGCCTCCCGCATCCGCCCGGGCGGCCGGTGCGTGATGTCCTCGCCGTCGAAGACGACGGAACCACCGGTGGGTTCGAGCAGCCGGGTGACCAGCCGGCCCGTGGTCGACTTGCCGCAGCCGGACTCGCCCACCAGGCCCAGCGACTCGCCGGGCCCGACCGAGAAGTCGATGCCGTCGACGGCGCGGACGGCCCCGATCTGCCGCTGGAAGAGGATGCCCTGCCGGAGGGGGAAGTGCTTCTGCAGTCCGCGTACCTCCAGGAGGTTCTCGGCGGCGGGGCGGTCGGTGCTCTGCCCGGTGCGGGGCTCGGTGGTGCTCACGGCATGTTCCCTTTCGTCCGCCGCCGTCACTGCGCGGCCCGTGCGGCTGCGGCGCCCCTGCCGTCCGGACCGTCCCCGCCGCGGATCTCCTGCTTGGCGTCGTCGCTGAGATGGCACGCGGCGAGGTGCCGCTCGCCGCCGGAGACGAGGCGCAGCTCGGGACGCTCCGCCGTGCAACGCCCCTGCGGTACCCAGCCCTTGTAACCGCAGCGGGGGTGGAAGGCGCAGCCGTCCGGCAGGTTGATCAGGCTCGGCGGGGTGCCGGGGATCGGGTTGAGCCGTTCGCCGACGTCGCCGCTGAGGTGCGGCATGGACTGCAACAGGCCCCAGGTGTAGGGGTGCCGGGGATCCTTGAGGACGTCGCGGGTGGTGCCGTACTCGATGCGGCGGCCGCCGTACATCACCAGGATGTCGTCGGCGACGTCGGCGACCACGCCAAGGTCGTGCGTGATGATGACGACCGCGGAGCCGAACTCCTCCTGCAGGTCGCGGATCAGGTCCAGGATCTGTGCCTGGACGGTGACGTCCAGGGCGGTGGTGGGCTCGTCGGCGATGAGCAGCTCCGGGTCGCACACCAGCGACATCGCGATCATGGCACGCTGGCGCATGCCACCGGAGAACTGGTGCGGGTAGTCCCTGACGCGGCGCTCGGGCTGCGGGATGCCGACCCGCTTCAGCATGTCCACCGCCCGGTCCCTGGCCTCCTTCCTGGAGACCTTGTGATGCACCCGGTAGGCCTCGGCGATCTGCGAGCCGACGGTGAAGAAGGGATGCAGCGCGGACAGCGGGTCCTGGAAGATCATGGAGACCGTGCGGCCGCGCAGGGCGCGCATCCCGGCCTCGGGCAGGGCGACGAGTTCCCTGCCCTCCAGCCAGATCTCGCCGCTGACCTGGGCGCGGGTGCCCTTGTGCAGTCCGAGCAGGGCCAGTGAGGTCACCGACTTGCCGGAGCCGGACTCGCCGACGATACCGAGGGTCCTGCCCTTCTCCAGGGTGAAGGAGACGCCGTCGACGGACTTGACGAGGCCGTCCTCGGTCGGGAAGTGCACCTTCAGGTCGCGTACGTCGAGGAAGGGTGCGGGCGCGGGTGTGACGTCCGCGGGCTGCGGTGAGGTCTGAACGGACACGGGGTGTTCCTAAGGACGCTGAGGAAGAGGAAGGGCTCAGGCGAGGCGCACACGCGGGTCGACGAGGCCGTACACGAGGTCGACGACGACGTTGGCGAGGACGACGAACGTCGCGGCGAAGAGCGTGGTGCCGAGGATGACCGGCAGGTCGGAGTTCTGGACTGAGTCGACGGCGAGCTTGCCGATGCCGTTGATGCCGAACACCGACTCGGTGATGACCGCGGAGCCGCCGATCAGGGAGCCGACGTCCATGCCGAAGATGGTGATGATGGGGGTGATGGCGGCCCGCAGTCTGTGCTTGAGGACGACGGTGGCGGCCGGCAGGCCCTTGGCGCGGGCGGTGCGCATGTAGTCCTCGGCGAAGACGTCCAGCATGGAGGAGCGGGTGAGCCGGGTGTACATCGCGAGGTAGACGATGACGAGGGTGGTCCACGGCAGGATCAGGCCCTTGAACCAGCCGGCCGGGTCCTCGGTGATCGAGGTGTAGCCGGAGGCCGGCAGGATCTGGAACTTGTCGACGAAGAGGTACAGCAGGAGCAGACCGATGAAGTAGATCTGCACCGAGACTCCGAACAGGGCGAGTCCCACCGCCGCCTTGTCGGCGGCCCTGCCGCGGCGCACCGCGGCGACGGTGCCGAGACCGACGCCCAGGACCAGGAAGGCCACCGCGGCGCCGAGACCGAGGGAGAGGTCCGCCGGGAAGTCCGACAGCAGGGTGGTCAGGACGGGGGTGTCGGTCTGGAAGGAGACGCCGAGACAGGGCGCGCCGCAGTGGATGCGGACGCTCTGGTCGCCGAAGTCGCGGCCGGCGACCAGTCCCTTGAGGAACTCCCAGTACTGGGTCAGGTAGCTCTGGTCCAGGCCCAGCGAGTGCTTGATCTCCGCGAGGCGCGAGGGCGAGCAGGTCTTTCCGCAGGCGAGGAGTGCGGGGTCGGACGGCAGCGCGAAGAAGATGAAGAACGTGATCGTGGTGATCACCAGCATGATCAGGGCCGCTGCCAGCAGGCGTCTGATGAGGTAACGAAACATGGGTGCCGGGACCTGACGTGAGTGGGATGCCCGCCGGCGGCCGGGGCCGCCGGCGGGGTCGAGAAGAGGGGCGTCAGTGCTTGACGTAGACGTGGACCAGGCTCGGCTCGGCCACGATCGGGTCGAGGATGACCCCGCCGACCTTGGAGCCGGACATCTCGCTGAAGTTCATGTACATCAGCGGGACCACGGCGGCGTCCTTGAGGACCTGCTGGTCGACCTGGCCGTAGGTGACGTTGCGCTGCTTGACGTCGGCCGTCTTGGCGGCCTTGTCGATCAGCGCGTTGACCTTCGGGTCGTTCAGGTAGGCCAGGTCCTGGTTGGCCTGCGGATTCTTCTTGATCAGCCGGCCGTCGAAGAGGGTGGGGAGCACGGTGGAGGCGTTCGGCCAGTCGGCGATCCAGTCGCCCCAGGTCAGGTCGTACTGGTTCTTGGTGTTGTTGATGGTGCTGAAGTAGCTCGACGCGTCGATCGGGGTGATGTTCACCGTGATGCCGATGTGCTCCAGCGCGGTCTTCACGGCGTCGGCGAAGTGCTCCTCGGTGGGAGTGTTCTCCACCGCGATCGACATGGTCGGCTTCGGGCTGCCCGCCTGCTTCATCAGCTGCTTGGCCTTGGCCAGGTTGCCCGCCGGGTTGGCGCTGTACAGGTTGAACTTGTTGTAGCCGCCGATGCCGGGGCTCAGCATGGTGGTGGCGTAGTCACCGTAGGCGGAGCCGCCGAAGGCGCCACGGACCGTGGTCTTGTCGATGGCGTACTCGATCGCCTGGCGGACCTTCAGGTTCTTCACGCGGGTGGTGTTGATGGCCAGGTAGTTGATGCCCGGGGCGGGGATCTTGTAGTAACGGCTCTTCAGTGAGGGGTCGCCTGCCAGCTGAGCCAGGTCCGAGCCCGCGATCGGCCACTGCTGGATCGACGTCTGGGCGGTGCCGGCGTCGGCCTTGATCTGCTGGTCGATGGCCGACTCGTCCTGGCCGAACCGGACGTTCATCCCGTCGACGTTCTGCTGCCGGATCGGGTCGGTCGACTGCGCCCAGTGGCTGTTCCTGGTGAGGACCAGTTCCTTGTTCTTGGTGTACGACTTGATCATGTACGGTCCGTCGGCCCACACATGGGTGTCGTAGGTCGAGCCGGTGTCATGGGACTTGGGCACGGCCGACCAGCCGGTCATCGTGGTGGTCTCGTTGAAGTCGGCCACCGGCTGGTTCAGGTGGAAGACGATGGTGTACTTGTCCGGCGTCTGGATGGAGCCCAGCTCCTTGCCCTTGTAGGGGCCCTTGTAGCCGGAGCCGCCGACGAGCCACTGGGCCGCGTAGGGCGGGCCGCCGTTGATGTCGGAGGAGAAGAACCGCTCGACGCCGTACTTGACGTCGGGTGCGGTGACCTCGGTGCCGTCCTGGTACTTGACGCCGTGCCGGAGGTGGAAGGTCCAGACGGTGGCGCCCTTGGACGGTGTTCCGGTGTCGGTGGCCAGGTCGCCGACCAGCTTGGGGGCCGATCCCGTCTCGTCCCAGCCGGTCAGGGTGCGGACGATCTCCTGGTCCATGCTCTGGCCCTCGGTCGTGTAGACGCGCTGGGGGTCCAGGTGGTCGAAGTCCGCCTTGTCGAGGATGGTCAGTGTGCCGCCCTTGCCGGGGGCGCCGCTGCCGCTGCTGCCGGAGGACCCTCCGCATGCGGTGGCCCCCAGGGCGATCATCACGGCTGAGGCCGTGAGAGCGACCGTGCGCGATCTGCGCGTGCTGCGCGTCATTGAGGAAACTCCGTTTCTTGCTACGGGCTCGCCGGCCGTTCGTGGGGCCGTCGGGCCGATACTCGGGGGGTGGCTTGTGTCAGCCGCGCCGGGCGCGGGGGTCCAGGGCGTCCCGGACGCCGTCCCCCAGGAGATTGAGCGCCAGGACCAGGACGAGGAGCAGGACGCCGGGCACGAAGAGGTACATCGGGTCCTGCAGGAAGAACTGGGAGGCGTCCGACAGCAGGGCGCCCCAGTCGGGGTTGGGCGGGATCACGCCGACGCCCAGGTAGGACAGGGCCGCCTCGGTGGTGATGTTCTGCGGGACGGCGAGCGCGAAGGAGATGAGGATCGGCGCCCACAGGTTGGGCAGCAACTGCCGGAAGAGGATGTGCCGGCGGCCGGCGCTCATCAGCCGTGCCGCGTCGACGAACTCCCGCTCGCGCAGGGACAGCACCTGCCCGCGCACCAGGCGTGCGGTGTACGCCCAGGCGAAGACCGAGATGTTGAGGACCAGGACGAACAGACGGAGGTTCTCGTCGGTGCCGCCGTGGCTGTCGGTCTGCAGCGCGTTCTGGATCACCGGGGTGAGCGCGATGATGAACAGCAGCTGCGGGAACGCCAGCATCACGTCCATGATCCGCGAGAGCAGGGAATCCACCCAGCCGCCGAAGTAGCCGGCGGCGAGCCCGGCGACGACACCGACCGCGGTCGACAGCACGGCCGAGGCGAATCCCACGTAGAGGGAGGTACGCAGGCCGTAGACGATGCGGGCGAACAGGTCGTAACCGGTGCCCGGTTCGACGCCGAGCAGGTGCTGGGCGCTGATGCCGCCCAGTGATCCGTAGGGGAAATTGCCCGTGTCCGGATTGATCGCCTTGTTGTCGGGGGTGATCGGCCCCCAACCGGTCAGTGCGGTGAGCACCGGCGCGAGGAGCGCGATCGCGATGAACAGGAGGGTGGCCGCCAGAGCGGCCGTGGTGACCTTGTCCCGCCTGATCCGCCGCCAGGCCATCCGGGCCGGTGAGCGGCCGGCGACAACCGTGCCGCCGGGTCTGGAGTCCTGCGCCGACGGCTCGGTCAGCAGTGTGGTGCCGCCGCCGGTGTCGACCGGCTGGTGTTGCGTGGTCATCGTACGGACATCCCGGATCTGCCCCTGAGGCAAGGAATTGGGTGGCGGTCGTTGGTTCCGCCGTGAGACTCTGCGGACTTTCGCAACGGCGTGCGAGTCCGGTCAAGCCGCGCAGGGGCGAGAAAAGGGAATGTTTGCGGTCATGGAAAAGTGTTGACGAGAGCAGGGAATGTGATTACCCGCCGCGTGAATGTATGCGGGAGATTCCTTGGGCAGTGATTGGCCGTGGCTCCTGCGTCGTTTCCTTTTGCTTTTCCCTCGGAATCCCCCGCGCCGGGCAAAGGGCGCGGGCGGGCCCCACGTCAGTCGACCGGTACCCCGGCCTCCAGATAGAGCGCCGCTCCGCGTTCGCGTGCCCTCAGGGCCCAGCGCAGCCGCTCGTAGCGCACCGGAGGCAGCAGCTCTGCAGCCTCCTCCTCGGTGACGAAGCGCCAGGCGCGCAGCTCCGGGCCGGGCAGCAGCAGCCGCCCCGCCTCCGCGGAATCGAGGAGGCCGCCGTCGAAGAGGAGCCGCAGACCGCCGTAACCGGGGGGCGCGGGGCGCTCCCAGTCGACGACGAGCAGGCCCGGCACCTCGTCGAGGCTGATGCCGGTCTCCTCGGCGACCTCCCGCATCCCGGCACGTGCGGGCGCCTCACCGGGTTCGACGACGCCGCCGGGAAACTCCCAGCCGGCCTTGTACGTGGGGTCGACGAGCAGCACCCGGCCCTGCTCGTCGAAGAGGAGCACTCCGGCGGCGACGGTCTCGGCGGTGGGCTCGGGCGTCTGCACGATGTCGCAGACGGGCACGGAACCGCTGGAGACGGCCTCGGCGATCCGGACCGCCGTCTCGTACGGCGTGAGGTCGCTGGTGTCGACCGGGTGGGCGTCGGCGGTGAGCCAGGAGGCGAGGGCGGCCCGGTACGGCTCGATGTGGTCGAAGGACCACTGGCGTATTCGCAGGTCGCCGTCGGGCAGGTCCCGAGGGACCTCACGGCTCGCCATCCGCTCCCGCAGTATCGTTTCGGCCGGAGCGAGCAGGATGTGGCTGACCGGAATCCTGCGGGCGGCCAGGCCCCCGAAGATCTCGTCGCGGTACTCCTGGCGCAGCAGGGTCATGGGGACGACGAGGGTCCCGCCGAGCTCGGCGAGCATCGCGGCCGCCGTGTCGATCACCAGTCGTCGCCAGATCGGCAGGTCCTGGAAGTCGCCGGCCTCGGCGAGGTGTTTGGGTGGCAGCAGGTGGGCGAGCGCGCCGCCGACGACCTCCGGGTCGAAGAGCGTGCTGTTCGGGATCATTTCGATCAGTTCCCGTGCGGTGGTGGTCTTCCCCGCACCGAACGCGCCGTTGATCCAGACGACGGTCACAGGTCCCCCTCTTCTGTTGGCCCCCTGAGGCTTGCCCGCTCCACCCTGCCACGGAAACCAGCCGCAGTTGAGGGCGCACATGACGACGGCGCCGACGCCCCCTCAAGCGGGGGCGCCGGCGCCGTGGCCGCGGGGCCGTGCGGCTCGTCAGCCCTTCTTGTTCGCCTGGGCGCCGTCCTCCCGGTCCAGGGACAGGCTGTCCTTGGCTACGGTCTCGTCGAGGGACTTGATGGTCTCGTCGACGCTCAGGGTGCCGAGGCTGTCCCCGAGGGCGTGGGACGGGGTGACCGCCGCGACGACGAACCCGGTGGCGAGGGAGGCGATGGCGAGCATGCTGCGCTTCTTCATGCCCGATTCAACTGCCGGACCCGCTCCGGGGTCACGCAACCGCGTACGACCGGGCGAAGCGGGCTTCACGCGGAGTCGCCGTCCCGGTCTGCCGCCCACGTCCCGGGCCCGCCGCCGCGCCACTCGATCAGCCCCGTGGCCGCCACGTACGCCGCGTCCGCATCCTCGATCCCGGCTCGCCGGAGAAACTCCGCGACGTCGAGGGGCCCGTAGGCGATGCCGAGGAACTGGTCGTCCACACGCACCCGCCGGCCGCCGTCCGCGGCGGGCGGGTAGACCACGACGGGCTTCTCGGACGCCATGGCACCAGAGTGCGCGGGGACGGCCCCGGCCGCGCGCCGGGATGGGCCGTCCGGCCCGCCCTCCACGGCTGCCGCGGGGACAGGGGGAGGCCGCCGGTGCCGGGGATCCACCGGCGGCTCGGTTCCTTCCGGGTCAGGCGCCCACGTAGGCCGCCAGATGCTCCCCGGTCAGGGTGGAGCGGGCCTCGACGAGGTCGGCCGGGGTGCCCTCGAAGACGATCCGGCCGCCGTCGTGACCCGCGCCGGGGCCGAGGTCGATGATCCAGTCGGCGTGCGCCATGACCGCCTGGTGGTGCTCGATCACGATGACCGACTTGCCCGAGTCGACGAGCCGGTCGAGCAGACCGAGCAGCTGCTCCACGTCCGCCAGGTGAAGGCCGGTGGTCGGCTCGTCGAGGACGTACACGCCGCCCTTCTCGCCCATGTGCGTGGCCAGCTTGAGCCGCTGCCGCTCTCCGCCGGACAGCGTGGTCAGCGGCTGTCCGAGGGTGAGGTAGCCGAGCCCGACGTCCGCGAGCCGCTCCAGGATCTTGTGCGCGGCCGGAGTGCGGGCCTCGCCGCTGCCGAAGAACTCCTCGGCCTCGGTCACCGGCATCGCCAGCACCTCGCTGATGTCGCGGCCGCCGAGGCGGTACTCCAGCACCGACGCCTCGAACCGCCGGCCCTCGCACTCCTCGCAGGGCGTGGCGACACTCTGCATGATCGCCAGGTCGGTGTAGATGACACCGGCGCCGTTGCAGGTGGGGCAGGCTCCCTCCGAGTTGGCACTGAAGAGCGCCGGCTTCACCCCGTTGGCCTTGGCGAAGGCCTTGCGGATCGGGTCGGCCAGCCCGGTGTACGTCGCCGGGTTGCTGCGCCGGGAGCCGCGGATCGGGGTCTGGTCGATCGCCACCACGCCCTCGGCCCCTGCTTGCCGGGCCATCGAGCCGTGCACGAGCGAGCTCTTGCCGGAGCCGGCGACGCCGGTCACGACGGTGAGGACGCCCAGCGGGATGTCGACGTCGACGCCGTGCAGGTTGTTCGCCGAGGCGCCCCGCACCTCCAGGGCGCCGGTGGGCTTGCGGACCGTCGCCTTGATCTTGGCCCGGTCGTCGAGGTGACGGCCGGTGACGGTGTCGCTGCGGCGCAGCCCCTCCAGAGTTCCCTCGAAGCAGACGGTGCCGCCCGCCGTGCCGGCACCGGGGCCGAGGTCCACGACATGGTCGGCGATGGCGATCGTCTCCGGCTTGTGCTCGACGACCAGCACGGTGTTGCCCTTGTCGCGCAGGCGCAGGAGCAGGTTGTTCATCCGCTGGATGTCATGGGGGTGCAGGCCGATGGACGGCTCGTCGAAGACGTAGGTGACGTCCGTGAGCGAGGACCCGAGGTGGCGGATCATCTTGGTGCGCTGCGCCTCGCCGCCGGACAGCGTGCCCGAGGCCCGGTCGAGCGAGAGGTAGCCGAGGCCGATCTCCACGAACGAGTCGAGGGTGTGCTGGAGCTTGGTCAGCAGCGGCGCCACCGACGGCTCCTGAAGCCCCCGGACCCATTCCGCCAGGTCGCGGATCTCCATCGCGCAGGCGTCGGCGATGTTCACCTTGCCGATCTTCGAGGAGCGGGCCAGCTCGCTGAGCCGGGTGCCGTCGCACTCGGGGCACCGGCTGAAGGTGACCGCCCGGTCCACGAAGGCCCGGATGT
This sequence comes from Streptomyces sp. NPDC012474, assembly GCF_042955185.1. NCBI lineage: Bacteria > Bacillati > Actinomycetota > Actinomycetes > Kitasatosporales > Streptomycetaceae > Streptomyces > Streptomyces sp. NPDC012474. Next base: position 232,450 of record NZ_JBIBEP010000014.1, read on the forward strand.
GCGGCTGCATCGACTCGCGGTCCTTGGAGAGGAAGGTCTTCTGGATCTTCGGGATCAGCCCCTCGTAGGTGAGGTTGACACCGCTGATCTTCACCTTGGTCGGCTCGCGGTACAGGAAGTCGTGCCGCTCCTTCTTGGTGTACTTCCGGATCGGCTTGTCCTTGTCGAAGAAGCCCGACTCGGAGATGACCCGCACCACCCAGCCGCCCCCGGTGTAGGTGGGGATCGTGAACGGGTCCTCGGAGAGCGACTTGGAGTCGTCGTAGAGCTGGGTGAGGTCGATGTCGGAGACGGTGCCCCGGCCCTCGCAGTGCGTGCACATGCCGCCGGTGCGGCTGAAGGACACCTTCTCGGTCCTGGTCTTGTCGCTGCCGCGGTCCACCGTGAACCCACCGCTCGCCGAGACCGAGGCGGTGTTGAAGGAGAACGCGCCGGGCGGGCCGATGTGGGGCGTGCCGAGCCGGCTGAAGAGGATCCGCAGCATGGCGTTGGCGTCGGTGGCGGTGCCGACGGTGGAGCGGGGGTCGGAACCCATGCGCTGCTGGTCGACGGCGATCGCGGTCGTCAGCCCGTCCAGTACGTCGACCTCGGGCCGGGCCAGGTTCGGCATGAAGCCCTGGAGGAAGGCGCTGTAGGTCTCGTTGATCAGCCGCTGCGACTCCGCCGCGATCGTGTCGAACACCAGCGAGCTCTTGCCCGATCCGGAGACGCCGGTGAACACCGTGAGCCGGCGCTTGGGGATCTCGATGCTGACGTCCCTGAGGTTGTTCTCGCGCGCGCCGTGCACGCGGATCACGTCATGGCTGTCGGCAACGTGCGGCCCGGGAGACTGTTTGTCCGTCGTCGTGGCCTTGCTCATGGTGTCTCCATCTGCCGGGCGGCGCTGCCGCGTTCGGACGATCTCGGGCCCCGCGCCGGTCCCGAGGGGCGGCGCGGGGGGATGCGGGAGCCGGAGCAACTGCACGGCCGTACGGGGCTCCCGCGGGGTGACGCGTCGTTCTGTGGGGCTGCTACGGCGCCTTCACCTGCTGGATGCGGACCATGTTGCCCGCGGGGTCGCGGAAGGCGCAGTCGCGGACGCCGTAGGGCTGGTCCACCGGCTCCTGGACCACCTCGGCGTCGCCCGCCTGCACCCGCTCGAAGGTGCCGTCGACGTCGGTGGTGGCCAGGACGATGCCGGCGTAGGTGCCCTTGGCCATCATCTCGGTGATGGTGCGGCGCTCGTCGTCGGTGATGCCGGGGTCGGCGGCCGGCGGGTGCAGCACGATGTTCGTGCCGGGCTGGCCGACGGGGCCGACCGTGATCCAGCGCATGCCCTCGTATCCGACGTCGTTCCTGACTTCGAAGCCGAGGGTGTCGCGGTAGAACGCCAGGGCGGCGTCCGGGTCGTCGTGCGGAAGGAAGCTGGCGTGAATGTGGAGGTCCATGGCCATCACGCTAGTTTCGGCTCGCGGCGGGCGCTTCTCGATTCCTGACCGGTCTGGTCACCTGCTTCGACACGCACGACGGAATGCCCGCCGTCGCGCGCGCCGCCTCCCGCCGGTAGGCACTGGGCGGCATGCCGACCAGCTCGGTGAAGCGGGTGCTGAAGGTGCCCAGCGATGCGCAGCCGACCTCGAAGCACACCTCGGTGACGCTGAGGTCGCCCCGGCGCAGCAGCGCCATGGCGCGCTCGATGCGCCGCGTCATGAGGTAGCTGTACGGCGACTCCCCGTACGCCTGCCGGAACTCGCGGCTCAGATGCCCCGCCGACATGTGCACGCCCCGGGCGAGCGCCTCCACGTCCAGAGGCTTCGCGTACTCCCGGTCGATACGGTCCTTGACACGGCGCAGTCGGGCGAGGTCACGCAGGTGCTGTGCGGAGGCGGGTCTGCTGCTCACAAGCGTGATCGTGCCACATCGCACGCACGTGCGGCTGATTTCCGGCTATACGGAACGGATCGGTCCGTATCACCCCGGGGACACCGTCGCGTCAGTGCCCTCCGTATCCCGCCCTTGCAGGCTGAACGTTCCTGCCCGATCGGCCGATCCGGTCTCACACCCCGGCCGCCGCCGCGTCCGTGCGCTTGGCCAGTGCCGCCGCCGCCGCGCCCACCAGCCCGGCGTCGGTGCCCATCTGCGCCGGTGCCACCGTCAGGTGCCGGACGAAGGACAGCGTCGCGTAGGTGCTCAGCGCCTTGCGCAAGGGCTCGAAGAGGACGTCGCCCGCCTTGCCCACTCCCCCGCCGATCACGGCGATGTCGATCTCCACGAGCGTCGCGGTGGCCGCGATCCCGGCGGCCAGGGCCTGGGCGGCCCGCTCGAAGGAGGCGACGGCGACCGGATCGCCGGAACGGGCGGCGGCCGCCACGGCGGCGGCCGATGTGTCGCCGTCGCGGCCGGGCTCCCAGCCGTTCTCCAGGGCGCGCCGGGCGATGTTGGGACCGCTCGCGATGCGCTCCACACAGCCGCGTGAGCCGCAGGGGCACGGATCGCCGTCGAGGTCCACGCTGATGTGACCGATGTGGCCCGCGTTGCCGGTGGGCCCGGGGTGCAGCCGGCCACCGAGCACGAGACCGCCGCCGACGCCGGTGGAGACGACCATGCACAGTGCGTTGTCGTGACCACGGGCGGCGCCCTGCCAGTGCTCTGCCGCCGTGATCGCCACACCGTCACCGATCAGCTCGACGGGCAGGTGCCCCGCGGCGGCCCGCACCCGGGCGACGAGCGGGAAGTCGCGCCAGCCGGGCACGTTCACCGGGCTCACCGTGCCCGCGCAGGCGTCCACCGGACCGGCGCTGCCGATCCCGACCGCCGTGGCACGCCCCCACAGCGGCGACGCGGTGAGCTCGCCCAGCACCTCCTCCACGGCTCGCATCACGGTGTCGCCGTCCTCCCGGGCGGGCGTCGGCCGCTGGGCGCGGACCAGGATCCGGCCGTGGCCGTCCACCAGAGCGCCGGCGATCTTTGTGCCGCCGATGTCGAGCGCGGCCACGAGGTCGGTGTGCATCAGAGTCGGATCTCCCCGTCGGGCATGAGAAAAACGCCGAGAACGGCCGTCAAGCAGGGCAAGCAGCGGTCCGGTCCCGCGGGGTTGCGTGGAGCCGGAGATTGCGGTGGACAGTCTCCCCCGAGCCTGACAACGTTGTCCAGGCTCTATGCTCGACGCCACATCCTCATACAAACCCAGGACCGACGCACCCCCGTGGACGACAGGACAGGACTGGACACCGTGGCCCCTACTCCCCTCCGATCCGCAGCGCGCTACGGCACCCGGCCGACCATGAAGGACGTAGCGGCACGCGCCGGAGTAGGCCTCAAGACGGTCTCCCGCGTCGTGAACGGGGAACCGGGGGTCACCCCGGAGACGGAACGGCGGGTCCAGGAGGCCATCGACGCCCTCGGCTTCCGCCGCAACGACAGCGCGCGGGTGCTGCGCAAGGGCCGCACGGCGAGCATCGGCCTGGTCCTGGAAGACCTCGCGGACCCGTTCTACGGACCGCTGAGCCGGGCGGTCGAGGAGGTGGCCCGCGCGCACGGTGCCCTGCTGATCAACGGCTCCAGCGCCGAGGACCCCCAGCGCGAGCAGGAGCTGGTGCTGGCCCTGTGCGCGCGGCGGGTCGACGGTCTGGTGGTGATCCCGGCCGGGAACGACCACCGGTATCTGGAACCCGAGCTCAAGGCGGGTGTCGCCACGGTGTTCGTGGACCGCCCCGCCGGGCACATCGACGCCGACGTGGTCCTTTCGGACAACTACGGCGGCGCCCGCGACGGTGTCGCCCACCTCATCGCGCACGGGCACCGCCGGATCGGCTTCATCGGCGACATGCCCCGCATCCACACCGCCGCCGAGCGGCTGCGCGGCTACCGCGCGGCGATGGAGGACGCGGGCATACCGGTGGCGGGCTCCTGGATGTCCCTCGGCGTCACCGACCCCGAGCGGGTGCGCAGGGCGGCCGAGTCCATGCTGACCGGCCCCGACCCGGTCACGGCGGTCTTCGCCGGCAACAACCGGGTGACGGTCACCGTGATCCGCGTGCTCGCCGAGCAGTCCCGCCGTGTCGCCCTGGTCGGCTTCGACGACATCGAGCTCGCCGACCTGCTCCAGCCGGGCGTCACGGTCGTCGCCCAGGACGCGGCGGACCTCGGCCGCACCGCGGCGGAACGTCTCTTCCGGCAGCTGGACGGCATCCTGGTCACGCCCGAGCGCATCGAGCTGCCGACCCGGCTGATCACCCGCGGCTCGGGCGAGATCCCCCCGGCGGACTGAGCGGCCGATGGACGACGCCACCGATCGCACGCTGCGAGCCCTGGGACTGCACGAGGCGCCTCGCGAGCACCCGCTGCTGTATCCGGGCGCGTGGCCCGCGGATTCCGGGCTCCTCGACGGGGACCGCTTCCTGCCACTGGAGCGGCTGGTGTACGAGGACCGCACGCCGGTCGTCGCCATCGGCTCCAACGGCTGCCCGGGGCAGCTCAGGCACAAGATGACGGAGTGCGGGATCGGGTCGCCGCTGCCTATGGCCAAGGCTCGGGTGACGGGCGTCGACGCCGGCGTATCGGCGCACGTGAGCCGCATGGGGTACGTGTCGGCCTCGCCGGTCGGCGCCCCGGACACCGTGCGCGAGTTGTTCGTCCTGTGGCTCGACGCCGAGCAGCTCGCGGTGATCGACGCGAGCGAGGGCGTGCCGCTGCCGGGCGGCAACTTCGACCGGGCCTGGCTGCCGTCGCCCGACGTCCGGATCGACCTCGCGGACGGCACACGTCTGCCCGGGGCGTACGCCTACGTCAACCGGCACGGTGTCCTCCACGACGGCACGGGCGCGCCGCGCACGCACCCGGGCGAGCGGGAGCTGCTGGCGGAGCTGCTCGTCGGGCTGCCGCGCCTGCGGGAGCTGTTCGGCGTCGTACCCGAGGAGTTCTGCGCGCGGGCCCGCGGGGACCGGCGGCTGTGCGAGCGGGGCACCCGGCTGTTCATCGAGGAGAAGCTGGTGACGGCCTCCGGTCTCGAACGGTACGTGGCAGCCTCGGCACGCGCTCAGCAGAGCGGGAGCCCGGGGACCGGCGCGTCGTTGTCACCGCCCTTGACGTAGACGTCGCTGACCCAGACGTTCGTGTTGCCGCTGTCGTCGTCGGTCTTCGCCCACCAGACGTTGGTCCATTCCCCGGAGGTTTCGCGGCGGCCCAGGTTCTGCTGGCAGTAGAAGTAGTTGGTGCCCGCTTTGAGGATGCCGACCTTGGTGCCGGAGGCGGTGTAGGAGTCGGCGGTCTTCCAGACCTGGCAGTTGTACTTGCCGCCGCCGGTGGGGTGGCAGACCGGGGCCGGGGTGGTCGGGTCGCCGGAGGCGGTGCCGTCCGGGGTCTCTCCGCTGGTGGCTCCGTCGGTGGACTCGGCGGGGGCGGAGGTGGTCGCCCGGCCGGTGGGCTCGGGGTCCTTGGCGGCGCCGGGCTTCCCGGACGGGGCCTTGCCCTTGTCGTCGCCCTGTTGCGTGGACCTCGGGGCGCTGGAGCCGTCGTCCGCGCCGCCGGGCTCGGAGGGCCCGGCGCCCGCACCGGCGGTGCCGGCCCGTGCGGCGGTCTCCTTGCCGGCGGGGTCGCCCGAGTCGCCGAGCAGCGCGACCGTGGTCCCGGCGGCACCGAGCACGACGACGACGGCCGCGGCGGCGAGCAGCACGCGTGCCTTGCGGCGGGGCGCGGTGCGGTCGGCGTTCACGGGGGCGGTGGCGGCGGAGACGCCGGGAGTGGTGGCGGCGGAGACGCCGGGGGCGGTGCCGCCGGGATCGGCAGGACCGGAGCCCTGAGGGACGGCGCCGGGGCCCGTCGGCGGGGCATGACCGGGTTCAGGGCCCTGCGGGCCGATGCCTTGCGGCGTCGGGTGGCCTTGCGGCATGGGGTGGCCGGGACCGGCGGGCTCCGGGCCGCCGTCGCCCGCGGTCCCCGCCGCCCCTGCGGCTCCGAGAGCGGCCGCCGTGCCGAAGCCCGGCGCGTTCACGCCCTCGCGAGGTACGGCCGCGCCCTGCTGCGGGGGCCCGAACCCGGGCGGTACCGAGGGGACGCTGCGCTGCGTCGCCGCGCGCGGGGGCGAAGCCGCGGGGCCTCGCAGAGAAGAGGTCGGCGTGTCCGTGCCGCCCGTGTCAGCGACCGCCTGGAGCAGTTCGCGGGCCTGGCCGGCCTCCGGGCGGGACTCGGGGCGCTTGTCCATCAGCCGCTGGAGGACGGGCGCGAGGGAGCCGGCGCGGCGGGACTCCGGCAGCGGCTCGGTGACGATCGCGGTGAGCGTGGAGAACGTGGACGTGCGGCGGAAGGGCGAGGAACCCTCGACGGCCGCGTACAGCGTGGCACCCAGGGCCCAGATGTCGGAGGCGGGGCCCGGGTCGGCGCCCTGCGCGCGCTCGGGGGCGAGGTAGTCGAGGGAGCCGACGAGTTCGCCGCTGCGGGTGAGATGCGTGGCCGAACCGTCCCCGGGATCGTCCATCGTGGCGATGCCGAAGTCGGTGAGGACGACCCGGCCCGAGCGGTCGAGCAGGATGTTGCCCGGCTTCACGTCCCGGTGCAGGACACCCGCGCGGTGGGCGGCGGCCAGGGCGTCCATGACCTTCGCGCCGATCCCGGCGGCCTCGCCCGGGTCCAGCGTGCCGCTCTCGCGCAGGACGTCGTCCAGGGACGGCCCGTCGACCAGTTCCATGACGATGATCGGGCGGCCGTCGACCTGGGCGATGTCGTGCACGGAGATGACGCCGGGGTGGCGCACCCGGGCCGCCGCGCGCGCCTCGCGCCGCATCCGCAGCCGCAGATCCGCCAGTTCGGGACCGGCCGCGTCGGTGTAGGTGCGCAGTTCCTTGACCGCGACCTCACGGCCGAGGACCTCGTCGACGGCCTTCCAGACGACGCCCATGCCGCCGCGCCCCAGCGCCGCCGTGACGCGATAGCGACCGGCCAGCAGCCGTCCGGCCCCGTCCGCCCGCCCGTGCTCCCCCGTTGACACCGCTGCCCCGTTCCTGTGTGACCCCGCCCTGTGCGCCGACGGCCCGACACCGTCAGTGCGTGGCGTACAGACTACGGGGCGGCGGTGTCGGGGACGGCCGCCGGTGACGGCTGTGACGGGGCCGGTACGCGCCGGCCGATCCGCCGTGCGGACGGTGTCAGGCGGATGCCGTCAGGTCCCCGCGCCGGGGTGCCGCGAAGGACTCCAGGTCCGCCCGGGTCAGGCCGGCCAGGCGGGCGACCTCGCCGTTGTCCAGGGCGCCGCAGTCCAGGCCGCGCAGCAGGTAGCCGCTGAGGGCCTTGGCGGTTGCCGGTTCGTCCATGACGTCGCCGCCGGTGCGGTTGGCGTAGCGGGACAGGCGGGCGGCGGCCTGCTCGAAGCCCTCGCGGTAGAAGGCGAAGACGGCCGCGTAGCGGGTGGGGATGTGGCCGGGGTGCATGTCCCAGCCCTGGTAGTAGGCGCGGGCCAGAGCGCGGCGGGTCAGGCCGTAGTGCAGGCGCCAGGCGGCGTGGACCTTGGCGGTCGGGCCGACCGGCAGGACGTTCGTCGAGCCGTCCGAGACGCGTACGCCGGTGCCGGCCGCCGCGACCTGCATGACGGCCTTGGCGTGGTCCGCGGCGGGGTGGTCGCTCGCCTGGTGGGCGGCGGAGACGCCGAGGCAGGCGCTGTAGTCGAAGGTGCCGTAGTGCAGGCCGGTGGCGCGGCCCTCGGCGGCCTGGATCATGCGGGCTACGGTGGCGGTGCCGTCGGCGCCGAGGATGGACTGGCTGGTCTCGATCTGGATCTCGAAGCCGATCCGGCCGGGTTCGAGGCCGTGGGTCTTCTCGAAGGCGTCCAGCAGCCGCGCCATGGCGGTGACCTGCTCGGCGTACGTCACCTTGGGCAGGGTGAGCACCAGCCCGCCGGGCAGGCCGCCGGCCTCCATCAGGCCGGTGAGGAAGATGTCGAGGGTGCGGATGCCCCGGGCGCGGACCGGCGCTTCCATGCATTTCATGCGGATGCCCATGTACGGGGCGGCTGTGCCTTCTGCGTAGGCCTCGGCGACGATCCTGGCGGCGCGGGCGGCGGCCGTGTCCTCCTCGGCGTCGGGGCGGTTGCCGTAGCCGTCCTCGAAGTCGACGCGCAGGTCCTCGATCGGCTCGCGTTCCAGCTTGGCGCGCACGCGCGCGTGGACGGGTTCGGCGAGCTCCTCGGCGAGGCCGAGGACTGCGGCGAAGGACGCGGCGTCGGGCGCGTGTTCGTCGAGGGCGGCCAGCGCCCGGTCTCCCCATGAGCGGACGGTGTCGGCGGCGAAGGCATCGCCGGGCACGTAGACGGTGTGGACGGGCTGGCGGGTACCGGGGTCCCCGGGGTAGTGGCGCTCCAGCTCGGCGTCGACCGGCGCGAGGGAGGCGCTGATCTCCTCGCTGACGGCGCCCGCGAGGCTGGTCGCCACCTTCTCCTGCTGGCCCTGACCCATTCCGAACCCTCCTGTTTTCCGCTGTACGGAATCAACAATCCGTAGAGCGAAGTTATCGGCCGACCTTCGCCCTGGTCAACACCGTCTTGAGGTGCGATTGCCCATCCTTCACGCCCGGTCACCGCAGACCCGCTCTCATCTTCCGTATTCAGAGGGCAAGCTTCATCCTGACGTGCAAGGGGAGGGAGACCACGTGCCGAACGAGGCCGGAGTGACGCGCCGCCACGGGCTCAAGGCGGCGGCGGCCGCCGCCATCACAGGACCGCTGCTCACCACCGCGGGCCCCACACAGCCCGCTTCCGCCGGCGAGCACCCGGGCGCCCTGAACGTCATGACGTTCAACGTGCGCTTCGCGACCGTCGTCGACAAGACACCGCGCTGGGTCGTGCGCCGACCGGTGATGCGAGAACTGCTGCGCCGCGAGCGACCGCACGTCATCGGCATCCAGGAAGGGCTCTACCAGCAGGTGCGCATGATCGAGGCGGATCTCGGCGGGCACCACGACTGGATCGGCACCGGACGCGGGGGTGGCAGCAAGGACGAGTTCATGGCGGTCTTCTACGACAAGCGCAGACTCGACCCGCTGGAGTTCGATCACTTCTGGCTGTCCGACACCCCGGACACGATCGCCTCGAACACCTGGGGCGCGGACTGGCTGCGCATGGTGACCTGGGTCCGTTTCGCCGATCTCGCCGACGACGGCCGGGAGTTCTACGTCCTCAACACCCATCTGGACAGCGTCAGCCAGTACGCCCGGGAACGGTCGGCGGGGCTCATCGGCGAGACGATCGCCGGGTGGGACCGGTCGTTACCGGTCATCGTCACCGGCGACTTCAACGCGGCCGCCCACGACAACCGGGTGTACGACCTCATGCTGGACATCGGGCTGGTGGACGCCTGGGACGCGGCGGCCTCGCGGAGTCCGGCATACGGCACGCACCACGGGTACCGGAGGCTCAGACCCGGCGGGCGGCGCATCGACTGGATCCTCACCACGCCCGGGGTGACCACGCACTGGGCCGGGATGAACACCTTCAGCATGGACGGGACGTATCCGAGCGACCATCTGCCGGTGCAGGCCTCGATGACCCTGGGATGAGAAGAGGCCCCCGTGACCGTTCGCCAGAACCTGAGCGCGGTCACGGGGGCCTTCCACAGCCGGGGTCGATCAGCCCTTGCGGGTCTTGATCTCCTCGGTGAGGGCGGGGACGACGTCGAAGAGGTCGCCGACGACGCCGTAGTCGACGAGGTCGAAGATCGGGGCCTCTGCGTCCTTGTTGACCGCCAC
>NZ_JBIBEP010000015.1:0-220946 GCF_042955185.1 Streptomyces sp. NPDC012474
CGCCGAGTTGAGCGCCCGCCTCCTGGTAGGCCGTGTCGGAGAAGCGGGACGAGGCTCCCGCTCCCGGTTCGACCACCACGTCGTACCCGAGCGCGGCAAGTCTCCCCACGGTGGCCGGCGTCGCCGCCACCCTAGTCTCGCCCGCAGTGGACTCGGCCGGTATGCCGATCCGCTGGGGTTGCGGTTCCGCTGGGACCATCGTCTTCCTCTCTCGCAGTGGACATGGCTGCTGTGTGCCTGTTCGCTGCCCGGGGGCTTCATGAATCAGTGCCGCCACCTTCGAGGCGCTCCCGCCGAACGAGTGGTGGGCGATTGTGAATCTCGCCGGATCACGGTTCCGCCGGACGCTCTGTGTGGCTCAGGCGACATGCCGACCGTTGGCGCGCCTTTGCAAGACTTCTGCGGCGATGCCCTGGCTGTGGTCCCCGGACGGTGTCGCCGAATCGGCCTGTTGTCGGCAGGAGCTCGGCGGCGCGGGTTTGGGCCTGCGGGTGCGGGCCGGTAAGCCAGGCAGGGGTGGGGTCGCCGCAGAACGACATCGCCAGCAAATTAAGCCATGTTCATACTGCATTGCAAGATGGCGTCTCATATATTGATCCTAGTTGCAACCCCTCATACGGTTGGCACACTTCTTGAGAAGGTGGGAGCCTGTCGCCCTGACCGGTACCTTCCTCGTGTCGTGCGCCGGCCGCCGGAGCTAGGACGAGCCGCTCAGGTACTGCCCGCCCCGCGAAGGCCTGCGCGCCGGCACTCCCGCTGGCGAGTCAGACCCCGTTCTGAGGACTCGTCGCGGCGTCACGAACAAGTGCCGCACCGAAGACTTCGCCGTTCGGCCTTCGCCGACAGTCCTTCGCTTATGTTCGCGAGGAGTGCATCACCTTGACCACTACTGCCCCCTCAGGGGGTCTCCGGACCGTTCGCCTGGCGCGGCGACGAGCTGTCCAAGTCCTCTGCGTGGATCTACGTCCTCAGTGACGCCGAGCGCGCCGAGCTGGAGGGCCTGGGTCGGCGCTTCGTCGCCGAGGACCCCGACCTGCGCACCGTCACCGCTGCCGACTACCCGTTCGATGCCTGTCGTGCCCTCAACGAGGAGTGCGCGGCCCAGAGGGACGCCGGCCGGGGCTTCGTCCTGGTGCGTGGTCTGCGTACAGACGACTACGGCGACACCATGGCGGCGGCCATCTTCTTCATCATGGGCCTGCATCTCGGCCAGCCGATCGGGCAGAACCTCGTCGACTACTTCGGGCACTTCGGGGGTGATCCCTCAGAGAGGACGCCGCGCCGGATTGGGATGCCGAACTGCGGCTCCAACCGCCTTCGGCGGCTTCGAGGGGACACCGGGCGGGTCGTCGAAATGACGATTGCAGCAGCAGCGATGGCACACTGAGCGCCCAACGGGGCTCCCTTGCAGACAGCCGGATCTTGTTCGATCTTCTGTCCTGCCGGGAGCCCCGTTGCCATGTCAACCCTCAGTCCGCGGCGATCCATGAGGCCATGAGGCCGCCGTCGTCCTTCAGCGCTCCGTCGAGGTCCAGATCGAAGCGCACATGGCCGAAGTGGCCCGAGTACGCCCGTCCAGCCGACGGTGCCGTGACCACCGGCGCCAGCGGATCGCGTCCTACGCTGAGGCCGTTGCCGCCCGTGTAGTACGGCACCACACGGTCAATGGTCGCGCGTACCGATGCCAGGCCGGGCGTGGACAGCTCCACGCAGGCGCCGCCACCGGTGGTGGGACGATAAAGGACGTTCAGATCAAGGGTGCCGGCCGGCAGCGGGCCCAGTTCGAGGGTGTCGTACACCTCGCCGAAGTAGTTGAAGTCCAGCCGCGCCGAACCGTCGGCGATGTGCATGACGAACCCACCGAACGTCCCGCCGAAGGAGAAGATCACCCCCTCCTGGCCGGCGTAGTCAGTCAGTTTCGTCGACATCGTCCAGGCCGCACGCAGCAGGGAAGGGACGGACGATTCGGCGATCCGCTCGGCCCCCTGGTAGTAGACGAGCGTGGGCTGCGGATCGGGGCGCGCCGAGCGCTCGACGAAGCGGTCGTCAAGGGGCAGCACGCCGAACCGGTGCGCCTCGCGCCACCACGTGTCGACCATGTCCTTCAGGCGCTCGGGCTCCTGGGCAGCGAGGTCGTCGACCTCGGAGAAGTCTGCGTCGAGGTGGTAGAGCTCCCACTGGTCGTCGGCATACTTGACGCCGGTCTCGTGCAGGGTGACGGCCTTCCAGCCGTTCTTGTAGAGACCCCTGTGCCCGCCCATCTCGAAGTACTGGGTGCGCTCGGAGGCCGAGGTCTTGTCTTCGCCTGCGAGTGAGAACGGCACGCCGTGGAACGGAATCCGGTCATCATGCTCAGGGGCGCTGACGCCTGCGACCTCGAGCAGTGTCGGTGTGATGTCGATGGCATGCAGGAACGCGTCGTGCACCCGGCCGGCCTCGCCGGTGCGGCCCGGCCAGTGGACGACGAGCGGAGCGCGGACGCCGCCGCCGAAGGTGTAGTGCTTGTACAGCTTGCACGGCGTGTTGCCCGCCTGAGCCCATCCTGCCGGGTACAGCGGATAGGTGGTGGGCGAACCCAGCTCATCGATGCGCGCGACCGAGGTGTCGTCCACCGGCGGGAAGCCGTTCAGCGCGATCAGCTCGTTCCAGGTGCCGGACTCGCCGGCCTCCCCGGAAGCGCCGTTGTCAGACACGACCATGACGAGTGTGTTCTCGTCGGCGCCGAGCGCGGCCAGCCCGTCGAGGAACCGGCCGATCTGTGCGTCGGCGTGCTCGATGTAGCCGGCGTAGATCTCGGCGAAGCGCGCCATGAGCGGCTTCTGCTCCGCGGTGAGGTCCTCCCAGCGAGGCACGTCCGGGTTGGGCTCCGGCAGCTGGGTACCGGCAGGAACGACACCGGTGGCGAGCTGACGCTGGAAGACACGGTCCCGTTCGGCGTCCCAGCCCTCGTCGAACCGCCCGCGGTACTTGCTGCGATACGGCTCGGGTACCTGGTGCGGTCCGTGGCCGGCGCCGAACGCCAGGTACGTGAAGAAGGGGCGGTCCGGATCTCCTGAACGATGATCCTTCACCATTTGCAGCGCGGCGTCCGCCAGGTCCTCACTGAGGTGATAGTCCTCGTGCGGCGGGTCGATGTAGTGGTTGTCCCGCACCAGGTTGGGCCTGTACTGGTCGGTTTCGCCGCCCAGGAATCCGTAGAACCGGTCGAAGCCCTTGCGCAGGGGCCAGTGGTCGAAGGGACCCGACGGCTTCATCTCCTTCATCGGAGTGAGGTGCCATTTGCCTATCGCGTAGGTGCGGTAGCCGGCCTGCTGCAGGAGCGAGGGCAGCATCGGTGCACGGTGCGAGACGGATTCCCGCCCGTTCGGGAAGCCCGACGGGAAGCCGGCGAGCATGCCCATGCCGACCGAGTGATGGTTGCGTCCGCTGAGCAGGCACGCTCGGGTCGGCGAGCACAAGGGTGTGACGTGCAGGTTCGTGTACCGGGTCCCCTCGGCCGCGAGCCGGTCGATGGTCGGCGTCTCGATGGCACCTCCGAAACACCCGAACTGCGCGAACCCCACATCGTCGAGGACGATCACCGCGATGTTCGGGGCTTCTGGCCCCGGGTGAGCTACCGGCGCCTGCCAGGGCGTCGATTCCGCGACCGTTTCGCGGATGACGCCAGCAAAAGCCGGCTCGAACTTGTTGCCCATTCTTTGCCTCATTTCTCTGCCCGGAGAACCGCTGGCCACAGTGCGCGGTCGCGCGCGATGCCGGGCGAGTAGCAGCCGAGGCGGCGGCCCATCGTTTGCAGCCCAGCGCGTTCGGATGGCTCCGTGACGAGCGCCGCGATCTGGCGTTCTCTCGTAATGTGAGATGATGTCTCGCTTTGCGATATGTGGCGTCATGGTAGCGCAGACCACCCAGCCGACCAAGGGGGCGACGGAAGAGATTTCCATCTCGAAAAGCGCTGGTCGCTTGCGCTGCGAGTCAGAGGTGGGATGCATTCTCGCTGGTCGTCCGGTTGGTCCTGTCGGGGTGTCGACTGCCGTTTCCAGCCGCGGCTGGTCCCTGCGTTCCTGGCGCAGTACCCGCGGATGCCCGCGGTGGTGATCATCGAGCAGATCGGGTGGGAACAGTCGTTGTCGGTGCTGAAGTGACGGGGTGCGGGAGTCGCGGCCGGTCTATCTGCCGGTGGATCCGGTTTCCCGGGGCGGCGTATCACCCCCGGAGCAAAGGGGCGCATCGACGAGATGCTGCCGGGCCGGTGGTCGCCCGACAAGTCATGAGGTGCTCAGGGTCAGGAGGCCGTGCCCCCGTGCTTGTAAGTCAAGGCACCAGAGCCCAGCGGCGTCGCAGCACCGTTGGGGCGTGTTGTGCTGGCTGACCCCAGTCCGGCGCTCCCGCCGGCATCGGGGCAGGCTGCAAACACCCCGTGATGGCGTCGAAGCATGCGGGCGACTACTCCCACGTTTCGCATCGCGGAACGGTATATCGTATATTGCTGCAACTTGCTGTTGAGGGCCGCCTCCGCGCCGGCTTTCCAGCTGGTGGGCTGATTGCCTTGCCCACGACCGGACCACACCCTGAAGTGAGCTTCCGATGCGTCGTATTGCCATGTCCCTGGCCGTCATCACGATCGCCGGCCCGCTCGTCGGCTGCGGCGCGCTCCGCGCGACGGGGAGCAGCGGCGACGTAAGTCCGACCAAGGGCAACGACATCACAGTGGGGCTGCTGCTGCCGGAGAACACGAGCCCCCAGTACGAGACATTCCACTACCCCATCATCGAGGCGAAGGTCGAATCCCTCACCCGCGGCCAGGGCCGGGTCGAGTACGCCAACGCCGAGGCGGACGCGGGCAAGCAGTCCCGGCAGCTGCAGCACATGGTCGACGAACGGGTCGACGTGATCCTGCACCGCGCTGCTCATCGACGCCGTCCGCGGGGGAGGGCTCCGCTGATCCGCCGCCGCAGCCCACACCGGCCGACGTCGTCGCCGTCCTGCGGTCCGGGACGGTGAGCCGCTCGGTGCACGCGGCGGCCACGGCACTGGGTACTGATCTACAGGGACCCCTGGCCGCTGCCGTACTGCGCTACGGCGGCTCCCGCCTGCGCGCCTGGTCCACGGCCCTCACCTGGCTGGGACATCCGGTGCGGCAGGAGGGGCGTACGGCGTGGACGGTCGTGCCGGGCGAGGCGGTGCTGGCCCGCCTGCGGAACCGGCTGCGCCTCATGACGGGCGACGAGTCCGCTGACCATGACGTCGTCGCGGCAAGCGGCTCCCACCCCGACTCACCGGGCGGCCTGGCCCGGTCCTTCACCGAGGCCGAAAGGCTGCTCCGGTTGGCCCGGACCCAGCGCGTCTCGCTGCTCACCTTCGACCGCTGCGGAGTCGTCCAGGTACTCTTGCCCCTTCCGCCCGCGCGACTCGAGGCATACGGCGAGGCGCATCTCGGGCCGATCCGGCAGCGTCCGGAGCTGATGGCCACTCTGCGCGCCTGGCTGGCCGAGAGAGGCAGTCGGCAGAGCGTCTCCGAACAACTCCAGCTGCACCGCAACTCGATGGGCTACCGGGTGCGCCAGATCAAGAGCCTCCTCGGCTCGGACCCCCTGCTCCCGACCGCCTCGGCGGAACTGCACTTGGCGCTCACGGCCCTGGACCTGCTCGCTGCCGACGACCAGTGGCGGCTTGGCGACGACGAGCCGATGTCCGCCGGACGCTGACCCGGTCTGCGATGCGCGGCCGCCCGGCCCGGCGGCGCGCCTGCCCGTGTGCTCGCTCCCACACCCCCTCAGCGTGCGCTATGAGCCTTCCGAGCAGGGGAAACTCCGGCGAAACCAAGATGTAGCGCAGGAGCGTTGACAGCACCGGTCGGCGGAGGCAGAGTACCTCGCAATACGTTCCACCGCCTCGCAATGCGAGACGGGACAGAGTGAGGAGGCTGCACGGTGCGAGCCATGGTGCAGACCGATTTCGGCGGGCCCGAGGCCATGTTTCTGCAGGACATCCCGGAGCCGGTGTGCGGACCTGGCGACGTCGTCGTCGAGGTCGCGTACTGCGGACTCAACCGGCTGGACCTGCAGCAGCTCAGGGGGCCGGCCGTGATCCCCGGTTTCCGCCTTCCGCACGTGCCGGGCATGGACTTCACCGGAACGGTGGTGGCCACCGGATCCGCGGTCAGCTCGATCGTCTCCGGTGACCGGGTCATCGCCGATCCCACCCAGGGCTGCGGCTGTTGCCCATACTGCGCGGTGGGCGATCGTGCGTACTGTGTCAGCCCGCGCATCCTCGGCGCCAACGCCCCCGGCGCACTGGCGGAATATGTGCTTGTGTCCGCGGACTCGATCGTTCCACTCCCTGATTCCATGCCGCTCTCCGCGGCCGTCACCCTCCCCACTGCCTTCGCGACGGCTTGGTACGCGGTGCACACGGTCGGGTCGCTCGCCGCAGGTGAGACCCTTGTCGTGCACGGCGGTGCGAGTTCCGTCAGCCTGGCGGCCATCACGCTGGCCAAGCGGGCCGGGGCCTCGGTCGTCGCGTTCGCCAGCACCGACGCGAAGCTGGCCGCGGCCAACGCGGCCGGCGCGGACCTGGTCCTGCGCAACGGTGACCCGGACGCCGTCAAGACGATCACGGTCTTCACCGACGGCGTCGGCGCGGACCTGGTCCTGGACCACGTCGGTGCCGAAACCTGGCGCACCTCACTGGACTGCCTCGGCATCCGCGGGCGTCTGCTCCTGATGGGCAGCACCAGTGGTGACCAGGTGTCGTTCTCGCTCAGGGAGGTCTTCCACCGTGGCCTCAAACTGCTGGGTGTCGGCGGCTACACATCGGTCGACTTCGGCGCCGCCATGTCAGCCTGCTTCGCCGCCGGCCTGTACCTGCCTACCGCCGCCCGGTTCCCGCTCGAGGACATGGCCGAAGCCTGGGACGTGTTCGGCACCCGCGACACCATCGGGAAGGTCGTGATCGAGCCATGACCGACCTGCTGATCGTAGGTGGCGACGTCGTCACGATGGACTCCGCTCGGCGGGTCCTGACCGGTGCGACGGTCGCCGTATCCGGAGACAGCATCGCCGCGCTCGGCACGGCCGACGACCTTCGCGCCCGCTTCCCGGGGGCGCGGGAGATCAACGCGTCGGGCTGTGTGGTGATCCCGGGCCTGGTCGACGCCCACCAGCACACGACCGTCGACCCACTCGTGCGCAGCATGATCCCGGACCACATCAGTTCGCAGGAGTCGATATTCGACTGGATCGTCCCACTACATGCCCACGCAGACGGTGACGATGACGAGCTGTCCGCCACCGTCACGGCGGTCGACTGCCTGTCCCGCGGCATCACCACGGTGCTGGAGCCGGGCACGGTGGCCTACCCGGAACGAGTCGCCACGGGGTTGGGCGCCGCGGGTATCCGCGCCCGGGTCGGGGGCTGGGGCTGGGACGCCGAGGGCGTGCCGTTCAGTGCTCCCGCCGACGAGGTGCTCTCCAGGCAGGAGGACATCGTCCGGTCCTTGCCGGCCACGGGGCCGGTCACCGGGTGGGTCACGCTCGTCGGCCACGACCTGGCCAGCGACGAGCTCTTCGCCGGGGCGGCGAGCCTGGCCGAGCGGCTCGACACCGGACTGACCTGGCACGTCTCGCCGGGACCCGCCGACATCGAGGCGTACGCCCGGCGCTGCGCACGTCGGCCGGTGGTCCACTACCGCGAGTTGGGAGTCCTCGGCCCGCGCCTGCTGCTGGGGCACGCCGTGTGGCTCGACGACGCGGAGGTCGATGCGATCCTCGAGTCCGGTACAGCGGTCGCCGCCTGCCCGGGGGCCTACCTACGTCTCGCCCAGGGATACACCCGTGCTTCCCGCCACGCCGAACTTGTGCGGCGGGGCGGCCGGGTGGCACTGGGCTGCGACGCGCACAACGCCGGCGACGCCCCGGACGTCCTCCTGGCGGCCTACCTGTTCGTCGGCCTCGAACGGGACCATGATCTGCCCGACCCGATCCGCGCCGAGCAGGCTTTCGCCCTCGCGACGATCGACGGCGCCCGGGCGATCGGTCTCGGCGAACGGATCGGTTCCCTCGAGGTCGGCAAGGCCGCCGACATCGTCGTGCTCGACACTCACGACCCCGCCTGGACACCCCGGGGCGACCTCGCTCGCCAGCTCGTATGGGGCCACGTGTCGCGCACCGTCCGGGACGTGCTGGTCGACGGCCGCGTGGTCCTCCGTGACCGGCGACCGACCGGCGTCGACCTCGAGGCCGTCGCCGCGGCTGCCGCCGAGCGGTCCGCCGCCCTCTTGCGGCGAGCCGGTATCACTCCCCGACCGACCTGGCCCACCGAGCCAGCAGCCACTCAGTGAAGGAGACCGGCCGTTGAAGGTCATCCACATGTCTGGGGTTCCGCCGCCGGAGAGTCATGCCTGCTGCCGCAACCGGTGGTACCGCCGCAGATCGCGACTAGCAGAACGCTCGCCCCGGCGGTAGGGACCGATGTCACGCCGAACGGCTACGACATGCCAGTCATCGGCGAATCACCGCTGATCGCGGTTACGCCGGTGCTCAGCGGCAGCACCCCACCAAACCCAAGGCTGCTACCTGGCTCTACATGAATGTCCCGACCGTCGAGAGCGCCGAGCCCACCGAGGCGGTGGCCCGTGAGTACCCCAGCGGCGCCAGCGCGATGGACCTCGCCGACCGGCGACGGGTCCTCTCCCAGGCCGTGGACCCGCAGTCGGCTGGCCGATCGCCCGCCCACCCGGAGTGCCACGTGCACGAGACGATCAACACGGGTGCCCACACCCACCGAGCCCGTCTGCGTCACCGCCGACGCCTCCGTCACCACCCGGGCCGCATCGACCCCACCCGGTCCGAGCGGTCGGGCGGATGGGGTCCCCGCAGTTCCTGGCCGCGGATGAGGAGTCCCTCTTCCACCAGAACCGTGCCTCCCAGGCCGAAGTGAACCATCTCGGCTGACCTGCTCAACCGACCACCACTTCCCCCGATTCACCACCGCCCTGACGCAGCGGTGCCACCCAGTGAATGGAACAACGCTCATGACCACGAAAGGCACGCTGTGGCCTCGTCGGACTGCGGTCGGCCTCGCCCTCGCGGGAGCCCTCGCGCTGTCCGGCTGCGCCGGCAACGCGGCGACGGCGCCCAAGGCGGCGGAGAGCGGCGGCAGCGGTCCGGCGCTGAGGGAGCCCGATGTCAACGGCGACGGCAAGGTCGTCATCGGTGTCCTCAGCCCCGGCGACATCAACGACCACGGCTACTACCAGAGCTTCGTCGACTCGGCGGACGACTTCGCCAAGCAGAAGGGCTGGACGATCGTCAAGCGCGGCAGTGTGTCCACGACGGACGCGCTCAGCGCGGCGCGCGCGCTGTGCCAGCAGCACGTCGACCTCGTCGCGCTCGGCGCGACCGAGCTCAAGAGCGCCGTCCCGGCCTCCGAGGAACCGGTCTGCGCCAAGACCGCCTGGTACATGCCGGCGGCGGCGGGCGTCGTCACCCAGACCCCGCGAATCCTGCTGTCCACCGACGACCCCAACCAGAGCCTGCTCGCCGCCGGCTACGCCGCGGGCCTGAAGATGAAGGCCGCCGGCTACACCAAGGCCGGGTTCGTCACCGGCAACAAGGCATCCTTCAGCGTCCTCGCCGCCAAGGCCTTCCAGGCCGGGATCCGGGAGGTCGTCCCGAGGGCCACCGTGACGAGCACCTACACCGGCGATTTCAACGATTCGGCGAAGGCCAAGGAGGCCATGCAGGCACAGATCAGCCAGGGCACCAAGGTCATCTACCCCTACCTGGGCGGCGCGACCGACGCCGCGGCGCGGCTGGCGAACGCCAACGGCGTGGTGACCCTCACCCCGGGCACGGACCGGTGTGACTCGACCAACCCGAAGTTCGACATTGCAGTGATCTTCAACCCGGGTGACTACTTCCGCGCCGCTCTGGAGGAGTTCGCCAAGAACAACTTGAAGATGGGCACGACGCGCGTGTGGCAGCTCGGCGTCGACCCCTACCCGACGGTGAAGTTCTGCGACCCCGAGGGCGACAAGGCCAAGAAGCTGGCCGAGTTCATGAAGAAGATCGGTAACAAGGAGATCGACCCGATGGCCGAGGTCAAGCGCCTCGGCTGACCTACCGAGACCACGAGGAAGATCGGTTCACACCGACAACCTCAGCGGCTCAGGCTGGTCCAAGAGGGGCGGTGCCCGGCATCGACCTCGTGGCAATCGCAGCGGCTGCCGCCGAGCGGTCCGCCGCTCTCCCGCCCTCGTCGGAGCGTCGAAGCAGGCCCCACCCGGCCCGCGCGGCCCGGCGGACGGAGCCGGCTGGCCACCCAGTGAGGGAGAACACCCGTTGAACGTCATCGACACACCCGGGTTTGAGCCAGCGAAGAAGAAGGGCTTGCGGCCGCAACCAGTGGTACCGCCGCTACATGCCGGTCAACGGCGAACCGCCGCTGACCTCAGTTCATCTTGGCGGCGGCCCCTTCGCACCTCGGTGGCCCGCGAGTACGCTGGGCACCGCCGACCGGTGGCCTGTGCACTCCCACATCGTCGACACCCTGTCGTCGGCCGAAAGCCCCGCCCGCCTGCAGTGCCGCGTGCACGAGGTGATCGACCCGGGCGACCACATCACAAACCGCCGGCTTCTCGGGCGTACACATGCTCGCCCAAGTCGTCTGTGTCATCACCAGTGACTCGATCATGTCCGCCTCAGGTCGTGGAGGCGGTTCGAAGCGGTCGGGCGAATGGGGTTCCCCTGGTCCTTGGCCGGGATTGAGCAGCCCTTTCCACCAGAACCCTGCCTCCACGCAAAACCTGATGTGGCCGGCCGACCCGCTGAACCGGCGACCACTCTTCCTCATTCCACCTCCGCCTCCACACGGCGGTGCCATCCAGTGAACGGAACACGGACATGACTACTGCCAGCACCCTGCGGCGTCGTCGGGCCGCGGTCGGCCTCGCCCTCGCAGGAGCCCTCGCGCTCTCCGCCTGCGCCAGCAACTCGGCGACGGCACCCACGGCGACCGACCAGGCGGCCGACGGCAAGGGCCTGCCCCTGAAGGAGCCCGATGTCAACGGCGACGGCAAGGTCGTCATCGGTGTCCTCAGCCCCGGCGACATCAACGACCGCGGCTTTTACCAGAGCTTCGTCGACTCGGCGGAGGCCTTCGCCAAAAAGCAGGGCTGGACGGTCATCAAGCGCGGCAGCGTGGACGCGACCGACGGGCTCAGCGCGGCGCGCGCGCTGTGCCAGCAGCACGTCGACCTGATCGCGCTCGGCGGGACCGACCTCAAGGCCGCCATCCCGGCCTCCGAGGAACCGGTATGCGCCAAGACCGCCTGGTACGTACCGGCGGCGAAGGGCGTCGTCACCGAGTCCCCGAAGATTCTACTGTCCACCGACAACCCCAACCAGACCCAGCTCGCCGGCGGCTATGCCGCGGGCCTGAAGATGAAGGCCGCCGGCGTCACCACGGCCGGCTTCGTCACCGGCCCCAAGGCGGCTTTCAGCGTCGCCGGCGCCAGGGCCTTCACCGCCGGCATTCGCGAGGTCATCCCCAACGCCAAGGTGCTCGTCACCTACACCGGCGACTACAACGACTCGGCCAAGGCCAAGGAAGCCATGCAGGCGCAGATCAGCCAGGGCGCCAAACTGATCTACCCCAACCTGGGCGGCGCGACCGACGCCGCGACGAAACTGGCCAACGCCAACGGCGTGATGACCCTCACCCCCGGCACCGACCGCTGCTCCTCCACCGACCCGAAGTTCGACATCTCGGTGCTGTTCAGCCCCGGTTCCTACTTCCTCGCCGCGCTGGAGGAGTTCGCCAAGAACAACCTCAAGATGGGCACGACCCGCGTGTGGCAGATGGGCGTCGACCCCTATCCAGCGGTGAAGTTCTGCGACCCCAAGGGCGACGAGGCGAAGAAGCTGACCGAGTTCATGAAGAAGATCGGTAACAAGGAGATCGACGCAGACGCCGAAGTCAAGCGCCTCAGCTGACGTACCGATACCGACAAGGAAGATCAGCGATGACAGCGACGACCTCAGCGGTTCCGGTGCTTGAACTGCGAGGCATCACGAAGTCCTACGGTTCCGTCACAGCCTGCGACGGCGTGGACCTCATGGTCGACGCCGGCGAGATCCACGGACTCCTGGGTGAGAACGGGGCGGGCAAATCCAGTCTGATGAAGGTCCTGCTCGGGCTGGTCCGGCGAGACGCCGGCGCCGTCCTGGTGCGCGGCGAGCAGGTCGCGCTGGACAGTCCGCAGGAAGCGGCCGAGCTGGGCATCGGCATGGTGCACCAGCATTTCAGCCTCATCAGCAGGCTGACCGTGTGGGAGAACGTGGCACTCGGCGACACCGGCAAGGTGAACAAGCAGGCCATCTGCGCCGACATCGCCGACGTCTCCGCCCGGTATGGACTGCCGATCGACCCCGAAGCGCGTGTCGACGCCCTCTCGGCCGGCCAGCGGCAGCGCGTCGAGGTGATCAAGTGCCTGCGGCGTGACCCCCAGATCCTGATCCTGGACGAGCCGACCTCGGTGCTGACCCAGGCGGAGTCGGAGGAGTTGTTCGCCGTACTCCGCCGGGTGGTGCGGGAGGAGGGACGCGCTGTGATTCTGATCAGCCACAAGCTCGCCGAGATCGCCCAGGCCACGGACCGTGTGACGGTCCTGCGCAAGGGACGCGTCACCCACCGGACGGTCACCGCCGAGACCACCGCGGCGGAACTCGCCAGGCAGATGGTGGGCAGGGAGGTGTCGCTGGGCGAGGAGGCTGCCGCCCTCGGCATGCTGCCGGTGCGGACCACGAGCACCGGCAGCGAGACCCGGGCCCGGCAGCCGGCCGTCCTGCGTCTTGAGGGACTCACCGTCGAGGAAGGCGGGGTGAAGCGCCTCGACGGCGTGGATCTGACCGTGGGCGCGGGGGAGATCGTCGCCCTCTACGGCGTCGAGGGCAACGGCCAGGCGACGCTGGGCGATGTCCTGTCGGGTCTTGTCGTGCCGACCGCGGGGACCGTCGAGGTCGCCGGACAGAGCGTCGACGTGACCCGGCCCGGCGCGCTCACCAAGGCCGGTCTGGGCATCGTGCCGGAGGACCGGCACCAAAGCGGTGTCGTTCTCGACATGAGTATCGCCGAGAACCTGGCGATGAAGTCGCTGTCCGAGGTCAGTGGCCGCTTCCTGGTGCGGCGGGCCGCGATGCAGGCCGAGGCGCGCCGCCTCGCCGAGGAGTTCGACATCTTCACTCCCTCGCTGGACCTGCCCGTTCGCAGCCTCTCCGGCGGTAACCAACAGCGGGTCGTACTCGCCCGGGAACTGTCCGGTGACACCCGCGTCCTGGTGGCCGCGCAGCCCACTCACGGGCTGGACGTCGGTGCCATCGAGAGCATGTATTCCCGGCTGCGCAAGGCGGCCGCGGAAGGCGTCGGTGTGCTGCTCATATCCACCGAATTCGAGGAAGTCATGGCCCTTGCGACCTGGATGGCGGTGATCTCCTCCGGGCGGATCACAGGACTGCTCCCCGTCTCGGAGGCGACCCCCGAGCGGCTCGGCATGCTGGTCGGCGGTGAGGCCGCATGAGCGCAGCATCCCGGCCCGGCCCGGACGAGCTCGGCCGTCGTCTCCTCGCACAGCTCAGGCCAAGGCGCGGTGGCTGGATGACAACTGGCCTGACCGTCCTGCTCGTACTCCTCGCCGCCGGTGTGTCCGCGCTGCTGCTCGTACTGACCGGTCTCTCGCCGAGTGCCGCGCTGGACGCGATCTGGAAAGGAAGTCTGGCCAATGCCGACGGATGGACGACCACGCTGCTCAACGCGGCGCCTCTGCTGCTGGTCGCGGTGGGTATGTGTATCTGCACGACCACCGGCACGGTCAACATCGGCCAGGAGGGACAGGTACTCATCGGTGCTCTAGCCGGAGCCTGGGTCGGGCTGAGACTGGCCCTGCCCGGCCCGATGCTGGCCGTCGTGGTACTGATCGCCGCGGCCGTCGGCGGTGGCGTCTGGGCCGGTCTCAGCGCCCTGATGCACCGTTACCGCGGAGTCAACATCGCGGTCAGCACCCTGCTGATGTCGTTCGTCGCCGTCCAAGTCATCTCGTTCGCCGTCGGGACGCAGTGGCTGCTGCAGGAGACCGTGAGTGCCTCCGACATGGCTGACGCGCAGTCCAACCCCCTGCCGGCCAACGCCCAGCTCGCCACCTTCGGACAGTACCCGTCGCTGCAGCTGAACACCGGCCTGTTCCTCGCGCTCATCGCCGCGGCCGGAGTCTTCATCCTCCTCACCCGCAGCCGCTGGGGCTTCAAGGCGCGCATGGTCGGACTCAACCCGGTGACGGCCAAGCACGCCGGTGTCCGCGTGGGCGCGGTCGGCGGCCTCACCCTGGCGGTGTCCGGCGCCCTCGCGGGGCTGGCCGGCGGGCTGCTGGTGGCCAGCCCGATCGGCACCAACCGGCTGACGGCCGGAGTGTCGGACAACGTCGGCTGGGACGGTCTGCTCGTCGCGCTCGTCGCGCGCAACCGGCCCCTGGCCACGATCCCGGTGGCGTTCCTGTTCGGCGTGCTGCGCGCGGGCGGCAACTTCCTGTCCACCACCGGTGTGCCGTACTACCTCGTCGACATCGTCAAGGCGTTGCTCGTCCTCGCGTTCGTCGCGCCGCCCGTCCTCATCGACCTCTGGCGCCGCCGCCGCGGTGCCGCGCCGACCACGGCGCGCCCCGTGCCCGTTGTCCCGACCAAGGTGGAGTCAGCCTCATGAGCGTTCTCGAAGACACCGCGACCATTCTCTCCAGCGGTGTCCGGCTGACCGTGCCGCTGGCGTTCGCCGCCTGCGGTGAGTACCTGGCCGAGCGCGCCGGCACCATGAACATCTCCGTCGAGGCGATGATGCTGGGCGCCGCGTTCACCTCGGTCGCCACCGCCAGCGCGTCCGGCAGTGCCACCATCGGCCTCGTGGCCGGCGTCGTGGTCGGCCTGATCCTCGGCTTCGTACACGGCAACCTCTCCCACCGGGCACAGATCAACACCTTCGCGGTCGGTCTTGTGCTGAACGCGCTGTTGCTCGGGCTGACGAGCTACCTGATCACCGCGGAGCAGTTCGTCTCGCACCAGGTCGCAGTACTGTCGATCCCGCTGCTTCAGGACATCCCACTCATCGGCAAGCCGCTGTTCTCCCAGCGCTGGCCCGCCTTCCTCCTCTTCGCGCTGGTGCCGCTCACCTGGTGGCTGGTGGAGCGCAGTCGCTGGGGCCTGGAACTGCGGGCGGTCGGGGAGAACCCGCAGGCCGCAGACGTCACGGGCATCAAGGTGAACGTGCGGCGTCGGCAGGCCCTGCTGTGGTGCGGCGCACTGTCCGGTCTCGGTGGCGCGTACCTCGCGGTCGGCGAGGTCGGATCGTTCAACCAGGACATGACCGCAGGGCGAGGATTCATCGTCATCGCCGCGGTGATCTTCGGGGCGTGGCGGCTCGGCAGGGCCATGCTCGGCTGCCTGCTGTTTGGCCTGTCCGACGCGCTGCGGCTGGCTCTCCCGGCGCTCGGGATCACCCTCAACGCCGAACTGCTCGTCGCAGCCCCGTATCTGCTCGCGCTCCTCGCCATGGTGCTGTTCACCACCCAGCACCGGCAGCCCGCCGCGCTGTGCCGGCCCTTCCAGCGTGGGTCGACCTGAGCGCCAGGGATGCGGCAGGGACATCGGCGCCCACTGCCACAAGGGGTGGGTGTCCGCGGGCTCCCGATCGAGATCATGGCGATCGGTCGGGGAACGGCGAGCCGAGGAAGCAGGACCAGCCGCCGGGCATGCGGTCGGCCAGGTCGACAGTCCACCGCGCCTGGCGTCAGACACACCCGTCGGCCCGCGGCTCGCGGAGGTGGTCCGCGATCACAGCCGGACATGATCGAAACAGTGAGCCAGTCCCACGGATGGGCGGAAGCAGAAGGGATAGCGAAATGGCAGGATGTTGTGCTCCGGGCCGCGGGGGCCATCAGGGCCGGGCTGAGCGAGTACCGAAGGACGGCCGCGATATCGGTGCGCTGATCGCGTTGCCCGGTGGGATCTTCCGGATGGGCACCGACGACCGCGACGGGTTTCCCGAGGACAGCGAAGGCCCGGTGCGCGAGGTGACCGTGGCGCCGTTCGTCATCGACGCACATTGCGTGTCGAACGCGCGCTTCGCCGAGTTCGTCTCCGTGACCGGCTACCGCACGGATGCCGAGCGGTACGGGTGGAGTTACGTGTTCGCCAAGTTTCTGCCCGGCGAGCTCCGCAAGGTCTCACCACGCCCACAGCGGACACCCTGGTGGTGCGGGGTGGCAGGGGCCTACTGGGCAACCCCGGAGGGACCTGGCAGCGGTCTCGAAGGGCGCTGGGACCACCCCGTCGTGCACATTTCCTGGAACGACGCCACCGCGTTCTGTGCCTGGGCCGGATGCCGCCTGCCCACCGAAGACGAGTGGGAGTACGCCGCACGTGGCGGGCTCGACCAGGCACGCTACCCGTGGGGTGACGAGCTCACCCCCGACGGGCAGCATCGATGCAACATCTGGCAGGGCCGCTTCCCGGTGCACAACACCGCCGAGGACGGCTACACCGGAACCGCCCCGGTTGATGCCTACCAGCCGAACGGGTTCGGGCTGTACAACGTGGCCGGCAATGTGTGGGAATGGTGCGCCAACCAATTCGATCCGGCTCACACCAGCCGCGCGATGCGCGGCGGTTCCTACCTGTGCCACGCCTCGTACTGCAACCGGTACCGCGTCGCCGCGCGAACCGGGAACGACCCCGACAGTTCAAGCGGCAACGTCGGCTTCCGCGTCGCCGCGGATCTCTGACTCCCGCGGAGCGCCCGGGGATGGGCGGTGGCGGCGTGGACATTCGGATACCACGGACACAGGCTCAAGGAGTGGACAGGTTGCAGCAATGGCATGGCTTCAAGGACATCCCGCACGACTGGGGGCGCAGCGTGGTCACCATCGGCTCCTACGACGGTGTGCACCGGGGGCATCAGCTGATCGTCGGCCGAGCGGTGGACCGTGCCAGGGAGCTCGGAGTCCCCTCTGTCGTCGTCGCGTTCGACCCGCGCCCACGCGAGGTCGTACGTCCCGGCAGCCGCCCTCCACTGCTCGCCCCGCGCCACCGGCGTGCGGAACTGATGGCAGAACACGGCGTCGACGTCTTGCTCATCCTCCCCTTCACCGAGGAGTTCGCGAGGCTGTCGCCGGCGGATTTCGTCCTGAGAGTTCTCGTCGAGAGGCTGCATGCCAAGTGGGTCGTCGAAGGCCCCAACTTCCGCTTCGGGCACAGGGCCGCCGGCAACGTCGCCGTCCTCGCCGAGCTCGGTCACAGCTATGACTACGAGGTCGAGGTCGTCGACCTGGTCATACGCGGGGAGGCCGGCGGCGGCGAGCCCTTCTCGTCCACCCTGACCCGCCGCCTCGTCGCCGAGGGCGACGTCCAGGGCGCCGCCGAGGTCCTCGGCCGTCCGCACCGTGTCGAGGGGGTCGTCGTCCGCGGTGCTCAGCGCGGTCGCGAGCTCGGTTTCCCGACCGCCAACGTCGAGACGCTGCCGCACACCGCCATCCCCGCGGACGGTGTCTACGCCGGGTGGCTGCGCGCTGGGGGTGACGCGATGCCCGCCGCGGTCTCCATCGGCACGAAGCCTCATTTCGACGGTACGGAACGCTCCTTCGAGGCCCATGCCATCGACCGCGTCGGTCTTGACCTGTACGGCATGCACGTCACCGTCGACCTCCTCGCCTTCGTCCGCGGACAGGCGAAGTTCGACTCGATCGAGGCCCTCCTCGATGCCATCGCGGGCGACGTGAAGCGGTCACGCGAGCTCATCGAGGCGTACGAGGCGGTCTCGGGCCGGCCGACGTAGGGGCCGGAGCGGCGGGAGGGGCACGGCGGACCCGGCACGCTGCCGGCATCCGCCGTGGAAGCGCGCCCCATGCGTCACCGTCGGCGCAGCGCCGCGATCTCCAGCGCGGGCGGCGTGTAGCCGACGTCGCTGGGGTTGAGCACGCCGCCCGGTGCGACGAGGGTGTCGATCCGGTCCAGCGTCTTGGCCGACAGCGGCCGGTCCACCGCTCTGAGCTGTGTCAGGAGCTGGTCGTGGGTGCGCGGTCCCATGACGGCCGAAGTGACGCCGGGATGGGCGAGCACGAACCGCAGGGCTAGCTCGACGAGCGTGCAGCCCTCGTCGGCGGCGAGGCGCACGAGCTCCTCGACAACAGCAAGCTTGCGTTCGCGCACTTCGTCGTCGGCGAAGTCGAAGTGGTCGCCGTGGGTCCGCGCGCGCGAGTCCGCCGCCGGTTCCGCGCCGGCCCGGTACTTGCCCGTCAGCCAGCCGCCGTTCAGCGGGCTCCAGACCATGACGCCCATACGGTGCCGCTGCGCGATGGGCAGGGCGGCGGCCTCCGGGTGCCGAGCCAGGATCGAGTACGACAGCTGTTCGACGGTGAACCGCTCGCGGCCGGCGCGCCGCGCCGCCCACTGCGCCTCCACGATCTCCTCGGCCGCGAAGCTCGACGTGCCGATCGCCCGCACCTTGCCCGCCCGCACCAGGTCGCTGAGCGCACGAGCGTCTCCTCGATGTCGGTCTCCGGATCGGGACGGTGGACCAGGTACACGTCGAGGTGGTCCGTGCGCAGCCGTCGCAGGCTGTTCTCCACGGCGCGCATGATCCACAGCCGGGAATTGCCGCGCCGGTTGCGGTCCAGCGGACCTCCGGGCATCTGGTTGTGGAACTTCGACACCAGTACGACGTCGTCGCGCCGTCCCTTCAGCGCCCGGCCGAGGATCTCCTCCGACTCGCCGAACGCGTACACGTCAGCGGTGTCGATGAAGTTGACCCCGGCGTGCAGCGCCGTCGCCACCATGCGGCGGCACTCCGCCTCGTCTGTATTGCCCCAGGCGTCGAACATCATCGTCCCGAGGCAGAGCTCGCTCACCTCGATGCCCGTCCCGCCCAGAATCCGGTAGTGCACGTTTCCCTCGTCTTCCCCTGGCGACTCCCGTCGCTGTCGTGCCGCAGGTTCCCACGGCGCCAGGCCCGGATCCGATGTCGCGCGGGGGCAGCGTTCCCGGCGTACGCGTTGTGTCCGCAGCACATCGACCTGAGGGGGCGCGCAGACCTACGCTCGAGGAAAATCGCACCACTCTTTGGAGGTACCGTGGCCACCGGTCTCACCTCGGCCCGCTGGACTCATGTCGCGCTGCCGACCGGCGATCTCGACAAGGCGATCGAGTTCTACACCTCGCTGACTCCCCTGGTCGTCGTCGAGCGGTTCAAGGACGCCGACGGCGAAAGCGTCTGGCTCTCCAACGACCAGCAGGCCGAGACACCGTTCGTGCTCGTCCTGGTGTCGTTCAACAAGGACAAGGGCACCCAGCAAGGCCTGCTGCACCCGTTCGCGCACATCGGCATCGAGGTGCCGGAGCGCGCGGACGTCGACGCGCTCGCGGACAGGGCCCGTGAACTGGGCTGCCTGCACTGGGAGCCTCGGCAGATGCCCGATCCCATCGGCTACATCTGCGCCCTGAAGGACCCCGATGGCAATGTCGTCGAGATCTCCCACGACCAGCGTGTCTTCGACACGGTCCGGCAGAAGTGGGGTTCGTCCTGAACGACACCCGCGCCGCGGTCGAGGCGTATCTCGCGGCGTTGAACGCGCACGACGCCGATGCCGTGGCCGCCTGCGTGGCCGAGGACTTCGTCAACGAACACACGTCGTCGACGGGTCGCAGCCGCAGGGGCCGCGCTGAGTACCGCGCGGCGCTGCCCGGGTTCCTCGAGAACTTCGGGGACCTGCACTACGCGCCCGAGCGCTTCCTCGTCGACGGTGAGTCGGCGGCGGTGCCGTACGTCATGACGTTCCGGATGCGTTCCGCGGGCGATCGCCCCGTGCGTGTACGCGGGGTCTTCCTGTTCACCGTCGCCGACGGTCTCGTCACGCACCGTACGGACTACTGGGACAGCGGCGAGGTGCAGCGACAGCTCGCCTGACGGCCATCGTCCGAACGCCCGAATCAGCCCTCTGACCAGCACGTTGACACCCCGTCCGACTGCCGTGCGGACGGGGTGTCGGCGTGTCCGCACCCCGTGCTTGCGTATCGCTTGACACGATGCCATCTCGCATTGAAAGATGCTCGCCATGCGAGTAGTGATGACGGACGCTGGCTTGGGCCGGATCGAGGACGAGGCCGTCTCCCTGTTGGACACGGTTTTTCCGAACGTTGGTGCGGTCCTGGAGCAGGACGGCTCGCTGCGGGGCCTGGCGTGCTGCGCGGTGCGCCGGCGCATCCCGTTCGACGAGGCCACGCTCCTGGCGCCGCTGGGCCGTCCCCGCGCGGTGTGGGGCATTGGCCTCAACTACCTGTCGAAGGCGGTCAGCACCGGCCGCGGACTGCCCGAGCAGCCGATCCTGTACCTGGCCGCATCGTCCGGCGTTTCGAGCCCCGGCGCGCAGGTGGTGATCCCGCAGTCCGTGACGGAACCCGACTACGAGGGGGAGATCGCGGTCGTCGTGGGACGCCGACTGCACCAGGCGGCCGAGTCCGAGGTCTGGCCCTCGATCGCCGGCATCACCGCGGCCAACGACATGACGGCCCGTGATGTCATGCGCATCACGGGGACGCCCGCTCTCGCCAAGAGCTACCCGGGTTTCACCCCGCTCGGCCCGTCGATCTACAGCTCCGACGACCTCGAGGACCGCCACGGAATCCGCCTACGGACCCGGGTCAACGGTGAGCTCGTCCAGGACGACACCAGCGACGGAATGATCTTCCCGGTTCCCGATCTGCTCAGCAGGCTGTCGTGGTTCGCCGCGCTCGAACCCGGCGACGTCGTCCTCACCGGAACCCCGGCCGGCACCGGCCAGGACCGCGCGTGCTTCCTCGCCGACGGCGACGAGGTACGCGTCGAGGTGGACGGCGTGCTGCCCCTCGTCACCCGCATCGTCCGTCCCACGGACGCCTCACAGCACGACCACCGGCTGACCGAACCGGTCAGCTGACCGTTCCCCACCCTGGAGCACACTTCGATGTCCATCTCCTCCCTGTCGTCGTACGACCTCGTCCTGGCCGGCGGCACCGTCATCGACCCGGCGTCGGACACCCACGCCCGGCTCGACGTGGCGGTCACCGGTGACCGCATCGCCGCCATCGGGGAGGGTCTGTCGGAGAAGGCGGCCCGCACGATCGACGTCACCGGCTCCACCGTGCTGCCGGGCCTCGTCGAGGGCCACACCCACATCTTCCAGTACGTCTCCGCCGTCGGCGCGCCCGCCGAGGAGGCCCACCTGCGTCGCGGCGTGGTCGCCGCGGCGGATGCCGGCACGGCCGGCGCCTCGACGTTCGCGGCCTTCCGCAAGCTTGTGGTCGAAGCCAACCCCCTGCGCATCGTCAACTTCCTCAACGTCTCGGTGCTGGGCCTGATCGACTTCAGGTTCGGCGAGCTGCTGAACCCCGACACCCTGGTCCCCGAGGACGCGCTCGCGACCGCCGAGGCCCACCCCGACATCGTCCGTGGCTTCAAGATCCGTCTCTCCGAGGACGTCGTCGGCGAGAACTGGGAATCGCTGCTGAAGAAGTCCGTGGCCCTGGCCGAACAGGCCGGTCTGCCGCTGATGCTGCACATCGGTGAGACCTCGGAGCCGCTCCCCGTCGTCCTGGACCACCTGCGCCCCGGCGACATCGTGGCGCACTGCTACACCGGCAAGCCGTACGGCATCCTCGACGGCGACCACGTCCAGCCCGCCGTCACCGCGGCCCGTGAGCGCGGCGTGCTGTTCGACTCGGCCCACGGCAAGAGCAATCTCAGCTTCGAGGTGGCACGCCGGGCGATCGCCGACGGATTCCTGCCCGACGTCCTCAGCTCCGACACCAGCGCCCGCAACTGGCGCGGCCCGGTGTTCGACCTGCTCACCAGCATCTCCAAGCTGGTCGCGCTGGGCGCGCCGCTGGAGGAATGCATCCGGCGGGCCACTGTCGCTCCCGCACAGCTGCTCGGGCTCGACGCCGAGGGCTACGGGCGCCTGGAGGTCGGCGGGCGGGCCGACGTCACAGTCGTCGACTGGACCGACGAGGTCAGCCTGCCCGACGCCGCCGGCAACACGATCGTCGCGCCGCGCCTGGAGCCGACCGTGGTGCTGCACGGCGGCAAGGAGGTCGACATCGTGCCGTGGCGGGGTCTGAAGTCGGCGTGACACGCCCGCACATCCCAGGGAGGACTCCATGAGCGTCGGTGACGTCCATCTGCAGCGGCGCCGACTGCGCACGGCCCTGACGGCGGGGCCGCCCGCCGTCGGCACGTTCGTCAAGCTGGCCTCGCCCGACGTGGTGGAACTGGCCGCGGCGGCCGGGTTCGCGTTCGTGGTCGTCGACCTCGAACACTCCACCCTCACCGAGCGGGACGCCGTCGACCTGGTGCGCCACGCCGACGCGTGCGGGCTGCCGGCCCTGGTCCGCGTCCCCGAGGTGGACGCCGCCGCGGTCAACCGGCTCCTGGAGGCCGGAGCGGCGGGAATCCAGCTCTCCATGCTCACCCGCCTCGCCCAGTCCGAGGCACTCCTGGCGGCGAGCCGGTTCGCTCCGGCCGGCAGCCGGTCCGTGAGCCTGGCCAACAGGGCCGCCCGCTTCGGCGCGGCCCCACTGGCCGGGTTCCTGCGTGCCGAGCAGGACGACCCGCCGGTGCTGGTGGGCCAGATCGAGACGGCGCGGACGGATCCGCTGCCGGAACTGGTCGCCGCCCTCGACGTGTGCTTCGTCGGCAGCACCGACCTCGCGGTCGACCTCGGCCTGCCGGCGGACCCGGCGGTGCTGAGCGCCGCGGTGGACCGGGTCAGGGGCGCCGCCCGCTCCGCCGGGGTGGCGTTCGGCGGATGGGCGCCGAACCGGAACACCGCGTCGGACCTGGGACTCGGTGACGCCGACTACCTGGTCGTCGGATCGGACCTGCAGATGTTGGCGGCCGGCCTGCGGGCGGCCACCGGAGAGGACAACCAGTGAGCACACGCAACGCGGCCCTGTTCCACACCGTCGTCAACTGGCACGAGATGCCGGTGACCCAGGTACGGCCGGGGGTCCGCCGTCGGGTCTACGCGACGGACGAGGTGATGATCTGCCACCACGAGCTCGACATCGGCATGACCCTGAACCCGCACCGGCACGAGGACTTCGACCAGCTGGTCCACATCGCCGAGGGGCGTGCGAACTACTACGTGGACGGGGTCGCACATGACATGCCTGCCGGCTCCTTCCTGCTGGTTCCCCGTGGCAGCGAGCACTACGTGGAGCCCACCGAGGCGCCCTGCGTGAACATCGACTTCTTCGTCCCGCCGAGGGCCGACCTGCTCCCCTGAGCGGAGAATCCCGTGCAAGCACGAAAGAGGGCCCACCGCATCGGCGGTGGGCCCTCCGGTGTCGTAACAGCCAGGTCAACCGCCGTTGGGCGAGTCCTCAGAGGTGCCCAGCCGCTGCGACAACGCCCGGGCGGTCTCCAGCAACGCCTGGGCCATCGGCGACGTGACGTCGTCATCAACGGTCGCCGTCGTGCCGACGATGGCCAGCGTTCCGCTGATCTTGTCGCCCTCGAAGATGGGCGCCGCGACCGTGCGAACACCGTTGACAGTGGGGGAGTTGACCGACAGACCGTGCTTCCGGATGGCTTCGAGCTCCTCGTTCAGCTCGGATTTGCGGACCGAGCGCGGCAGCGTCGGCACCTGCTCCGGGGGCAGGAACGCGAGGAAGACACGTCCCTGGGCCGAGGACGTGAGGTTCAGGCGCGAGCCGACGCGGACGCTGATGCGCACCATGTGGTCGGTGTTGTCCACCGAGCGCACCACGGTCGCCGACTCGCCGTCCCAGACCGACAGCACGATGGTCTCGTCGATGCGCCTGACGAGTTCCTCCATGTACGGCTCGGCGGCGGCGACGATCGGCAGGCCGGCCCGTGCCGCCGTGGCGAGCGTGAGTACCTGAGGCCCGAGGGAGTACAGCGAAGTGCGCTCGTCGTACCGCAGCAGGTTCGCCGCCCGCAGTGCCTTCGTGTAGCGGTGCGCGGTCGCCTTGCTCGCACCGAGACGCGCGGTGATCTCGTTGAGACTCATGTGCGGCTTGCCGACCGTGAACGAGCCGAGGATCAGCGCCGCACGCTGCACCGTCTGGATCGTCGGCGCGGTCCTGTCCGGACCCTCCTGCTCGCCGGTGCCGCCCTGCGCCTTCGTGGCCATGGAATTCTCGCTCCTGTCCGTGCCCAGTCAATAATGGGGACGTCAAATGAAACGCCGTCTTGAATGAAGCAATGGTAAGGGTCGGGTCATGGTGGGTGAAAGAGCGCTGGTACGCGCATCCACGTGAGCCGTGGCGGTGAACGTGCCTGATGGCGGGGGAGCGCCAGGCTCTCGTTCACCGCCCCGGCTCAGCGCGGCACCTCACGCGTCGGAGGAGTGCCCCGGTGTGATCGAGCGTGCCGGATCGAGCAGGGCGGCGATGTGGTTGACCGCCAGGGCCGCCTCACCGAAGCCGATGGAGATGAGGCTGACCTTGCCGTCGTGGTCGGCGATGTCGCCGGCCGCGAAGACGCGCTCCCGGTTCGTGCGCATCGTGCGGTCGACGAGGATACGCCGACGCCGCAGGTCGAGTCCCCACCCCTCGATCGGGCCGAGATCGGCGATGAAACCGAGCGCGGCCACGACGGACTGGGCGGGCAGGGTGATGCGGTCGCCGTCGGAGCGGGCGACCACGACCTCCGACACGGAGCCGTCGCCGGAGATCTTCTCGACCTCGTACGGCGTCAGCACCCGCACCGAGGACGCGTGCACCTGCTCGACACTGCGCTCGTGGGCCCGGAACCGCGTGCGCCGGTGCACCAGCGTCACCGACGAGGCGATCGGCTCCAGCGACAGCGCCCAGTCCAGCGCGGAGTCCCCACCGCCGACCACCACGACGTCCTGTCCGGCGAGCTCGTGCAACCGCGGCACGAAATACCGCAGCCCCCGGCCGAGGTACTCGGACCCCACCGGGAGCTCACGGGGGATGAAGTTGCCGATACCGCCGCACACGAGCACCGCGCCCGCGGTGATCCGCGCGCCTGCGTCCGTGGTGGCGACGACGCCCTCACCCGTGTCGTCCAGCCGGGTGACCCCGTGCCCCAGCAGATAGGTGGGGTTCCACCGCCAGGCCTGTTCGGCCAGCCGGTCCACCAGGTCCTGACCGCGGACGGCGGGAAAGCCGGCCACGTCGTAGATGAGTTTCTCGGGGTACAGCGCGGCGATCTGGCCGCCCACCTCGGGCAGGGCGTCGGCGACCGCCACGCTCAAGCCGCGGAAGCCGGCGTAGTACGCGCCGTACAGCCCGGTCGGGCCGGCGCCGATGATGAGCAGGTCGACGGAGACCTCGGGGCCGGCTCCCGTGGGCGCGTGGCCGGTCACGCGCCCACCTCCGGGTGGTCGTGGCCGACCTGGCCGACCTTGCGGGCTCCGCCGGGTGAGCCGAGCGGGCCGGTCCCGAGGGTGAAGAACTCGGCGTTGATGCGCTCGAAGTGCTTGCTCTCCTCGGGCAGGTCCTCGTGGTGGAAGATCGAGATCTGCGGGCAGACGGGTTCGCAGCGCCCGCACTCGACACATTCGTCGGGCTGGATGTAGAGCATCCGGTCGCCCTCGTAGATGCAGTCGGCCGGGCACTCCTCCATGCACGACTTGTCCATGACGTCGATGCAGGCCTGCGTGATGACGTACGGCACGAGCTTGTTGCCCTTCACACGGTCGCACAGTATGCGAGACGGTGTATTTCAATGTGGAACAGGATGATGGCCGTACCCGGGCGGGGTGTCAACCGGGAAACGAATGCTTGACACCCTGGGAATGCTGGGGGACTCTGATGCGACATACGAGATGGCGTCTCATAGCACGCCACTCGGGTCGGGACTTGTGAGAGGCAAACTCCCCATGGGAAGCAACCCCCGGACCGTCCCAGCGCCGATGATCGTCGAGGACTGGGACCAGCTCACCTTCCGGGTCAACCGCGAGGCCTACCGAAGCGCGGAAATCTTCGCCCGGGAACGCGGCTGGGTGTGGATGCACACCTGGCTCTACCTCGGGCACGAGACCGAGATCCCCAACCCCAACGACTTCAAGGTCCGCACCCTCGGCGGCCGGCCGCTGATCTTCTGCCGGGACAGCGCCGGCGACGTGCACGCGTTCCTGAACTCCTGTCCGCACCGCGGCACCGTGCTGTGCCGCGAAAGTGAGGGTTCGACCAGGCTCTTCCAGTGCTTCTACCACGCCTGGACGTTCCGCAACAACGGCGAGGTCGCCGCGATCCCGGACGCCGGGGCGTACGAGTCGAGCGACGAGTTCCGGGCGTCGATGGGGCTGCGCGGCGTGCCGCGCCTGGAGATCCACGAGGGGTTCGTCTTCGTCGCCTTCGACCCCGACGTCCCGCCGCTGCTCGACTACCTCGGCGACGCGGCCGACTACATGACGATGATCCGGCAGCAGCACGCCGGCGGCATGACGACACTGCCCGGCACACAGCTCTACAGCGTGCGCGGCAACTGGAAACTCGCCGTCGAGAACGCCATGGACGGCTACCACTTCGCGCCGACGCACAACACCTTCGTCGGCTATCTGCGGGAGAGCGGCTACGCCGTCACCGACGACAACCAGTACGCGTACAACCTCGGCAACGGCCACGGACTGCTGGTCCTGACCGGGCACGGCGGACGCATCAGCATGCTCTGGGAACCGCGCTTCGGCGAGGACGAGCGGGTCCGCACCGAGGCCCACCGAGCGGAGATGACGCAGCGGCTGGGGGAGGAGCGGGCGCACTACGTGGCCGACGAGAGCCACATCCTGTTCGTCTTCCCGAACCTGCTGCTCTTCGACATCGAGGGTCTGTCGATCCGGCAGCTGGAGCCGGTGGCGCCCGACCAGACCGACGTGCGGGCGTGGCAGCTGGTCCCGCGCGACGAGGACCCGGACACGCGCGCCCTGCGGATGAAGACGGTCGTCAGCTTCGTCGGCCCGGGCGGACTCGCGACGCCGGACGACATCGAGGCGTACGAGGCGGTCCAGCGCGGCATCCAGGCCACGGCGGGCACCACCGCGCCCGAGCTGGACTACAGCGACATGTCACGCGGCATGGCCGACGAGGTCAGGGGCGTCCAGGGCAGATCGATCGACGAGGGCGCGATGCGGGGCTTCTGGCGACAATGGGTCGAAGCCACCGGGCTCGACGACGGCCTCGAGATCCACGGCGAGCGGCCGGCGTCCTTCCTGGCGGGGAGGGACGTCCGATGACGACGATCAGCAACCGCGGCCTGGTCCGGTGCGCGGGACGCATCGTCACCAGGCCGGAGGTGGAGGACTTCCTCTACGCCGAGGCGGACGTCCTCGACCGCTGGGACTACGACAGCTGGCTGGCCCTCTTCGAGCCCGGTGCCCGCTACGAGATCCCGACCACCGACTACCGCCCCGGCTGGTCCCCGCACGAGACCGGATCGTTCGTCGACGACGACTGGGACCTGCTGAACGCGCGGGTCAAGCGACTGAAGTCCCGCAAGGCACACGCCGAGAACCCGCACTCGCGCACGCACCGGCTGGTGTCCAACGTGCGGCTGTCCGGGGGAGACGCACAGGACTCCTTCCGGGTGGCGGCGTCCTTCGTGGTGCACCGTGCCCGCGACGGGCGCTTCGACGCCTACGTCGGGTGGTACGACCATGTGCTGGTGCCGACCGAGGACGGACTGCGTTTCCGGTTGCGGCGCTCGGTCCTCGGCCACGAGTCGCTGGCGGCAGGCGCCCGGCTCAGCTTCATCCTCTAGCCGGCGACGGAAGGCGATCCGATGATCCGACACACCCTGTCCTTCCGTTTCGCCGACGGAGTCGACGAGGCCACACGGGAGTCCGTGCTGGCCGAGCTGCGTGCCTTCCCGGACCGGTATCCGGCCATGTGCGGTTTCGTCCTCGGCGAGAACATCAGCACCCGCGACCAGACCTTCACCCACACCATGGCCGTCGACTTCGACAGCCAGGACGACCTGCTCGCCTACCTCGGCAGCGAGTCCCACGAGAGCTTCGTGCGCACCCGCTGGCGGCCGGTCATCGCCCAACAGGCCATCACCTCGTTCGAGTTCGCCGAGCGTCCCTCGCTCGCTGCAGGAAGGACACCGCCGGTGAGCACCCGCCCGCACGGCCCGTACGGCATGGAGTACGCCCGGATCGAAGTCCCGGACATGCA
The DNA here is from genome assembly GCF_042955185.1 of Streptomyces sp. NPDC012474. NCBI lineage: Bacteria > Bacillati > Actinomycetota > Actinomycetes > Kitasatosporales > Streptomycetaceae > Streptomyces > Streptomyces sp. NPDC012474. Next base: position 28,233 of record NZ_JBIBEP010000015.1, read on the forward strand.
GGCCACGATCGACTTCCTCGAGTACCACGTCGGGCTGCAGCTGGAGCAGCGTACGGACGAGTACGCCTACCTGCGCGCCGGCATCGAGCATCACGCGATCGAACTGATCCACGCCCCCGAGCGCACCGACGGCTGGACGACCGCGGTCGGCTACAGCGTCGAGAGCGAGGAGGTCCTCGAACAGCTGCACAAGAGCGTGCTCGACGCCGGACTCGAGGTGCTCGAGCTCCAGGAGCGGCAGAAGGCTCTGTGCGACAACGGCTTCGCGGTGAAGGACCCCGACGGCCTCGTCGTCGAGCTGTTCACCGAGTTCCAGGAGTACGCCGAGCCGCCGCACATCGAGATCCGGCCGCTCGACCTGGTGCACCCCTTCATCGCCACCGCCAAGTTCGAGGAAACGGTGGACTTCTACCAGAACGTCCTGCGGTTCCGGCCCTCGGACCACGTCGTCGGCTCGACCACGTTCTTCCGCTGCGAGGACCGCTACCACCACAGCCTCGCCATCCAGAAGAACACCGAGCACTACGTCGCGCACCTGTGCTTCGCGATGAAGAGCCTCGACCACGTCATGCGGATGCGCGCCCGCGCGCTGTACAAGGGCGCGCCGATCGCCTCGGACATCGTCAACCACTCGGCGTCGACGTCGATCGCGTTCTACCTGCACGACACCCGCTTCGGCCCGCGTTTCGAACTGTGTGACCGGCACCGGGTGTTCACGCCGGAGGAGCACGAGACGCACCGGCCCCGCAGGATGCCGGCCGACCCGCGCAACATCGACGTGTGGCGTCCGGCTTCCGACGACTGGGGACGTTTTTGAGACAGCAGTTGCTCGACGTCCTGCACCTGCTCGACGCGCTCCCCGCCCCACGTGGCGGGGAGCGCGCGGCGGCCCACCGGTTGCGCGCCTGGTGCGCCGAGCGGTGGCCGCACGTCGAGTGGCAGGTGCTGGAGCACGGCTCGGCGGGCGGCAGCCTGGTCGCCGCCCACGGAGCCGGACCGCTGCTCTACTCCCACCTCGACACCTCGCTGGACGAGCGAGGTGCGGCCACCCGGCTCGTCACCGGCGACGACGCGCCCGTCGGTCCGCTCACCGTCGACGGCGACACGGTGACCGGATTCGGTCTCGGGGTCGCCCGCGGGCCGGCGGCCGCCGCGCTGGTCGCCTTCGCCGAGGCGGGGGCCGGGCGGCTCCTGCTCGCGGGCTCCGGGACGCACCGCCGCAGGAGCGGGATCACCGGTCTGGAGGCATACACCGACGCCTACCCGCTGCCGCCCTCGGCGATCGTGGCCAAGTGCGGCCCGCCGACGCTGCTGTGGCACGAGCCGGGCGCGTTCTACCTGACCGTCCGGGTGACCGGACGCTCCGGGGCCGCGATGGTGGCGGAATCCGCCACGCCACCCGGGGGAGTCGTCGCTCAGGCCGGCATCGTCCTGGACGAACTGGCACGCTGGCGCACGGCCTACCTGGCCGCAGATCCCCGGGCAGGGCAGACCGGCCGGGCGTGCGGTATCGGAGCGATCAGCGGGGGATGGCCGGACAAACCGGACCTGCTGCCGGCCCGACTGCGGGTCGACCTGTACGTCGTCGTCGGTGACCGGGCGGAGCCGAAGACGCTGGCGGCCGAGCTGACCGACCGGCTGCGGGCGCGGTGCGCGGCGTCGGTACTGCGGGAGTGCGACATCGACGTGGAGGCCGAGCCGGTCGCCTCCGCCGCGGCCACGCCGGCCGACGCCCCGGTGGTGACGGCCGCCCGGGCGGCCTGGCTCGACGAGTTCGGTACGCAGCCGCCGCCGATCACCGGCTGGACGGGCTCGACCGACGGCGTCGTCCTGCGCGCTCACGGCGTCGACACCGTACGCCTCGGCCCGACCGCCAGGCCGGACCCCGGCGAACCGCGTCGCGACGCCCTGTCGTTGACGGAGCTCACCGCCTTCGCGCGCATGTACCGAAAGCTCTTGACCGAACCGGACTAGCCCGTGCGGTTGCCGAGGGCGGACCGCGGTCTTCGCCGGTGTGCTGATCGCCTACAAGGCCGGCTGGATCCGCGTCGACCGCCGCTTCTACGGGCGGTACGGCGGCGGCGCGGGCCACCCGCCCGCGCGCCCGGCCCCGTCGGGGTTGCGAGCGATGTCGAGACCATACGTAGGGCACGGATGCCCTGAAAGGAAGTGGACGGGCCGATGGACAAAGTCATCGCCTCAGCCTCCGAAGCCGTGGCGGACGTCCCTGACGGGGCGTCCCTGGCAGTCGGCGGCTTCGGTTTGAGCGGGGTCCCGGACATCTTGATCCAGGCCCTGTACGACACCGGTGTGACAGGACTGAACGTGTTCTCGAACAACTGCGGCGCTCTGGATTCCGGCCTCGCCGTGCTCCTCGCCGCAGGCCGGATCGCGAGGGTGACCGGCAGCTACATCGGCGGCAACCAGGAGTTCGCCCGTCAGTACCTGGGCGGCGAGATCGAGCTGGAGCTGATCCCCCAGGGCACGCTCGCCGAGCGGCTGAGGGCCGGAGGCTGCGGCATACCGGCCTTCTACACCCCGGCCGGCGTCGGCACGCTGGTCGCCGACGGCGGCCTGCCGTGGCGGTACGACGGTGACGGCGGCATCGCCGTCGCCTCACCGCCCAAGGAGGTACGGGAGTTCGCAGGCGGGGACTACGTCCTGGAGCGCGGGATCACCGCCGACTTCGCCCTGGTGCGGGCGGCGAAGGGGGATCGCCACGGCAACCTGGTGTTCAGCAAGTCCGCCCGCAACTTCAACCCGCTGGCGGCGATGGCCGGCCGCATCACGATCGCCGAGGTCGAGGAGCTGGTCGAGCCGGGCGGCCTCGACCCGGACCAGGTACATCTGCCGGGCATCTTCGTGCAGCGGGTGGTGGCCCTCAGCCCCGAGCAGGCCGCCGACAAGAAGATCGAGAAGCTGACAGTCGCCCCGAGGGGCCGGAAGGTGCGGGCCTGATGGCTTGGACACGTGACGACATGGCGGCCCGCGCGGCCCGTGAGCTGTGTGACGGCGAGTACGTCAACCTGGGCATCGGTCTGCCCACCCTGATCCCGAACCACTTGCCCGATGGTGTCCATGTGGTGCTGGAGTCGGAGAACGGCGTTCTCGGCACCGGCCCCTTTCCCCACGAGGACGAGGTCGATCCCGACCTGATCAACGCGGGCAAGGAAACCGTCACGGTGCTGCCCGGCGCGGCGTTCTTCGACTCGGCGCTCTCCTTCGGCATGATCCGCGGCGGCCACATCGACACCGCCGTACTCGGTGCCATGCAGGTCTCCGAGCTGGGTGACCTCGCCAACTGGGCGATCCCGGGCCGGATGGTGACCGGGATCGGCGGAGCCATGGACCTGGTCCACGGTGCCCGTCGGGTGATCGTCACCATGACGCACACCGCGAAGGACGGCAGCCCGAAGATCGTCCAGGAGTGCGACCTGCCGCTCACCGGAAAGGGCTGCGTGGACCGGATCATCACCGACCTGGCCGTCCTCGACGTGACCACCGGAGGCCTGGTCCTCGTCGAGACCGCCCCCGGCGTCACGCATGAGCAGGTCGCCGCCAAGACGGCGGCGAAGGTGATCATCTCCGACGAGACCGCCTGCTGACCCTGCTGGACATGTACGTCGCCGATGCTGTCGGCACCCCGGTCCCCTGGTGCGGCGGCGCGCTGCCCGTAGGCGCGTCGCCGCATCGGGCTGGCCGGAGGCTTCTCCGTCCGGCAGAAAACCGCCGCAGCCCTGCTTCGGCAGGGCTGCGGCGGTGGGCGAAACCATCTGGTGGTGCGCGACGGACGTGAGTACGGCGCGTTCAGGCGCGCTCCATGGTGAACCACCCGCACCGGCCGTCAGCGTGAGGGCCGGTGCGGGTGGCGGTGTCACACTCCCCAGTCGTCGTTGACGGTGACCGCGTCGGCGATACGGAACCGGCCGCCGGGCACCAGCGGTGTCGTGGGCTCACCCAACTCGACGACGTGCTTGCCGAACCGGGGAGCCAGCGGGCGGCCGACGTCCCGCTTGAGCCACAGACGCAGCAGGTGCCGACGGCGCTCCGGCTCCGGGTGGTCGACGTAGCTGGTGCGGGAGTGCAGCGCGGCGTAGTTGAGCAGCCACTGCACGTCCCCCGGCTGGAAATCCATGTCGATCGGCAGGCCCGGCTCCTGCGAGATCTCGTCGAAGAGGTTGATGGCCGCGACCTGGTCGGGCGTCAGTTGCGGGACACCGGGGTACTCCTGGGCGCTGAAGATCATCGAGTTGCCCGCGTAGGTGCTGAAGACTCCGTCGACGTAGCCGATGATCGGCGAGGTGTACGTCAGTTCCGGGGAGTCGGGGTCCTGACGCCGCCAGTCCCAGTGGTACGTGTCGAAGAGCCGGGGAGCGAGGTCCGGCCGGCGGCGCAGCATCTCGTTGTAGATCGTGGTGCCGCTGACCAGGCTGGAGGCTCCGCCCTCCTTGGCGCCGCGCAGGCACATGAGGGCGACGACGTCGGAGCTGTCCGAGTGGAACGGCAGCCGGTCCCGTACGCGGGAGGGCAGGGCCCCCTCGTCGGACAACGTCTTGTTGGAGGTGGCGATCACGTGGTCGAGCAGGTCCCCCCGCTGGTTCTGCCCGATCGGCTGGCCCAGGTGCAGTCCCATGACGAAGAAGATGGCGGCTGCCATGGCGTCGCCGTACTCCTCGGTGCGCAGGCCGCGCACCAGGACGAAGCCGCGTCCGGCGTCCATCTGGGCGGCGCACTCCTCGTTGAGTGCCCGACAGGCGTCGAATGGATAGTCGGCGGCGGTGACGGTGCGCAGGTCGGGGTTCTCGGCGACGAAGCGCCGTCCCAGTGCCTCCAGCTCGGCGCGCTCGGCGTCGCTGAGCAGGTAGATCCATTCGGTGGACCTCGACAACTCGTCGCCGCGCCAGGCGGACGGTCCGGAGATCGGCTGAAGGCCGACAGTGGTGGTCATGATGAAGCGCTCCTCGAAAATGCGGTGAACGCCCGTGGGTGAAGATCCGACGGACGACGAAGGTCTCGGTGCGGCGGGTGTTCGTCGACGACGAACGGCACCCGGAACACTCAGAACGGGGTCTGAGGCTCGCCGGCGGCCGTACCGGGGCGCAGTCCTTCCCGGGGCGGGAAGTAGCTGAGCGGCTCGTCATAGGTCCGGCGGCCAGCGCACGACACGAGCAGAACGCCGATCAGGGCGACTGTCTCCATGCTGGTTCCGTCCTTTCGAGAAGTGCCTCAACCATAGGTGAGGGCACAATGTGAGTCAATGGACGTGACGCCGTCTCGTATTGCAGTACGTGTCCGTCGTCGTCCCCGCAGGTCCGTCCCGGACGAACCCGGCGTCGGCCTCCACCCTTTCGACATCCGCACGCTCCTGGGCGTACTCCGGAGACCGAGTGACAACGGCGCCACCGTCACCGTCATCGTCGTCAGCGCCGGTGCAAGCCCGCCCCCGCATTACTCAGTCGCGCCCGACCGTCGATCGCCGGTCAGGCCGGACCGTCGGTGTGTTTCTCCCGGATCCGCTGGGCCACGTCGCGCAGTTTGATGTTGTGGTGCTGGGAGATGTTGCGCAGCACACCGAAGGCGTCCTCGTCGCTCATCCCATGGCGTTCCATGAGCATGCCCATGGCCTCGCCGATGGCGTGCCGGGTCTCCAGGGCGTGTTCGAGCTGGTCGATCGTGCGCGCGTCCGCCAGGGCGACCGCGGCGTGCGAGGCCAGCAGCCAGCCGGCGGTCGCGATGTCCTCGGTGAAGGCCCCCGGGCGGCGCGAGTACAGGTTCAGGGCGCCGAAGTCCTCTTCATGGGTGTAGAGCAGGACCCCGGTCATGCTGGCGATGCCCAGTCCGCGCGCGGCCTCGGCGTACCGCGGCCAGTCCGGCTGTGGCCGGGTCATGTCCGCGATCCGGAACACGCGCTCCTCGTCCGCTCGGCGGGCGAGATCGAAGCACGGCCCCTCGCCCAGCGCGCCCTGCAGACGGTCGGATTCCTCGACCATGTCCCCGTAGGAGGACAGCGTCACGGCGCGGCCCTTGCGCACCGCCAGAATCCCCGCCGCGTCACAGCCGTCCACCAGCTTCACGGCCGACGCCGCGATCTCGTCCAGCGTCTGCTGCACCGAGTCCTGCTTCAACAGGGTCCGTGCGAGCAGGGCCATTTCCTCGGCGAACTTCTGCCACTCCATGCGCCACCACCCGGGTCGGTCACCAGTCCGGCCACCCTACGCACAGCCTGAACCCCGAGGGGCGAAGGCGCCAGGACCGATGAGCCGGGAAAGGGGGATACACGTGTGTCTTCGGCGCCTCCGTCCCATAACCTCATGCAGAGAGACGCCTGCGGACAGGTGTCCGGTGAGGAGGCGAAGGTGCTCGGTAAGGGTACGGGCGCGCGGTTGCTCGCGTGCGCCATGCTGGCGGTCTGCATGGTGCTCGTCGGCCCCAGCACGCCGAACGGTGGCCTCTTCGCCGGACCGCGGCACGCCGCAGCCGCCGGCGACGTCGTACCGAACCGGGTCATGACATGGAACATCTGCAACCCCTGCGAGGTGAGCGACGTCGACCGGGCCGCGGACATCGCCGCGTACGCGCCCCAGGTCATCGGCATGCAAGAGGCGTGCGTGCGAGACGTGGAGAGGATCCGGGAGTACCTGAAGAACCTTCACGGGCTGGTCTACAACGTCGAGTACGGGTCCGTGCTGCGCAAGTGGGGCCGCTGCGGGGGAGCGCCGTGGAGTCCGGGGGCCTTCGGCCAGGCGATTCTGTCGGCCGCACCGATGACGGACCCCGTCAACGTCGAGTATCCGGACGGCGGATCGGAAGACCGCGGTTACATGGCCGTCACCACCACCGTGGCCGGACAGCCCGTCCGGGTCTTCAACACGCATCTCGCGCAACGGCGTCAGGAGACGGTCCGGGCGGACCAGACGCGCGTACTCGCCGCGGAGGTCGCCCGGCACGATCGCGCGATCCTCCTCGGCGACTTCAACGCCGACCCGGACGCCCCCGAGCTCACCCGGATATGGGCACTGGCCACGGACGCGGACCCGCAGTGCCGGCCGTCGCCCACCGGGGCCTGCCTGCCGACCACCGACTGGCAGAGCAAGTTCGACTACGTGTTCCTGCGCGGCTTCGTCCCGCTCAGGCACCGTGTGCATCCGACGCCCCACTCGGACCACCACCTGCTGCACACCGACGTGAACCCGACCGCCGCGGACCCGACCGACGTCGACCCGACCTGAGAAGGCGTCCTGGCCGGCTTGCCAGATTCCTGGAATCGCAGGTCAGCGGCCCGCACGCGGTGATCACGGGCCCGGCGCGGGACACAGTGTCGCCGGGCGACGTGGAATCCCGCGCCGTATGGGCATACGGGGAGGGCAGACAACCAGGGCATGCCGGCGACGAGACGCCGGCCCGATCGGCAGGGAGGCCGCGATGACGGGGCCGGAGAACACGGAGACCGTTCACGGGCCGTCCGTGCCGACAGCGTCCGTCGTGCTGGCCGGAACCCTGGAAGCCATCGGCGCGGGCGCCTACGTCGTGGACGAGCAGGGCTGCATCATCGCCGTGAACCTGCGCGCCGAGCAGCTCCTGGTCCGGTCCGCCGACGACATGGTCGGGCACGACGCACACGACCTGCTGCACCGCGGCCCCCAGGGGCAGCCCCTGCCGCGAACCCAGTGCGCCATGCGGCAGGCCTTCCACGCCGGGCGCACGGCCCAGGCCGACGAGGACTACTTCGCCTGCGGCGACGGCACCCTGCTGCGCATCTCCTGGCTGATCACGCCGTACGACGTCGGTGGCCGGCACGCCGGCACGCTCGTCGTCTTCCACACCCCCCACCACCCGCAGGCCACGGACCCGCTGCCGGAACCGGCGGCCCAGCCACTGTCGGAGCTGCACCGGCTGGCGCTGCTGGCCGAGACCACCGCGCAGCTCACGTCCACGCTCGACGTCGACGAGGCGCTGCGCAGGCTGGTGGCCCTGGTCCTGCCCCGGCTCGCGGACTGGGCGGTCGTCGACCTGATCACCGAACGCGACGAGGTGTGGCGTGCCGTGGTGGTCCACTCCGACGGTGACACGCTCACGCACCACGAGGATCTGCAGGGGCCGATGCCGCCGATCCCCGAGGAGTCCCCGATGCCCCTGTCCAGGGCACTGCGCGGAGTCGCCTCGAACCTGGCCGGACCGCAGACCTACCAGGGGCCGCCGGACTCCGGCATCGCGGTCGAGCAGCGCCACCTGTTCGACGTCACCGGGATGCACTCCGCGGCCATCGCGCCCATCCGCAGCACCCGCTCGGTCCTGGGAGCGCTGACCCTGGGCCGCGACAAGGACCAGGCGGCCTTCACCCCCGCAGACCTCCCCCTCATCGAGGACATCGCCCGCCGGGCCGGCCTCGCCCTGGACAACGCCCGCCTCTACCAGCGCCAGCGCAAGGTCGCCGAGACCATGCAGAACCATCTGCTGCCGCAGATGCCGGGTGTCCCGGGCCTGCAGATGACCGTCCGCTACCTGCCCGCACCCGACGCCTCACAGGTCGGCGGCGACTGGTACGACGCCTTCCCCCTGTCCGACGCGTCCACCGCCCTCGCCATCGGGGACGTCGTCGGCCACGACCTGGAGGCGGCGGCCGGCATGGCGCAGGTCCGCAACATGCTCCGCGCCTACGCCTGGTCCCAGCACGAGCCTCCCAGCCGCGTCGTCGAACGGCTCGACGAGGCGATCCAGCACATCACCGACGTCGCCATGGCCACGACGATCTTCGCCCGGGTCGAACCGGCCGAAGAAGGCAACTGGCAGTTGTCCTGGACCAACGCCGGCCACCCCCCGCCGCTGCTGATCAGCCGCGACGGCCTGGCGCGCTACCTCACCGACGGCCACGGCATACTCCTGGGCACCCAGACCGGCACCCGGCGCCCGGACGCCACCGTGCAGCTGCCGCCCGGCTCCACCCTGGTGCTGTACACGGACGGCCTCATCGAAGCGCCCCGCCGCACCCTCGACGAGGGACTGGACCGATTGCGCCAGCACGCCGCCGCCCTCGCCCACCGCCCCCTCGCCTCGTTCACCGACCAGCTGCTGCGCCGCGTCCGACCCTCGGGCAACGACGACGACGTCGCCGTCCTGGCCGTGCGCGTCCCCGAGCGCTGAGCCGGAACCGGCTGGACGAAGTCGCGGGCCTCATCCGCCCGGGGTGCCCCGCGTCGCGCTGCCGACGCTGTCGCGATGCTCGCGCACCGCGATACGGGCCGGTTTCGTCAGCATCATGCCGTTGCGGATCGACCGGCCCGCCGCGGAATTCGCTGGTGACGGGCGACGGCCCGCGCCCATACTGACGCGGTGGATCCAGTGACCCTTGAGACCGGGCGTCTGGTGCTGAGGCCCTTCGGGCCCGGCGACGCGGACGCGGTGTACGACGCCTGCCAGGACGAGGACATCCAGTTCTACACACCGGTTCCCGTGCCCTTCAGACGGCAGGACGCCGAGAAGAGGGTCCGCGAGGACTGGCCCCAGGGCTGGGCCCGCGACGACAACTACCTCCTCGGAGCGTTCCGCAAGGACACCACGGCGCTCGTCGGCTCCTACTGCCTCACCGGAGTGAGCCAGGGTGTCTACGAACTCGGCTACTGGGCGGTCAAGGAACAGCGAGGCCGGGGATACTCGGTCGAGGCCGCGCGGGCGCTCTGCGACTGGGGGTGGGCCACGCTCGACGTCCACCGCATCGAGTGGTGGGCCATGACCGGCAACACCGGCTCGCGTGCCGTCGCCGAGCGGCTGGGGTTCACCGTCGAAGGGACGCTGCGCAACCGCGGCATCGCCAACGACGGCAAGCCCCACGACTGGTGGGTCGGCGGACTGGTGAGGCCCTGACGTGGAGCGCGCGAAAAGCGGGGGCATGGCGGGGCGCGGGGGGCGAGCGGGCCTGTTCATGGCGCCGCGTGGTCCGGTCTCCGCGCCGGTGGGCACGGAGCAGACTCGGCTGGTCGTGCTGAGGGGCAACAGCGGGGCCGGGAAGTCGTCCGTCGCGGCCGGGGTCCGTGAGAGGTTCGGGCGGGGACTGGCGCTGGTCGGACAGGACAATCTGCGCCGGATCGTGCTGCGGGAAAGGGACCGGCCCGGTGCGGCGAACATCGGTCTGATCGATCTGACGGCCCGCTACGCCCTGGACGCGGGGTACCACGTCGTGGTCGAAGGGATCCTGTACGCCGACCACTACGGCGAGATGCTCACCCGGCTGAGGGCGGACCACCGTGGGCCGACTCACGCGTACTACCTGCACGTGCCGTTCGAGCAGACCCTCGTCCGCCATGCGACCAAGCCCATCGCGCACGAGGTCGGCGAGGCGCAACTGCGCGACTGGTACCGCGAACTGGACCTGCTGCCCGGCGGCATCGAGACGGTGATCGGTGCCGACAGCACCCTGCGCGGGACCGTGGACCGCATCATGCGGGACACCGGCCTGGCAGGTCCGCCCACGCTCGACCTCTAGTCACCCGTACGTACGCGCCGGGCAGGGCGTGACCAGCGCGCCGAGGTGAGGATGGACGGTGCCGGGCGCCCGCGTCGGCGGCTCGGTGCTGCCCGATGTGAGGCGCGGCTGTCGCTGCCCGTACGCGCGAGGGAGAGGTATGACCGAGACCGACGAGGCCGGAGCCTTCTCCGCCGGGACCGCGTGGCCCTCGGCGCACCGCGATCCGAGTACCGGCATGGTCGACCTCCGACGCGTCGGGGCGCACCCGGACCACTGGTATCCGGTCGCACTGTCGAAGAACGTGCGCAGCAGGCGGACGTTCGCGACGGCGTTCGCCGGCGAGCGCATCGCGCTCTACCGGGGGGAGAGCGGAACCGTGTACGCGCTGGAGGACCGGTGCGCACACCGTCAGGTGCCGCTGAGCATGGGCGTCGTGGAGGGCGAGGCGCTGCGCTGCTGCTACCACGCGTGGGCCTATCGCGGCGACGGCCGCATCTCGCAGATCCCGTACCTGGCCAAAGGCGACGGCCGGCCGCCGCGCGGTGTGCGCGGCTACCCCGTCCGCGAGGCGTACGGCCTGGTGTTCGCGTTTCCCGGCGACCCGGACAAGGCGGCCGACACCCCGCTGCCCGATCTGCCGGCGTTCGGCTCGCCGCGGTACAAGGCGATGACCTACTCCCGGACCGTGCGCTGTCACTACTCGTTCATGCACGAGAACCTCCTCGACATGAACCACCAGTTCCTCCACCGGGGAGTGGTGGGCAGACTCCGTCCCGAACTGCTCGACTCCCGGACCGACGAGCGGTCGGTGGAGGCGAGGTACCTGTTCAGTCACGCCGGGGGCAAACGGAACCGCGGGGCCAGCCTGCTGGCCGCCGAGGGCATCGGCGGCAGCGACTCCCGCGACGTCATGACGATCCGCACCGAGTACCCGTACCAGACCCTCGACCTGGTCCCGGAGAACGCCGAACGGCCGGCCTTCCGGCTCTGGGTCGCCTATGTGCCCGAGGACGCCGAGCAGCGCAGATGCCACACCTTCGGCCTGCTCATGATCGAGAAGCCGCGGATTCCCGGTGCCCTCCAGTTGGCCTGGCCGCTCATCAGGCGCTTCACCGAGCGGGTGTTCGCCGAGGACCGGACGGCCGTCGAGGCCGAGCAGCGGGCCTGGGACGAGCAGGGTGAGGACCGCAATCGCGAGGTGTTCTCCCTCATCCTGGACGTCCGGGAGGTACTGCGCACCAACGGCGTCCCCATCCGCCCCCGGGCCGCCGCGTGCGGCGCCTCCTCGATGTGCGACGGCCATGACCGCGGGCCGGTTCGCGGGGCGGACGCCGGCACTTCTTGAGATCACGCGTCTCGCCGACGCCGCGGGATCTCGGGGATGCCGCTCGCGCCGGGCCTAGACGTCGCGGGGTCTCGGGGATGCCGCTTACGCCGGGCCTAGACGTCGCGGGGTCTCGGGGATGCCGCTTACGCCGGGCCTAGACGTCGCGGGGTCTCGGGGATGCCGCTCGCGCCGCGCCTCGTCGGCGCGGGCGCGCTCACGGGCGGGGGTCGGTGCGGTGCCACCGTGGGCGGGCGTCGTGGCCGCGGCGGCCCGCGACCGAGGCGCGGCGCGGGCACCGGCGCCGCACCCGGTCCGCGGCGCCGCCGGATTCGGGGAAGGTGTCCGGCCAGCCGACGTGCGGGAAGCGGACCAGCCGGGAGCGGCTGAGGGACAGGCCGCAGACCGTCTCGTTGCGGCCCGGCTCCCAGGCGTGCACCTCACCGGAGGGCAGCCGGCGCCGCCCCTCCTCCTCGTCGGTCCACTGTCCGGACGCCGCGACGGCGTACTGCCTGCCACGCGCCACGGTGGCTCAGCCGGCCGCGTGGTCGACGTGCAACCGCACCTGCTCCTCGAGCCGCCGCAGACTGGTGTCCAGGGCGTCGGTGACGGCCTGCTCGCCCGGGTCGTGGCCGTCGTCGAAGAACGACAGGTGCACGGTCACCTCGCTGGCTCCGCCGTCGAGCCCGGCGACCTGGAGCCAGCCCGCGTACTCGCCCTGGTCACGGGTGCCCCATTCGAGCCGCATCTGCTCGGGCCGGGCACGGAACAGGGCGGAGGTGTCCTCGTCGGTGCGGTCCTCGTGCACGGTGACGGCAGGCAACTGCCCGGCCTCCACGTGCAGGGCCTCCGGGAGCCAGCTGTCCAGCCGGCCGACGTTCGCGGCCTCGTCGAAGACGTGCTCGGGCTGTGCGGGCATCGTGCGGGAACGTTCGTACTCGGTCATCGCCGCCTCACCGGCCTCACCTCGGGGTCGTAGCGCGCACCGCGTTCCCGGCCTGCCCACCTCTAATCGCGAAGCCCCGTCCGCCCGGTCGCGGACGGGGCCCGGCAGGCGGGTCAGAACCTGGGCTGCGGTGACTGAGCCCGGACCAGATCCTCCGCCTCCGCCTCCGTCGCCACGGACGGCGGGGAACCGGCCAGCGGCTTGTTGGCGGTCTCGCGCATGCACAGTACGGCGATCACGCCGATGACCGCGGCGCCGGTGGCGTAGTACGCCGGCATGAGGGTCGAGTCGAAGGCACTGATCAAAGCAGTGATCACCAGCGGTGTCGTACCGCCGAAGATCGAGGTGGCCAGGTTGTAGGCCACCGAGAGCGAGCCGTAGCGCACCTGCGTGGGGAATATCGCCGGGAGCGCCGCCGACATCGTGCCGAGCATCGGCAGCAGGGAGAGCCCCATCAGCAGCAGGCCCAGGGAGATGAGGACGACGCTGCCCTGCCTGATGAGCCAGAACGCCGGCAGGGAGAGGAACAGGAACCCGAGCATCCCCGTCATCAGCAGCGGCTTGCGCCCGAAGCGGTCCGAGAGCCGCCCGACCTGGTTGATGAGGCACATCTGCAGCACCATCACCACGACCAGGATCAGCAGGCCGTGACTGGTTCCGTAGCCCAGCTCGTCGGACAGGTACGTCGGCATGTACGACAGCAGCATGTAGTCGGTGATGTTGTACGCCGCGACCAGCGCCAGGCACAGCAGCAGCGGCCGCCAGTACCGGGTGAAGATCTTGCCGAGGTCGGCGGCGGCCGAGGTCTCCACGGCGTCGGCGGCCTCGCTCGCCTTCGCCTGCCCGCCCTCCAGCTTCTGGAAGGCGGGCGTCTCGTCCAGCTTGAGCCGCAGGTAGAGCCCGATGAAGCCGAGCGGGGCCGCGACCAGGAACGGCACGCGCCAGCCCCACGACAGCATCTGGTCGTCGCTGAGGAGGGTCTGCAGGAGGACGACGAGGCCGGAGGCCCCGACGTAGCCGGCGAGCGTGCCGAGCTCCAGGAAGCTGCCGAAGAACCCGCGCCGCTTGTCGGGCGCGTACTCGGCGATGAACGTGGAGGCGCCCCCGTACTCCCCGCCGGTCGAGAAGCCCTGCACCAGCCGGAAGAAGATCAGCAGGGCCGGGGCCCACAGGCCGATCACCGCGTGCGAGGGGATCAGACCGATGGCGAAGGTCCCCACCGCCATCATGATCATGGTGAGGGAGAGGATGCGCTTGCGCCCGACCTTGTCCCCGAGCGGCCCGAAGACCATGCCGCCCAGGGGGCGCACCAGGAAGGCCACGGCGAACGTCGCGAAGGACCCGAGCAGCTGGGCGGTGTCGTTGCCGGAGGGGAAGAAGACCCTCCCGATGGTCGACGCCAGATAGCTGTAGATGCCGAAGTCGTACCACTCCATGGCGTTGCCGAGGGCGGCGGCCTTGGTGGCGCGCTTGACCGCGGCGTCGTCGGTCACCGTGATGTCGCTGCGCCGCAGCTTCGGGTGACGGCGCTTCTCGATCGCCCGGAACAGCACCCGGTGTCGTCTCACAGCCGCGGGATCCACCGACTCGTCGTTGTCGGGCGCAGCCATCACGTCGTTCCTTTCGCCGGTCGCAACTCCAAGCACAACGCCTGCACAGATCTCGCGCGCTCAAACGAATCCCTTCGCGCGACGTCCGGTCGATCACGCAACGTGATGCGCGGGTGCTCAGGGTGAGAGGCGGGTCGCTCCCGCGTCCGGGAGGATCTACGGGACGGGGTGTGTGCCCGTGCCCCGGAGGGGAACCTGATGCGCCGGGTGCTGCCTGGTGAGAGGAGCCCAAGTGACAGCGTCGGCGGCGGGCGGCCGGAACCAGGGCGGGCAGCAGGACGGGTACGAGCCGGACCCGAAGCGGTGGCGGGCCCTGTGGGTCACGCTGGTGGCCGGCTTCATGAGCCTGCTGGACGTGTCGATCGTGGCGGTCGCCCTGCCCACCATCCAGCAGGAGCTGCACGCCTCGGCGGCCGAGGTGCAGTGGGTGGTGTCCGGCTACGCCCTCTCCTTCGGCCTCGCCCTCGTCACCGCCGGCCGCCTCGGCGACGCCCTGGACCGGCGCCGCATCTTCCTGATCGCCCTCAGCGGCTTCGTGCTGTTCAGCGCGGCCTGCGGAGCGGCCCCGAACATCACGCTGCTGGTGGTGGCCCGGCTCGCCCAGGGCCTGGCGGCCGGCTTCATGGCCCCGCAGAACTCCGCGCTCATCCAGCAGATGTTCCGAGGTGCCGAGCGCGGTCGCGCCTTCGGCTTCTTCGGCGCCACCGTCGGCATCTCCTCCGGCGTCGGCCCCCTCACCGGCGGCCTGATCCTCGCACTGGCCGACGGCGCGCAGGGCTGGCGGTGGATCTTCTACGTCAACGTCCCCATCGGCATCCTCGCGATCCTCCTCGGACGCCGCCTGCTGCCCCGCACCCGGCGCTCCGGCCGGGAACACGTCGACGTGCCCGGCGTCGTGCTCCTCGGCCTCGGTGTCCTGGCCCTCATGTATCCGCTGGTGCAGGCGGAGACCGGCGGCCTCGCCCGGCTGTGGTGGATGTTCCCGGCCGGGGCCGGGCTCCTCTTCGTCTTCACCCGCTGGCAGCGCCGCCTGCTGCACCGCGGTACCCAGCCGCTGCTCGACCCGCGCCTGTTCACCACCGTGCGCGGCTACGCCGTCGGCGCCGGCGTCGGCACGCTCTACTTCATCGGCTTCAGCGGCGTCTGGCTGGTCTTCGCCCTCTTCTACCAGCACGGCCTCGGCTTCTCCCCGCTCGAATCCGGCCTCGCCGTGACGCCCTTCGCCCTCGGCTCGGCCTTCGCGGCCGCCGTCTCCGGGCGGCTGGTGGACCGGCTCGGCCGGCTGCTCACCGTGGGCGGGCTCACGGGCGTGATCCTCGGCCTGGGCGGCACCGCGCTGCTGCTGCGCTTCGCGCCCCTCGACATCGCGCCCTGGATCGCCGCCCCGGTCATGTTCCTCGGCGGCGTGGGCGGCGGGTGCGTGATCTCCCCGAACATCACCATGACGCTGCGCGAGGTGCCCGTACACATGGCGGGAGCGGCGGGCGGCGCCCTGCAGACCGGGCAGCGGCTCGGCGCCGCGGTGGGCACCGCCGTCCTGCCCGGCCTCTACTACCTGGTGCTCGGCGGCAGGAGCGACGACTACCGCGGTGCCCTCTTCCTGGCGATGGCCGCCGGGCTCGTCGGCATGGCCGCGTCCCTGGCACTCGCCGCGTACGACTGGCGGCGCGACCGGCGGACCGGCGAGCCGCACCGCGCCTGCCCGGACGACGTCGCCCACAGCCCGGTGCACGCCCGGCAGACCTGAGCGTCACCCGTTCACGAGGGCTGGGGCCGGGGCTCCTGCGGGGCGGATGCGTCGTCGTCCAGTTCGCCGCGCAGCGCGCCGAGGGCGAAGGCCGTCATGGACATCAAAATCAGCAGTGCGAGCGGCCCCCAGATCGCCGGAAGGGACCACAGCGGCCAGTCGTTGGCCGCCTGCGCCCACAGCGTCAGGACCGCCGTGCCGCCCAGGGCGACACCGTGCCACCGCACCGTCTTCGCCGCGGTCGCGTGCCGCCGCTCGCCCCGCGCGAAGAGGGGCCACAGCCCGCCCACGAGGGCCGCCAGGCCGAACGACGTGCAGGCCAGCGCACCGCCCAGGCGGTCCTCGGGCCAGCCCACCGGCCCGTCCGACGTCTGCTGTCGCCGCCCTTCGGCGTCCCGTACCTCGACGACCCGACCGTGCCAGATCACCCCGACGACCCTGTCGTCCTTCTGCATTCCGGACATCACGGGCTCGGTGCGCAGGAACGTCACCTCCCACGGCTTGCCCGACGGCAGGACCAGCTCCGCCTCCGGGGACTCGCTCCGCTCACCGCGGTTCATGGCGGCGCCCCGTACGGTGAACTCCTGCTGCCACACGCACCCGGACGCCTCGACGGGGACGGTGGCGCAGGCCGGCGCTCCGCGGTACTCCCGCTCCCGCTCCAGCGCCCCGCGGATCTGGAAGGCGGACGCAACCCCGACGCCGAGCGCGACGACCGCGAGCAGCACCCACATCACGGACCGCATGACTGTGTGCCCCGACGACCCCACCGTGCCTCATCCCCCTCCGCGCACGGAAACCCGGAGAGCATTGGAACACGGCTCAGGTGACGGCGTGGACCCGCCGGCCGTCGACGAAGGTCTCCGAGGCCCCGGGTGGCGGCGATCTCCCCGGGCGGACCCGCGAACGGGTCGCCTGGACCTCCTGCCGGAGGCCCAGGCGACCCGGGCGCGGGCCCTCGAACGGAGGCCGGCGACCCCGCGCTACACCACCTCGGCACGGCCGGGGGTGTCGTCCAGGAAGCCGCCCGACTGGTGCTGCCACAGCTTCGCGTAGGCACCCCCGTGCCCGAGCAGCTCCTGGTGGGTGCCCTGCTCGACGATCCGGCCGCGGTCGAGGACGACGAGCTGGTCCATTCCGGCGACCGTGCTCAGCCGGTGCGCCACCACCAGCGCGGTCCGCCCGTCCATGAGCCGCCACAGCGCCTCCTGGACCAGCAGTTCGCTCTCCGAGTCCAGGGCGCTGGTCGCCTCGTCGAGCAGCAGGATCGGCGCGTCCCGCAGGATCGCCCGGGCGAGGGCGACACGCTGGCGCTGCCCGCCGGACAGCTTGACGCCCCGCTCGCCGACCATGGTGTCGAAGCCGTCCGGCAACGCGTCGGCGAACTCGGTGACATGGGCCGCCTCGGCCGCCCTGCGGATCTCGGCTTCGGTGGCGTCCGGCCGGGCGAAGGCGATGTTGTCCCGCAGGGTGCGGTGGAACATCGCCGGGTCCTGGGGGACGTAGGCGATCCGGCCGCGCAGGTCGGCCTGGCGCACCCGGCTGATGTCCTGGCCCCCGACCAGGATGCGGCCGCCGTCGATGTCGGTCATCCGCAGCAGCAGCCGGGTGAGCGAGGTCTTGCCGCCGCCGGACCGGCCCACGAGACCGACCTTCGCCCCGCTCGGCACGGCCAGGTCGAGCCCCTCGAAGAGCGGCCGGCCGCCCCGGTGCGCGAAGGTCACCTTCTCGAAGCGGACGTCGGCCGCCCGGGTCCGCAGCGGCTCCGGTGCCGGCGGGTCGAGCACCGTCGGCGGCGTCAGGAGCAGTTCGGTGAACTGAGCGGCCTCCGTCATCGAGCTCTCCAGCCGGCGGTATATCTGGTTGAACTCGAACATGATCCGGGTCGCGTTGTTGTAGTAGGCGAAGGCCACCACGACGGCCTCCACGCCGTGCGCGCCGCCGCCCAGTGTCACCGCGAGCAGCAGGCCCATCGCGTTGGTGAGGACGGACATCGGTGCGACCAGCGTGTCGATGCGCAGGTTGCCGTAGTCCCACGACCGCATGGTGAGCCGGCGGGACATCGCCACCCGGGACCGGTGTTCGGCGGCCTCGCGTTCTTCCGCGGCGAACGCCCGCACGGTGTCCATGTTCATCAGGCTGTCGGCGACGTGGCCCGACACCCGGGCGATCGCCTCCTCACGCCGGTCGACGAGCGCCTGCCGGCGCCGGATGAGCGGCACGACCAGCACCGCCGTCAGGGCGATCATCGCCAGGAGGCCGACGACGAGCAGCGGTTCGTAGCGCCACAGCACCACCGCGCCGAACGCCAGTGGCACGAAGCTCCCCACGATCTGGAACGTCAGTGTGTCGACGAACTGCTCGAACCGGGAGGCGAAGCTGAGAACCCGCTTGGTCAGCGAGCCGGCGAAGTTGTCGTGGAAGAACGCGGCGTCCTTGGCGAACAGTTCGTCCATGCCGACCACGTAGAGGTGCTCGATGCCCAGGGCGTCGAGACGGTTGAGGCAGTGCACGGCTGCGCGCCACAGCGCCTCCGCGGTCAGCAGGACGCCGGCGAAGGCCAGTACGTACGGCAGCGTCGAGCCGGTGGTGACGTCCTCGTTCCCGGCGATGTCGGCGACGAGTTTGGCGACGATCAGCGGCGCCACGTAGTTGATTCCGATGTTGCCCAGCGCCGAGAACAGCATCGTGGGTGCCGCCCACCGGCGGAGCCGGGACAACTCCCGACCGTAGTGACGAAGTGCGAGAAGAACCGAGCGCCTGCCCGGTAAGACCCTGTGTGTTTCCGGCGTTTCCATCCCACCCCTGTGTCGTTTCGCGGCCGCCCGCCGCGCCGCGTCGTGCGCGCGGGGGCCGGCACCGCAACGGATGCGTGAGGTTTCGGGTCGAGTCCGGAAGTGTCCCGCGATACCGGCCGCGGAGTCCAAGCGTTTTCCGGCCGGGCGGTGGTGTGCGGGGAGCGCCAAGGGGCACGGCGGGCGGACCGGGGGAGCGGTCGCCGCCCCGGGGCGTTCCGTGCGGTTCAGGACGCGGCGCTGGAGTCCGGGCGAAGCGTGAAGACCCGGTCGAGACCGACGAGGGTGAGGACGCGCATGAGGTTCGCCGGTACGGCGGCCAGGACGACGTCGGCTCCGGCGGCCGGCGGGCGGCCGCGGGGCCCGGGGAGGAGGGGACGGCGGCAACGCCGAGCGCCCGCAGAGCGGTGTCGCGTCCAGACCGTCGCCACAGCTTGTTCCTGCGGCGGACGCCCATGGCCACCATGCTCCCGCCTGGGGCGGAGCACTCCAGGGGGCCCGCGGGCAACGCGTTCGCCGCCGCGGAGTCAGCCCAGGTACAGCGGCACCGTCGAGTCCGGTGTGCCGAGTTCGGCCTGCTCCGCCTCGGTCGGCGCCCGCCGCCCGGTGCCGACGAGCAGTGCGTCCACGTCGTGGAAGGACTTCGGGAACGGGCTCCCCGCGATCCGCTCCAGCATCTCCCGGGAGCGGGCGAGCCCCTCCGCGGGCGGCTGCCCGGCATCCGGGAGGTGGGCTGTCAGGTCGAGGTGGTGCAGCGTCCACTCCAGGACGTACGTGGCGAGGAAGTCGCCCACGGTGAGGATCTCGTCACGGGTGCCGACCCGGCCGTCCGGATCGGCGAGCAGGGCCGCGCGCCCGGCGGCGGAACCGACGTCGTCCAGTTGGAACTTCAGCAGCTGCGGATCCTCGTAGGCGGCGGCCAGCCGGACGGTCAGCGCGTCGAGCGGATCGTCACCGGTGGGCGGGGTGTCGGAGATGTGCCAGTACGTCAGCGCGTCACGGGTCGGTTCCCGGTCGGACGGGGTGGCCAGGGTGATCAGGACGTCCTGGGCGTCGACGATCAGATGGCACACCAGGTCCCGCACCAGCCAGCCCGTACAGCCGGATGGCCGCCCGAAGTCCTCGTCGGAGAGACCGGCCACCGCCGCTCGCAACGCCGTCCAGGTCCGTGAGAAGAGATCCACCCCGGCAAGGTAGTGCGGTGCGGTGAGCGTGGACAAGCGCATGTGCGGGCATCCGGAGGTATGCCGGGAGTGTCGCGAGCGTTGATGCGCGCGACTCCCACCGGCCACGTCGAGTGATCCCGCAGTCGCGGCCCGGCACATGGCTTGCGATCCGAAGAGGGGTGAGCATGAGCGTCCTGCAGAATCCCGGAGCACCTCCCTCGGCCGACAGGGGCGCGGAGCCGCTGGTGTCGCCGGTCTGTTCGCACACCGAGTGGGATCCGCTGGAGGAGATCATCGTCGGCCGTCTGGAGGGCGCGACGATCCCCTCCGACCACGCGGTGGTGACCTGCAACGTGCCACCGTGGGCCGGGCGGTTGCAGGGGCTCGCGGCCGGTTTCCGGTACCCGCGGCTGCTCGTCGAGCAGGCGCAGCAGGAGATCGACGCCTTCGTCGCCCTGTTGGAGTCCCTCGGCGTCACGGTCAGGCGACCTGAGGCGGTCGACCACCGGCGCCGCTTCGGCACTCCCGACTGGACCTCGCGCGGCTTCTGCAACACCTGCCCGCGCGACAGCATGCTCGTCATCGGCGACGAGATCATCGAGACACCGATGGCGTGGCCGTGCCGGTACTTCGAGACGCACTCCTACCGCCCCGTCCTCAAGGACTACTTCCGGCGCGGCGCGCGCTGGACGGCGGCACCCAGGCCACAGCTCACCGACGAGTTGTTCGACCAGCACTTCCGTGTCCCGGGGCCGGGCGAGCCCATGCGGTACATCCTCACCGAGTTCGAACCCGTCTTCGACGCGGCGGACTTCGTCCGGGCCGGACGGGACCTGTTCGTCACCCGCAGTAACGTCACCAACGCGATGGGCATCGACTGGCTGCGCCGACACCTCGGCCCGGAGTACCGCATCCACGAGATCGAGAGCCGGTGCCGCACACCCATGCACATCGACACCACCTTCGTCCTGCTCGCGCCGGGGAAGGTGCTGATCAACCCCGAGTACATCGACGCCGACCGCCTGCCGGACGTCCTCAGCTCCTGGGACGTCCTGGTCGCTCCCGAACCCGACCCGATCGACGAGCGGCTGCTCAAGCTCACCTCGATGTGCGGCAAGTGGCTCAGCATGAACGTGCTCATGCTCGACGAGAAGCAGGTGATCGCGGAGCGGCACCACACCGGGATGCTGCGCGCGCTGGAGAGGTGGGGCTTCGAGCCGATCCCGTGCGACCTGCTGCACTACGCCCCCTTCGGCGGCTCGTTCCACTGCGCGACCCTCGACGTCCGGCGCCGCGGTCCGCTCCAGTCCTACGTCGACTGACCGTGCCGTCCCCCTCCGCTGAGACAGGGAGGGGTGACCACCCTCATCCTCCGGACGTCCCGAGCCGTTCGCCCACGAGAGCGGCGAGTTCCTCCGGCGTGCGCGGTCCCGGCTCGCTCTCCGCCAACCACCCCCGCGCGCGCAGGAGTTCCGCCGCCGCGGCGCCCCAGGGCAGGCGCAGCCCCGCCTCACCGAGGAGATCCGGGCGGGCCAGTGCCGTGGCCGCCGGTCCGGTGCGCACGCCGGACGGGGTGAGGAGCGCGGCGTCGTCGGCCCAGCGCAGGGCGAGGTCGACGTCATGGGTGGCCATCACCACCGTGGTGCCGGCGGCACGGAGTCCGTCGAGGGTGCTCAGGAGCCGCTCCTGGCCGTCGGGGTCGAGTCCGGCCGTCGGCTCGTCCAGGACGAGCACGCGCGGCCGCATGGCGACCGCGCCCGCGATGGCGGTGCGCTTGCGCTGGCCGTAGGAGAGCAGATGGGTGGGCCGGTCGGCCAGCGCGGTGATGTCCAGCGCGGCGAGCGCCTCCGTCACCCGCGCCCGCACCTGAGTGCCGTCCAGGCCGAGGTTCAGCGGCCCGAACGACACGTCCTGCTCGACGGACGCCGCGAACAGCTGGTCGTCCGGGTCCTGCACCACCAGCTGCACGGTGGTCCGCAGCCGGGTCAGACCCCGGCGGTCGTACGCCACCGGCCGCCCCTCGACCGTCAGCCGGCCCTCGTGCGGCCGCAGTCCGCCGGAGAGCAGCCGCATCAGCGTGGTCTTGCCACTGCCGTTGCGGCCGAGCAGCGCGAGCGCGCGGCCCTCGTGTATCTCGAAGTCGAGCCCGCTGAGCACGGTGGGGCCGTCCTCGTAGGCGTAGGAGGCGCCCCGCAGGGCGACGAGGGCCGGCTCGCTCATGTCAGCGGCCTTTCCAGTACGAAGGTGAGGGCGGCCAGCGTCGCTAGGAGCGCGCAACTGGCGGCCGTGAAGCGGACGGAGACCCGCGCCTCCGGCACCAGGACGCGCAGGGTGCCGTCATAGCCGCGCCCGGCGAGTCCGGCCTGGAGACGGGCGGCACGGTCGAAGGCCCGGACGAACGCGGTGGCGCCGAGCCCGGCCAGGGAACGCCACTCAGCGGCCCGGCTGGTGTGACCGAGCCGGGCCGCCTGGGCCTCCCGGATGCGGCGCACGGAGTCCAGCAGCAGGAAGCTCATCCGGTACGTCACCAGCGCCACGTCGACGACCGGCGCGGGGATCCCCGCCCGGACCAGGCGGGGCAGCAGGTCGGACATGGGTGTGGTGAAGGCGAACAGCAGCACGCCCAGCGAGGCCGCCGAGGTCCGCAGCAGCAACTCCCCGGCCCGCACCGGCCCGTCCCCGGCGAGGGAGACGAACCCCCCGGGCCCGCCCACCCGGACGAGCAGCGTGAGCGCGCCGGTCGCGCAGAAGCCCAGCGGCACCCGGTAGGCCCGCCACAGCCGCCGCCCGGGCACACCGGCCGGCCCCAGCAGCACCGCCAGGGCGGTCAGGAGTACCAGGGCCGCACCCGGCCAGGGCGGCAGGGAGATCGCGAGCACGGTGAGGCCGAGCCCGAGCACGGCCTTGTCCACGGGATGACGGCGGCGCCAGCGGCTGCTGTGCGCCGCCGCGTCGATCGGCAGCACCGGGCTCAGTCCCGTTCCGCCGCGGACTTCCCTGCGGCGCCGGCGGGTGCGCTGCCGGCCTGCCGTTCCGGCGCCCGCCGTTCGCCTTCCCGGTCCAGCGCCCGCTGCTCGCCCTGCCGGCGGCACCGGCGCAGGCCGAAGTAGTAGGCGAGGACTCCGGCGCCGAGGGCCGCCTGGAGGGAGAACAGCGCCGACTCGATCTCGCCGGACGGTGGCTCGTACAGCGGCGAGAACCACGGCTCGTAGTCCGGCTTCAGCTCGGTGATCGCCGTCTCGGCCTCGGCGTCGGCGCCCGTGAACGGCTCCTTCTTGTGGTCACCGAGGCCCAGCGCCAGGGGCAGCACGGCCAGCGCGGCCACCGCGAACAGCAGCACCAGGTTGATCTTCGTGTTCCTGCTCATCGGGACACCGCCTCGCTCTCGGTCCGGGACTGCTTCCTGGAGAGGAGCACGCCCAGCCGGGTCAGTTCGCCCTTGCTGGACTGCACCAGCAGCCGCATCACGAGCACGGTCAGCAGACCCTCACTCACCGCGAGCGGGATCTGGGTGACGGCGAAGATGGAACCGAACTTGGCGAGCGCGCCCAGGAATCCGCTGCCCGGGTCGGGGAAGGCGAGCGCCAGCTGCACGCTGGTGACGCAGTAGGTGGAGAGGTCGGCGACGAAAGCGCCGGAGAACACCGCGACCATCAGCGGCGCGTTGGAGCGCCGCAGCAGCGCGTAGACGGCGTATCCGGCCCAGGGCCCGACGATCGCCATGGAGAAGACGTTGGCGCCGAGCGTGGTCAGGCCGCCGTGCGCGAGCAGCAGCGCCTGGAAGAGCAGGGTGATGGTGCCCAGTACCGCCATGATGGGCGGCCGGAACAGGATGGCTCCGAGGCCCGTGCCGGTGGGGTGCGAGCAACTGCCGGTGACGGACGGCAGCTTCAGGGCGGACAGGACGAACGTGAAGGCGCCGGACGCCCCGAGGAGCAGGGTGCTCTCGGGGTGCTCGCGCACTTCACGGGTGAGCGACCGGACTCCGTGGACGACGAACGGCGCCGACGCGGCGCCCCAGGCGACCGCGTGCGCCGGAGGAAGGAAACCCTCGGCTATGTGCATGGCTCAGCAGACCCTCTCCAGCACCTCGTGGATGGTTGACGCGCCTTGGCCGGTCTCCTGGCTGACGGGTACCACCGCCCGTACTCCGCCTTCCCGGGCCGCAAGGACCCAGTGGCTGCCCGTTCAGGGGCTGGAGCCGGACTTCCCGATTCACAGTGGCGAGGGCCGCACCGGCATCACACCGGATTTCCCGTTCACCAAGGCCTGGTGACAATAAGGCCGGGGTAAGGGCGATGACAAGCCGCCCAAGGGGCGCGCGAGGGGGCGCCCGCTCGCACACCGGCGCATCCCCCGGCTGATCCACGTGCTCCGGGCCTCAGGTGCAAGGACCTTCGGGGCCCGCGGTCAGTCGTCACCCCCGTCGTCGCCCCCGTCGCCGCCGTCGTCGCCCTGACCGTCCTCCCCGGCCTGGACCGGCTTCTCCGGCTGCGGCTGCTCCGGTCCGGGGTCGCCCGTCCCCTGCTCCGGAGTCGCGGCGCCGGTCGCCGGTGGGGGAGGGGTGGGGGAGGCGGGCGGCGTGGACGGGGTGACCTCGGCCACGGTGCCGCTGGTCGGTGTGGTGGCGATCTGCCGGCCGGCCTCCGGGTCGGAGGTGACGGGCGGGGCGGAGTCGCCGGACGGGGTGGCCGCAGGGTTGCTCGTGGTCGGGGACGCGTCGGGTTCCGTGCCCTCGGCGGTCGTGTCGGGCGAGAACCAGCGCATGCCGAGGAGCATCGCGGCGAGGAACAGCGCCGCTGCGGCGGCCGTCGCGGCCACTCTCGACCTGCTGCCGAGCCCGCCGCGCCCGCGGGAGCGGCCCGAACGCCCCGCCTGGGCCGCCCGGGCCGCGGTGCGGTGCCCCGTGGTCGCCGGCAGCGCGTACGTGGTCGGGTGGCTGGTCTCGGCGGCAGCGTACGGGGCGGGCCCGGCGTGCGCCGGCGCGGACGAGGGGTTCGGCCGCAGCGGCGGTGAGACCTCCGGCAGCGGCTCGGGCAGACCCCGCCAGGCGCCCCCGGCGAACCACTCGGCGGCCTGCTCCGCGGTGGGCCGGTCCTCGGGCTGCTTGGCGAGCAGTCCGAGGAGGTAGTTCTCGAACGCCGGGGGAAGGCCGGCGACGCCGAGCTCGCGGGGCGGCACGGGTGCCGAGTCGAGATGCTGGTGCAGCAGGGCGACGGCGGTGTCGGCCTGGAACGGCGGGCGGCCGCTGAGGAGCTGGTAGAGCACGCAGCCCAGGGAGTACATGTCGGAGGCGGGCCCCGCGGGCTTTCCCAGGGCCCGTTCGGGCGCGAGGTAGAGGCCGGTGCCGATGATCTGGCCGGTGGCGGTGAGCGCGGCGCCGGGATCGTCGAGGAAGCGCGCGATGCCGAAGTCGCCGATCTTCAGCGTGCCGTGGGCGTCCAGCAGCAGGTTGGCGGGTTTGACGTCCCGGTGCACGATGCCCTGCCCGTGCGCGGCGGCGAGCCCCGCGGACGCCTGCGCGGCGAGACGGGCCACCTGCTCGGCGGGCAGCCTGCCGGAGTTGGACAGCACCCCGGCGAGGCTGTCGCCCTCGACCAGCTCCATCACCAGGTACAGCCGGTTGTCGTACTCGCCGAAGTCCAGGACGCCGACCACGTTGGGGTGGTTGAGACGCCCGGCGGTCTGCGCCTCCAGACGGAACCGGGAGGTCGCCGTGGCGTCGGTGTCCTGGGGCAGCAGCAGCTTGAGGGCCACCGCTCTGGCGAGCGTCTCGTCGTACGCACGCCAGACCTCTCCCATTCCACCGCGCCCGATCTCAACATCCAGCCGGTAGCGGCCAGCTAGCAGCACTCGTCCTCGTCTCATGCGTGTGGGAAGGTCGTTGCCGCAGGCCGAACTCCCCGCTTTCGAACGGGGGTTGGTGGGGGGTTCCGCAGCCGACTAAGGATACTGGCGTGGCGTGGCCGCCGATCGCCGCAACGGTGTCCTCGAAGGGTGCGGTCTCGGAAATCCCGGAGCGAGGAGGTCGCCCGCCGGAGTGAAGGTCCCGCGCGCCCCGTTGCCGTGGGCGCCGGCGCCGCCTCAAGCCGCCGCGCCCGCTCCCTTCTCCCGGCGCGGCAGCACCACCACCGCCAGGGCCGGTACGGCCGCGAGGACCAGCCACGGCACGGCGGCCGGCAGTCCCAGGTCGAGCAGGAAGCCGGTGGCGGCGCTGCCGGCCAGGACGATCAGCCCGGAGACGGACGACAGCGCACCCATGTAGAGCCCGAGCCGGCCCTCCTCGGCGAGGTCGGGCACCCAGGCGCGGGCGGCGGGCACGACCAGCATCTGCCCCACGGTGAGCAAGATCACGAAACCGGCGGCCGGCAGCAGCCCGGAGGTGCCCGTCCAGCCGGCCGGGCGGGCCGCGGCCACCACCACGAATCCGGACGCGATCAGCAGCAGCCCCGCGCTCATGGAGCGGCGCAGGTCGAGCCGGTCGCCCGCCCAGCGGGTCACCGGCAGCTGGGTGAACACCACCAGCACCGAGGACAGCGCGAAGAGCCAGGACAACGGCGCCTGGGAGCCCGCCGCGCGCTGCACCTCGTCCGGCAGGGCGAGGTACAGCTGGTTGTAGGCGAGCAGATAGGTGCCGTAGGCGCAGCACAGGGCGAGGAAGCGGCGGTTGCGCAGCAGGACGCGGGCCCCGCCCCGCTCCCGGACGCGGACCCGGCCGGGGATGTGCTGCGGCATCAGCCACAGGTGCCCGGCGAGGACGAGCACGAAGACCGCGGCACCGGCGAGGCACGCGGTGCGGAAGCCGACGGCGAGCAGCAGCGCGCCGAGCAGCGGCCCGACGAACGCCCCGGCCTGGCCCGCCACGCTGAACAGGGCGAGGACACGGGTGCGCGGGCCGCGCCCGTCCTCCTCCCAGGTCACCGCCTGGCGGGCCACCTCGGACTCCACGGCCGGGGAGAACAGCGCGGCCGCGAAACCGATCACCAGCACCGCCCCGATCACCGTCCAACTCGCCTCCGCGTAGCCGAGCCACGCGAACCCGGCGATCCGCAGCACGCAGCCCGCCAGTACGACGGGCCGCACCCCGAACCGGTCGACGAGCCAGCCGCCGACCACGAACAGCCCCTGCTGGCTGAAGGTGCGCAGCCCGAGCACGAAGCCGACCAGCCACCCCGCCATGCCGATCGCGGTGCCGAGGTGCTCGGCGAGGAACGGCAGGACGGCGTAGAAGCCGATGTTGAAGGCGAGTTGGGTGAGGATCAGCAGCCGCAGCAGCGGCGACAGTTCCTTGCAGAGCCGCCAGGTGCTCTCACGCGGGCCCTTGGGCGGGGCGGCGTCGGACGTTCGGGCGGTCCGGCGGGACAGCACACGGGAGAGGAGGTCGGTCATCGTTCTTCCGTCGGTGGGGCGGACACGGAGGTCAGGCGGGCAACGGTGCGTTCCGGCCGCCGCGGCGGGGCCGGCACGGGCGTTCCGGCAGGCGTTCCGGCCGGGCCGGCGGGCCGCGTGCGCCGTCGGGGCAGCCGTACGCCGCCGGCGGCCGTCACCGCGAGCGCCCCGAGCAGGGCGAGTACGGCGGCGGGGAAGAGGACGGCCCACGGGGCACGCTCGGCGTACGGCTGGTTCTCGGAGAGCAGCAGGCCCCAGTCGGGGGACGGCGGCTGGGCGCCCAGGCCGAGGAAGCCGAGCGCGGCCAGGCTCAGCGCGATGCCCGGGAGCCGGAGCAGGGCGTGCCGGGCGACCGGGGGCGCGACGGCGGGCAGCAGTTCGTGCACGAGCAGGTGCAGGCGGCCGGCCCCCAGCGCCCTGGTGGCCGCCAGGTGGGCGGTGGCGCGTTCCTGGCGCAGCAGGGAGGAGGTGTGCGCGGCCAGCGGGGACCAGGCCACGACGGCCACGGCGAACGCGGGTGTCCAGGGGCCGCTGCCCATGACGCCGGTGACGAGGAGTCCGGCCAGTACGGGCGGTACGGCGCTGAGCGTGTCGACCAGCGGCCCGGACAACCTCGGGAGCAGCCCCAGCAGCAGCCCGGTGACGAGGGCGGCGGCGCTGACCGCGAGGGCGGTGCCGAGGGTGGTCAGCGCGCCGTGGGAGATCCGGGCGAGGACGTCGCGGCCGAGCGCGTCGGTGCCGAAGGGGTGCTGCGGCGAAGGGGCTTGCAGCCGGGCGAGGGTGTCCAGGGCGATCGGGTCGCGGGGCAGCCCGGCCCCGACGACGGCGGCCAGCAGCCCCGCGTAGAGCAGGGGGAGCGTGCGGGGCGCGGGCGGCCGGGGCCGGTGCAGGGACTGCAGGGCGCCGTCGCGCAGCGCCGGGCCGACCAGCAGCCGGGCGGCGAGCCGGGCGAGGACGCCCGCGGAGGCCGCGAGCAGGACGAGGGCGAGGGTGCCGGTCTGCAGGACGGGCAGGTCCTGGGAGAGTGCGGCGTGCAGGGTGAGCCGGCCGATGCCCGGGATGTCGAAGACCTGCTCGACGGCGACCGAGCCGCCGGTCAGTCCGACCACGAACAGCGCCACATTGGGCAGCAGTCCGGGCACGCAGCGGCGCACCGCCTGCCGCGCCACCGACGTCGGCGGGACACCGCGTGCCGCGGCCGCCATGGCCCAGGGCTCCCCGAACGCCCCGGGCAGCAGGTCGTCGAGCAGCCGCCCCAGGACCGCTCCGGCGGGCAGGCCGATGGCGAGCGAGGGCAGCACCATCCACTGCGGCCCGTACCAGCCCAGGGCCGGCAGCCATCCCAGCTGCACACCGATCACCGACACCAGCACCGAGGCGACGAGGAACTCGGGCAGCGCGGCCAGCACGGCCGTCGCCGTCCCGCCGGGACGACGGTCGGCGAGCCGGCCCCGCGCGCCCAGCCGGAGCGTAGGGGCGCAGACGGCGGCCGCCGTCGCCGCGGCGACCGCCAGGGCCCCGGCCATCAGCAGCAGCGACACGCCGAGGGCCAGTCCGAAGCCCGGCAGCACCTGGCTGCCGGACACCCAGGACGTGCCGGCGCTCCCGTGCAGCAGCCCGCCCAGCCAGCGGCCGAGCAGTGTCAGCGGGCCGTCGTCGAGGCCCAGTTGGTCCCGGACGGCACGCAGGGTCTCGGGATCGGGGTCGCGGTCCGCCGACCGCGCGCGGAGCACGGTCAGCGCGGGGTCGGTGCGCGACAGCCACGGCAGCAGGCCGATCCCGCACACCAGGCAGGCCACGAGCAGGGTCCGCCACATCAGTGCCGGGGCGCCGCTGCGCGCGAGCGCGCGCACGGCGGCGGCCGCACCGTTCGTCGAGGGTGTCTTCGAGCTGTTCAGGGCCGGGGCCCCGTACGGGTGAGGGTGCGTGCCGTGCCGACGGCGGCCGGACTGCTCATCACGTATATGAAAACCATTGTCATCAGGTGAACGGTATCTCGAAGTGCACTACACCGTTGCCCCCGCCGGGCACTTCCTCCCGTTCGTCGCACAGCACCTTGCCCAGCGCCTTCCACAGGCCCAGCGCGCCGGGGGAGTGGGGGTAGGTGTGCAGGTATGCGGACCGGTATCCGCCGTCGGCCCGGGCGAACTCCAGCAGGCCGTCGACCAGTTGCCGGGCCAGTCCGCGCCGCCGGTGCTCGGGGCGTACGTACACCCGCCGCAGCTGCGCCGTCTCGCCCGAGGGGAACCGCTCGGCCAGCCAGCGGGGGTTCGGCGGGTGCGCCGGACCGCGCGCGTCCAGGGCCGCGGTGGCCGCCACCGTCCCGTCCCGCTCGTCCATGGCGACCAGGAGGGTGTGCCGGGGCGGCGTGACGTAGAACGGCACCGGATCGATGATGTCGGCGTGCCAGCGCGGCACGTAACCCGTGCCGAAGTCGCGGTACACGGCGTCGAGCATCACCGCCCGGGCCCCGTCGATGTCGCCCGCTCCGGCTTCCCTGATGCTGTACTCACGCATTTGCGCATCATATGCAAGAGGAATTCCGGAGTCAGTCGGGGGCCGCCGGTGTGATGTGGCTCAGTACGCACAGCCAGCGGCCCTGCCGCCGCACGAAAACGTCCGTCGTCCACTCGTCGGCGTCGTGGCGCTGGCCCTGGTGGTGGGCCGTGTTCGTCACCCTCCCGGTCACCACGGCGGTGTCACCGTAGACGCGGACCCTCGGGTCGGTGATGAGGTCCATCGCCGAGTGGGTGAGCGCACCGGACTCCACGAGGGAGAGGAACCTCTCCTTCGGGTCGATCCCCGAATCGGAGACGATGACCCACTCGTCCGCCATGAAGCCCGCGATCCGCGCGGGGTCGTTGGAGACGATCGCCTCGGCCCAGCCCTTCGCCAGACGGGCGACCTGAAGGGCGTCTGCGGATGCGGACTCTTCGCTCATGGCACGACCGTAGGGGTCGAAACGGTGCTGCGGGGTGTCCGGTTCAGCTGACGGACGGGGTGAGCACCACGAAGTCCGCGCCGGCCGGGTCGAGACAGACGGCGAGGCGGCCGACGCCCTCCGCGTCCTCCGGGCCCATCTGCACGCTGCCGCCGTTCCCGGTGACCTCGGCCACCGCGGCGTCGCAGTCGTCGACGGCGAAGACCGGGTGCCAGTACGGCCGCCCACCCGTGAGGTTCAGATCCTCCCTGCGGAGGTGCATGAGCCCGCCGTGCATCCGGTCCTCGGAGAGTCCGGACGGGGTGATCAGGGTGTACGTGCCGGCGCCGCCCGGCAGTGGCATGTCGCTGAACTGCCAGCCGAAGAGGGTGCCGTAGAACTCCCGCGCACCCGCGGCGTCGCTGGTGTACAGCTCGGTCCACGCCAGGGAGCCCGGCTGGTCGACCAGCTCCAGGCCCTTGTTCGTGCCGGGCTGCCAGACGGCGAACTGGCCGCCCAGCGGGTCGCTGTACTGCGCCATCCGGCCCCAGTCGTCGAGGTCCATCGGTGCGACCCGCACGGTGCCGCCCGCCTGCTGCACGGCCCGCGTCGTGGCGTCCGCGTCGGTGACGCTGTAGTAGAGCATCCAGGCCGGACGCGCGCCTTCCTCGGTGAGCTTGCCGAGCCCGGCGACGACCTTGCCGTCCTTCCTGAACATTCCGCCCTCGAAATCGTCGCTCTCGCCCATGGGCTCGTAGTCCCACCCGAGGACGGCGCCGTAGAAGGCGGCGGCGGCCCGGACGTCCAGAGCGCCCAGGTCGAGCCAGCAGGGGGAACCGGGGACGTACTCGGTCGTGATCATGGCGCTGCTTCCCTTCGGCGGGTCCTGTGTGCTCAGCGTGACACCGAGCACCGGTCATCGCCCGTCGGCCGCTGTCCGTTCGGGGGACCCCCGCGCGGATGCCGGGGGCCTCAGTGGACGGACAGTCCGCCGTCGACGAAGAGGGACTGTCCGGTGACGTAGGCGGACGCCGCGCTCGCCAGGAAGACCGCCGCGCCCGCGAAGTCCCCGGCGAGACCGTTGCGCCCGACCATCGTGCGGGCGGCGAGGGCGGCCACCTTCTCCGGGTCCGACGACAGCCGCGCGTTGAGCGGTGTCATGACGAAGCCCGGCACGAGGACGTTGCAGGTGACGCCGCGCGGCGACCACGCCTCGGCCTGAGAGCGCGCCAGGGCCTCCAGGGCGCCCTTGGAGGCGCCGTAGGCCCCGCTCTGGACGAACGCGCGATGCGCCTGCTGCGAGCTGATGTGGATGATCCGCCCGTACCCGCGCTCCGCCATGCCGGGGCCGAAGCGCTGCCCCAGCAGGAACGGCGCCTCCAGGTTGACGGCCATCGTGGCGTCCCAGACGTCCTCGCCGAGCTCGTCCATCGGCGGACGCAGGTTGATCCCGGCGCTGTTGACGAGGATGTCCGGCTCCCCGAAGGCCTCGATCGCCCGCTCCGCGGCCGTCCGCACGCCGTCGCGGGTGCTCAGGTCCGCGCCGACCCACGTGGCGCGGCAGCCCTCGGCCGTCAGCTCCTCGACCGTGGCCGTCAGCCAGGCCTCGCCGCGGGCCACGGCCACCACGCTCGCCCCGGCACGCGCGAGTGCGCCGGTGATGGCGCGCCCGATACCGGAACTGCCACCCGTGACGACCGCGACCCGGCCCTCCAGGGAGAACAGCTCGGAAAGGTAGGCCTGAGTCGCAGGTGACGCCGGAGTCGGCTCTGCCGATGGAGTGGACTGTGTCGTCATGGCGACCACTCTAGGTCGCGTAGATACCCCCTGGGGGTATACAGTCGGGGTCATGGACCACACCGCTCACGAACCTGAGAAGCAGGCGCACGGGACCGCGTCCTGGGGGACCGCCGTGAAGGCGACGCTGCACTGCCTGACCGGATGTCTGATCGGCGAGATCATCGGCATGGCCATCGGCACGTCGCTGGGCTGGGCCGACGTGCCCACCATGGTCCTGGCGATCGGGCTCGCGTTCCTCTTCGGCTACTCGTTCACCCTGTCCGCCGTCCTGCGGTCCGGCATCGGCCTCAAGGCCGCGATCAGGATCGCGCTGGCCGCGGACACGGTCTCGATCGCCGTGATGGAACTCGTGGACAACGCGATCATCGCCCTCACCCCGGGCGCTATGGACGCCCATCTGTCCGACGGCCTCTTCTGGTCCGCGCTCCTGGGCGGCTTCGCGGTCGCCTTCCTGGTGACGACCCCGGTCAACAAATGGATGATCGGCCGCGGCAGGGGGCACGCCGTGGTCCACGCCCACCACTGACGCGCTGTCGCCCCCGTGACGCTTCAGCCCGCAGGTCGTGGAACGCAGTCGCCTCCGCATCGCCGTCGAGCACGCGCCACACACCGGCGCCCCGGCCGTCGATCAGCAGAGTGGTCCACTGCAGTGGCCTGGATCACATGGCCGGGATTGAGTGCCCGGCCGGGGAGCTGTCCGTACTCATGGGTGTCGGGGCGAGGCCGGATGCGAGGATGAGGCGCCATGACAGCCGGGTGGTGTGCTCGCGCGATACGGGCCGCGGTGTTCGCGGCCGTCTGTGTCGTGCTCGCCGCCCTGGGGCACGTCATGATGTCCGGCGACCACGTGCCCCCGTCGACGCTGCTGGCCGGCTGGGTCGTGACGGGCGCCGCCGGCTGGTGCCTTGCCGGCCGGGAGCGCGGACTGCGCCTGGTCGTCGGTGTCGCCGTGGCCGTCCAGACGGCTCTGCACTCGGCGTTCTCCCTCGGTCCGCCGGCGCCTTCCGCGCCCGGGAACCCCTCCATGGACATGCCGTCCATGAGCCACGGCATGGGATCCATGAGCCACGACATGAGTGCGGGCGCCATCGGGGCCGCGTCCCCGCACTCCGGGCACGTCCCCGGTGGTGACTCTTCCCTCGGCATGCTCGCCGCCCACCTCCTGGCCGCGCTGCTGTGCGGACTGTGGCTGGGCCACGGAGAGCGGGCCGTCTTCCGGCTGCTGCGTGCCGTGGGCAGCCGGCTCGCCGCGCCACTGCGGCTGCTGTTCGCCCGGCCCGCACCGCCGCCCCCGCCCGTGCGCCGGCGGCGACGGCCGTCGAACAACTCGCCCCGCCGCCTCCTCCTCGTGC
Organism: Streptomyces sp. NPDC012474; assembly: GCF_042955185.1. Taxonomy (NCBI): domain Bacteria; kingdom Bacillati; phylum Actinomycetota; class Actinomycetes; order Kitasatosporales; family Streptomycetaceae; genus Streptomyces; species Streptomyces sp. NPDC012474. The sequence continues at coordinate 61,744 of NZ_JBIBEP010000015.1, forward strand.
ACGCGATCACCACCCGGGGACCACCCGCGGGGGCCGCTGCCGCCTGACGGCAGCCGGTACCGGCCGGGGCAGCCCCGCGCGCCCCGGCAGCGGCCGTACCTCCGTGCCTGCGCGCACCCCGTGGGACCTCACACCTCCCGACGCGCGGTACGGGCACGCCCGCGCCCCCGCTCACCGGACCGCGCCCACGCGCGCACGCACGACCTCACGGCCTGCCTGCTCGCGTCCCAGCGGTCCCGGATCCCCGAAGGACATCAGGTGATCACTCCTGCCCTGCCCCTCTCGCACGAGAGGTCGGCGTCGGCCGACGCGTCGATAACCGCCTGGGCGCTGGCCGCCCGCGGCGGCGACTCCGCGGCCGTCGACCACTTCGTGCGCGCCCTGCACCGTGACGTCATCCGGTACGTCGCCCATCTGTGCGCCGACCCGCAGGCGGTGGACGATCTGGCGCAGGACACGTTCCTGCGGGCGCTCGGCAGTCTGCACCGGTTCGAGGGACGTTCCTCGGCGCGGACCTGGCTGCTGGCGATCGCCCGGCGCGCGGTGGCCGACAGCATCCGGTACACCGCCGTACGCCCCCGGCCGGCCGACCTGCCGGACTGGGAGCCGGCGGCCGAACTCGCCCAGCCGCGCGGCCTGCCCGGCTTCGATGACGGCGTGGCACTGCTGGAGCTGCTGGCCGGACTGCCGCACGAGCGCCGCGAGGCGTTCGTCCTCACGCAGCTGCTCGGCCTGCCCTACGCGGAGGCCGCCGTACGGAGCAACTGCCCGGTCGGCACGGTCCGTTCCCGCGTGGCCCGCGCGCGGGCCACGCTCCTCGCCCTGCTCGCCGCGGCGGAGGAACCGGACCCCGCTCTCGCCGCGGCCTGACCCCTCCGGATCGGCGGTGCCCACCGGCTCTGCCCGACGGGCACCGCCGGCGACGGTCGCGCTCGACTCTCACTTCACCAGCCGCACCCACCGACGGAAGGCGGCGACCCGGGAGTCGGCGGGCTGGGTCAGGCCGGGGTGACCTCCACCGGCAGCCTCTTGATGCCGTTGACGAAGTTGGAGCGCACGCGCGGCACGTCGCCGGTCAGGCGGATGTCCGCCAGGCGCGGGATCAGTTCCTCGAACATGATGCGGATCTCGGTGCGGGCGAGCAGGTTGCCCAGGCACAGGTGCGGGCTGCCCTTGCCGAAGGTGACGTGGTCGTTGTCGCGGCGCGCGACGTCGAAGTCGTAGGGGTTGCCGAAGACGTCCTCGTCGCGGTTGCCGGAGGCGAACCACATCACCACCTTGTCGCCCTCCTTCACCCGCTTGCCGCCCAGCTCGACATCGCGCGTCGCGGTGCGGCGGAAGTGGTAGACGGGGGAGGCCCAGCGCAGGAACTCCTCGACCGCGACCGGGATCAGCGACGGGTCCTCCTGGAGGCGGGCCAGTTGCCCGGGATGCTGGAGGAGAGCCAGCATCGAGTGGGAGATGGTGTGCCGGGTCGTCTCGTTGCCGGCGACGACCAGCAGCAGGAAGTAGTTGTCGAAGTCCTGCGGGGAGAGCGGCACTCCGTCCCGGGGCGTGGTGTTGACCAGCCGGGAGATCAGGTCCGTGCCGTCGCCGCCGCGCCGCTGCCGGGCCAGTTCACGGCCGTACTCGAAGACCTCCAGCGAGGCGGGGGAGCGGAAGGGCAGATCGCGGTACTGCTCGCTCTCCTCGCTGTGCAGCAGGACGTCCGCGTAGTCGGGGTCGGTGTGGCCGATGATGCGGTTGCCCCAGTCGATGAGCTTCCGGTTGTCCTCCGGCGGCACGTCCAGCAGCCGGGCGAGCACGTTGATGGGGAAGTCCGCCGAGACGTCCTCGACGAAGTCGAAGCGGCCCTTGGCGAGGGCGGCGTCGAGGGTCCTCGCGGTCAGCCCGCGCAGGAAGTCCGTGTACCCGCTGATCACGTTCGCGCCGAACTGCCGCTGGATGACGCTGCGCAGCGCCCGGTGTCGGACCCCGTCCAGTTCCAGGATCGAGGCGCGCTTCTTGATCTGGTCGTCGTCGACCTCCTCCAGGTTGACGAACCTCGTCGACGTGAAGGTCTCCGCGTCGCGGTCCACCCGGACGATGTCCTCGTGCCGGGTCACCGCCCAGAAGCCGGAGTTGGGCGCCTCCTCGGGCTGCCAGTGGACCGGGTCCTCATGGCGCAGGGTGTGGAACATCCGCCAGGGCGTCACGCCGTCGGTGAAACGGTCCAGGTCGGTGAGGTCCACGTCGGCCAGGGGCAGTGGCTCGCGTACGGCGGCGGTGGGGGTCTCGGTCGTCATCGGCATGCTCCTCGGCGTCACAGGTGGTAGGCGTACTCGGTGAACTCCCAGTCCGTGACGTGCCGGTGGAAGCGTTCGACCTCGTCGCGCTTGTAGGAGAGGAAGGACGTGGTGAAGCCCTTGCCGAGCAGGCCGGTCAGGGCGGTGTCCGCCTCCAGCGCGTCCAGCGCGGCGGAGAGGGTCTGTGGGAGGGCGGCCGAGCGGGCGGTGTCGTAGCCGTAGCCCTCCAGTGGGGCGGGCGGCTCCTCACCGGCCAGCACGCCCAGCAGCGCGGCGGCGGCCGTCCCGGCGATCGCCAGGTAGGGGTTGGCGCTCGCGTCGCCGAGGCGCAGTTCGAGCCGGGCGCCGGTGCCGCGCTCGGGCGGGATGCGCACCATGGCGCTGCGGTTGTCCAGGCCCCAGTCGATCAGCCAGGGCGCGAGGGTGTCCGGGCCGAAGCGTTTGTACGAGTTGACCGTGGGGTTGAGCAGGGCGGCCAGGGCGGGCGCGTGTGCGAGGACGCCGGCGACGGCGTGCCGGGCGGTGGCGGACAGGCCGTACGGGCCCGACGGGTCGTCGAAGGTGTTGCGGCCCTCCTCGTCGTCGCCGGACAGGTGGAGGTGGAAGCCGGAGCCGCCGGCGTCGTTGAAGGGCTTGGCCATGAAGGTGGCCAGGCGGCCCTCCTTCCGCGCCAGTTCCTTGATCGCGGCTTTGAAGCGGAAGGAGCGGTCGGCGGCCGACACGGCGTCCGAGTGGGACAGGTTGATCTCGATCTGGCCGCCGTCGAACTCGTGGTTGCCGCTGATCGCCCCGACCCGCAGATCACGCACGTGGCGCAGGGTGCGCAGCAGGTGGTTGTCCGGGTCGGCGCGCAGGCCGGCGGTGTAGACGACCCCGGGGTCCGGTGCGTAGCGGCGCCAGCCGCCGGACGGGTCCGGGTCGCACAGGAAGTACTCCAGCTCGGGCCCGACCACCGGCCGCAGTCCATGTTCGGCGCACCGGGCGAGGACGGAGCGCAGCAGATCACGGGGCGACTCGGGGGCGGGCGCGCCGGTCGCCGGGTCGACGACCTCGCCCAGACAGGCGGCCACCCCCGGCTCCCAGGGCAACGGGACCAGCGTGCCGAGATCCGGCCGGACGCAGATGTCCGGCAGCCCCGCGTCCAGCCCGCCGCTGACCGGGACCACGTCCCCCTGCGGGCTGGTGTGGTAGACGGCGCGGCAGAACGCCAGGCCGTGCTCACAGGCGCGGGGCAGCTCTTCGAGCAGCACGTCACGCGCCCGGTCGGTACCGATCAGGTCGGGATAGGTCACCCGGACCACGTCGATGCCGTCGGCGGCGAGCCGGTCCATGTGGCGGCGGACTTCTTCGGAAGCGTGAGCGCTCACCGTTGTCTCCTCGGGCGGACGTCGGGACACCTCCGGGACACGGGGCCGGGGAGGCGGGTGGCGTGAGAGCGAGCGTCCGGGCGCGGCGGAGCCAGGACCGCCCAGGGCTGTTTGACGCCAAACGGTAAGCGGGGGAGAGGGGCCCCGCAAGAGGTCTGGGCAAAGAATTTATCCATCCGGATAGCTCTTGACCGGACCTCCACCCCTGCCTACCTTGTTTGAAGCCAAACGAGTTCGGGGTGCTTCCACGCCCCGTTGGCCGGGGCCCGGCCCTTCCGGCCGGGCCCCCTCTCCCTTCCGCATCGACGCCCTCACATTCAGGAGGACCGGCCATGAAGGTCGTCGTCGACATGAACAAGTGCCAGGACCACGGCCAGTGCGTCTTCTCGGCACCCGACGTCTTCCGCATGGACGACGACGGCCGCCTCGCCTACCTCCCCGACCCCGACGACGCCCTGCGCGACGAGGTCGAGGAGGCCGCGGACGTCTGCCCGCTGCAAGCCATCCGGATCGAGGACTGACATGAGCGGGCGCATCGTCGTCGCCGGCGCCTCCCTCGGCGGACTGCGAGCCGCCGAGCAGCTGCGCGCCGCGGGCTGGACCGGCGGCATCACCGTGATCGGCGACGAGCCGCACCCGCCGTACAACCGGCCCCCGCTGTCCAAGGAGGTCCTCGCGGGCAAGGCGGCCTTCGCCTCGCTGGCCTTCACCCCGAAGGCGTCCACGAGAGACGTCCAGTGGCGCCTGGGTACGAGGATCGTCTCCGCCCGGCTCGCCCGGCGGACCGTCGAACTCGACGACGGCTCGGTGCTCCCCTACGACGGTCTGGTCGTCGCCACCGGGATGCGGTCCCGCCGGCTGGGTTGCCCCGGGCCGGTCGCCGGTCGCCACACGGTCCGGACCATCGACGACGCCCAGGTGCTGCGCGCCGGGCTGACCCGGCCCGGCGTACGGGTCGTCGTGGTCGGCGCCGGGTTCATCGGCTGCGAGGTCGCCGCCACGGCCGTCGGGCTCGGGGCCGCCGAGGTGACCGTGATCGATCCGCTGCCCCTGCCGATGGCCGGGCCACTCGGGGAGCTGCTCGCGCGGGAACTGCGCGCGCGGCACGAGAGGCGCGGGGTCCGCTTCGTGCTCGGGGCGGGCGTGGCCGGGTTCGAGGGCGGCGACCGTGTCACCGGCGTCGTGCTGAGTGACGGGTCGGTGCTGCCCGCCGACGTGGTGGTGGAGTCCGTGGGATCGGTCGCCAACACCGAGTGGCTCGACGGCAACGGACTCGACCTGAGCGACGGCGTGCTCACCGACGGACACCTGCGCGTCGGAGGCCGGCCCGAGGTCGTCGCGGTGGGTGATGTCGCCCGCTTCCCGAACGCCCGCTACGACGGTGTGCCGCGCCGGGTCGAGCACTGGTCCGTGCCCGCCGACTCGGCCAGGCACGCGGCGAAGATACTCGTCGGCGGCGACTCCGGCCTGCCGCCCTTCGCGCCGCTGCCCACCTTCTGGAGCGACCAGCACGACGTCCGGTTGCAGTCCTTCGGGGCGCCCGGCCTGGGGCTCGGCGACGTCCGGGTGCTCGACGGCGACCTCGCGGGGGACGTGCTGGTCGGCTACCACCGCGACGGTCTGCTGGTGGGTGTCGTGGCGCTCGGCGGGCCCTCCGCGGCCCGGGCCGCCGCCCGGTACCGCGCCGAACTGCTGAAGCAGCCCGCCCTCACCTCGCAAGGAGCCCTCTCGTGACCGGTCTTCGTGGCTACTTCCATCCCAAGACGGCGACGGGCGCGTCGTCGCTGGTCCCCTCACCACCCTGGCGGTACTCCGGTGACCTGCTCACCGTCGAGTACCGGACGGACCCCGCACGCGTGCGTGAACTGCTCCCCGACCCACTGGAGCTGGCGGACGACGACCCGGGGGCCGTGGCCCTGATCTGGGCCGACTGGCAGTCGTGCTCGACGTCGGGGGAGGAGCTGCTGGACCCCGTGCGGGCGCAGTACAAGGAGGCGTTCGCGGTGGTGCGGTGCCGGTTCCGGGGGCGGACGTACTCGCGGTGCGTCCACATCTGGGTGGACAAGGACTTCGCGATCGCGCGGGGGCTGCACCAGGGGTATCCGAAGAAGCTCGGCTCCATTCACCAGACGCGGCCGCATCCCTACGGGCCCGCTCCCCGGATCGAGGCGGGGGCCCGGTTCGGGGCGACCCTGGCGTCCGTGGACCGGCGTCTCGCCCAGGCTGTGGTGACGCTGCGGGAGCCGTCCGGGAGCGGCGGGTTCGTCAACGCGCATCCCATGGCGCATCACCGGTGGCTGCCGTCGATCGAGAAGGGCAAGGGGCTCGCCCTCGATGAGCTGATCGAGTCCGGGGCCGCGTCCTTCGAGGGCGGTCGAGCGTGGGTGGGTGACGCGGAGCTGGAGCTGTTCGAGGCGCCGACGGAGGAGCTGGCGCGGCTGGAGGTACGGGAGCCGATCGCCGCGTACTACCGGCAGGTCGGGGTGGTCTGGGACGGGGGGCGGCTGCTGGAGGTGGGTACGTCCGGAGCGTCTGCCGAGTGAGGTCTGGGGGCGGGTGCGGGCTCGTTGTGGTTGATCGCGCCCACGCGGCGGAGCCGCAAATCGATACAGTCCCGCGCCCCCAGGTGCGTGCGATTCCCCTCGTTTGAACGGAACCCTTCTCATGTCTGACAACATCCGCGTCGCCGGTGTTTCCGTCGACACCCGGCACTGGATCGGCGGCGAGCGCGTCGCATCCGCCGGAACCTTCACCGATCACTCGCCCATCGACGGCAGCGCACTCGGCGAGATCGCCAGGGGCGGGCCCGCCGAGGCCGAGGCCGCTGTCGCCGCCGCACGGGACGCCTTCCCCGCCTGGGCCGCCACCCCCCGCGCCGAACGCGCCCGCATCCTGCACGCCGTCGCCGACGGCGTCGAGAAGCGGACCGAGGAACTGGCGATCGTCGAGACCACGGACAACGGCGCCCTGCTCCGTTCGCACCGGCGGGGCGTCATGCCCCGCGTCGCCCACAACTTCCGGTTCTTCGCCGACTGGTTGCTCCGTCTCGAACACGAGGACTTCGAGACGCGCGGTCACACCAACCACGTCAGCTGGGACCCGGCCGGGCCCTGTGTGCTGATCACCCCGTGGAACGCGCCCCTGATGCTGGCCACCTGGAAGGTCGCCCCCGCCCTCGCCGCCGGCGACACCGTCGTCCTCAAGCCCGCCGAGTGGTCGCCGCTGACCGCCTCCCTGCTGGCCGACATCGCCGCCGAGGCCGGACTGCCCGCCGGTGTCCTCAACGTCGTCCAGGGGTACGGCTCCGAGATCGGCGACGCCCTCACCTCCCACCCCGACGTGCGCCGCATCAGCTTCACCGGGTCGGTGCCGACGGCCAGGCGGATCGCCGCCTCGGCCGCGGCGAACCTCACGCCCCTGAGCCTCGAACTCGGCGGCAAGTCACCCCTGCTGGTCTTCGCCGACGCCGACCTGGACCTGGCCGCCGGCCTCGCCGTGGAGCAGTACGACAACGCCGGGCAGGTCTGCCTGGCGGCCACCCGGCTGCTCGTCGAGGAGAGGGTCGCCGAGGAGTTCACCCGCCGGTTCGTCGAGAAGGCCACGGCCCTGCGGCAGGGCGACCCCCGCGACGAGGCCACGGACATCGGGCCCACCGTCCATCCCCGCCAGCTGGAGAAGATCGACGGCTTTGTGCAGCGCGCGGTCGCGGCGGGGGCACGGGCCGTCGTCGGCGGTCATCGCGAGGACGGGCAGTACTACGCGCCGACCCTGCTCACCGACGTCGCCCAGGACTCGGAGATCGTGCAGGAGGAGGTCTTCGGGCCGGTGCTGACCCTGCAGACCTTCACCGGCGAGGACGAGGCCGTGCGGCTCGCCAACGACACCCGCTTCGGGCTGGCCGCCACCGTCGCGACCGGCGACCGGGAGCGGGCGGAGCGGGTCACCGCCCGGCTCGTCGCCGGCACCGTCTGGGTCAACTGCTTCTTCGTGCGCGACCTCCGGGCACCCTTCGGCGGCTCCCGGCAGTCCGGGGTCGGCCGGGAGGGCGGGACCTGGAGCTTCGACTTCTACTGCGACCTGAAGAACACCGTCACCGCCCCGGAGGGATGGGACCAGGACCATGGGTGAGATCGTCGGGGCCGGGCTGCTCGCCCACGTGCCCACCATCGTGCTGCCCGAGGCCGACCGTCTCGAGCTCAACGAGGGCAAGGAGATCACCCTCGTCACCGGGCTGCGGCAGCTGCGCACGGACGTCTTCGAGCGTGACGACTACGACACCGTCGTCGTCCTGGACTCCCACTGGGCGACCACCGTCGAGTTCGTCGTGACCGCGCAGGCGCGCAGGGCCGGGCTCTTCACCTCCGAGGAACTGCCGCGCGGCATGTGCAGGATGCCGTACGACTTTCCCGGCGATCCCCAACTCGCCCACAACGTGGCCGCGTTCGCCGACAAGCACGACACGTGGATCACGCCGGTCGACGACGAGTACCTGCCCATCTACTACGCCACCCTCAACCTCTGGAAGTACCTGGGTAAGGGACTGCCCGGCAAGCGGTGGGTCACCATCGGCGTCTGCCAGACCGGCGACATGGAGGACCACCTGCGGCTCGGGCGGGCCCTCGCCGACGGGATCGCCGCGACGCCCGGGCGCCGGGTGCTGCTCATCGCCTCCGGCGCCCTCTCGCACACCTTCTGGCCGCTGCGCGAACTGCGCGACCACGAGGCCAGCGATCCGGTGCACATCCGCACCCCCGAGGCCCGCGCGGCCGACCTCGAACGCATCGCCTGGTTCAAGGAGGGCCGCCACGACAAGGTCCTCGACACGATGGACGAGTTCTGGCGGTACAAGCCCGAGGCGAAGTTCTTCCACTACCTGATGATGGCCGGCGCCCTCGGTGAGCGGCGCTGCGCCGCCCGGGCCCGTCAGTACGGCGCGTACGAGAACTCCGTCGGCACCGGCCAGGCACACCTCTGGTTCGACCGCCCCGCCGGCGGCTGGACCGCCGGCCACATCCCCGCGCAGGAGTCCGACCATGCCTGAGTACCGCCGCATTCTCCTCGATGGCGCCGCCGTCCAGGTCACCGTCGACGGTGACGAACTCGTCGCCGGGGACGGCCGCCGCGTCACGACCGAGGACGCCCACCACCTGCCCCCGGTCGTGCCCTCCAAGGTGATCGCCGTCCACCTCAACCACCGCAGCCGGGTGGACGAGTTCCGGATCGGACTTCCCGGCACTCCGACCTACTTCCACAAGCCGACCTCGGCCCTCAACTCCCACCGGGGCGCCGTCGTCCGGCCCGAGGGCTGCAAGTGGCTCAACTACGAGGGCGAGGTGGCCATCGTCGTCGGGAAGACCGCGCGGAACATCTCGCCGGGCGAGGCGGGCGAGTACATCGCCGGGTACACCGTCGCCAACGACTACGGCCTGCACGACTTCCGCGACACCGACGCCGGGTCCATGCTCCGCGTGAAGGGCTCCGACACCCTCTGCCCGCTCGGCCCCGGACTGGTCACCGACTGGGACTTCCACGGCAAGCGGCTGCGGACGTACGTCAACGGAGAGGTGGTGCAGGACGGTTCGACCGACGAGATGACCTGGGACATGCACTACCTCGTCGCCGACATCGCCCGCACCATCACCCTGTACCCCGGGGACGTCCTCCTGTCCGGCACGCCCGCCAACTCCCGGCCCGTCCGGCCGGGCGACGTCGTGGAGGTGGAGGTGGAGGGCCTCGGACGCCTCACCAACCGCATCGTGACCGGACCGGCCGCCATCCGCACGGACGTGGGCGCCCAGCCCACGGAGTCGGAGGAGGTCCTCTCGACCGCCCTCGGCGGCGACTGGGAGTTCCGTGGCATCCGCCCCCCGCGCCGCTGACGCGCGGCCCGGCCGTCCCGTCGCCGAGCGCGACCGCCCCGGTAGGGTCACCGGCATGACCGAGCCCGCCGGGCGGCGCCCCCGCAAGCGCGTGAACTACGGCACGGGACGTGAGGCCCTGCTGGAGGCCGCCGTGCGTGTCGTGGCCCGGGGCGGGCTGCGCAGGCTCACCTACCGGGCCGTCGCGGAGGAGGCCGGCGTCACCCACGGCCTGGTCGTGCACCACTTCGGCTCACGCGACGCGCTGATCGAGGAGGCCGTGGCCCACGCCATCCGCTCCTCCCTGAGCAGCAGCGCCCTCGAACCGGGCACGGGCGAGGTCGCCGACTTCTCGGTGGGTCTGACGGACATGGTGGAGGCCGGGCCGGACCTCCAGGCGTTCCAGTACGAGCTGCTGCTGGAGGCCCGGCGCCGCCCCGAACTCCTGGCCCACCTGCGTTCGCTGTACGACGAGTACTTCGACGCGACCAGGCGTGAGCTCACCCAGATGCTGCCCGGGCCGGTCGGCCAGGGCCTGTCCCGGATGGTGTTCGCCACCCTGGAGGGACTGGTCCTGCACCAGCTGGTCTTCGGTGAGCGCGAGGTCATCGACGAGGCCCTGGACGAGCTGCGCTCGGTGCTGCGGCTGCTCGCCGAACGGCACGCCGACGAGGCCTGACCCGCACCGGTCTCCGGGCGAGGCCTGACCCGCTCCGGTCTCCGTGCTGCCGGTCGTGGCCGGGCCGACCGAGTGCCGCAGCGCTGGGCGACGTCCTCGTGTGGGCGCCCCGCCGTGTTGGAACTCCCCACCCCTCACCCCTTGCCAAACGGATAGTTCCGCCCCACCATGAGGCAACTCGTTTGGCCTGAAACGATCCTTCCTCCCCTCTGGCAGGTGATCCGAGTGGACAGTCAGACGGTCTCCCGGCACGCGGCGAAACCGGACGCGCCCACCGCAGGCACGCTCAAGCCCAACGCCCTCGGCGTCCTGGGCATCCTCTTCTTCGTCCTGTCCGCCCAGGCCCCGCTGACCGGCATCGCCGGCGCGGCCCCCATCGCCGTGGCCCTCGGCAACGGCCCCGGCGTGCCCGCCGCCTATCTGGTGGCGGGCCTGGTGATCCTGCTGTTCTCGGTGGGCTTCGTCGCCATGGGCCGCCACGTGGTGGACGCGGGCGCCTTCTACACGTACATCGGCAAGGGGCTCGGCCGCACCACCGGCACCGGCAGCGCGGGCCTCGCGCTCTTCGCCTACTGCACCATCCAGGCCGCCATGTACGGCCTCTACGGCGCCATCGTCAGCGGCCTGGTCGCGAGCCACACCGGCCTGGACCTGCCGTGGTGGGTCTGGACGCTGGCCACCATGGTCCTCGTCCAGGCGCTCGGGGCGGCCGGGGTCGAGATGGGCGCCAAGGTGCTCGCCGTGTTCGTGCTCGCGGAGTTCAGCATCCTTGCGGTCTTCGCCCTGGTCACCCTCTTCAAGGGCGGCGGACCCGAGGGGCTCGGACTCGCCGACAGCTTCTCCCCGTCCGCGGCCCTGGACGGCGCCCCGGGCGTGGCCGTGATGTTCGCCGTGGCCTCCATGTTCGGCTTCGAGGCCACCGCCATCTACGGCGAGGAGGCCCGCGAGCCCAGGAAGACCGTGCCGCGGGCCACCTACCTCGCGGTCGCCGTGGTCACCGGCTTCTTCGCCCTGGTCTCCTGGATGCTCATCTCCTCCTACGGCGCCTCCAAGGCCACCGCGGCCGCGGGCGAGGCGCTGGAGAGCGGCGACGGGGCCGGGTTCGTCTTCGCGCCGATCGCGGCGGACTTCGGCGGCTGGGTGGGCGACGTGCTGCCGGTCCTGCTGGCCACGTCCCTCTTCGCCGGCATCCTCACCTTCCACAACTCCGCCAACCGCTACCTGTTCTCCCTCGGCCGCGACCGGCTGCTGCCGCTGCGGCTGTGCCGGCTCAACCGGCGCCACGCGCCCTGGACCGCCGGGTGCGTCCAGACGGCGCTCGCCGTCCTCCTGGTGGTGCCCTTCGCGCTGGCCGGCAAGGACCCGGTGCTGACACTGTTCTCCTGGTTCAGCGGCGTCGCCGTCCTGGCGATGATGCTGCTGTACCTGCTGACCTCGGTGTCCGTCGTCGTCTTCTTCCGCCGTGCCCGTCTCGACACCCGCTTGTGGAACACGCTGATCGCACCCGCCCTGGGCGCGCTCGGCATCGCGGGGGCGATCTGGCTCATCCTGGCCAACTTCACCACCCTCATCGGCGGCGAGCGCACCACCGCCCTGTGGCTCACGCTGTCCGTCCCGGTCGTCATGGCGCTGGGCCTGGCCGCCGCACGCGTGCGGGGCAGGACCGCCGACCGCTGACCCTCGAGCGCTGTCGTCCACGGACAGCCCCGCATGCATCGTTTGAGATCAAAGGAGGATCATTCATGCCGGCCGTCCCCCACGACGAGTGGCTGCGCCGTGCCGAGGCGTTCCAGCTCTCCGGTGCCCATCACATCGACGGCGCCGAGGAGACCGGGGGAGGGGCGTCGTTCCCGGTCGTCTCCCCCCGGGACGGCCGGGTGCTCGCCGAGGTCGCGGACGGCGGCGCCGCCGAGGTCGACGCGGCCGTCGCCGCCGCCCGGCGGGCCTTCGACACCGGCCCCTGGCCGCGTCTGGCACCCGCCGAGCGCGGCCGGGCCCTGCTGCGCCTCGCCGGCCTGCTCGAAGAGCGGCGCGAGGAACTCGCCCTCACGGTCAGCCTGGAGATGGGCAAACCGATCTCGGACGCGTACGGCATCGAGCTGCGGGCCGTCATCACCACGTTCCGCTGGTACGGCCAGCTCGCGGACAAGCTCACCGACGAATCGCCCCACACCGCCCCGGACGCCCTCGCCCTGGTCACCCGGGAACCCGCCGGAGTGGTCGGGGCGGTGGTCCCGTGGAACTTCCCGCTGACCCTGGCCGGTTGGAAGATCGCCCCGGCCCTCGCGGCCGGCTGCACGGTCGTCCTCAAGCCCTCGGAGAACTCCCCCCTCTCCGCCCTGCTCCTGGGGCGCCTCGCCACCGAGGCCGGCATCCCGCCCGGCGTCCTCAACGTGGTCACTGGCGACGGCCCCACGGCGGGCCGCGCCCTCGGCCTCCACCCGGACGTCGACGTCCTGGCGTTCACCGGCTCCACCGCCATCGGCCGCCACTTCCTGCGCTACGCCGCCGACTCCAACCTCAAGCGCGTCTGGCTGGAACTCGGCGGCAAGTCGCCCAACATCGTCCTGCCCGACGCCCCCGACCTCGACCGGGCCGCCGCCACCGCCGCCTGGGGCATCTTCTTCAACCAGGGCGAGATGTGCACGGCCCCCTCCCGGCTCCTCGTGCACTCCTCGATCGCCGAGCGGGTCACCGAGGCCGTCGTCCGGCGGGCCCGCGAACTGAGGGTGGGCGACCCCCTCGACCCGGAGACGGAGATGGGCGCCCTCGTCGGCCGTGCGCATCTGGACCGCGTACGCGATCACATCCGCCACGGCGTCGACGAGGGCGCCCGGCTGCGCACCGGCGGCGACCGCGTCCTCGCCGAGACGGGCGGGACATACCTGGAGCCGACCGTCTTCGACCGCGTGGACCCGGGTTCGCGCCTGGCGCGGGAGGAGATCTTCGGCCCCGTCCTGTCGGTGCTCGCCTTCGACGACCTCGACGAGGCGGTCCGGCTGGCCAACGCCACCGAGTACGGCCTCGCCGCCGGCCTGTGGACCTCCGACCTGTCCACCGCCCACCGGGTGTCGCGCGCCCTGAAGGCCGGAACGGTCTGGGTCAACTGCTACGAGGAGGGCGACCTGACCGTGCCCTTCGGGGGGATGAAGCAATCGGGCAACGGCCGCGACAAGTCCGCCCACGCGCTGGAGAAGTACACCGAGCTCAAGACCACCTGGATCCAGCTGTGACCCGGCCCCTGATAGCGATCCCCGCCCGTTTCTCGGCCACGACCTCCGCGCTCCGGTACGCCGCCGAGGTCAACGCCCGCGCCCTGGTCGAGGCAGTCTGGCGGGCCGGCGGCGAACCGGCGGGCATCCACCCGGCCGACACCGGCACGGCCGCCCGGCTGGCCCGCTTCGACGGCGTCCTGCTCCCGGGCGGCGGCGACCTCGCCCCCTCCCGCTACGGCGCCACCGACACGCACGGCACCGTCTATGACGTCGACACCCTGCAGGACACCTTCGACCTCGACGTCGCCCGGCACGCCCTGGAGTCGGGGCTGCCGCTGCTCGCCGTCTGCCGCGGCCTCCAGGTCGTCAACGTCGCCCTCGGCGGCACCCTGGAGCAGGACATGGGCGGCCCCGAACGCGAACACCGGCACCTCGTGCACCCCGTCACCCTCGAACCCGGCTCGCTCGTCGCCCGGGCCGCCGGCGCCGAGAAGACCGACGCCTCCTGCTACCACCACCAGCGCGTCGACCGTCTGGGCACCGGCCTGCGCGTCACGGCCCGGGCGGCCGACGGCACGGTCGAGGCCCTCGAACTCCCGGGCGCGGACGGCTGGTTCACGGCCGTCCAGTGGCACCCGGAGGACACCGCCCACGAGGACCCCACCCAGCAGGGCCTGTTCGACGCGCTCGTGCGGGCCGCGGCCCAATGAGACCGCGGCGCGGCTCAGGCCCGGGGCCGCCGCCCGCTGCGCCGCGGGGCGGGCTCGGCGCCGCCCAGCAGGGACTGCCGCCGCTCCTCGCCGTGCTCCTCCACCTGGAGCACCACACTGCGCAGCCCTTCGGCGAGGCGGCGGCACTCGGCGTCGCTGAGCCCGGCGGTGACGAAGGCCTCCTCCTCGTTGAACGCCGGGAACACCCGCGCCATGAACTCCTCGCCCTCGCCGGTGAGGCGCAGCAGCACCAGGCGCCCGTCGCTGGGATGACCGTCCCGCCGCAGCAGCCCCCGGGACTCCAGCGTGCGCACCACACCCGTCAGCGTGCCCTTGGAGATCCCCGCCTCCTCCGCCACGTGCCGGGTCTCCGGCTCGCCCCACACCCAGACCACCCACAGCACCACGAAGGCCGTCCAGGTCAGGTCCGAACCGCGCAGCACCGAGTTCTCCAGGTGCTGCCGCACCGCGGACGCGGCCCGGTAGATGTTCGCCACCGCCGCCATCTGCTCCCGGCGGATCGCGATGCCGCCGAGCTTCGCCGCGGCGAGCTTCTCGGCTTCGGTGATGGATCGGTGCCCCGGCACGGGCGGCTCCTTCGTCTGGTCGCGAGCGCTTCGTCCGCTCGCGACGCGTCACCCACGGGCGGCTCAACCCCGCCGCCCGATCGTTCGGACTCAAATTGTACGAAGTCGAAAGGGAAACCGGTCATGCCCAGCCCTCCCCGCATGCTGCTCGTCCTCAGTGAGAACTGGACCCTCACCGGCGGCCGGGCCGATCTGCCCGCCGCCGTCCGCTGGGCCCGCGAGGCCGAGGACGCCGGCTTCGACGCGGTCATGGTCAGCGAGCACATCGTCCTCGGCCCCGACGCGGCGACCGCCGGCATCATGGGAAACCCCCGCGACTACGCCCTCCCCGGCAACCAGGACCCCCACACCCCCTGGCCGAACTCCCTGCTGCTGCTCGCCGCCATCGCCTCCGTCACCTCCCGGCTGCGCCTGGCCGCCGCGGCCGTCCTCGCCCCGCTGCGTCACCCCCTCCTGCTCGCCCGGGAACTCGGCACCCTGGACCTGATCAGTGAGGGCCGCCTCGTCGTGCAGCCGACGGTCAGCTGGAGCAAGGACGAGTACGACGCCCTGGGGGTGCCGTTCGCCCGGCGCGGACGGCTCCTCGACGAACATCTGGAGATCTGGGCGAAGGCCTGGGGGCCGTCCCCGATCTCCCACGACGGGCCGCACTACCCCTTCCAGGACGTGTACTTCGAACCCAAGGCCCACCGGCCCGACGGCCCCCGGCTCTGGTTCGGCGGCCAGCGCCTGCACGGCCCGGTCCTGCGCCGCCTCGTCCGGTACGGCCACGGCTTCCACCCGCTCGGCCGGCCCACGCCGGGGGATCTCCACGGGCTCGAGGAGGCGATGTCCGCGGCCGGGCGCGACGCCGCCGGCCTGGAGATGATCGGCGGTACCCGGGCCGTCTTCCCCGACGACCGCTCACCGGCGGACCTCGGCGCGGCGCTCGCCGTCATCCCTGAGCAACTGGAGCAGGGCTTCACCACCTTCTGCGTCAAGCCGAACCAGTTCATCGACGACCCCGGCGGCGTGGGGGAGTTCTGCCGCGAGGTCATGCGGCGCGTCGAGACGCTGACGTCCTGACCGCCCCGGCCCGGATCACCGCTCGACGAACCGCGCCAGGTGGTCCGGGTCCGGCCGCAGCAGCCCGTCCCGCACCGCGAGCGCGGTGGCCTCGGCCCTGGAGGCGCAGCCGGTCTTGCGCAGCAGGTGCTCGACATGGCTGTGCACGGTCCGCGGGGACAGGAACAACGCCTGCGCGATGGCCTGGTTGGTCTGCCCCGTGGCCGCCCGGGTGAGCACCTCCAGCTCCCGCGGGCTCAGCCCGTACGGCAGTTCCGTGGGCGTCTCGTGCACCAGCACCGCGTCCACCGCAAGGCCGGGCCCGGCCGGGTGCCGGTGCAGAGCGACCCGCCGCCAGCCTCCGCAGGCCGGCCACAGCAGCCGCAGCCGCTGCCCGCCCGTGTTGGTGAAGGCGTGCAGCAGCGCACGGA
Source organism: Streptomyces sp. NPDC012474 (assembly GCF_042955185.1). Taxonomy (NCBI): domain Bacteria; kingdom Bacillati; phylum Actinomycetota; class Actinomycetes; order Kitasatosporales; family Streptomycetaceae; genus Streptomyces; species Streptomyces sp. NPDC012474. The sequence continues at coordinate 77,920 of NZ_JBIBEP010000015.1, forward strand.
ACCCGCCCTCCTCCCGCAGCACCCGGGGCCGGTCGCGACCGGGCAGGTCCATGACGCGGCCGTCGCCGGTGACGAGGCTCGCCGCGTCCTCGCCCGCCAGGCCGTGCAGGTCGCCGGCGTGTGCCAGCGGGTCGGCGAAGGCGGCCAGGGCGGGGATCACGGAGGCGAGCAGCCGTCGCGCGTCGGTGTCGTAGGCGTCCGCGGTCTCGGTGGAGAGATGGACCAGCCCCACCAGCCGGCCCCTGTGCCGCAGCGCCCCCGTGACGCCGTCCCGGAAACCGGCCGGGCGCACCCGCTCGGCGTAGAACCAGCCGTGCCGGAAGCGCGGCCCGGCGTCCTCGGAGTCCTCCGCGTCATCCGAGATGGACGGCGGCAACTCCCGCCGTACGACGTTGCGGTACCACGGGGTGGCGACGAACTCTCCGGCGAGGGCCTGCGAGGCCTCGGCGGTGTAGCCGATGCTCGCGATCTGGACGTGGGAGCCGGTCAGCGGGTCGATCGTGAGCAGGGTCGCCGCGTCCAGCGGCAGCGCCAGGGCGAGTTCGCGCAGGGCCTGCGCGGAGGCGGAGGCGGTGTCGCGCTCGCGGGTGAGCATGCCGATGCGGGCGGCTGCCGCGATCTGGTGGTGGCTGGACATGCGAGCCTCCGTGCGGGCTCGGACGGCAATTTCGTTTGGGGCCTAACGATAGGGCGCCGATCCGTGTCCGGCAAGGTGTCCACCGGGTCCGGTCGAACCCGCGGTCGGTATTTGTACGGATGGTGCGGCGGGCCCGGCGGGTCTTTCCTGTTCGGCACAGCCGGACGCCCGCTCCAGTCGGGCCCGCCCCTCGGAGAGCCCTCGCCATGACCCCACCCCCGTACACCGCCTCGCGCAGACACTTCCTCGCCCTGTCCGCCGCCACCGCCCTGGCGGCAGCCGGCTGCTCGGCACCCGAGAACACGGCCGCCTCCGCCGAGCCCTCACGCTCCGGCGGCACCCGCCTGACGACGATCGGCCTCGACTACCCCTTCACCCAGCTCCCGCTCTACTCCACGCTGGTGAAGCTCTCCACCGCTCAGGCGAAGCCACACGGCATCTCGTTGCTGACGACGAGCGACAACGCCAGTGCCGACACCCAGGCCACCAACCTCAACACCTGGGTCGCCCGCAAAGTCCCGGCCATCGTGTCCTTCCCCATGGTCTTCGAGGCCGCCGAGCCCATCGCCGAGGCGGCCCTCGACGCGGGGCTGATATGGGTCACCTACGGAGGTTCCCTCCAGCACCAGAGCGCCGACATCCGGTTCAGCTTCCGCGAGGGCGGCACCCTGCTCGGGGCCGCGGCGGCGCAGTGGGCCCAGGAGCACCTCGGCGGCAAGGGCAAGATCGCCTTCCTCACGGACAGCACCATCGAGCTGGGCCGCGAACGCACCAAGGGCATGATCGACGCTTTCACCGAGGCGGCGCCCGGCGTCGACGTGGTGGCGCGGGAGCAGTCCATCGACCCGGACACGGGCCTGTCGAAGACGAAGGCGATCCTCGCCAAGCACCCCGACCTCAATCTCGTCCTCGGCGTCACCGACGCCGCTGCGTACGGCGGTTTCAAGGCTCTCCAGCAGGCGGGCCGGGCCAAGGACGACGCCAGGACCTTCGTCGGCGGCCAGGACGGCTCCGCGCCCTCCCTCCTCGCCGTGAAGCAGGGCACGTTCTACCGGGCCTCCGCCGCCCTCGCGCCGAAGGACATCGCGGCCGCCATCGTCGACGTGCCGCGGGCGGTCGCCGCCGGAAAGGCCGACCCCAGCGCCCAGGTGCCGATCACGCTCGTCCAGCGCGCGGACGCCGCACGCATCGACGCCCTGCTCGCCCAGAACGCGTAGGACCGGCGCCATGACGACCACGAACCTCCGCATCAGCGGGCTGACGAAGTCCTTCGGCGGCGTCCGGGCCCTCGACGGTGTCGGCCTCACCGTCCCCGCCGGGCAGGTGCACGCCCTGCTCGGCCACAACGGGGCCGGCAAGTCCACCCTCATCAAGTGCCTGGGCGGCGCCTACCCGCCCGACGGAGGCACCATCGAAGTCGGCGGCACGACGTACACCCGGCTCACTCCCCGCGAGTCCATCGCCTCCGGCGTGGCGATCATCTTCCAGACGCTCAGCGTGGTCGACGCTCTGACCGTGGCGGAGAACATCTTCCTCGGCCAGGAGTGGACCCGGCACGGCCGCATCGACCGGCGTGCCCAGGAGGAGGTCGCCGCCGGGCTGCTGGAGCGGGTGGCCGCGAAGTGCTCACCGAGGGACCGGGTGGGTGATCTGCCCATGGGCCAGCGGCAGTTGGTGGAGATCGCCAAGGCCCTCAGCCGCAGCGCCTCCGTCCTGGTCCTCGACGAACCGACCGCCGCCCTGTCCGGCGCCGAGACCGACGCCCTGGCCGAACGCGTCGAGGACCTGCGCACCCAGGGACTCGCCATCGTCTACGTCACCCACCTCCTGGGCGAGGTGGAACGGCTCGCGGACGCCGTGACCGTGCTGCGGGACGGGCGGGTGACCCACCACGCGACGGTGGCGGGGCGGAAGCGGCGGGACCTGGTGGAGGCGATCGCAGGACGGCCGACGCAGGCCCCACGGAAGTCGCGACGGCCTCCCACCCCGCCCCGTCTCGTCGTCGAAGCGCTGCACGGACCCGGCTTCGGCCCCGTCGGTCTCACCGTCGCCCCAGGCGAGCGCGTCGGTCTGTTCGGGCTCATCGGCTCGGGCCGCACCCGCGTGCTGGAGACCCTCTACGGCAGGCGTCGCGCCACCGCCGGCACGATCCGCGTCGGCGACCGTACCGTCACCCCCGTCCGGCCGGCCGACGCGCTCGCCGCCGGGATCGCGCTCGTCCCGGCGGACCGGCGGGCCCAGGGCCTGTTCCCCTCGATGACGGCGCAGGACAACGCGCTGCTGCCCTCCGTCCGGCCTCTGTCCCGCCACGGACTACGGGCGTTGCGCACCGAGCGGCGGGTGTTCGGCGCGCTGGCCACGGCGGTCGGACTGCGCCCGGCCCGGCCCCGACTGCCGGCGGGCGCGTTCTCCGGCGGCAACCAGCAGAAGCTCGTCCTCGGCCGGTGGATCAACGAGGCCCGGCACGTGGACGTGCTGCTGCTGGACGAGCCGACGCAGGGCGTCGACGTGGGTGCCCGGCAGGAGATCTACCGGGTCGTGTCCGCCCTCGCCGAGGAACGCGGCACCGCCGTGCTGTTCGCATCCAGCGACCCCGAGGAGATCGTGGCGCTCGCCGACCGCTGCCTGATCGTCGCCGGGGGACGCATCGTCGGCGAACTCTCCGGCGCCGAACTCACCGAACAGGCCCTGCTGTCGGCCGTTCACGACCCCCTGACCGCCGAACAGGCCCCGCCGTCGGCCGTTCACGACCCCCTGACCGCCGAAGGAGCAGCATGACCACCGCCGACCCGGTCCTCCCGCGGGTCCGCCCGATCACCACCGGCGGGCTCGCCGCCGTACGCCGCAACCCGCTCCTCGTCGTGCTCGTCGCGATGGTGCTGGTCTTCCAGCTGACCACGGGCAGCTTCCTCGACCCGGCCAACCTGGGGGGCATCGCCACCGACGCCGCGACCCTCGCCATCGTCGCCGTGCCGCTGGCCCTGCTCGTCATCAGCGGCTACCTCGACCTGTCGGTGGGCTCCACGCTCGCCCTGGGCGGGCTCGTCGGGGGCTGGCTGGCGGGACAGCACCACCAGTCGCCCGCCGTCGCCCTGCTCGGGGCGCTCGCGGCCGGGGCACTGGTCGGCGCGGTGAACGGCGTCCTGTGCTGCTGGTTCGGCCTGTCCGCGTTCATCGTCACCCTCGGCATGCTGACCGCCGTACGCGGCCTCGCACAGCAGCTGTTCCCGCTGCCGCTGAGCGGCTTCGGCTCCGGGTTCGCCTGGATCGGCGGGGCCCGCGTCGCCGGGGTCGCCGCGCCGGTCGTCATCGCGGCGCTCGTCCTGGCCGCCGGCGCCCTGTTCCTCGCCGTCACCCCGGCCGGCCGGCACGTCTTCGCCATCGGCGTCAACCGGGAGGCCGCCCACCTCTCCGGCATCCGCATCCGCCGCACCCCGTTCGCGCTGTTCGTCGCCACCGGTGTGGCCGCCGCCCTGGCCGGGGCCATCAAGGCGTCGGTGCTGGACAGCGCGGTGGCCGGCACCTCCGGTGCCGGGTTCGAACTGACCGTGCTCACCGCGGTGCTGCTCGGCGGCGTCGCCCTCACCGGCGGCTCCGGCTCCATCCTCGGCGTCCTGCTCGGCGTGCTCTTCCTCGGCGGCCTGCAGAACGGCCTGACCCTGCTGAACGTGCCGACGTTCTGGCAGCAGATGGCCCAGGGCACCGCGCTGGTGGCCGGCGCGGCCCTGGCCTACTTCGCGCCCCGCACCGGGCGCTGATCCGCCCACCCACTGAAATGAGGTCATCCGTGAGCGACACCGCTCCCACGCTCGTTCTCACCGGCGGTCAGGTCCTCACCGTCGACGCCGGGTTCTCCGTCGCCGAAGGCGTGGCCGTGCGCGGCCGGGACATCCTGGCCGTCGGCAGCGACGCGGAGATGCGCGCCCTGGCCGGGCCCGGCACCCGGATCGTCGAACTGGGCGGCCGGACCGTGCTGCCCGGCATCAACGACTCGCATCTGCACGGAGCCGCCTACGGCATGACGAAACCGCCGTTCGCCCTCGACGTCGGCCATCCGTCGGTCGGTTCCGTCGCCGACATCGCGGCGGTCGTCGGCCGGGCGGCACACGAGACCCCGGAAGGCGACTGGGTCATCGGCCTGGGCTGGGACCCCGGCTACCTCGCCGAGTGCCTCGCCGACCCCGGCCGCTTCCCGCACCGGCGGGACCTGGACGCGGTGGCACCCGATCACCCGGTCTGCCTGACCGACTTCTCTTCGCACATGGTGTGGGTCAACTCCGAAGCCCTGCGGCGCTGCGGCATCGACGCGGACACCCCGGCCCCGCCCGGCGGTGTCATCGACCACGACCCCGACGGCCGGCCGACCGGCATCCTGCGCGAGTCCGCCGGGCGGCTCGTCCAGGCCGAACTGCCCGCGCCGACCCAGGCCCAGCGTCGCCGGGCCATCCAGGGCGTGATCCGTGAACTGCACTCCCGCGGCATCACCAGCTACACCGAGCCCGGCCTCGGCCCAGGCGGCGCCGGCTCCCTCTTCGGCGGTCTGAGCACCGACAACTGGACCGCCTACGCCGACCTCGCCGCGAGCGGAGAGCTCCAGGCCCGCGTCAGCGTCCTGCTCCTGCCCGCCCCCATGGGCGGCTCCGCCGACGACGTCCGCAAGGGACTGGCCGAACTGCACCGCCCCGAGTCGGCCGACCCCAGGCTGCTGCGGGCCATCGGCGTGAAGATCTTCGCCGACGGAGTGCCGCCCAACCGCACGGCCTGGATGAGCGAGCCGTACCCGGACGGCGGCCACGGCGCCCTGTGCGTGCACGGCGACACGCCCGCACTCCAGGTGCACGAACTGCGCGAGATGATCAGGCTCGGCCACGAGGCCGGCTTCCAGCTCGGCGTGCACGTCACCGGCGACCGGGCCATCGACCTCGTGGTGGACGCCTTCCTCGCCGCGAACTCGGCCGCCCCCCGCCCCGACGCCCGCCACTACGTGATCCACGGCGACTTCATCAGCCCGGACAGCCTCGCCAAGCTCGCCGCGCACGGTTACGGCGTCAACATGAACCCCGCCATCAAGTGGACCATCTCGGACCTGATGGACGAGGTCGTCGGCCCCGAGCGCTCCGCCTACCAGTGGCCGGTGCGCTCCGCGCTCGACGCCGGGGTACGGGTCTGCGCCAGCTCCGACGCGCCGATCACCGAGCCCGACTGGCGTCAGGGTGTGGCCTCGATGATGCTGCGCGAGTCCAAGGCCAGCGGTCGCCCGAGCGGCCCCGAGCAGTGCGTGCCCCTCGCCGACGCCCTGCGGGCCTACACGTCCACCGCCGCCTGGCAGGACTTCGCCGACGGCTGGAAGGGCACCCTCGAACCGGGCCGGGCCGCCGACCTGTGCGTCCTGGACGGGCCGCTGCTCGGTCTCGACCCGCACGACGTCACCCGGATGCGGGTGGATCTCACGGTCTTCGACGGGCAGGTCGTCTTCGAACGGTGAGGCCTGCTCAAGTGGTTCGCACCGCTGTCCGCCGCGCCCCCCACCGCCGGTTCCGGTAGCGGCCGGCCACCCTGCACACCGCGTAGATCGTGAAGGAGATGGTCGTGACGTAGGGGCTGATGGGGACGCTGCTGCCCAGGGCCAGCAGGATGCCGCCCTCGATCGAGGCCACGGCGAACAGCACGCTCAGCGCGGGCAGCAGCACGGGCGAGGCGGTGACGCGGGCGGCCGCCGCGGCCGGGGTGACGACGAGGGAGAGCACCAGCAGCGCGCCGACGATCTGTACCGACAGGGCGACCGCGAGCCCGAGGACCAGCATGAACGCGAAGGACAGCCCACGCACCGGCACCCCGCGGGCCTGAGCCACGTCCGGATCGGTGCTGGCGAAGGCGAGCGGACGCCACATGACCGCCAGGGCCACCAGCACCAGGGCGGAGGTGCCGAGCAGCCACGACATCTGCGGGGTGTCCACGGCCACGATCTGCCCGGTGAGCAACCCGAACTTGTTGGCCGCCCGGCCCTTGTAGAGGGCGAGGAAGAGCACGCCGAGTCCCAGGCCGAACGGCATGATGATGCCGATCACCGAGTTGCGGTCCCGGGCCCGTGTCCCGAGGACGCCGATGGCGCCTGCCGCGAGGAGCGAACCGACGATCGAGCCCGCCACGATGTTCGTGTCCAGCAGCAGTGCCGCTGACGCGCCCGCGAAGGACAGCTCGCTGATGCCGTGCACCGCGAACGGCAGATCCCGCATCAGGACGAACACCCCGGCCAGCCCGCCCACCAGACCCAGCGCCACGCCGGCGACGAGGGAGTTGCGGACCAGGGCGAGGAGTTCGCCGTAGTCGGTGAAGTCGAAGATCTGGTGCCAGATCCCGTCGGCGAGTGTCATGAGCGCACTCCGTCCGTCTCCAGAGGTTCGGCGTGGTGCGGCGGGACGGACGTATCGTCGGGCGCTCCCGCCACCACCACCCGGCCTCGGACGCGGACCACGTCGACCCGCGTGCCGTAGAGGCGGGACAGTGACCCGGAGGTCAGCACCTCGTCCGGGGTACCGACGCGGTGAGCGCCGCGGGCCAGGTAGAGCACCCGGTCGACCAGGCCCAGCACCGGGTTGATCTCGTGCGTCACGAACACCACCGCCGTGCCGCGGGAGCGGCGCCGGGCGTCGATCAGCTCGGTGACGGCCCGCTGGTGGTTCAGGTCGAGCGACAGCAGGGGCTCGTCGCACAGCAGGAGGCGTGGGTCGGTCGCCAGGGCCTGCCCGATGCGCACGCGCTGCCGTTCGCCGCCGGAGAGCATGCCGAGCGGGGCGTCGGCGTAGGCCGAGGCGCCGACCGACTCCAGGATCTCGTCCACCCGGCGGCGGACCGGACCGGTGCGCAGCCGCGGACCGAAACGGTGGCCGTCGATGCCGAACCGGACGAGGTCGCGGGCGCGCAGCATCGCCTGCGCGGACAGCGCCGCCTGCTGCGGGACGTATCCGATGTGCCGGGCGGCCTGGCGCGCGGGCCGGCCGAGGACCGTCAGCGTGCCCGCGGACAGCGGCTGACGGCCCAGCAGGGCCCGTAGGAAGCTGGTCTTGCCCGCACCGTTGGGGCCCAGCACGGCCAGGAACTCCCCGGGCCGTACGTCCAGATCGAGACCGCTCCACACCTCGCGCTCGCCGTAGGACAGGGCGGCCGCACGCAGGGCGACGACCGGCGTGCCGTCCTGCCGGGGCGTCGGGGTCACTTGGCCAGCGCGCTCGCGAGCGCGTCGAGGTTGCCGGTCATCCAGCCGATGTAGTCCTTGCCCTTCGGCAGGGTCTCCGTCACGGGCACGACGGGGATGCCTGCCGCCTCGGCCGCCGACTCGGCCTTCTCGGTCTGCGGGCCGGAGGTCTGCGCGTTGTAGACGAGGACCTTCACCTTCTTGCCGCTGAACAGGGCGAGGCTCTCCTGGAGGACACGCGGGGAGACGTCGTCGCCCTCCTCGATCGCCTCGCTGAACCGCGCCGGCGTCCGGTTCACCAGGCCGCTCGCCTCGGTCATGTACAGCGGCACGGGTTCGGTGATGGCGACGCCCCCACCGCCGTGCGCCTTCTTGATCCGCGCCTCCTCGGTCTCCAGCGGCGCGAGCTTCGCCTTGAAGGCGGCGGCGTTCTTCCCGAAGGCGCCGGCGTCGGCCGGGTCGGCCTTCGCGAGGGCGGCGGAGACCCGGTCGGCGACCTTGGCGACGGTGGGGAAGTCGTACCAGACGTGCTCGTTGAGTTCCCCGCCCTCGGGCGCGGTCCTGCCGGACACCTCGACCGCGTTGATCACCTGGGCGGAGTCGTTGTGCCCGCTCTTCAGCATGCGGTCGACGAAGTCGTCGTAGCCGCCGCCGTTCTCGACGACGACCTTCGCCTTGGACAGGGCCAGCTGGTTCTGGGGGTCGGCCTCGTAGGAGTGGGGGTCCTGGTCGGGGTCGGCGATGACCGAGGTGACGTCGACCCGGTCGCCGCCTATGCGCCGGGTGATGTCGCCCCAGACGTTCGTGGAGGCGACCACGGACACCCGGGCCGGCGCGCTCCGGGCGTCGGCGGAGTCCGACGAGTTGCCGCAGCCCGCGAGCAGGGCCAGGGACGCGCCGGTCAGCAGCGCGAGGCGGCGGGACGTGGACAGGGACATGGGTCCTCCAGGACGGGCGTGCACAGGGGGTTCGGCACGCATCACGGTAGATGGGAATGAATGTCAGAAGCGGTCTCGAGTGCAAGCCATGTGAAAACCATTGCCAACTGTTGAGTGGGTTGGACTGTCTATCCAAGTGCTGGACCCCTGGTCTAAAGTGGTGAAGGTGAGAGGAGGCGGTATGGGCAACGGGACGAACGCCGAGCGGGACGCGATCCTCGCTGCGCTGACGCCGGTCGTGGACGGCCTCGCCGCCACCTTCGGGCCGGTCTGCGAAGTCGTGCTGCACGACTACCGGAACCCGGAGAAGTCGGTGGTCGCCGTGGCCGGTTCGGTGACCGGGCGGGCGGTCGGCGGCGCGATGAGCGAGATCGGCATGCGCGTCCTCGCCGGCGGCGACGCGGCGGCCGACGAACTGAACTACGTCACCCGCACCCGCGACGGGACGCTCGTGAAGTCCTCGACGATGGTGCTGCGCGACTCCACAGGAGCCGTGTTCGGCGCCCTCTGCGTCAACGTGGACGTCAGCGCCGTCGCCCGGGTCCACGACCTGCTCGGCGCGCTCGCCGGGCTCGGTGCCGCCCCGCCGGAGCTGCCGACCACCACCTTCGGCAACGACATCGACTCGGTGGTCGACGCCCTCGTCGACGCCCACCAGTCGCGGCAGCGGGGCAGCTGGGCGGAGCTCGGCCGGGCGGAGCGCGTGGAGCTGTTCGGCGGCCTGGACACCCGGGGGGTCTTCGCCGTGCGCGGCGCCGTCGAGCAGGTCGCCGCCCGGCTCGGCATCTCGCGCGCCTCCGCCTACAACTACCTGTCCCGGGCCCGGGCGGCCCACGACACTTCCACCGGAGGATCCGCGTGACGACCACCACCCCACCGGTCACCCTGGACGACGTCCGGGACGCCGCCGCCCGGCTCAAGGGCGTCGCCCACCGCACACCCGTGCTGCGCTCCCGCACCCTGGACGCGCTCGCCGGCGCCGAGATCTTCCTGAAGTGCGAGAACTTCCAGCGCGTGGGCGCCTTCAAGTTCCGCGGCGCCTACAACGCCGCCTCCCGCCTCACCCCCGAGCAGCTGTCCCGGGGCATCGCCGCCTACTCCTCCGGCAATCACGCCCAGGCCGTCGCCCTGGCCGCCCGCGAGCTGGGCGCCGCCGCCGTCATCGTCATGCCGGAGGACGCCCCGCCGTCGAAGCGGGCCGCCACCGCCGGCTACGGCGCCGAGATCGTCACGTACGACCGCTACACCGGTGACCGGATCGCCATCGCCGAGGCCCTCGCCGCCGAGCGCGGTCTCGCCCTCATCCCGCCGTACGAGCATCCGCACGTCATGGCCGGACAGGGCACGGCCGCGCTCGAACTGCTGGAAGAGGCGGGGGAGCTGGATGCGCTGCTGACGCCGGTCGGCGGCGGCGGGCTGATGGCCGGCAGCGCCACGGCCGCCAAGGGCCTGTACCCCGGTATCCGGACCGTCGGCGTCGAGCCGGAGGCCGGGGACGACACGAAGCGTTCGCTGGAGGCGGGCCGGCGCATCAGCATCCCGGTCCCGCGCACCATCGCCGACGGCCAGGCACTGCACACCCCCGGCGAGCTGACCTTCTCGGTCAACCGGCGTCTCCTCGACGACGTCGTGCTGGTCACGGACGACGAGATCCGGCACGCGATGCGGTTCGCCTTCGAGCACCTGAAGATCGTCGTCGAGCCGAGCGGCGCCACCCCGCTGGCCGCCCTGCTCAATGCCCGGGCGGGTGCGCTGCCGCGCAGGGTCGGCGTGATCATCTCCGGTGGCAACGTCGACGCGGCGCGCTTCGCCGAGCTCTGCGGCGGCGCCCCCTGATTGGCGCCCCCCGCCGCACGGACGGACGATGGAGGCAAACCCTCACGGAGGAGGAGCGTCATGCTGGAAGTGAAGACGCTCGACAAGCCGGACGAGCGGCGCGACTACCCCCGAGGCCACCTGGAAGCCGTCCACATGACGGGGCTGGACTTCGCCGTGGCCACCTTCGAACCGGGCTGGCGCTGGTCCGAGTCCGTGGCCCCGATCGCCGGGACGGACACCTGCCGGATCCATCACAACGGCTATGTCGTATCGGGCCGTATGCACATCCGCATGGACGACGGCGCGGAGACCGAGGTGGGCCCGGGCGACGTGTTCGTCTGCGCACCCGGCCACGACGCCTGGGTCGTCGGCGACGAGCAGTGCGTGGTGTACGACTTCGCGGGCAGCATGGCCAAGGACTACGCCAAGAAGGATTAGCCGGTTTCCGCAGGGCCGTGGTGCGATGCGCCCGGTCCTGCCGCGCCGGTTCGTCGCCTCAACCTCTCCCTCGTGCCCCAGGAAGGTTCCGTCGCCCTGGTCACCGGCGGCAGCCGCGGCATCGGACGGGCACTCGTCGCGGCCCCGCACGAGCGGGGCGCGCGCAAGGTGTAGGCCACCGCCCGGGAGCCGCGCACGGTCACGCACCCCGACGCGGTGCCGCCCGCCCTGGAGGCGGTCGACGCCTCCCCGGTCAGGTCCCGCCCGGCACTCCTCCTGAGCGTGCTCGGTCGCCGCGCCGCTCTGTCCGATCCCTCTGATCACACCGGCAGCAGTTGTGCCACCAGCGCGCTCAACTGCCGTGCGTTGCGGCACTCGTGCATCTCGACCAGCTCGGCGTAGGCGGGTGCGGCGGAGTCGCCCGTGCCCCAGCGGGAGCGCTGCTCCGGATTGAGCCAGTGGACGCGGCGGGCGCGCTCGGCGATCCGCCGCACGGCGGGCAGGTTGGGATCGCTCCAGTTCGTGCGGGCGTCACCGAGGACGAACACGGTCGTGCGGGAGCCGACCGCGTCCGCGTACCGCTCGGCGAACTCGCCCAGCGCCATGCCGTAGTCGCTGCTCCCGTGATAGCCCGTGACCGCCGCCTCCTCCTGGATGCGCGCACCCAGCCCCGCCGGGTCGGCCCTGCCGTGCTCCAGCAGCCCGGTCACCTCGTCGATCCGGTTGACGAACGCGAACACGCGCACCTTGCTGAACTGGTCGTGCAGCGCCTGCACCAGCAGCATCGTGAAGTCGGAGAAGCCGGAGACCGACCCCGACACATCGCACAGCAGCACCAGTTCGGGACGCATGGGACGCCGTCGGCGCAGCACCGGCTTCATCGGCACCCCGCCCGTCGACAGCGAACCGCGCAGGGTCCGCCGCAGATCGATCGAGCCCCGGGAGGCACGGCGGCGCCGGGCCGCAAGCCGGGTCGCCAGCTTGCGGGCAAGCGGCTGCACCGTCCTGCGCAGTTCGGCCAGCCGGTCCTGCCCGGCGAACAGGAAGTCGACCCGGTCGGCGGTCGGGGCCACCGCCCGCCGGGCGATCTCGTCCCGGCCGCGCCGCTCGGCGACCCGCCGCCGCGCCTCGGCCGCCACCATGGCCCGGAAGGTGTCGACGCGCCGCCGGATCTCGTCCTCCAGCAGCCGGTCCGCGAACCCCGCGTTCCCGCCCTGCCCCCGGACGTTGTCGCGCACCCGGGCCAGCAGCGTCTGTGGCCGCAGCCGTTCGAGCGTCTGGTACGACGACCAGCCGTCCGACTCCGGCGAGGAACCGTAGCCGCCGAAACCGTCGACCGCCTCGATCGCCAGCCGGCCCAGCATCTCCCGGTCGTCGGCGGCCAGGGCGTCGGCCAGCCGGTCCCGCAGGTCCTCCCGCCCCGCCGCCCGCCGCCCCGGTCCACCGACACCGCGGGGAAAGTAGAGGTCGAAGACCTGGTCGAACACCTGCCGTTGCCCGGGCCCGTGCAGCAGTGTCGCCGCCAGACCCTCGCGCAGCAGCTCCCGGTCCGCGAGGCCCAGTTCCCCGATCGCCCGCGCCGCGTCGACGCTCTCGCCTGTGCCGATCCGCACGCCGTGCGCGCGCAACGCCCCGACCAGGGACGTCAGCCGCTCGACGACGCCCGCCGGCGTCGTCACAGGGCGTCCAGGTCGAGTTTGGCGGACGCCTTGAGGACGTCGTCCTGGTGCTTGAGGAGCACACCGAGCGTCGCCCGCACGACCGTCTCGTCCAGCGAGTCCGCCCCGAGCGCGAGCAGGGTGTGCGCCCAGTCGACGGTCTCGGCGACCGAGGGCACCTTGCGCAGGTCCATCGCCCGCAGCGCGCCCACGACCCGGACGACCGAGCGGGCCAGCGCCTCGTCGAGGCCGGGCACCTTCAGCCGTACGATCCGGCGCTCCAGCTCCTCGTCCGGGAAGCCGATGTGCAGGAAGAGACAGCGGCGGCGCAGCGCCTCGGACAGCTCCCTGCTGGCGTTGGAGGTGAGGACGACGAAAGGCCGGCGCGTCGCCGTGATGGTGCCCAGTTCGGGGACGGTCACCTGGAAGTCGCTGAGCACCTCCAGCAGCAGGCCCTCCACCTCGACGTCCGCCTTGTCGGTCTCGTCGATCAGCAGGACCTTCGGGTCGTCGCCCCGGATCGCGGTCAGCAGCGGCCTGGTGAGCAGGAACTCCTCGCTGAAGATGTCGGTACGGGCCTCGTCCCACGTCTCGTCGCGGCCCGCGCTGATGCGCAGGAGCTGCTTGGCGTGGTTCCACTCGTACAGGGCGCGGGACTCGTCCACCCCCTCGTAGCACTGGAGGCGGACCAGCCGTGCGCCGGCGACCTCGGCGACGGCCTTGGCGAGCTCGGTCTTGCCGACGCCGGCCGGGCCCTCCACCAGGAGCGGCTTGCCGAGGCGGTCGGCGAGGAAGACGGTCGTGGCGACGGCGGGCGAGGCGAGGTAGCCGGTCTCGGCGAGGCGCGCGGAGACGTCGTCGACGGATCTGAACAACGGGGCCTCCAGGACGGCGGCGTCGTACGGACGGACAAGGCACTATCTAAGCGCTTGTTCACCCGCGCTGTCACGGGGTTCCCGGGCGGGCAGGCGGTAAAACCGCCATGGTCGTCCACCTCGCCTCCGACCTCGCCTCGGCGGCCACGTGGGTGCCCTGCGGGTCGACGGCGGCTACGTCGCCCCGGTCCTGCCCTGACCGACCAGCACCACCTCCAGCGTGCGCGGCCCGTGCACCCCCTCGACCCGGTCCAGCTCGATGTCACTGGTCGCCGACGGCCCGGAGATCCACGTCAACGGGCGCGCCGGGTCGAGGCGTTCGAGCCCCTGGGGCACGGACGACACGACCTGGTCCGGCACCCGGACGACGCAGATGTGGTGGTCGGGGACGAGGGTGATCCGGCGGCGGCCCTGGTCGGGCGAGCCGTCCAGCACGATCGTGCCGGTCTCGGCGATGGCGACGGCACACCCGGTGACGACGCTGTCGACCCGGTCGAGTTCGTGCGGCGTGCTCACGGCCCGGTCGGGGACGCGTGTCGCGTCGACCGCCCCGAGCCAGCGCGGTGGCAGCCCGGGCGGCACCAGCACGGATCGCGCGCCCCGTTCCGCCAGGAGCCGCGTGAGCACGTCCGGCAACTCCTCGTCCGTGCAGCGATGCACGACCGCCCGGTAGTCGGCCAGATTCTCGGCGAGCAGCTCCACCGTCTCCGCGACGGTCCGCCGCCCGTGCTCGCGCAGATAGTCCCGCGCGATCGGCTCGTCCTCGGCCGGCGCGTCCGCCAGCGCGCGCCGCACCCGTCCCAGGATCCGTTCCCTGCTGTTCACCTGTCCCCGTCCTTCCCACCACGAGTCCGCTGCCACCAGTCGCGGAACGGCTCGGCGGGCACCGGCGGCAGATCCCGGGTCGCGCTCCAGGCCCTGCCCGGGCCCGGCAGCGTCCGGGGATGGAAGCGGCGGGACCGGGAGGCGGCGCGCTGGCCCGTGCGCAGCGCGCCCGGGTGCGTGAACGCCCAGCGGGCCGCCCGCATCGCGGCCCGCTCGGCGGCATGCCCCTTCGCCGGCCGCAGCACCACCTTGTTGCCCTCGCGGGTGACCTCCCCGCCCTGCACGACCCGCTCCCGCAGATGCACCAGCACCTCCGGGATGTCGATGGCGACCGGGCACACGTCGTAGCACGCCCCGCACAGCGAGGACGCGTACGGCAGCGAGGCGTCGATCTCGCTGCCCGTGCCCCGCAGCTGGGGGCTGAGGATCGCGCCGATCGGCCCCGGGTACACCGACCCGTAGGCGTGGCCGCCCGCCCGCTCGTACACCGGGCACACGTTGAGGCACGCCGAGCAGCGGATGCAGCGCAGCGCCTGCCGGCCGACCTCGTCGGCGAGGGTGTCGGTACGGCCGTTGTCCAGCAGCACCAGATGGAAGGTGCTCGGCCCGTCCGCCGTCCCGGAGTCGGTCGTGCCGGTCCACGTCGAGGTGTAGGGGTTCATGCGCTCGGCCGTGGAGGAGCGGGGGAGGGTCTGCAGGAACACCTCCAGGTCCCGCCACGTCGGCACGATCTTCTCGATGCCCACGACCGAGATCAGCGTCTCGGGCAGGGTCAGGCACATCCGGCCGTTGCCCTCGGACTCCACGACCACGAGCGTGCCCGTCTCGGCGACCATGAAGTTGGCACCCGAGATACCGACCTTGGCCCTCAGGAACTTCTCCCGCAGGTGCAGCCGGGCGGCCTCGGCGAGTTCGGCCGGTGTGTCGGTCAGACCCTCGGGAGCGGGCCGGCCCCACTCGCCCATCTCACGGGCGAAGATGTCCCGGATCTCGCCCCGGTTGCGGTGGATGGCCGGGACCAGGATGTGCGAGGGCCGGTCCTTGCCCAGCTGCACGATCAGCTCGGCGAGATCGGTCTCGTAGGCGCGGATGCCCTCGGCCTCCAGCGCCTCGTTGAGCCCGATCTCCTGCGTGGCCATCGACTTGACCTTGACGACCTCCGTCTCACCGGTCGTCTTCACCAGCCGGGTGACGATCTCGTTGGCCTCGGCCGCGTCGGCGGCCCAGTGGACGATGCCGCCCGCCGCCGTGACCGACTCCTCCAACTGTTCCAGGTAGCGGTCGAGGTACCGCAGCGTGTGGTCCTTGATCCGCTTGCCCGCCTCGCGCAGCTCGGCCCAGTCGGACACCTCCGTGACGGCCTTCGCCCGCTTGGCGCGGATGGTGTGCGTGGCGTGCCGCAGATTGCCGCGCAGGGTCGTGTCCCCCACGGCCTCCCGCGCGGCCTCCGGAAACGCCGGCATCCCGAGATACGTCCCGCTCATACGGCCGGTTCCTCCTCCGTGCTCGCCAGGATCTCCGCGATGTGCACCGGCCGCATGCCGGTCCGCAGCCGGGCCATCGTCCCGCCGATGTGCATCAGGCAGGAGTTGTCGGCCGCGCACAGCACCTCGGCGCCCGTCGACTCGGCGTTGCGCACCTTGTCCGCGCCCATCGCCGCCGAGACGTCGGAGTTCTTCAGCGCGAAGGTGCCGCCGAACCCGCAGCACTCGTCGGCCCCCGGCAGCTCGACGAGCTCCAGCCCCTTCACCGCCTGGAGCAGTCGCCGCGGCCGGTCCCCGAGACCGAGTCCGCGCAGCCCGTGGCAGGTCGGGTGGTAGGTCACCGTGCGCGGGTAGTACGCCCCGACGTCCGTCACGCCCAGCACGTCGACCAGGAACTCCGTCAGCTCGTACGTCTTGGGCACCACCGGCGCCAGCGTGGTCGCCAGGGCGTCGCCACGCCCTTCGGCCCGGGCCCGCTCGCCCATCCGCGGATACAGCTCCCGCACCATCGCCCCGCACGACCCGGACGGTGTCACGATCGCCTCGTACTCGGCGAAGACATCGGAGAAACGCCGGGCGAGCGGCTCGGCCTCATGGCGGTATCCGGTGTTGTAGTGCGCCTGCCCGCAGCAGGTCTGCGCCATCGGGAAGTCGACGTCGACGCCCAGCCTGGTCAGCAGCTTCACCACGGCGCGCCCGGTGTCCGGATAGAGCGTGTCGTTGACACAGGTCAGGAACAGGGCGACACGCATCGCGGCTCCTCGGGGTCGGTCATCGGATGAGTGCTGGGGCCCCTCCCACCACGCGTTCAGCGTAGTGGGGGAGCGGTAGGGCGACGGGGAGCAGGGGAGACCCCGTCAGGTCCCGGCGAGCCGGGCCTGCGCGGCACGCCACCGCTCGGTCCCGCCCCGGGGCTCGTACCGCGTGAGCGGCTGGGTGTTCACGAGCAGCCGCCGCATCCCGGGCAGGTCACCGACCAGCCCGTGCGCCCGCGCCTGCACGAGGACGTTCCCCAGCGCGGCGGCCTCGGTCGGCCCGGACACCACCGGCAGCCCGCACGCGTCGGCCGTCAGCTGGCACAGCAGGGCGTTGCGCGTGCCGCCTCCGACCACGTGCACGACGTCGACCGCGTGTCCCGCGAGCCGCTGGGCGTCCTGGACGGCCTTGCGGTGGGCGAGCGCCAGGGAGTCGAGGATGCACCGCGTCACCTCGGCCGGCGTCCCGGGCACGGGCTGCCCCGTGCCGCGGCACGCCTCGGCGATCCGCTCCGGCATCCGCCCTGGCGCGAGGAACGCCGCGTCCCCCGCGTCCACGACCGACCGCAGCGCCGGAGCCTTGGACGCCTCCAGCAGCAGCGCGCCCAGATCCGTCTCGCCCCAGGCCCGCACGCACTCCTGGAGCAGCCAGAGCCCCATGATGTTGCGCAGGTAGCGGACGGTGCCGTCCAGTCCCAGCTCGTTGGTGAAGTTGGCCGCCCGGCTCTCCTCGGTCAGCACCGGCGCGTCCAGCTCCAGCCCGGCCAGCGACCAGGTGCCCGTGCAGATGTAGGCGAACCGTTCGTCCGAGGCGGGTACGGCTGCCACCGCCGAGGCGGTGTCGTGCGACCCGACGGCCGTCACCGGCACGGGCCAGGTCAGCCCGGTCTCCTCCAGCACCTCGTCGCGCAGCAGTCCCGCCGGGTCGCCGGGTCGCCGCAGTGGTGCGAACAGCCCCAGGTCGATGCCGAGCCGGGAGGCGACGTCGTACGCCCAGTCGCGCGTCCCGGGGTCGATCAGCTGGGTCGTGGACGCGTTGGTCAGCTCCGTGCCCTGCTCGCCGGTCAGCCAGTACGTCAGCAGGTCCGGCATCAGCAGCAGCCGCCGGGCCTGGGCGAGCAGGGCCGTGGAGCGGGCGGCGGTGAGCTGGTACAGGGTGTTGAAGGGCGCGTACTGCAACCCGGTCGCGGCGTACAGCTCCGCGGCGGGCACGGTCGCCCACACCTTCTCCGCGACCCCCTCGGTCCGGGGGTCCCGGTAGTGCACCGGATTGCCGAGGAGCGCACCGTCCGCGTCCAGCAGCCCGTAGTCCACGGCCCAGCTGTCGATGCCGACGGAGTCGACCTGCCCCGCGGCCCGCAACCCGTCCAGCACTCCGGCGTACAGCCCGAGCACGTCCCAGCGCAGTCCCTCGGGCACCCGGACGGGGCGGTTGGGGAAGCGGTGCGCCTCGGCGAGCTCCAGGCTGTCCGGGCCGACGCGGCCGACCATGACGCGCCCGCTGGACGCGCCGAGGTCGACCGCGGCGTACGACTTCACGGCGCTCATCGCAGGAAGGCGGCCGCGACGCCGGCGTCGACGGGGATGTGCAGCCCGGTCGTGTGCGTGAGGTCTCCGCCGGTCAGCGCGAAGACGGCGGCCGCGACATGCTCCGGCAGCACCTCGCGCTTGAGGATGGTGCGCTGGGCGTAGAACTCACCCAGCTTCTCCTCCTCCACCCCGTACACGGCGGCCCGCTTGGCCCCCCATCCGCCGGCGAAGATCCCCGACCCCCGCACGACGCCGTCCGGGTTGACCCCGTTGACGCGGATGCCGTGCTCGCCCAGCTCGGCGGCGAGCAGCCGCACCTGGTGCGCCTGGTCGGCCTTGGTGGCGGAGTAGGCGATGTTGTTGGGGCCGGCGAACACGGCGTTCTTCGAGGCGATGTAGACGATGTCACCTCCCAGCTCCTGGGCGATCATCACCCGGGCGGCCTCCCGCGACACGAGGAAGGACCCGCGCGCCATGATGTCGTGCTGGAGGTCCCAGTCCTTGGCGGAGGTCTCCAGCAGCGGCTTGGAGATCGAGATGCCCGCGTTGTTGACGACGAGGTCCACTCCGCCGAAGGCCAGCACCGCCGCCCGGAACGCCTCGGCGATCTGCTCCTCGGAGGTGACGTCCACCGTCACGGCCACGGCCTTGTCCGGCCCGCCCAGCTCCTCGGCGACGGCGGCGGCGTTCTCACCGTTCAGGTCGGCGACGACGACACACGCCCCGTCGGCCACGAGCCGGTGCGCGATGGCCTTGCCGATCCCGCTCCCGGCACCCGTCACCAGCGCCACCCGGGTCGCCAGTGCCTTGGGCTTCGGCATCCGCTGAAGCTTGGCCTCCTCCAGCGCCCAGTACTCGATCCGGAACTTCTCCGACTCCTCGATCGGCGCGTACGTGGACACGGCCTCGGCCCCGCGCATCACGTTGACGGCGTTGACGTAGAACTCGCCCGCGACCCGGGCGGTCTGCTTGTCCTTGCCGAACGAGAACATGCCCACACCCGGCACCAGCACGATCGCCGGGTCGGCGCCGCGCATGGCGGGGGATCCGGGCTCGGCGTGCCGCCGGTAGTAGGCGGCGTACTCCTCGCGGTACTCGGCGTGCAGCTCCTTCAGCCGGGCGATCGCCTCGTCGAGCGGCGCGCCCGGCGGCAGGTCCAGCACCAGCGGCCGGACCTTGGTGCGCAGGAAGTGGTCGGGGCAGGAGGTCCCCAGCGCGGCCAGCCGCGGGTGTTCCGCGCTCGCGAGGAAGTCGAGGACGACCTCGCAGTCGTTGAAGTGCCCCACCTGGGGCCGGTCCTGGGAGGCGAGGGCGCGCACGTACGGCGCGAGGGCGGCGGCCCGCTCCCGGCGTTCATCGGCGCCCAGTGCCGCGTACCCCTCGATCACCGGGCCGAAGGGCTCGGGCTTCCCCCGCTCGGCGAGGAACCGCTCGGCGGTCCGGATGATGTGCAGCGAGTTCCGCTCGCACTCCTCGGAGCTGTCACCCCAGGCGGTGATCCCGTGTCCGCCGAGAACACACCCGACAGCCTGCGGATTGGCCTTCTTCACGGCGGCGATGTCCAGCCCGAGCTGGAATCCGGGCCGCCGCCACGGCACCCACACCACGCTGTCCCCGAAGCACTCGGCGGTCAGCTTCTCCCCGTCGGCGGCACAGGCGAGCGCGATCCCCGAGTCCGGGTGGAGATGATCGACGTGCGCGGCCTCGACCAGCCCGTGCATCGCGGTGTCGATGGAGGGAGCGGCCCCGCCCTTGCCGTGCAGGCAGTAGTCGAACGCGGCGACCATCTCGTCCTCACGCTCGACCCCCGGATACACCTCGACGAGTGCCCGCATCCGGTCCAGCCGCAGCACGGCCAGCCCCGCCTCGGTCAGCGTCCCGAGATCCCCACCGGACCCCTTGACCCACATCAGCTCGACGTCACCGCCGGTGACCGGATCGGTCTCGGTGCCCTTGGCGGAGGCGTTGCCCCCCGCGTAGTTCGTGTTCCGGGGATCGGCCCCGAGCCGGTGCGACCGGGCGAGGAGGGCGTCAGCTTCGGGATGGGTGGCCATGACAGTTCCTTTTCGAAAGAGAGGGGGTGAGGTGCCTTCTTCTGGGGGCGCGGGGAACTGCGCGATCAACCACAGACAACCCGCACTCCGCTGTCAACAGATCTCGGCAGACGCCTACGCACCCCACCCCGCCTGCTGCCCACCCACGCGCTCGGCGACGATCTTCTCGGCCCAACCGGAGTGCCGATAGGCCGCGAGAGGCTCGGGGTCCAGCCCCATCTCCTCCCGCACCTCCCGCAGCAGCGGCCGCACATCCGTGTTGTACGCGTCCATCACCACGGCATTGGCCTCCAGCACATCACCACCGCGCTGCGCGGCCTGCAACGCGTCACCGTCGACCAGCAGCGCCTTCGCCGTGGCCTCCTGCACGTTCATCACCGACCGGATGATCGCCGGGATCTTCGCCTCGATGTTGTGGCACTGGTCGAGCATGAACGCGACGTCGGCCGACAGCCCACCGCCCCGCACGACCTCGTACATGATCCGGAACAGCTGGAACGGATCCGCCGCCCCGACCATGAGGTCGTCATCCGCGTAGAACCGCGAGTTGAAGTCGAACCCCCCGAGCTTCCCCTCACGCAACAGCGTCGCCACGATGAACTCGATGTTGGTCCCCGGCGCGTGATGCCCGGTGTCGACGACGACCTGTGCCTTCGGTCCGAGCTTCAGACAGTGCGCGTACGCCGTGCCCCAGTCCGGGACGTCCGTCGTGTAGAACGCCGGCTCGAAGAACTTGTACTCCAGCAGCATCCGCTGCCCGTCCCCGAGCCGCTCGTAGACCTCGGCCAGCCCCTCGGCCAGCCGGTCCTGCCGCCCCCGGATGTCGTCCTGGCCGGGATAGTTCGTCCCGTCGGCGAACCACAGCTTCAGATCCGCCGAGCCCGTCGCATCCATGATGTCGACGCACTCCAGCAGATGATCCACGGCCTTGCGCCGCACGGAGGCCTCCGGATGGCAGATGCTCCCGAGCTTGTAGTCGTCGTCCTGGAAGGTGTTGGAGTTGATCGCGCCGAGCTTCACCCCGCGCTGCTCGGCGTGCTTGGCCAGCGCCGCGTAGTCGTCGACCTTGTCCCACGGGATGTGCAGGGCCACCGTCGGGGCGACGCCGGTGAACTCGTGCACCTTGGCCGCGTCGTCCAGCTTCTCGAACGGGGTGCGCGGCACACCCTGCTGCGCGAACACCTTGAACCGCGTGCCCGAGTTCCCGTAGGCCCACGACGGCGTCTCGACGGCCTGTGTCTTGAGAGCGGCCTTCGCCGCGGCGAGCTCGGTCACGTCAGGCTCCTGTGACATCGGGTCGTTACGACCACTGAATGAAACGATTCAGGACGCGAAGCTATGGGTCTCCCGAAGGGGTGTCAACCCCTCCGGCCAAGGCGGTTCCCCGTGACTCATGCGTGACCTTCTGTCCTCGAAATTTTTCGACCGGAACCCATTGACGTGACATGCGCGGCCCGCCTACGGTCCCGGCAACCCAGTTGAAACCTTTCACGACGCCGAGAGGGCCGACCCGCCGGCGTCGTCGAGGAGCCCTCATGACCCACCCGTCCACCACGGGTCCGGCCCCGGTTCTCGCCCTGAAGGACGTCTCCAAGTCCTTCGGCGCGGTCCGCGCACTGCGGGACGTCTCCCTGGAGCTGTTCCCCGGGGAGGTGCACGCACTCGCCGGTGAGAACGGCGCCGGCAAGTCCACCCTCATCAAGACCCTCGCCGGGGTGCACCGCCCGGACGCCGGCCAGGTGCTGCTCGACGGTGCGCCCGTCGCCTTCCACGGCCCCGGCGACGCCCGCGACGCCGGCATCGCCGTCATCTACCAGGAGCCCACGCTCTTCCCCGACCTGTCGATCGCCGAGAACATCTACATGGGCCGCCAGCCGCGCCGCGCCCTCGGCCGGATCGACCACAAGGCCACCCACAACGCGACGGCCGCCCTGATGGAGCGCCTCGGTGTCGAACTCGACCCCGACCGGCCCGCCCGCGGTCTGTCCATCGCCGACCAGCAGATCGTCGAGATCGCCAAGGCGCTCTCCTTCGACGCCCGGGTCCTGATCATGGACGAGCCGACGGCCGCCCTCACCGGCAGCGAGGTCGCCCGCCTCTTCGGCGTCGTGCGCACCCTGCGCGACCAGGGCGCCGCCGTGCTGTTCATCTCCCACCGGCTGGAGGAGATCTTCGAGATCTGCCGGCGGGTCACCACCCTGCGCGACGGCGCCTGGATCGCCAGCGAACCCCTGGAGGGCATGACCGAGGACGACCTCGTGCGCCGCATGGTCGGCCGCGACCTCGACGAGCTGTACCCCAAGCAGGAGGTCGAGCCGGGCGAGGTCGCCCTCAGCGTGCGCCGGCTGACCCGCGAAGGCGTCTTCACCGACGTCTCCTTCGACGTCCGGCACGGCGAGATCGTCGGCCTGGCCGGACTCGTCGGCGCCGGGCGCACGGAGGTCGCCCGGGCCGTCTTCGGCATCGACCGCTGGGACGCCGGTGAGGTCTCCGTCCACGGCAAGGCCCTGGTCAAGGGGGCACCGTCCACCGCCATGGCCGCCGGAGTCGCCCTGGTCCCCGAGGACCGGCGCGCCCAGGGCCTGGTGATGGACATGTCCATCGAGCGGAACATCGGGCTGACCGGGCTCCGCACGACGGTGAAGGCCGGACTCATGGACCGCGGCGCCGAGCGCAGCCGCTCCCTCGACTGGGCCGTCAAGCTCCAGGTCAAGTACGCCAGGATCGCCGACACCGTCAACACGCTCTCCGGCGGCAACCAGCAGAAGGTCGTGCTCGCCAAGTGGCTGGCCACCGGCCCGAAGGTGCTGATCGTCGACGAGCCCACCCGCGGCATCGACGTCGGCACCAAGGCCGAGGTGCACCGCCTGCTGTCCCAGCTGGCCGCCGACGGCGTGGCCGTCCTGATGATCTCCTCCGACCTGCCCGAGATCCTCGGCATGGCCGACCGCGTGCTGGTGATGCACGAGGGCCGCCTCACCGCCGAGATCCCCCGCACCGACGCCACCGAGGAAACCGTGATGGCCGCAGCCACCGGGAGGGCCGCCGCATGACGGTCGTCACCCCGCAAGAAGCCCCCGTGGCCGACGTGCCCAAGTCGAGCGGCACCCGGCTGGTCGACCGCGTCTTCAAGATGCGTGAACTCGCCATCCTGCTCGTCTTCCTGGTGATGATCGGCGTCACCCAGGCCGGCAACAGCGAGTTCCTGTCCGAGCAGGGCATCAAGGACCTGCTGCTCAACGCGACCATCCTGGTCCTCGTCGCCACCGGCCAGTCCCTCGTCGTCATCACCCGCAACGTCGACCTGTCCGTCGGATCCACCCTCGGCATCAGCGCGTTCGCCGCCGGTGTCTACCTCCAGGGCGGCGGCAACCCCGTCGTGGCGATCGCGCTGGCCGTGCTGTTCGGCATCGGCTTCGGACTGCTCAACGGACTGCTCGTCAGCCTCGGCCAGGTGCCGGCGCTCGTCGTCACCCTCGGCACGCTCTACATCATCCGGGGCATCGACTCCATCTGGGTCGGCTCCCGGCAGATCACCGCGGCCGATCTGCCCGGCGGATTCGTCGACTTCGGCTCCGGCGGCATCGCGGCGGTCCCGTACCTGGCGCTGATCGCACTGGCCGTGCTCATCGCCACCGCCTACTACCTCAGGCACTTCGCCAGCGGCCGCGAGCTGTACGCGCTCGGCTCCAACCCCGAGGCGGCGCGCCTCGCCGGCATCCCCGTCCGCAAGCGGATCCTCGCCGCGTACACCTTCTGCGGCGCCCTCGCCGGACTCGCAGGCGCGATGTACCTCGCCCGGTTCGGCAACGTCGACTCCGGCACCGGCAACGGCTACGAACTCACCGTCGTCAGCGCGGTCGTCGTCGGCGGGGTCGTCTTCACCGGCGGCTCCGGCAGCGTCTACGGCGCGGCCCTCGGGGCGCTGCTGCTGACCTCCATCAACAGTGTGCTGCCCGCCCTCGGCGTCAGCTCCGTCTGGGTGCTCGCCATCAACGGCATCCTGCTCATCCTCGCCATCGCGGTCGACCGGATCGTCGCGCTGCGCGTGGCCTCCGCCCTGAAGAAGAGGAACGCCCGCCATGGCTGACATCTCCCTGAGCCGGGCGGCCGGCTGGTCCGGCCTGAAGAGGTGGGATTCCGCCGTCGGCGCACTGCTCGTCGTGGTCCTGCTGTTCTCCTTCGGCTTCGTCGACGGGTTCGGCAACGCGCTCAACCTGTCGTTCCTGATCGGCAACACGCTGCCGATCGCGCTGATCGCACTGCCGATGACGCTGCTGGTCGTATCCGGTGAGATCGACCTGTCGGTCGCCTCCACGGCCGGTCTGTCCGGTGCCGTGATGGGCGCCCTGTGGAACCAGGGGATGACCATCGAGGCGATCATCCCGGTCTGTCTGCTGCTCGGTGTCGTGTGCGGGCTGGTCAACGGGCTGCTGGTGACCAGGCTGGGGCTGCCGTCCCTCGCCGTCACCATCGGCACGCTCGCCGCCTACCGGGGCATCGCGCAGATCGTGCTCGGGTCCGACGCGGTGACCGACTTCCCGGTCCAGTACCTGGACTTCGCGTCCGGGCGCATCGGCGACACGTTCGTGCCGTACGCCCTCCTGCCGTTCCTCGTCCTCCTCGCCATCGCCGTGGTCGCCCTGCACGCCACGCCGTTCGGGCGGTCGCTGTTCGCGATCGGGGCGAACGAGGAGGCCGCCCGGTTCGCCGGCATCCGGGTCAAGCGGCAGAAGCTGATCCTTTTCACCCTGACCGGTCTGATGGCCTCCCTGACCGGCATCTTCTGGGCGCTGCACTACGCCAGCGCCCGCTACGACAACGCCACCGGCCTCGAACTGTCCGTCGTGGCCGCCGTTCTGCTCGGCGGCATCGACTTCGACGGCGGCAAGGGCACGTTGGGCGGTGCGATCGCCGGGGTGTTCCTCCTCGGCGCGCTGCAGAACGTGATGAGCCTCCAGGACGTGTCCGCCCAGTCCCAGATCGTCGTCACCGGCGTCCTGCTCGTTCTGTCCGTGCTGGGCCCCCGGGTCCTGCGGCAGATCTCCCAAGCGCGGGCGGGCCGCAGAGCCGCCTCGACTCCCACCTCGTAACCCAGCCCTTCCTCGTAAAGGACCAACGCCATGCGCAAGTCAACCCTCCGCCGCAGCTGCGCGGCCCTCGCCACCGCCACCTCCCTCGCGCTCGCGCTCACCGCCTGCGGCGGCACCACCAAGAAGGACGTCGCCGACGAGGGCGCCTCCGCCGCCACCGCCGGCAAGGCCGACCCCAACGCCGCCACCAAGAAGGGCCTCACCGTCGGCTTCCTGCCCAAGCAGGTCAACAACCCGTACTTCACCAGCGCCGACAAGGGCGGCGAGAAGGCGCTGAAGGAGCTGGGGTCCAGCTACAAGGAGGTCGGCCCGTCCAGCGCGACCGACACCGCCGGGCAGGTCTCCTACGTCAACACGCTCACCCAGCAGCAGGTCGACGCCATGGCCGTCTCCGCGCAGGACCCCGGTGCGCTGTGCACCGCCCTGAAGCAGGCCATGAAGAACGACATCAAGGTCGTCACCTACGACTCCGACACCACCCCCGACTGCCGCAACGCCTTCGTCTCCCAGGCCTCCGCCGAGGACCTGGGCCGCACCGAGGTGCAGCTGCTCGCCAAGCAGATCGACTACAAGGGCGAGATCGCGATCCTGTCCGCCGCGCAGACGGCGACGAACCAGAACACCTGGATCGACTTCATGAAGGACGAGCTGAAGAAGCCCGAGTACAAGGACATGAAGCTGGTGAAGACCGCGTACGGCAACGACGACGCCCAGCAGTCCTTCCAGCAGACCCAGGGCCTGCTCCAGGAGTACCCGAACCTGAAGGGGATCATCTCCCCGACCACCGTCGGCATCAAGGCCGCCGCCCAGTACCTGTCGGGCTCCAAGTACAAGGGCAAGGTCAAGCTGACCGGCCTCGGCACCCCGAACGACATGCGCAAGTACGTCAAGAACGGCACCGTCGAGGCGTTCGAGCTGTGGGACCCGGCCAAGCTCGGCGAGCTGGCCGCCCGTACCGCCGTCGCCCTGTCCTCCGGGCAGATCACCGGCAAGGAGGGCGAGACCTTCAAGGCCGGCTCCATGGGCGAGTACACCATCGGCAAGGACGGCGTGATCAGCCTCGGCAAGCCGACCGTGTTCGACGCCAAGAACATCGACCAGTTCAACTTCTGACCGACGGAGGGTTGTTGATGCAGCGCGTGTGCTTCCTGCTGAAGGTCCGGGCGGAGCGCCTCGACGAGTACCGCGAGCGGCACGCCGCGGTGTGGCCCGAGATGCTCCAGGCACTCTCACAGACCGGCTGGCACAACTACTCGCTCTTCCTGCGCGAGGACGGACTGCTCGTCGGCTACCTCGAGACCGAGGACTTCGCCGCCGCACAGGCCGGCATGGAAGCCACCGACGTCAACGCCCGCTGGCAGGCGGAGATGGCGCCGTTCTTCGAGTCGCTGGACGGCGCCAGGCCCGACGAGGCCATGAAACCGCTCACGGAAGTGTTCCACCTCGCCTGAACAATGGAGTTCATGAGATGCACAGACGTACATTGCTGGCCGCCGCTCTCGCCGGAGCCGTCGTGACCCCCGCCCTCACCTCCGGCACCGCACGGGCCGCCGACCCCGGCCCCTCCGTGACCCGGACCGGCACCACCACGCTCGACAGCCAGGCCATCTTCTTCGTGTCCTACGACGGGTTGGTCAACAACAACGCGTTCCAGAAGAACGGTCTGCTGACCTACAAGGGCTACCAGTACGCCGTCTGGTACACCGCCGACCGCAACGCCGTCGTCGGCCGCCGCGCCCTCGGTGCCGGCACCTGGTCCACCGTGAAGGTCGGACACTCCCTCCGCTACAACGACTCCCACAACGTCATCTCCATGGGCGTCTCCAAGGTCGACGGCCGGCTGCACCTCAACATGGACTCCCACAGCGACGGCTTCACCTACGTCAAGTCGGTCGCCGGGCTCCTGGACAACCCCGGAGGGCTGAGCTGGACCACGAGCCGCTTCGGTGCGCCCCAGTCCACCCTGGACGGACTGGCGCTGACCTCGCAGTTCACCTACCCGCAGTTCATATCCACGCCGGAGGGCAGGCTCCAGCTGAGCTACCGCGTCGCCGTCTCCGGCAACGGGCGCAACGCCCTCGCCGAGTACGACGGCACCAAGTGGACCAACCTGGGGGAGTGGTCCAGCTCGACCGGCACGTACACCAGCGAGCACGGCTCCTCGACCGCCCGCAACATGTATCTGCACGGCATCGACTACGACAGGAACGGCCGGCTGCACTCGCTCTTCACCTGGCGCGAGCAGAACGGCGCCGTGATGTGCAACGGCGGCGGCATCACCAACCACGACACCGGCTACGTCTACTCCGACGACCGGGGCCGCACCTGGCGCAACAACGCCGGCACCGTCGTCGGCGTCACCGGCGGCTCCGACAAGGTGTCCGTGACCGACGCCGGTCTGGTCGTCGACCCGCTCAACCCGGACCACTCCCTGATGAACCAGGAGAGCCAGTGGACCGACTCGGCCGGCCGCCCCCACGCCATCATCAGCTACGTTCCCGGCCGCTTCGGCCAGTGCACGACGAACTACGCCGCCAACCGCACGGCCAACGGCCGCGCTTTCCTCGTCCGCAAGAGCTCCTCCGGCCCCTGGCAGAAGACCGAGATACCGGTGCCGCTGAACTCCAGCCAGCGCACCAAGTTGGTCATGGACAAATACAACAACGCTTACGCGATCTTCCCGTTCGGCCGGATCGCCGCCGCCTCGGCGGCCTCCGGGCACACCGACTGGAGGATCCTCTTCGACGGCAGCGGCCTCAACGCCTTCGGCGAGGTCGTCATCGACGAGACGCGGGTCGCGCAGGACGGCGTGCTGTCCTTCATGTACCAGGAGAAGTCCAGCGGAACGACGCCCTCCGCGCTGCATGTGATCGACTTCCGCCTGCCCGCCTGACCGCATCCGGTCCCCGGGGCGGCGTGCCGGTAGTGTGAAGCCGCCCCGGCCGCCGCCCCCCCCTCGTCTCCCTCTGGAGGTCCCTGCCCGATGGCCCAGTCGGTGGGTATCAAGGACGTCGCCCGCGTCGCCGGAGTCTCCGTCGGCACGGTCTCGAACGTGATCAACCGCCCGGACACGGTCGCGACCGAGACCCGGGCCCGGGTGCTGTCCGCGATAGACCGGCTCGGCTACGTCCGCAGCGAGTCCGCGCGCCAGTTGCGCGCCGGCCGCAGCCGCATCATGGGGCTGCTCGTCCTGGACATGGGTAACCCCTTCTTCGTCGACGTGGCGCGCGGGGCCGAGCGCGCCGCCCGCCAGGCCGGAGTCGGCGTGATGGTCTGCAACAGTGCCCAGGACCCGGGCGAGGAGGCCGAGTACCTGTCGCTCTTCGCCGAGCAGCGGGTGCGCGGCGTGCTGCTCACGCCCGCCGACGCGACCGGCCGCAACATCGAGGCGTTCCGCCGCCACGGCATCCCGTTCGTCCTCGTCGACCGGGTCGCCGAGGGCACCACCGAGTGCTCGGTCTCCGTCGACGACGTGGCGGGCGGCGCCCTGGCCGTACGCCACCTCGTCGACGCCGGGCACCGCTCCCTCGCCTACGTCAGCGGCCCGCCCGGCCTGAACCAGGTCCGCGACCGCCGCACCGGCGCCCTCGCAGCGCTCGCCGAGGCCGGGCTCGGGCCCGACGCGCTGCGCGAACTGCCCACCGAACGGCTGGACGTCGCCGCCGGCCGCGACGCCGGGGCCCGGCTGCTCGGCCTCGCCGACCGGCCCACCGCCGTGTTCTGCGCCAACGACCTGCTCGCCCTGGGCGTCCTGCAGGCCATGTACGCGGCCGGTGTCGGCGTCCCCGACGACCTCGCCATCGTCGGCTACGACGACATCGAGTTCGCCGCCGCCGCCGCCGTCCCGCTCACCTCGGTGCGGCAGCCCGCCGTCACCATGGGCGCCATGGCCGCCGACCTGCTCCTGGAGGAGACGGAGGAAGAGGGCGCGGGGCGGGCACACGAGCACCACAGGGTCGTCCTCCAGCCCGAGCTGGTGGTCCGCCGCTCCAGCCTGTCCGCCCGCTGAGTCTGAACCGCCGTTCAGCAAGGTTTCATGATCGAAGGACTCACGAGCGGACGCTCGCTGTGATGAACTGGGACGCGGCCCGAAAATTCGTCCGTCCCGGGAGCCCTGTTGACCCACAGCTACCGCCAGCCCGGAGTCGTCCTCACCGACCGCCGCTTCACCGTCCCCCTCGACCACCACCGCCCCGACGGCGAGACGATCGAGCTGTACGCCCGCGAGGTCGTCGCGAGCGACAAGACGCACCAGGACCTCCCGTGGCTGCTCTATCTCCAGGGCGGTCCCGGCTTCGGAGCGGACCGGTCCGTCGGCCGGCCGGGCTGGCTCGGCAGGGCCCTGAAGGAGTACCGCGTCCTCCTCCTCGACCAGCGCGGCACCGGCCACAGCACACCCGCCGGCCGCCAGACGCTCCCGCTGCGCGGCGGCCCGGCCGAGCAGGCCGCCTACCTCACGCACTTCCGCGCCGACTCCATCGTCCGCGACTGCGAGGCGATCCGCGCCGAGGTCACCGGCGGCACTCCCTGGACCGTCCTCGGCCAGAGCTTCGGCGGCTTCTGCGTGACCAGCTACCTCTCCTTCGCCCCCGAGGGCCTGGCGGCCGCCGTCATCACGGGCGGGCTGCCCTCCCTCGACGCCCACGCCGACGACGTCTACCGGGCCGCGTTCCCGCGCGTCGAACGCAAGGTCGGCGCCCACTACGCCCGCTACCCGCAGGACGCCGAACGCGCCCGCCGCATCGCCGACCACCTGCTTCACCACGACGTGGTCCTGCCCAACGGCTACCGGCTCTCCGTCGAGGCCTTCCAGTCGCTCGGCATCGTCCTCGGCACCGGCGACGGCACCCACCGCCTGCACTACCTCCTGGAGAACGCCTTCGTCCGCACCCCGCAGGGCTTCACGCTCTCCGACGCGTTCCTGGAGCAGGTACAGGCCATGCTCTCCTACGCCCGCCACCCGCTGTACGCCCTGATCCACGAGTCGATCTACGGCCAGGACGCCCGGCCCACCGACTGGTCGGCCGAGCGGGTCCGCGCCGAGTTCCCGCAGTTCGACGCCGCCAAGGCGCTCGCGGGCGACGAGCCCCTCCTGTTCACCGGAGAATCGATCCACCCCTGGATGTTCGAGTGCGACCCGGCCCTGCGCCCGCTGCGCGAGACCGCCGGCCTGCTCGCCGCTCGCACCGACTGGACGCCCCTGTACGACCCGGCCCGCCTCGCCGCCAACCAGGTACCGGTCGTGGCGGCCGTCTACCACGACGACATGTACGTCGACACGGCCCACTCCCTGCGCACCGCCCGCACGATCCGGGGCTTGCGCACCTGGATCACGGACGAGTTCGAGCACGACGGCATCCGCACCGGCGGCCCCCGTGTCCTCGACCGGCTGCTGGCCCTCGTACGGGACGAGGCGTGATGCCGTGCCGTACGCCCCGTGATGTCGGTGACGCCGATTAGTCTGCGGACATGACGACCACTCAACTGCAGCCCATGCCCGGCGACTGGCGGCGTGCCCTCGCGGTCGTGGCACACCCGGACGACCTGGAGTACGGCTGCTCGGCCGCGATCGCGGCCTGGACCGACGAGGGCCGCGAGGTCGCCTACGTCCTCGCGACCCGGGGCGAGGCGGGCATCGACACCATCGAGCCCGCGCGGTGCGGGCCGCTGCGCGAGCGGGAACAGCGGGCGAGCGCGGCGGTGGTGGGCGTGTCGGAGGTGGAGTTCCTCGACCACAGGGACGGCGTCATCGAGTACGGCACCGCCCTGCGCCGCGACATCGCCGCCGCCATCCGCAGGCACAAGCCCGAGCTGGTCATCACGCTCAACCACCGTGACACCTGGGGCGGCGTCGCCTGGAACACCCCGGACCACGTGGCCGTCGGCCGCGCCACGCTCGACGCGGCCGGCGACGCCGGAAACCGGTGGATCTTCCCCGAGCTCGTCGAGCAGGGCCTCGACCCCTGGGACGGCGTGCGCTGGGTCGCGGTCGCGGGCTCGAGCACCCCCACCCACGCCGTCGACGCGACGGACGGTATGGAGCGCGCGGTGGCCTCGCTGCTGGAACACCGCAGCTACATCGAGGTGTTGACCGACGAGGACCCGGAGACCTACGTCCGCCGTTTCCTGACCGGGCACGCCGAGGCCATGGGGGAGCGGTTCGGAGGCAGGCCGGCGGTGACGTTCGAACTGTTCGGCAGATGACCGGCGCACGACGGGGGAGACCATGACAGGCAGCGAGGAACTGGCCGAGCGGTTCGAGGAGCACCGCGGCCATCTGAGGGCGGTCGCGTACCGCATGCTGGGGTCACTGGCCGAGGCGGAGGACGCCGTCCAGGAGGCCTGGCTGCGGCTGAGCCGCTCCGACGCGGACGACATCGCGAACCTCGGCGGCTGGCTGACGACCGTGACCGGCCGCATCTGCCTGGACCTGCTGCGCTCGCGCGCCGCACGCCACGAGGAACCGATGGGCGACGCCTTCGTCCCGGACCCGGTGCTGCGACCCCTGGCGCAGGTCGTCGACCCGGCGGAGGAGGTGCTCCAGGCCGACTCCGTGGGCCTGGCCCTGCTCGTCGTCCTGGAGAACCTGGCGCCCGACGAGCGGCTCGCGTTCGTGCTGCACGACATGTTCGCCGTGCCGTTCGACGACATCGCGCCGACCGTGGAGCGCAGCCCGGCCGCGACCCGGCAGTTGGCGAGCCGTGCGCGGCGCCGGGTGCGTGGCGCCACCCCGTCGGCCGATCCGGACCTCGGCCGGCAGAAGCGGGTGCTCGACGCCTTCCTGGCCGCCTCGCGCGGCGGTGATTTCGAGGCGCTGCTCGCACTGCTGCACCCGGACGTGGTACTGCGGGCCGACTCGGGGGCGTTCGTGCGGGGCGCGGCCGCGTCCAAGGTCGTCCACGGCGCGAAGACGGTGGCGGAGCAGGCGCTGATGTTCGCCCGCTACGCGCAGGCCGCACAGCTGGTGCTGGTCAACGGCTCGGTCGGGGTCGTCCACGCGCCCGAGGGCCGCGTGCAGTCGGTCATGGGCGTCACGATCGCCGACGGCCGCATCACCGGCCTGTACATCCTGGCCGACCCCGAGCGACTGGAGCGCCTGGAGTCACCCGGGCCGGCGGTGTGACCGGAACTCAGCCGTCAGTTGTCGTTCCGTATGCTGAACGGCATGCGAGAACACCAAGCTGAGCTGGCCGACCTGCGCGGCGACTGCGAGCGGTGCTTCGGGCTGTGCTGCGTCGCCCTGCCCTTCGCCGCCTCGGCCGACTTCGCGGTCGACAAGGCCGCCGGCACGCCCTGCCGCAACCTCCGGGAGGACCACCGCTGCGGCATCCACGCGAAGCTGCGGCAGAAAGGGTTCTCCGGTTGCACGGTCTACGACTGCTTCGGCGCCGGGCAGCAGGTCTCGCAGGTCACGTTCGGCGGGCAGGACTGGCGTACCGGTCCGCGGGACGACGCCCGCCGAATGTTCGAGGTGTTCCCGGTGGTCAGGCAGCTGCACGAGCTGCTGTGGTACCTGACCGAGGCGCTCGCCCTGCCGGCGGCCCGTCCCGTCCACGCCGAGCTGCGCAAGGCCCTGGAGAGGACCGAGGAGCTGACCGGCGGGACCCCCGAGGAACTCGCCGGGCTGGACGTGGCCGCGCACCGCCAGGAGGTCAACGTCCTGCTGCTCAGGACGAGCGAGCTGGCCAGGGCCGGCACCAAGGGCCGGAAGAAGGACCGCCGGGGCGCGGACCTCATGGGCGCCCGGCTCAGGGGCGCCGACCTGCGCGGCGCCAGCCTCCGCGGCGCCTACCTCATCGCCGCCGACCTCACCGGTGCGGACCTGCGGGGAGCCGACCTGATCGGCGCCGACCTGCGCGACGCGGACCTCACGGACGCCGACCTGACCGGCGCGTTCTTCCTCACCCAGCCACAGCTGAACGCCGCCCGGGGGAGTGCCGGGACCCGGCTGCCCGGGTCAGTCGCCCGCCCCGGGCACTGGACGGCGCAGGTCTGAGGCCGGCTCCCGCACCGCCGTACGGCGCTCCGGGCGCAGCCGCAGGCCCTCCGGCATCAGGGTCAGCCGTTCCGTCACGCGCAGCCGGTAGGCCGGGTCGGCCCGCAGCTCGTAGCGCCGCAGCAGCAGTCCGAGCACCAGCGTGGCCTCGTGCAGCGCGAACTGGCGCCCGATGCACGCCCGGGCGCCCGTCCCGAACGGCTTGAAGGTGTGCGCCGGCCGGGACCGTACGGCCTGCGCGTCGAAGCGGTCGGGGTCGAACCGCTCGGCGTCCGCGCCCCACACCTCGGGGTCCCGGTGCAGCATCGGCGTCAGCACCAGTGCCCACGCCCCGCGCCGCATGGGATGCTCGCCCGCCAGCACCGTGTCCTGTCGGGCCTGCCGGGAGAACGCGGGCGCGGTGGGCCACAGCCGCAGCGACTCGTCCAGCACCCGCCGGACGTAGCGGAGCCGGGCCACCTGCTCGTACGCGGGTTCCGCCGTGTCGCCCCACACCCGGTCCACCTCGGCGCGGGCCCGGGCCGCGATCTCGGGGTGGCGGGCGAGGTAGTGCAGGGCGAAGGAGAGTGCGCCCGAGGTCGTCTCGTGGCCGGCGACGAGGAACGTGATGACCTGGCGGCGGACGTTCTGCGGCGCCAGCCGTTCCCCGGTGTCGGGATGGGCCGTCTCCAGCATGCGGTCGAGCAGATCGCCGGCACCGCCGCCGGTGGCGCGCCGGGCCCGGACCAGTTCGTCGACCGTGTGGTTGAGGAGGGCGATGTCGGCCTCGTTGCGGCGGCTCGCGCTCCGCAGCAGCAGCGGGGCCAGCGGGAAGGGGACGGTGTTGAGCCGCTGCGCGTAGGTCAGCGTGCCCACCATCGCCGTCACGAAGGGATGCGGCCGGGAGCGCTCGAACGAGCCGAAGTCGTGCCCGAAACCGGTGCGCGCGATCGTCTCCAGCGTCAGCTTGGTCATGTCGCCGGGCACGTCCACGGCCCGGCCCGTCGCCGCCGCCCGGTCCCAGTGTTCCGTCAGCCGCTGCGCGACGGACAGCATCATGGGGTGGTAGCCGGCCATGGCGTCACGGCTGAACCCCGGGGCGAGCACATCGTGGGCCAGCTGCCAGTTGGGCTCGTGGTTGTACGCCGTGAACAGGCCGTCCCCGGCGACCGGCCGCAGGTTGGCCACGCCGAGTCCCACGTGTTTGGCGAACCGCGCCTCGTCCGCGAGGTCGGCCGTGTGCCGGGCACCCCACACGAACACGAACTCCTTGCCGAACGCCTGCCGCCTGAAGACCGGTCCCAACCGGCGCGCGTAGCGCATCGACTCCTGCACGGGGGTGCGCCGGTTCACGCCGACCACGTCACCGAGGAGCGGGATCCTGCGCGGCGGATGCGGAATGCGCTCCAGCTCCGGCCATGCATGCTCGGCGCTGCGGAACCCCTTGGGCTCCCCGGTCCGTATCGGCGCCTGGGCCATGACGCGATCTCCCTTGATCCGGCGGCGGGTTCGCACGTGTTGTACGTCGGTTCAATAGCGCGCTTCAGTCTGGTCCCGTTGTTGAACCGACGTCAAGTAAAGTGCGGGCATGGCCGCGAACCAAGGCGGGCGCACACGTCGCCGGCTCAGTACCGAGGAGCGCCGGGAGCAGCTTCTGTCGGTCGGGGCGCGGCTGTTCTCGGAGAGTCCCTTTGACGACGTGTGGATCGAGCAGGTCGCCGAGATCGCCGGGGTGTCGCGCGGGCTGCTGTACCACTACTTCCCGACCAAACGGGACTTCTTCGCGGCGGTCGTCGAGCGCGAGAGCGAGCGCATGCTCCGCATGACGGCGGCGGTGCCCGGCATACCGGTCCGCGAGCAGCTCGCGGCGGGTCTTGAGACGTTCCTGGAGTACGTCCAGGCGCACGCGCACGGCTATCGGGCCTTCCACCGCGCCGACGCGGCCGGGGATCAGGCGGTGCGACGGGTCTACCAGCGGGCTCTGGCCGCGCAGGAGCGGCAGATCCTCGCCGCACTGGGCGCGGATCCCGAGTTCGGCCCGGATTTCGGGGAGCGGCCGGAGATCCGGCTGGCCGTGCGCGGCTGGCTGGCGTTCACCACGGCCGTCTGTCTGGAGTGGCTGCGCGGCACGGAGTTGAGCCGGGAGCAGGTGCGTGAGCTGTGTGCACGCGCACTGCTGGGCGTCCTCGCCGTCTGAATGGTCTCGCAAAGCCGCGTGACGTGGTTGGCGTGCACCCCGATCTTCGGTAGGTTAGGTGAGGCTTACCTAAGGAGGTCTGGGATGGGTGACGACAGCCACAGCTGGACAGCGGCTCCCGCCGCCGCGGAGCGGGCGCGCTCGGTGCTCGCCGCCGCGTGGTCCTGCTCCGTGACCGCGGAGGGCACGCGGGAGGAGCTGGTCGGCGCGCACACCGTGGGCGAGGACGGCCGGGTGTACGTGGACGTGCCCGAGGACAGTTCCCTGCTCGCGGCCGCGATCTGCGCGCCCCGCGGCGAGCCGTCCGCGGTACTGGAGTTCGCCGACGTCGCGCCCGTCCCGGTCGGCAACCGGATCCGCGCCCGGCTGTGGCTCGCGGGCTGGTTCGCCGTCGAGGGCGAGCGGCTCGCCTTCACGCCCACGCGCGTGGTGCTGCGGCGGCCGTCCGGCTCGGTGGTCGTGGACCTCGGCGAGTTCGCCGCCGCCGTGCCCGACCCGCTCACCACGGCCGAGGCCCGGTTGCTGACCCACCTCGCCGACTGCCACGCCGACGCCGTCGAGCGGCTCACCCGCCTCGTCGACTCCGGCAGCCTGCACGGCGCTGTCCGCGTCCAGCCCCTCGCCGTCGACCGGCACGGGCTGACGCTGCGCATCGAACGCGCCCGCGCCCACGCCGACGTACGCCTCGCGTTCCACGCGCCCGCCGACGACGTCGCGCAGCTCACCGAACGTATGCACATCCTGCTCAGCCAGGCCAGCGCCGCGTCGTGCCCGCGGGCCCTACAGCGGCAGCGCACAGACGGCGACGGGTGAGGGGAACGCTCC
This sequence comes from Streptomyces sp. NPDC012474, assembly GCF_042955185.1. NCBI lineage: Bacteria > Bacillati > Actinomycetota > Actinomycetes > Kitasatosporales > Streptomycetaceae > Streptomyces > Streptomyces sp. NPDC012474. Next base: position 114,217 of record NZ_JBIBEP010000015.1, read on the forward strand.
GCCCGCGCGCCGCAGTTCGCCGTCCGCCCCGTTCACGTGGAAGACGGTGACGGTGGAGGACTTCTGATTGGCCGCGAACAGCAGCGTGCCCTCCGGCGAGAAGGCGATCTGCCGCGGGAAGTCACCGCCGACCGGCACCGTGCCGAGCAGCCTGAGCCGGGCGCCGTCCGCCTCGACGGCGTAGCGGGTGAGGCTGTTGTGGCCGCGGTTGGCGAGATAGGCGTGGCGGCCGTCGGCGGTCACCAGGATCTGCGCCGGGTAGCTGGTGCCCGAGCCCGTGCCCGTGGACTGTGCCTCGACGACCTCCACACGGCCGGAGGCCGGGTCGTACGAGCAGACCGCCACGGTGTTGTCGACCTCGTTGGCGAGATACGCGTACCGGCCGTCCGGGTGGAAGGTGAGGTGGCGCGGTCCCGCGCCCGGCCGGGTGTGTGCCTGCGCGACCTCGGTGAGCGTGCCGGCCTTGTCGTCCAGCCGGTACGTGTAGACGGTGTCCGTCCCCAGATCGACGGCGAGGACATGGCCCCCGTCCGGGCTGGTGACGAACTGGTGGGCGTGCGGGCCGTCCTGACCCGGGCCGGGCGGCGGAGCGGTGTGCCGGACGAGGTCGGTGCGCTCGCCCAGGGCGCCCGAGGCGTCGATGGGATGCACGGCCACGCTGCCCGAGCCGTAGTTCGCGCTGAGCAGCCAGCGCCCGCCCGGATGCACCGACAGATGGCAGGGGGCCGCCCCGCCGGTGCCCCGGCTGCCCAGGACCTTCCGGTCGGCCAGCCGCACGGCGGTCACGGCACCGTCGCCGCGCTCGTCCACGGCGTACAGCGTGCGGCGGTCCGGGTGGATCGCGAGGTACGAGGGGTCGCCGACGCCGGTGACGGTGCCGGTGGCGGTGATCCGGCCCGTCGCCGCGTCGTACGTGGCCAGACCGATGCCCTTGCCGCCGCCCTCTGCGGACGTGTAGGTGCCGATGTACAGCGGGCGGGGCCCGGAGGGGCGGCGGGCCTCCCCCGACGGGCCCGTGCCCGTCTCGGGCTGCGGGGCCGGAGTCGTCGCCGGCGCGGGGGAGTTGTCACAGGCCGGCAGCGCCGCCGCGGCGGCCCCGCCCGCCAGTGCGCCGACGAACCGGCGCCTGCTCCAGCCACCACTGTCCATGTCGCCCCTCAGGTCGTCACTCGTCCCCGTCGTGACAGCCACCTTGACGTTTCCGAGCCGCCGGGTGCAACAACGGCAGGCCCCGGCCGCCTACCAGTCCCCGTCCTCGACCGGTTGGCCCGGGGCGTCCTTGAGCTGCTGGATCTGCCCCGGCGTGGGCGGCTGCCAGGGCTCGTGGTCGTCGCCGAGCCAGTCGCCGACCGGCTTGACGGACCGGAGCGTGCCGGTGGGGGCCACATCCAGCGCGTCCTCGTCGTAGTAGTCGAACCAGGGCAGGCCCGCCCGGGTGTACGCGGCCCGGTCGACCGGCGACGGGGGCGCGGCCTCGCCGGTGATGCGGCGCCACTCCGGGGGTGTCACCAGGTGGACGAAGACCCGGCCCGCGGGCTGCTCCGACCAGTCCGTGAGCGGCCGGTCGTCCTGGTAGACCTCCTGCCGCAGGGAACCGCCGACGCCCAGACCCATCGCGGCGGCCGCGCGGGGAGGACCCGCCGGAGCGGCTGCCGCGGCCGGCGCCGGAACCGGCCCGGGCGCGGGCGGGGCTGCCATCGGCATGGAGGCGCCGAAGCCGGCCGAGGCGGACGGCGCCGCCATGGGCATCGCGGCGCCGTAGCCACTCGGCGGAGGCACCGCCTGCTGCCGCTCCGCCCGCTGCCGCTCCTCCTCCCGCCACCGCGCCAGCTCCCGGTCGTTCAGGGCGAAGGAACGCAGCTGGACCCCGCCCCACACCTCCTCGCCCGTGACCTGCCCCTCCACGGTGGCGCCCAGGCCGAGCGGGACGGCCACGAACTGCCGGACGGTGCCCGTGCCGGAGTTGATGCCGTCCAGCCAGGGCTGGCGGGGGAGCACCACGTAGTTCTGCGGGCCGCGGGTGAGGCGGTCGCTCCAGGGGCGGCCCGAGACCGCGCACACCTTGCCGACCCCCACCTGGAGCGCGGCCGGCTCCGAGGTGCCCGCGAAGCTCAGCCACATCGCCTCGCGCAGATACACCGGCAGCATCACACCGCCGCGCGCCCGCCACGCCTCGGGAACCCTGTCCCCGTAGTCCGCGACCCGCCGCACCGGGAACTCGCCGAGCCCCGGCGGCAGCGGATGCGTCCCGGTCTCCGGCAGGCGCAGGGTGCGGATGAACCGCACGGCGACCCCGCCCGGCAGCCGCAGTGTGTTCCCGTCGATCCGCACGGTCGTGTCGGCCATCGGTCCGCTCCTCGCATCAGGCGCCGGCCCTTGCCGGCGTTCCCCTCAGGGGTCCTTTCCCATGCCCGTCCGGGTCGCTCGGCCGGACGCACAGAGGGAGAGGGCCCCTCAGCGAGAACGCCCGCCGAACCCCGCGCGGTTCCGCCACATCTGTTCCGTGACGCCCAGCCGCTCCCGCAACCGTGTCAGACGGGGCATCCGGGCGCGCTGCTCGCGCGACACACGGTCCAGTTCCTCGAACAGGCGCCGGGTGCGGTGCTCGGTGTCGAGCTCGTCGAGGATGCGGTTGACCTCTGTCAGGACGGCTCCCGGAAGCTGCCAGTGCCCGGGCGCCCGTTCGGCCTCCTCGCGCAGCAGCAGCGCCAGCTTGTCGCGGGTACCCGCCGCGGTGCGCAGTTCCGCGGCCAGACGCTCCTCCGCCGACTCGGCGCTCGTGCTGAGGTGGGTGGTCACCAGCACCGCGAAGCTCACCACGGCGTCGGCGATCTCGGACAGCAGCTGCTCCAGGGCGGCGCCCGTCTCGGCCTCGAACGGGGGCTCGGGTTCGCGCTCCTTCGCGAGGTCGGTGAGGGAGCGGGCGAGGACCCGCAGGACGACCGTGCAGATCTCCAGCGTGTCGAGGCCGGTGCGCAGCACGACCCGGTGCAGCACGCTGTCCTGCACACGCGGGTTGAGCCGCAGACTGTCCTCGGCCTGCCGGAGGGCCGCGTCCACCTCGACGATGTCGTGGTCCAGGCGGCGCGCCTCGTGCAGCTGCTTCTCCGCGCGGTCCACGGGCGTGCCGCCGGCGGCCTCCTCGCCCATGCGCAGCATCAGCTGCCGCAGTCGCCGGGCCAGGTCCCCGATCGACTCGCCCGCTTCCTCCACCCACACCGGCGGAGCCAGCAGCAGGTTGCAGGCGAGGCCGACGACCGCCCCGATCAGCGTCTCCACCACTCGGGCCCAGGCGGTGTCCCCGACGCTGGTGACGCCGAGGACGAGCATCGCGCTGATCGCGACCTCGGGTACGTACTCCTCGACCCGGACCAGCCGGCCCACGGCCAGCGAGGCCACCAGGAGCAGCGCCAGACTCCACCAGGTCAGGCCCACCAGCAGGCTGAAGGCGATGGCGAGGAGAACGCCGGTCACCACGGCGTTCACCCGCCGGAAGCCGTTGGTGAGCGTGGCGTACAGCGTCACCTGGACGACCAGAAGCGCCGTCAGGGGAGCGGTGAGGGGCGCCGCCTCGGGGCTCAGGCGCAGCGCGATGACGTAGGCGATCGTCGCGGCGGTCGCGGACCGCAGCGTCTGGACGACCACGGGATCACGGCGCTTCCTGACGATCCGCCCGGCCTGCGCCGTCCACTCGCGTACCTCTCGCATCCTCGGGCTGTTCCCTTTCCCCGGCGCATCGAACGCATCCGTCGAACACGTCCGTGAAGGACGCTCATGAAGGACGTTAGTGCCGGGGCAAACCACGGGCGACCGAGGGGCTCAGGCGTACACCTTGTCGAGGAAGGCGGCCAGATGGCCCGTGGTCCGCTCGATCTGCTCCTCCAGGGTGAGGCTCTCCTCGAACCGGGCCCCGCTCTCCAGCGCCTTCTTCCCGCGTACGTACAGGGAACAGGCGAGGTCGGTGCACATGTACGCCCCGACGGTGTTGCCCTCACGCCCGGCCGCCCCCGCCTTGCGGGCGGTCATCAGCGAGACGCCGCCCCGCGGGTGGGTCGTCAGGCACAGCGAGCACATGCTGCGGTGCAGGAACCCGCGCTGCGCTGCTTGGAACCGCATCGCGACGCCGACGAGCCGCCCTTCCCGCCCGGTCACCAGGTAGCTCCGGTCGGGCGCCCCCGGGTCACGCCACCCGAGGAAGTCGAGATCGTCCCAGGGCCGCGCGTCGAGGTCCCGGGGCACGGCCAGACGCTTGGCCTCGCCCTTCGAGCAGTTGATGAAGGAGGAGCGGATGTCCTGCTCGGTGAGCGGCTGCACGGGAGTCTCCTGGGATGCGGTCGTCGCGAAACCTAGGGGTCCTAGGTTCATGGGCCAGGTCAGGTTAGACAGCCTCGGCGCAGCGGGCGACCGGATTTCCGTCAGGCCTCGTCACCCGGGACGCCCGGCGGCCACACCCCGGGGGCCAACACCCCCAGAGCGTACGCGCGGGCCACCAGTTCCGTGCGGTTGGAGGCGCCCCAGCGGGACGACAGGCGGCGCAGATGGTAGGTCACCCCGTCCGCGGTGAGCGCCGTCTCCCGGGCTGCCCGGGCCGTGGTGGCGCCGGCGGCCAGAAGTGCCAGGATGCGGGCCTCCACCGGGGTGACCGGGGTCTGTGCAGCGGGTGCGGCGGGGGAGGAGGCGCGTTCGGCGTCCACCCGGAGCATCACCAGCAGCGCGGGGGTGTCCTCCACCGTGTCGCTGACCGGATCCGCTGTCAGTTCGCCGTAGCGCTCCACCTCGCCGGGGGTCTGCCAGCGCACAGCTACCTGGTAGCGCGAGCGGTGGCGCAGGCGCAGGGCCTGCGCGATGCGCTCCACCTGCGTGGCCTCCCGCGGGCTGAACAGATCGAGCACGTCACGGCCGCGCAGCCGCCCCGGCGTCGTACCGCACTCCGCGGCCATGGCCGGATTGGCCAGCAGTACCGCCCCGTACACGTCGCACACCGCGACCGGCATCGCGACCCGGTCGAACAGCAGCAGCGCGCGGTTGCGCCACGTCACGGCCTCCTGCCGAACCCGGTCCACGCATTCCTCCTGCCATACCGGGCCGCTCCCGCGCAAGAGCGGCGCATCTGCTTGCACTACACAATCATGTAGGGCCGCGGCATCGTCCGCCGGGCCGGGTGGATCACGCTGGAGCGCAGTACCTCCGTAGCGCGAAAGGCAGTTGCCGCGTCATGCCCCCCACCGGACAGACTCCCCCGATCGCAGACACCCTTCCCGGCGTCCCCGTCGCCGACATCTCCGCCACCGGACCCGGCGGTGCGCCCGTCCAGCAGGCCATGGACCTGATGCGCGAGCACGGGCCCGTGTTCGTGCGGCGGCTGTACGGGCGGGACACGCTGTTCGTGGGCGACCTGGACCTCGTGGCCGACCTCGCGGACGAGCAGCGCTTCGCCAAGCACATCGGGCCGGGTCTGGAGAACGTCCGGGAGTTCGCCGCCGACGGCCTGTTCACGGCGTACAACGACGAACCCAACTGGGCGAAGGCGCACGACATCCTGATGCCCGCCTTCGCGCTGGGCTCGATGCGCACCTACCACCCCGTGATGCTGAAGGTGGCCCGGCGACTCATCGCGTCCTGGGACCGCGACGCCGGCGCCGGACGGCCGGTGAACGTCCCCGACGACATGACCCGCATGACGCTCGACACCATCGGACTCGCCGGGTTCGGCTACGACTTCGGCTCCTTCGAGCGGGCCGAGCCGCACCCCTTCGTCGAGTCGATGGTCCGCTGCCTGGAGTGGAGCATGACCCGCCTGGCGCGCGTCCCCGGCCAGGACCACTCGGTGCAGGACGCGGCCTTCCGCGACGACTCCGCCTACCTCGCCCGGGTCGTCGACGACGTCATCGCCGCCCGCACCGGCACCGACCAGAGCGACGCCGACGATCTGCTCGGCCTGATGCTCACCGCCGAGCACCCCGCCGACGGCACCACACTCGACACCGCCAACATCCGCAACCAGGTCATCACGTTCCTGATCGCCGGCCACGAGACCACCTCCGGCGCCATGTCCTTCGCGCTGCACTACCTGGCCAAGCACCCCACCGCCCTCCAGTTGGTGCAGCGCGAGGCCGACGCGCTGTGGGGCGACCAGGCCGACCCCGAGCCCACGTACGACGAGGTCGGCAGGCTCACCTACACCCGCCAGGTGCTCAACGAGGCCCTGCGGCTCTGGCCCACGGCCGCCGTCTTCTCACGGCAGGCCCGCGAGGACACCCTGCTCGGCGGACGCGTCCCGCTGCGCGCCGGACAGTCCGCCCTGGTCCTCACGCCGATGCTGCACCGGCAGCCCGTGTGGGGCGACAACCCCGAACTGTTCGACCCCTCCCGCTTCACGCCCGAGGCGGAGGCCGGGCGGCCGGTGCACGCCTTCAAGCCGTTCGGCACCGGCGAGCGTGCCTGCATCGGGCGCCAGTTCGCGCTGCACGAGGCGACCATGCTGCTGGCCATGCTCGTCCACCGCTACCGGCTGCGCGACCACGCCGACTACCGGCTCACGGTCAAGGAGACCCTCACCCTCAAGCCCGAGGGCTTCACCCTCGCGCTCGCGCCGCGCACCTCCGCCGACCGCGTCCACACCCCGCTGCCCGGAGCGGCCCCCGCCCGGGTCACCGAGTCGGCCGAGCCGCAGGGCCTGCCCGCGCGCGTCCGCCCCGGCACCGCCGTCCTCTTCCTGCACGGCAGCAACTACGGCACCTGCCGCGACTTCGCCGCTCAACTCGCCGACGAGGCCGCCGCGATCGGATGCGCCACCGAGGTGGCCCCGCTCGACACCTGTGCGGGCGGCCTGCCCACCGACCGGCCCGTCGTCATCACCGCCGCCTCCTACAACGGCCGCCCCACCGACGACGCCACCGCCTTCGCCGCCCGGCTGGAGGAGACCCACGACCTGACCGGAGTGACGTACGCCGTCCTCGGCGTCGGCGACCGCAACTGGGCCGCCACCTACCAGCACGTCCCCACCCGCATGGACGAGCGGCTCGCCGCGTCCGGCGCCGTCCGGCTGCTGGAACGCGCCGCCGCCGACGCCTCCGGCGACCTCACCGGCACCGTCCGTACCTTCACGGCCGCCCTGCGCACGGCCCTGCTGGAGCGCCACGGCGACCCGGACGCCACGACGCCGGACCCCGCGCCCACGACCGCCTACGAGGTGCGCACCCTGACCGGCGCCCCGCTGGACGCCCTGGCCGAACGGCACGAACTCGTCCCCATGCGCGTCACCGAGGCCCACGACCTCACCGCGCCCGGCCACCCCCGCCGCAAGCGGTTCGTCCGCGTCGCGCTGCCCGACGGCGTCACCTACCGCACGGCCGACCACCTCACCGTGCTCCCCGCCAACGCCCCGGACCTCGTCACACGGGCCGCCGACGCGCTCGGCGCCGACCTCGACACCGTGCTGGACATCCGCCCCACCCGCCCACGCCGGGACGGCATCGCCGTCGACCGGCCCGTGACGGTACGGCAGCTCCTCACCCACCACGTGGAACTGCAGGAGCGCCCGAGCGCCGGGCAGCTGGCCGCGCTCGCCGCCGCCAACCCCTGCCCGCCGGAGCGCACGGCCCTGGCCGCCCTCACCGGCGACCCGCGCACCCTCGTGGAGATCCTGGAGGACCACCCGGCGCTGCGCGGCGCTCTGGACTGGCCGCGGCTCCTCGACCTCCTCACCCCACTGCGCCCGCGGCACTACTCCATCTCCTCCTCGCCGGCCGTCGACCCCGGCCACGTGGATCTCATGGTCTCGCTGCTGGAGGCACCCGCCCGCTCCGGCAAGGGCGTCTACCGCGGCACCGGCTCCGGACACCTGACCGCCGTGGAGCCCGGTGACACGGTGTACGCGCGCGTGCAGCCGTGCCGGGAGGCCTTCCGCATCGACGTCACCGGCGACTCGGCACCGGTCGTCATGATCGCGGCGGGCACCGGCCTCGCTCCGTTCCGCGGTGTCATCGCCGACCGTACGGCGGCCCTCGCGGCGGGCGCCGAACTCGCCGTGGCCCTGTGCTATTTCGGCTGCGACGCCCCCGACGCGGACTTCCTGCACGCCGGGGAACTGCGCGCCGCCGAAACCGCCGGAGCCGTCTGTCTGCGCCCCGCCTTCAGCGAGACCCCCGAGGGCGAGGTGCGGTTCGTGCAGCACCGGATCGCCGCCGAGGCCGAGGAGGTGTGGGCCCTGCTGGACGCCGGAGCGCGCGTGTACGTCTGCGGAGACGGTTCGCGGATGGCGCCCGGGGTGCGGGAGGCGTTCCGTACGCTGTTCCGGAAGCACACACCGGACGCCGACGAGACGGCCGCCGAGCAGTGGCTCGACGGGCTCATCGCGGACGGGCGTTACACCGAGGACGTGTACGCCGCCGGCTGACGCGAACGCAGGGGGAGGGGTGGGCACACGGTGGTGGACTCCTGGGAACGGGCCCGGCACGTCCTTCAGGAGGCGGGCCTGGACCCGGGCCGCCTCGCCCGCCTCGCCCCGATGAGCGGCGGCACGTACAACACCGTCGAGGAACTGCGCCTCACCGACGGCAGCCGCTACGTGCTGAAGGTCCCGCCCCCCGCCGCCGTCCCCGGCCTGCGGCACGAACGCGATCTGCTGGTCTCCGAGGCCGAGTTCTACCGCTCGGCCGCCCGCGCCGGGGTCACCGTGCCGCGGCTGGTGTCCATGGGCGACGGCTTCCTGCTGATGACGGCCTGCCCGGGCGCCCCGTGGGACGGCACGCTCACCGACACGGAACACACCGCCCTGCGGACGGAGCTGGGAGGCCAGGTGGCACGGCTGCACCGCGTGACGGGCCCCGGCTTCGGCTACCCCTCCGGCGCCCTCGGCCCGCTCGCCCCCGACTGGCGGACGGCGTTCACGGGGATGTTCGACGCCGTCCTCGACGACGCCCGGCGCTACGGCGCCCGACTGCCCCGGCCCGTCGACGCGGTGGCCCGTACCGCCGCGTCCGCATACGACACCCTCGACGAGGTCACCGTCCCGTGCCTGGTCCACTTCGACCTGTGGCGGGGCAACATCCTCGTCGACCGCCCGGGCTCACAGGCCCGTATCGGGGGCCTCATCGACGGGGAGCGCATGTTCTGGGGCGACCCCCTGGCCGACTTCGTCTCCCTGGCGCTGCTGGGCGACATCAGGAAGGACGAGGAGTTCCTGGCCGGCTACCGGGAGGCCGGCGGCCTGGCCGGCTTCGACACACCGGCCCGCCTGCGCCTCGCCCTGTACCGCGCCTACCTCTACCTGATCATGATCACCGAGACCGTTCCCCGCCAGGCCGGCGAGGAGCAGCAGCGTTGGGTGGGGGAGAAGGTCGCCCCGGAACTCGTCGCGGCCCTGGACGAGATCAGGGCGGCCTCCGGAGCCGCCGGTTAGCTCACGTCATGAAGTAAGTGGGAAGGGAAGTCGAGCCACCTACCGACCCGACAGTATGTTGCAGGTCGGACAGGGCGAGCGAAGGGAGCCTCATGGCGGCGGGGAACGGGCGCACGGTACGCGATCTCAGGCGGGCCAACCGCACGGCCGTGCTGCAACGGCTCTACTTCGACGGTCCGCTCAGCCGTTTCGAACTCGGTCCGGCCACCGGCCTGAGCTCCGGCTCCGTCAGCAACGTCGTCGCCGACCTGGTCGCAGACGGACTGGTCGAAGAGGCCGGAAGCGTCGACTCCGACGGCGGCCGCCCCCGCACCCTGCTGCGCGTCGCGCCCGGCAGCGGCCACATGATCGGCGTCGACGTCGGCGAGACCCGGGTCCGCGTCGAGCTCTTCGACCTCACCCTCACCGAACTCGCCCGCGTCGAGCACGCGCTCACGCCGCAGCGGTACGAGGTCGAGGTCATCGTGGACCACATCCGCGAGGGCATCGCCGAGGTGCTGGACACCGCGGGCCTCGCGCCGGAGCGGCTCCTCGGCGCCGGCATCGGCGTCCCCGGCATCGTCGAGCGCACCCCCGGCCGCGGCGCGCTCGTGCACGGGCAGACCATCGGCTGGGACGCCGTCCCGCTGGAGGCCCTGCTCCGCGCAGGTTCCCCGCTGCCGGACACCGTCCCGTACTTCATCGACAACGGCGCCAGGACGCTGGGCCAGGCCGAGATGTGGTTCGGCGCCGGACGCGGCGCCCGCAACGCCGTCGTCGTCCTGTTCGGCTCCGGCGTCGGCGCGAGCCTCGTCACTCCGGACGTGGAGCAGGGCCGCGCCGTCGAATGGGGGCATCTGACCGTGCGGGTGCGGGGCCGCCGCTGCCGGTGCGGGGCGCTCGGCTGCCTCGAGGCCTACGCGGGCGCCGAGTCGCTGGTCGCCCGCTGGCGGGAGGAAGGCGGCCGGGTCCCGGACGGCACCGACGAGGAGACCGCCCTCACCGCGATGCTCGCCGCGGCCCACCCACCCGCCGGCACCGCGGCCGACCCCGTCGCGCTGGCCGTCCTGGAGGAGACCGCCGAGTACCTGGGTGCGGGCCTGTCAGACCTGATCAACCTCTTCCAGCCCGAGCGCATCCTCATCGGCGGCTGGGCCGGCCTGGCGCTCGGCCCGCGCTTCCTGCCCGCCGTACGTCGCCACGCCATGGCCTACGCGCTGCGCCACCCGGCCGGGAAGGTGACCGTCGACCTGGGGCGGCTCGGGCCCGACGCGGTCACGGTCGGTGCGGCGATCCTGCCGCTCGCCGACTTCTTCGCGCGCGGCGGGCGGCGCCCCCACCCGGCACCGGAGGACCCGCTCCCGGCCTGGCGCACGGCGCTCCAGGAGCGGACCCCGCGCTGAGGTTTCGCCGATCACCGCGGAGGTACTCGCGTGGCGCCCGGACCACAGAAGGGAGCACGCCGTGACCGACCACCGCCTCGAAGGACCCGGCGAGAACGGTGAGCCCATCCCGCGGGACATGCCGGACCAGCAGGCCGACGACGGCGAGGACCCGTGGGAGGTCGCCCCGCGCTTCACGGGCACCGGCGAGGACGACAAGCAGCAGAGCGACGACGAGACCGACGAGCCCGCCGATGACGTCCCCGACACGGACGAAGCGGGGACGGGCCGGCAGGGAGCACCGCACTCGGGAACGGTCCACCCCGAGCACCCGGTGCCGGACGAGCCCTCCGCCTGAGGAGGGCATCCCACCGAGGGCCGCAGCCGGCTGTGGGGGTCGGCTGCGGCCCTCGGGCATGTCCGGCCTCGCTCGCGCAGGCCCGGGACGCTCAACCGCGTCGCGTCCCCGCAGCGGCCTGCGGGGCCGGGGCGCTCGGCCCAGCTTGCGTCCCCGCAGCGGCCTGCGGGGCCGGGGCGCTCGGCCCAGCTTGCGTCCTTGCAGCGGCCCGCGGGCCCGGGCTGGTCAGCCCAGCTTGCGTCCCCGCAGCGGCCCCCCCGGGATCGGGGCGCTCGGCCCACCTTGCGTCCCTGCAGCGGCCCTCCGGGGCCGGGGCGTTCAGCCCACCTTGCGTCCCCGCAGCGGCCCGCGGGCCCGGGCTGGTCAGCCCACCTTGCGTCCCCGCAGCGGCTCCGTCGGCGCGCCCGCGCCCTGCTGGAGACCCAGCAGGAACTCCTCCAGCACCTCGGGTGCCGTACGCTCCGGCTGCCAGCCGAGCTCCACTCGCGCACGTGTGCAGTCCATCAGCGGCAGTCGCAGCACCGCGTCGAACAGGTGCGGGGAGGCGGGCAGCAGATGAAGGCCCCAGGCGGCGGCGATCGCCGACCGGGCCGCGCCCCGCGGCAGCCGCACCGGACGCGCGTCGAACATCTCGCCCAGCAGCCGGGCGTCGACCGGCGGGTCGGCCGCCAGGTTGAAGGCACCCCGGACATCGGAGCGCAGCGCCAGCCGATACGCGTTCGCCGCGTCGTCCGTGTGCAGCGCCAGCATCCGCAGCCCCGGGATGTCCGGCAGGAAGGGCAGCAGCTCCGGGCGGGCCAGCGGACCGGGCAGGAAGCGGCCGCCGAAGATGCGCCGCTGCTCACTCGCGGACTCCCGGCGGAACAGGAAGGCCGGCCGCATCCGCACCACCCGCGTCCCGGGGTGATCGCGCTCGAACGTGTCCAGCGCCCGCTCCAGATAGGCCTTCTCCCGGCAGTAGGCGGCGTCCGGCCAGCCGTGCGTCGGCCACGACTCGTCCACCGCCTCGTCCTTGGGTCCGGGCGAGTACGCGCCGACCGACGAGGCGTGCACCAGCGCGGGCACGCCCGCCTCGGCCACCGCCTCGAAGACCTGCATGCTGCCGAGCACATTGGTGCGCCACGTAGCGGCCGGATCGTGCGTCGGCTGGAACGCCCAGGCCAGATGAACCACCGCGTCCGCGTCCCCGAACCGCTCCACCAGATCGGACCGCTCGGACGCCAGATCGACGGCGGCCCAGTCCGTCTTCGGCGGCGACCAGTCGGGGATCCGCCGGGCCAGGCCCAGCACGGAGGCGACCTCCGGGTCCTGCGACAGCAGACGCACCACACTGGTGCCCACATTGCCGGTGGCACCCGTGACCACGATCCTCATGCCCGTTCCGCTGTTCACCTCGTGCTCCTCTCGGCCGCGGTCCCCCGGGAGGTGACCGAGTACCCGGGGGACGCGGAAAGCACGTCGGCGAGCGGAAGCCGCGTCACTGCTCCGGGTCGCCCGGGACGGTTTCGGCCCAGAGGTTCTCCGCCTGGAGCAGCAGCGTGCCCAGGACGGCCGTGTGGGCGGCTCCCTCCCCGGCGTGCCGGCGCAGGTTCTCCTGCAACTCCCCGTGCAGCTCTCGCATCGCCTTCTCGGTCTCGTCGTCCGGCCGGGCGGTCACGCCGCCGTCGAGCAGACTGTCGGCCTCGGCGCACAGGGCGTCCCCGATCAGCCGCAGCAGACGCGCGTACGAGCGCAGGGCCTGGCCCTCGGGCGGGGCGGGCGTCCGGTTGTCGTCCATCGACACCGCCAGGGCACGGGTGAGCGTGGTGACGTGCCCGGTGACCCGGCCGAGCCGCTCGTCCTCGTCCACCGCCGGCAGGGCACCCTCGTGCGGCACGCGGTGCAGGGCGCGCAGCGGGGCGTAGGTCATGCGCAGGCTCTCCTGACTCCACCGGCGTGCCGAGCGCAGCGCCTGCAGACGGTGGTCCAGCCGGGTCGAGGCGGTGACCCAGCCGGAAGCGGTCTGCGCGTCCCACTCGCCCTCGCGCAGGTCGGCGGCGACGGTGTGCAGCACCTCCCCCGTCTCCCGGGCGAGCGCCGCCAGGTTCGCCCGTACGTCCCGCAGGTGGATCGGCGGCAGGACGAGCGCGTTGACGGCGACGCCGATGACCGCGCCGATCGCGGCCTGCCCCACCCGGTGCCCGACGGCGGACAGGCTCACCATGCCCGAGGAGATGGTGAACAGGGCCGTGGTCGCCGCGTAGATGCCCTGGTCTCCGAACCGGGGCCAGTTCGCCAGCAGCATCAGCACCGGCACGGACAGGGCGAGCGCGCCGGTCGTGTCGTCGGTGATCGCCTGTGCCGCCGAGGCGAGCAGGGTGCCGACGCAGATCGCCCCGAACTGGCGCGCGCCCTGCACCAGGGAGCTGAACACGGTGGCCTGTACCAGCACCAGTGCGACCCAGGGCGCCATCAGTGCCAGCGGGTCGCCCATCCAGACGCCGCCCACCAGCCATGCCAGCACCGCCGCCCCGGCCGCCTTCAGCGACTGGACGACCAGATCCCGCTCCCGTCCGGGCCCCTGCCACGCCGCTCGTACGGCGTTCCAGGCGCCCCGCGTGTCGCGCCGCACGGCATCCACCGGCCGTACGGCGCGCGCGCCCTGGTCCAGGGCGCGCATCCGCCCCTGGGCCGTCGGTGCTCCCTGGGGCCGCTCACCGGGGGCCGGCGCCGTGCTTCTGTCCCTGTCCTTCCGCCCGAGGAGGGTTCCCGCCGTCCGCCGTACCGCATTCATCACACGCGTCATGCGCTGTGGGTATCCGCGTGACCGGCGGTTTCACTTCGCTTCATGCGAGCGCCCCCTCGCCGAGGGCGGACAGGAGGTGTGCGGGATCGGCGTAGACCGCGTCCGCTCCCGACTCCTCCAGGTCGGCGCGCGGGATGCCGCCGCACAGGACGCCCACGCAGCGCACTCCGGCCCGGCGGCCCGCCTGCATGTCCCACACGGTGTCGCCGACGAACACCGCCCGCTCCGCCGGCGCTCCCACCAGCTCCAGGGCGTGCTCGACCGGCTCGGGGGCGGGCTTGCCCTCCTCGACGTCGTCGGCGCCGGCCATGGCGGCGATGGCCTCGTCCGCGTCGATGGCCCGGCGCAGGGCGCTGAGCTCCGCCCCGCCCGCCGAGGTGGCCAGGACCACCGTCCAGCCGTCCCCGTGCAGCCGCCGCAGCAGCGTCCCGGCCTCCGGCAGCGGGGGAAGCCGGTCGAAGTACTGCCCGTACAGGGCCTTGTGACCGGCGCTGATGCCGGCGTCCTGGTCCGTGTCCCGGTCGTCGCCCAGCAGGTGGGCGACCAGGTCGGTCGACGGCAGGCCCACGGCCCGGTGGATGGCGTGCATCGGCACCTCGTGGCCGGCCTGCCGGAAGGCCTCCCACCAGGCCACGACGTGCAGATGGTTGGTGTCGACCAGCGTGCCGTCGACGTCGAACACGGCCGCCCGTCCCGTGCTTGCCATGGGTGCAGTCCTTTCCTCTCCGGCCGCGCGGGTACCACGTCAGGGGCCGGCCACGCCGGACGGCATCCGCCGCTCCCGGGTCCAGGCGAGAAGCTCGTCGAGGGACCAGGTGGTCACCACCCGCTCGGGCGGCACACCGCACTCCTCCGCCCGCCCGCAGCCGTTGATCTGCCAGTCCAGCTGCCCCGGCGCGTGCGCGTCGGTGTCGATGGAGAACAGCACTCCCGCGTCCACGGCCCGGCGCAGCAGACGCCGCGGCGGGTCCAGCCGCTCCGGCCTGCTGTTGATCTCCAGGGCGGTGCCCGTCTCGGCGAGCGCGGCGAACACGTCGTCCGCGTCGAACTCCGACTCCGGCCGGCCCCGCCCGGTCACCAGCCGTCCCGTGCAGTGCCCGAGCACGTCCGAGTGCGGATCGCGTACGGCGGCCACCATCCGCCGGGTCATCGACCGGGCGTCCATGCGCAGCTTGGAGTGCACCGACACCACCACCACGTCCAGCCGGTCCAGCAGCTCCGGCTCCTGGTCCAGCGTGCCGTCCTCCAGGATGTCGCACTCGATGCCGGTCAGCAGCCGGAACGGCGCCCAGGTCTCGTTCAGCTCCGCCACCACGTCCAGCTGCTCCCGCAGCCGCTCGGGCGACAGCCCCCGGGCCACCGTCAGCCGCGGCGAGTGATCGGTCAGCGCCGCCCACTCATGGCCCAGGACCGCCGCGGCCCGGCCCATCTCCTCGATCGGGCTGCCGCCGTCCGACCAGTCGGAGTGCAGATGACAGTCCCCGCGCAACAGCGCACGCAGCTTCTCCCCGCCCCGCACGGCCGGCTGCTCGTGCGCCTCGCCCTCCAGCTTCGTCAGATAGCCGGGCACCTGGCCGGCCAGGGCCTCCCGCACGACCTGCGCGGTCTTCGGACCGACCCCTCTGAGCTTCTCCAGCGAGCCGTCCGCCGCCCGCCGGCGCACCTCGTCCCCGCCCAGGTCCTTCAGCACCCGGGCCGCCGTACGGAAGGCGCGCACGCGGTAGGTCGGCGCCAGGGACCGCTCCAGCAGGAAGGCGATCCGGTCCAGTGCCTCGACGGGGTCCATCGCCACCTCCACCTCAAGGGTTCCCCAGCGCCTCGCGGGCCGCACGACGGGCCGACGGTTTGCCCGGTGTCCTCCCGGGTACCGCGATGCCTCGTCCCGGCCCCGTCGACGAGGAGGCTCGTCATGTCCGCCCCCAGCGCGTCCCCCAGCAAGGTCGCCGTGATCACCGGCGCCGACTCCGGCATCGGCCGCGCCACCGCCGTCCACCTGGCGCGGGCGGGGATGGACGTCGGCATCACCTACCACAGCGACCGCAAGGGCGCGCAGGAGACGGCCGACGAGGTGCGCGCGCACGGGCAGCGGGCCGAGGTCGCCCGGATGGACCTCACCCGGCTGCCCGACGCCGCCGAAACCGTAGACGACCTGTGCGAGCGGCTCGGCCGCATCGACGTGCTGGTCAACAACGCCGGGACCGGCACCATGACGCCCTTCCTGGACCTGGAGCTGTCCGACGTGCGCGAGGTCCTGGACGTCGATCTCGTCGGGCCGTTCCTGTGCGGGCAGAAGGCGGCCCGGCACATGATCGGGCACGGCGAGGGGGGCCGGATCATCAACGTCACGTCCGTGCACGAGCACCAGCCGCGGGTGGGCGCCGCGCCCTACTGCGCCGCCAAGGGCGGTCTCGGGCTGCTCACCCAGGTCATGGCGCTGGAACTGGCCGAGCACCGCATCACGGTCAACGCCGTCGCCCCGGGCGAGATCGCCACGCCCATGACCGGGCAGGAGGACACCGACCCGCACACCGAGAGCCGCCCGGGCATCCCGCTCAGTCGGCCCGGAGACGCCCGTGAGGTCGCCGCCGTCATCGCCTTCCTCGCCGGCCCGGACGCCTCGTACGTCACCGGAGCGTCCTGGAGTGTCGACGGCGGCATGCTCCGGATGGGGCCGCAGGCCGGTTCGCACCTCACCGGTGACGACTGGCGCCGCCCTTGAACCCGCGCCACCGCCGGTTGCGTTCTACGCTCGATGCATGACCGAAAGCGCGAGCCCGTACATATCCCACCCGCGGATCCTGGTGCTCGGGGTACAGCCGGGCACACCGCCGTTCCGGATCGTGCAGATCGACGGCCAGGTGGTCGGGGAGGCCCGGGCCGTCACCGACGTGCTGTCGGCCGCGGCCGCGTTCGGCATCACCGTGCACGACATGGACGACCCGGACGTGGTCCGGTGGGTGGGCGGAGACAAGTTCACCTGGACCGTGCACTAGGCGGCTACCGGACCGTGCGCCAGGCGGCCACGGTCCAGTTCCGGTCCTCGCTACGCCTTCGCCTTGCCGGCCGGCGACTTCTCTCCCGCCCGGCCCGGGCGGGGCCTGCGTGCGTGGACGGCCCTGCTGAGGCGGCGCCCCAGGAGCAGGTAACCGATGAGCGCGCCCGTCGTGTTGAGGATCACGTCGTCGACGTCGAAGGCGCGGCCGGTGACCAGCGCGCCCTGGGCGAACTCCACCAGGAGCATCACGGTCGCGGTCAGGAGGAGCACGCGCAGGATGCCGCGGGTGCGCGGGGCGACCACCGGCACGAGGACGCCGAAAGGAATGCCCAGCAGGATGTTGCCGCCGATCTGCTTGACGGCGTCGCGCAGCTCCGGCTGGTCGAGGTAGGCCCTCAGGGAGCTGCCCGGCTGGAGATTGCTGTGGGTCAGCGCCTCCGAGGCGGGCGAGGGCTGCAGGGTCAGCCGGGCGAGCACCACGGCGAAGGCGACCATGAACGTGAAAGCGCACAGCATCGCCAGCAGCCGGACGGGCAGCGGGAGCGGGCGTCGCTCGCTCCCGGACCCGGTGGTCCGGGGACGTGAGGCTGCACTGGCCATTCGGTCCTCCAGTCGTCAACATCCCTGTGTGACAGGGCGGTTACCCCCGGGTGAGCCGACGATGCCGTG
Source organism: Streptomyces sp. NPDC012474 (assembly GCF_042955185.1). NCBI lineage: Bacteria > Bacillati > Actinomycetota > Actinomycetes > Kitasatosporales > Streptomycetaceae > Streptomyces > Streptomyces sp. NPDC012474. The sequence continues at coordinate 131,788 of NZ_JBIBEP010000015.1, forward strand.
GGGGTTCGTTCCCGGCCACGGCCCCCGGCGGCAGCGCCGGGGACGCCATCGCCCGGGATCGCTCCCACCCTCCGATTCCCCTTATCGGCCGGAGCACTCCCGGCGGGACGCCGCCTCGTACGGAAGCCGGTCAGCTCCCGTACGAGACGCGCACCGCCTTGAAGCCCAGGGAGCGCAGCAGGCCTTCGAGCATGCCGGTGGTGTTCGACTCGGCGCGTGCGGTCAGTTCGCTCTCCTTCGCCGCGTCGCCGATGTGCCGCACCGCGAGCTTCTGCACGGCCTGTTCGCCGTTGGGGTTGTCCGAGAAGAGGTCACCGAGGCGGTCGAAGAGACCGCGCTGCTTGGAGACCGCGTAGGAGCGGTCGGGGTCGAGGGCGGGCTTGCCCAGGCGGGCGTGGGGCAGCCGGAGCGTGGCGGACGTGCGGTCGCCGTTGACCTTGACATCGTTCTCGCCGACCTTGCCCAGGTCGACATAGGCGTCGACGGTGCCCGCGCCGACGTAGAGGGTGCGGGTGCCGCGGATGGCGTCGGGCAACAGCTTGGCGTCCTTCTCCAGGTCGACGACGACCTGGAAGTTGCCGGAGGCGGCGTCGTAACGGCTGAGGTCCTGGACGGACTTCAGCAGCGCGGGGCCGGACCGGTCGTGGGTGTCGGTGCCGAACAGGTCCTTCAGGCCCGGGACCACGCTCAGCCGGAGCCCGGCGAAGAACACCACGAGCACCAGCACGAGCGCGGCCACCACCTTCGCCCAGCCGGGCATGCGCCCGGGGAGGCGCTTGACGGGAGTCGTCATGCGACGGCCCTCCTTCCTACTGTGCGAATGCCCGCCACAACCCGTGCCAGACCGCCCGGTTGAAGAGGAACCGCCCCGGGCGGAAGCACGCGGGGCGCACGCCCGTCAGAGGCGGTGCGTCGCGTCCGGCTGCTCCAGCGCGGCGTCCAGCGTCGGCTGTGGAGGAAGCGTCCGGGACAGGCCGGTGATCCGCAGGACGCGCAGCGTCAGCGGGTGTGCGCAGACGAGGAGCACATGTCCCCGCCGGTCCAGCACCCGGCTGCGGGCCCGGTACAGCAGTCGCAGCCCGGAGCAGTCGAAGAAGTCGATACCGCTGAGGTCGATCACGATGCGGGCGGCGGGGCGGTCCGTCTCCCGGTCCAGATGCGGTTCGATCTCCGTGGCCGCGGCGAGGTCGATCTCGCCACGGAACTCCAGCACGGTGTGCCCACGTTCCTGGCGGACCCGCAGATGCCGGGTGAGCGGTGCAGGTTCCTGCCGCACGACGAGATCGCCTCCAGCCTGCTCCGTGCGTGGGGAGGTCACGGCTCAACGCCGTTCCCCGCCCTGCAAGTTACCCTCCAACGAGTGAATTTGAGCATGTTCGATTGACATATGTCTTTGAATTGCGGCCGAGTTGGCCGAGGTTCACGCCGGGGCGTGCGCGGGGGCGCCACAGGGGCGCGCTCTCCGCTAGGACAGGGCGTGCCAGGCCCTGGTGAGCGCCTGGCGGAACTGCTCCGTCTGGTGCGCCGTGAGGTCCCGTACCATCCGGTCCTCCAGCTCCCGGACGGGCCCGGCGTGCCGGGCGAGCAGCTCGCGGCCGGCGTCGGTGAGCAGGATCAGCAGCTCCCGGCGGTTTCGGGGGTTGCGCTCCCGGCTCACCAGTCCGCGGCCCTCCAGGGAGCGCACCAGGTCCGCGATGGACTGGGCGGTGACGAAGGAGTCGCGCGCCAGCTGGGCGGCGGACAGTCCGTCGTGCCGCTCCAGCACGGTCAGTGCGGTGTACTGGAGGGCGGTGATCCCGGAAGGTCTGACCAGCTCGTCCAGATGGGAACGCACGACGAGCTCCACCTGCTTGACCATGTAGAGCAGGGAAGGGGGTGCCTTGGTCGCCTGTGTGTCGAGCATGGAAGCAGGCTAGACCATTGACAGGAAACCTGTCCGTAAAGAGACTGCGCACAGACAGGAATCCTGTTTGTTGAAATCTTGGCGACGACGCTGAGGAGTGGCGATGACCACCTTCGAGGGCACACCCGGGCAGCTGTTCATCGGAGGCCGATGGCGCGAAGCCGCGGACGGAGCGCGCACCGAGGTGGTCGACCCGTCCCGGGGCACGGTCGTCACCACCGTCGCCGAGGCGGGCCCCGCCGACGTCGACGCCGCCGTACGCGCCGCCCGCGAAGCGTTCGACGACGGTGCCTGGTCCGGTCTGAGCGGCCGCGAGCGCGGCCGGGTGCTGCACCGCGTCGCCCAGCTGATCAGGGAGAACGCCGACGACCTCGCCGCACTGGAGAGCCTCGACGTCGGCAAGCCGATCACGCTGTGCGGCGCGGTCGACGTGACGAACGCGGCCAACGACTACGAGTACTTCGCGAACCTCGCCCAGAGCCAGGACGGCGCCCTGCGCGAGACCCCCATGAACGCCCTCGCCTACACCAGGCGCGAGCCCCTCGGCGTGGTCGCCGCGATCACCCCGTTCAACTTCCCGCTGATCCTCGCCGGCTCCAAGCTCGGCCCCGCCCTCGCGGCCGGCAACACCGTCGTCCACAAGCCCGCCGACGAGACCCCGCTCAGCGCCCTCTACATGGCCCGGCTGCTCCAGGAGGCGGGCGTCCCCGACGGCGTGGTCAACGTCGTGACCGGCACCGGCCCGGTGGCCGGCGAGGCACTGCTGCGCCACCGCGGCGTCGACAAGGTCGCCTTCACCGGTTCCACCGCGATCGGCCGGCACGTGGCGAGCGTCGCGGGGGAGGCGCTCAAGCCCGTCACCATGGAGCTCGGCGGGAACGCGGCCCACATCGTGTTCGAGGACGCCGACCTGGAGAAGGCCGTCGGAGCGGTCATCAAGGGCTTCGTCTTCAACACCGGCCAGTTCTGCATGGGCGGACCGCGCCTGCTGGTGGCCCGCTCGGTGTACCCGACACTGCTCGGCATCCTCGCCGAGGCCGTGCCCGGTGTGCCGGTCGGCGACCCGCGCGACCCGGCCACCGTCGTCGGCCCGATGGCGGCCGAGAAGCACCTGAAGAAGGTCGAGGAGTACGTCGCCCTGGCCCGCAAGGAGGGCGCCCGGATCGTCTGCGGCGGCGAGCGGCTCGACCTCGACGGCGGCTACTACTACCGGCCCACCGTCATCGCCGATCTGGCCAACGACTCCCGCGTGATCCAGGAGGAGATCTTCGGCCCGGTCCTCACCGTGCAGCCCTTCGACGACGAGGACGAGGCCGTCGCCCTCGCCAACTCCACGCCCTACGGCCTGGCCTCGGGCGTCCAGACCAGCAACCTCGCCCGCGCGCACCGGGTCGCCGGCCGGCTCCAGGCCGGCATCGTCTGGGTCAACGACTGGGCGATGCTCGACCCCGCCGTGCCCTTCGGCGGCGTGAAGGACTCCGGCTACGGCCGCGAGTACGGGCCCGAGGCCCTCGCCGGTTACACGAAGGTCAAGTCCGTCGTCGTCTCGCTCGACTGAGCCACCGCCAAGGAGTTCCCGCGATGCCCACCACCACCCGTGCCGCGGTCGTCGAGTCCGGCGGCGCGCCCTTCACCCTCTCCGACGTCGTCCTCGACGAACCCGGCCCGCGCGAGGCGCTGGTCCGCATGGCCGCCGCCGGCCTGTGCCACACCGACCTGGGGGTGGCCGGTGGCGGACTGCCCTTCCCGCTGCCCGGCGTCCTGGGTCACGAGGGCGCGGGCGTGGTCGAGGCCGTCGGCTCCGCCGTCACCGGCGTGGCGCCGGGCGACCACGTCCTGCTCTCCTTCACCTCCTGCGGCGACTGCCGCAACTGCCGCGGCGGGCACCCCGCGTACTGCGCGACCTGGCTGCCGCTGAACCTGCTCGGAGGCAGCCGGGCCGACGGCACGAGCACCATCAGCCGCGAGGGTCAGGCTCTGGGCGGGCACTTCTTCGGCCAGTCCTCCTTCGCCGAGCGGGCCCTGGCCGACGAGCGCAGCCTCGTCAAGGTCGACCCGGACGTGCCGCTGGAGTCGATCGCCCCGCTGGGCTGCGGCGTCCAGACCGGTGTGGGCGCCGTGTGGAACGTCCTGAAGCCGGAGACCGGCGGCACGGTCGTCGTCCTGGGCGCCGGAGCGGTCGGCCTGTCGGCGGTGATGGCGGCGGCCCTCAGCCCTGCCACCAGGATCGTCGCCGTCGACCGGGTCGCCGAGCGCCTTTCCCTGGCGACGGAGCTGGGCGCCACGCACACCGTCGACACGAGCGGGACGGACCTCGCCCCGGCCCTCGCCGAGATCACCGGCGGACAGGGCGCGGACGGGGTCGTCGAGACCACGGGCAACGTCGGCGTCCTGCGGCAGGGCGTCGACGCGCTGGCCGCGCGCGGCACCCTGGTCGCGGTCGGCGCCCCGCCCTTCGGCACCGAGGTCGCCCTGGACGTCAACGGCCTCCTCGGCGGCAAGCGGATCGTCGGCCTCACCCTCGGCGACAGCGAGACCCAGACCATGATCCCGGCCCTGGTCCGTCTGGTGAAGGACGGACGCCTCCCCCTGCACCGCCTGATCAGCACCTACCCCTTCGGGGACATCGACCGTGCGGTCCAGGACATGAGGTCGGGCAAGACGATCAAGCCTGTTCTGACGTTCTGACGCGGTCGGCCGACGGTCCCGCGAGAGGGCGGCAGGGCGAGCGGAGCCGGCCGCCGTCGGCGGCCGGGCGAGGCGCGAGCGCCGTGAGGCCCCGGGGGCCGCGCGGTCGCCGGGACGACTCCGGCGCGACCGGCCGCCGCTCCGCGCGATGGGACCTGCTGCCGCTCCGCGCGACGGGACCGGCCGGACGGTGTCGGAACGGGGCCGGTGCGACGGTCACGCAGCCGTCCGGCAACCCGGCCACCCCGAAGGTGCGCCGCCGGCTCGAAGGTGCGCCAACCCGGCCACCCCGAAGGTGCGCCGCCGGCTCGCCCGCGTGCGGCCGATGGGGGGACCCCGGCTGCCCGGCGGTCGGAGCGGGGCCGGTGGCCGGGGCGTGCTCAGTCGTTGAGCAGCACCAGCTTCCCCTTCGTGCGGCCGGTGTCGCCCAGGGCGTGTGCCTCCGCGGCGCCGGACAACGGGAACGTCCCGGCGATCGTGGCGCGCAGCTTTCCCGCCCCGACCAGTTCCGCGATCGCCTCCATGCCGCTGCGGTCGGCGTCCACCAGCATCCGCAGCGCCCGCACCCCGAGCCGCCCGGCCTCCTCGTAGAGGTCGTCCGAGCCGCCCGGGAGGATCGACACCAGGACACCTCCGGGGCGCAGCACGCGCAGTGAGCGCAGGGCGTTGTCGCCGCCGATCGTGTCCAGGACGACGTCGGCGTCCTTGACGGCCTCGGTGAAGTCCGTCTCCCGGTAGTCCAGCGCCTCGTCCACACCGATCTCGCGCAGGAACTCGTGCTTGCCCGCGCTCGCGGTGCCGATGACATACGCGCCGCGCGCCTTGGCGATCTGCACCGCCACGTGCCCGACCCCGCCCGCCGCGGCGTGGATCAGCACCCGCTGCCCGGGCCGGAGGTCCGCGTGCTCGGTGAACGCCTGCCAGGCGGTGAGTGAGACCAGCGGGAGTGCGCCCGCCTCGGTGTGGTCGACGCCGGCCGGCTTGCGGGCGAGGGCGCGGGCCGGGGCGATGGCGTACTCGGCGTGCGAGCCGTGCCCGTACGGGTACGGCAGCATGCCGAAGACCTCGTCGCCCGGTGCGAAGGCCGCCACGCCGATGCCGACCGCCTCCACCACACCGGAGACGTCCCAGCCGAGGACGAAGGGCGGCTCGCCGAGGAACCCGCCCGTCGCCCGGTGCTTCCAGTCGGTCGGGTTGACCCCGGCGGCCCGCACCCGGACCAGTACCTGATTCGGCTTCGGCGCCGGGCGCTCGATCCGCACTTCCCTCAGGACCTCGGGGCCGCCGAGGACGTCCTGGCTGATGGCTCGCATCGTGTTCTGTGTGCTCATGGTCAACCAGCGTGCCGGTCCGCACACCGCCCGCCAATGGCAAGATTGCCAACCTTCGCTAGGATCGTGCCATGCGACGTGAACGAGTGGTGGTTCTGGCCCTGGACGGGGTGTACCCCTTCGAGCTGGGCATCCCCAGCCGGATCCTGGGGGCGGCCGACGGCCGCTACGAGGTCCTCACCTGCTCGGTCGACGGCCGTCCGGTGCGCACCGACGCCGACTTCGGCGTCACCGTGGAACACGGCCCCGAGGCCCTGGCCACGGCGGACACGGTGGTGATCGCGCCCGTCGCGCCGGCCCGGCTGACCGCCGAGGTGCCCGGCGACGTCCTGGCCGCCCTCGCGCTCATCCGCCCCGGCACCCGCATCGTCTCCATCTGCACCGGCGCCTTCGTCCTCGCCGCCGCGGGTCTCCTCGACGGGCGCCGGGCGACCACCCACTGGCAGGTCGCCGACCGCTTCCGGCGCATGTTCCCGCGGGTCGACGTCGACCCGGACGTGCTCTTCGTCGACGACCACCCGTTCCTCACCTCCGCCGGGGCCGCCTCCGGCGTGGACATCTGCCTGCACCTCGTCCGCAAGGACCACGGCAGTCTCCTGGCCAACAGCGTCGCCCGCCGTTGCGTCGTCCCGCCGTTCCGGGACGGCGGCCAGGCCCAGTACATCGAGCAGCCCGTCCCCGAGCAGGGCGCCGCGAGCACAGCGGCCACCCGCACCTGGGCTCTGGAGCGCCTCGGTGAACCCCTCACCCTTGCCGAGCTCTCCGGTCATGCGCGGATGAGCCAGCGCACCTTCGCCCGCCGCTTCCACGACGAGGTGGGCATCAGCCCCGGCCGCTGGCTGATCCAGCAGCGTGTGTCCCGGGCCCGGCAGCTGCTGGAGTCCAGCGACCTGACGGTCGATCAGATCGCCGGCCGGGTCGGCTTCGCGACCGGCGCCTCCCTGCGCCAGCATCTGAACGCGGCGATCGGTGTCTCCCCGCAGGCCTACCGCCGCACCTTCCAGACCGCCCGCTGACCCCGACGGCACTCGCGCACGGCACCTGACGCGGGGCCAATTGCACTGACAGCAAAGCCATTTGTCGACCTGTTGTCTTCTTTCGAAGCGTGACGGAACCCTCACGTCCGGAGGGGGCCGGGATTGATCCTTTCGGGTTCAAACCCGATAGGGTTCCGATCGGCGCTGCGAGTTGACGCGATCGCGTCCAGTCGACTCGCAGTGCGTACTCATGAGTGCGGTCCACACACCCCCCCGTTCGATCGTGTTTGCTTCGAAGGATGCAGATGGAACTCGCCACTCCGCCACCGGCGGCGCGGGCCCCTGTCGCCTGGTACAGCTGGTGGTTGATGCCGCTGGGCTTGGGAGGCGGGACCGTAGCCGCCACGTTCATGAGCTCGGATCGAATAACCGCGGCCGTCGCAGGAGTCGCGGCGACGGCGGCCGGTGCCGTGTGCGTACGGCTGCTGCTGCGCACCCGGGCACAACTGCACCGTGCGGAAGGCTCCTTCCGCACCACGCAGGCCGAGCACAACCAGCAGTGGCAGCAGCATGTGGCAGGCCTGGAACGCAAGTTCACCGCCGAACGCGCCGCCCTGGAATCCCAGCTCAGCGAGCAGAACGCGGCGTACGAGCGGCGCCTGGCCGACCAGAGCGCGACGTACGAGACGCAGCTCGCCGACCAGAGCGCCACGTACGAGACGCAGCTCGCCGACCGGTCCCGGGCCTATGAGGAACGGCTGACCGAGCAGGCCACCTCCTACGAGGCCCAGCTCGCCGACCAGGCGGAGGTCTGGCAGGAACAGCTCTCCCACCAGTTCGCCGCGGTCGCCCGGCTCGCCGACGAGCAGCTGCCCGACGCGATGGAGAAGCTGCGCGCCGGCGACGCCATCGACGACCTGCTGCCCACCGTCAGCCAGTGCGCCGCGGTCAGTTCGGAACTCCAGGCAGAACTGCGCAAGCTGCTGCGCACCTCCCTGATCGGCCTGGAGGCGGAGTTCGACCGCTCCACCTCCGCCGAGCAGGCCGTGATCAGCATCGGCAACCGCATCCACGTGCTGACGAGCAAGCTCCGCGGCCGGCTGCACGAGATGCAGGGCGAGCACGGCCGGCTGCCGGCCGTCGCCCGGGGCCTGATGGAGCTCGACCAGGAGCTCGGTCCCGCCGACTCGCTCGCCGCGAGCATCGGCGTGCTCGGCGGATCCGACCGGCCCGGCCGGCAGTGGCAGGAGCCGCAGCGGCTGCTGAGCGTGGTGCGCGGCGGCATCGGCCGGATCAAGGACTTCCACCGGATCCAGGTGCGCCACCTGCCCGAACTCGGCGTCGACGGCGGCCTCGTCGACCACCTCACGCTGATCCTGGCCCACCTCCTGGACAACGCGGCCCGCTACTCGCCGCCCACCGAGCCGGTGCTCATCTCCGGCAAGGAGGTCCCCAACGGCGTCGGCATCGAGATCCAGGACTCCGGCAAGGGCCTGAGCGAGGAGAAGAAGCGCGAGGCCGAGCACGCCCTCGCGGGCACCGCGCCCGGCGCCGGCCTCGGCGGCATCACCGAGGACGCCAACATCGGCCTGCGTGTCGTCGGTGCCCTCGCCCGCCGCTACGGCATCCGCGTCACCTTCGCGGACTCGCCGTGGCTCGGTACCTCCGTGGTGGTCGTGGTGCCGCACAAGTACTTCAGCCCGCTGCCCACGGCCGCGACCGCACCGGCCGCGCCCGCCCCGGAGGTGCGCACCGCCCCGGCTGCCCCGGCCCGTGAGACGGCCACCGCGCCCGAACCACGGGCTGTGCAGGCCGAGACGGGGGAGACCACGCCCGGCGGACTGCCCCGGCGCCGCAGCAAGCGGACCGAGACGGAGGCGCCCAGGCCGGCCGAGCGGTCCGACCGGGGCACCGTCGCCGCCGTTCCGCCGGACGCGTCCTTCTCGGGTCTCGCCGCCTTCGCCACCGCCGGACGCGACGCGACGGAGGCCTCCGAGCCGGCCGACGACCGCGACACCCTCGCCGGCCGCGAGTACACCGAGCACCGCACCGAAGAGAGCGACTAGTCCCATGACACAGCAAGGAACAGATGTGAGCTGGGCGCTCCGCGATCTCGTCGAGAGCATCCAGGAGATCCGTTTCGCCCTGGTGGCCTCCAGCGACGGCAAGGCCATCACCTCCTACGGCGCCGAAGACCCCGACGACGTCGACCGCTTCGCGGCCGTGGTGGCCGGCCTGCAGGCGCTGGCCCAGCCGGTCGCCGAGCAGTTCCCCAAGTACGCCGGGCAGCTGCGCCTCGCGATGATCGAGGTCGACGGCGGGCACCTCTTCGTCGTGCGCGCGGGTGTGGAGACGTACCTCGGTGTCCTTGCCAGAGAAGGCCTCGACCAGGGCCTGCTCGGGCACCAGATGAGGGACCTGGCCCGCAGGATGGGTGAGCTTCTCGGCACCACTCCGCGCCTGGAGGAGCACTCTGGATGAGTGCTCCCCGCAGACCGTCGGACCCGTCCGGTCTCGAGCGCTACTACGTCCTCACCGGAGGGCGCAGCGGACCGGGCGGTTCGGCGTCGAGCCTCGACGTGGCGACACTGGTCGTCTCCCGCGCCGCCCCGTTACCGGGGATGCAGCACGAGCACGAGGAGATCCTCCGCCGCTGCCGCGACCCGCTGTCGGTCGCCGAACTCGGCGCCCACCTCGGGCTCCCCTTCAACATTCTCGCGGTGCTGCTGTCGGACCTGCTGGACGCAGGTCGCGTCGAAGCCCGTAACCCCATCCCGGCGCACGACGCCGGCCGCGGGCCCGACCTCGCGCTCCTTGAGGAGGTACTCAGTGGACTTGAAAGGCTTTGACCGACCCGGAGGCTCGGCCGGGGACACCCGCTCGGTGAAGGTGATGATCGCCGGCGGGTTCGGCACCGGGAAGACCACCATGGTCCGGTCGGTCAGCGACATCAAGCCGCTCACCACCGAGGAGACCCTCACCCAGGCCAGTGCCGACGTCGACCACCTCATCGGCGTCGCCGACAAGACGCAGACCACCGTCAGCCTGGACTTCGGCAAGATCGGCATCAACGAGAGCCTGGTGCTGTACCTGTTCGGCACGCCCGGGCAGGAACGGTTCTGGTTCCTGTGGAACGGGCTGTTCAAGGGGGCCCTCGGCGCGGTCGTCCTGGTGGACACCCGCCGCCTGGAGTCCAGCTTCCGGGCGATCGAGGAGATGGAGCGGCTGGAAGTCCCCTTCGTCGTCGCGTTGAACGTCTTTCCCGACTCGCGGAACTACCCGGCCGAGGAGATCCGGGACGCCCTGGACATCCCCGAGCACACCCCGGTCGTGGCCTTCGACGCCCGCGACCGGGCCTCCAGCCGGGACGTCCTGGTCGCGCTGATCCACCATCTGAAGGAACGCTCGGCCGTGGCCCTGGAGCCCCGATGAACGACTCGACCGAATCCGGACTCCAGCCCGTGCGGGGCTGCCCCGTCGCCCACCACGGCGCCGACCTGACCAGGCTGTACGGCCCGGACGCCGCGACCGACCCGGTGGGCATCTACGAGCGGCTGCGCAAGGAGCACGGCTCGGTCGCGCCGGTCCTGCTCGAAGGCGACGTGCCCGCCTGGCTGGTCCTCGGATACCGCGACAACCGGCGGGTGCTCGACAATCCCCGCCAGTTCAGCCGGGACGCGCGGATCTGGCGGGACTGGAGGGAGGGCCGGATCGAGGAGACCTCGCCGATCATGCCGATGGTCGGCTGGCGCCCCGACTGCGTGTCCCAGGACGGCGAACCGCACCGCAGGCTGCGCGGCGCCGTCACCGACGGGTTGCAGGCAGCGGCCGCCCGCGGCATCCGGCGGCACGTCACGCACTTCGCGAACAAGCGAATCGACGCGTTCGCCGACGCCGGGCACGCCGACCTCGTGGCCGACTACGCCGAGCAACTGCCGATGCTCGTGCTCACCAGGATGCTGGGCCTTCCCGCGGCGGACGGGCAACGCCTGATCGAGTCGTGCGCCCAGGTCCTCAAGGGCGGTGAGGGCGCCCTCGAGCACAACGACCGGATCATGCAGATCCTCGCGGAACTCGCCGAGCGCAAGCGGGCCGAGCCGGGCTCCGACTTCGCCACGGCCCTGCTGGAGCACCCGGCCGGCCTCGACCACGACGAGGTCGTCAGCCATCTGCGCCTGGTGCTGATCGCCGCGCACACCACCACCAGCAATCTGCTGGCCCGGGTCCTGCAACGGGTCCTCACCGACGCCGCCCGGCTGGCCGGCTTGGTCAGCGGGGAGCTGAACATCTCCTCTGTGGTGGAAGAGGTCATGTGGGACGCCCCGCCGCTGTCGGTGCTGCCGGGCCGGTTCGCAACCGCCGACATGGAGTTCGGAGGCCATCACGTCGAGGAGGGAGAACTGCTCATCCTGGGCCTGGCCGCCGGCAACCTCGACCCGGACGTACGGCCCGACTCGGCCGTCGCCGTGCAGGGCAACCAGTCGCACCTGGCGTTCAGCGCCGGACCGCACGAGTGCCCGGGGCAGAACATCGGCCAGTCCATCATCGAGATCGGCGTGGACGTCCTGCTGCACCGGCTGCCGGACCTGCGCCTGGCCGTGCCGCCGGAAGAACTCAGCTCGACGGCCTCCACGTGGGAGTCCCGGCTGGACAGCCTGCCGGTCGAGTTCGCCGTCTAGTGCTGTGACCGGACAGGTTCGCCGGAAAGCTTGCGGCGTCCGGTGCGGTGCATCGCAAGGCGGAGCATCGCCCGCGTACTGGATGTACTCGGGTGATGCGACAACGCGGCGAGGTGCCGTGCCGGGCGTCGCAAGCCGGTGAACCTGTCCGGTCGCAGCAACCACGCCGGCGGACCGTTGCCCGGCCGGCTTCCGGCCGGGCAACGCCGTGCGTGCGTGTGCTTCCGCGTCTGCGGTGGGTCGGGCCTAGGCTGGGCCGCTGCCCCCGCCAGGCGGATGCGAGCAGCGGCCCGAGCACTCAAGGTCGAGGCCTCAGCCGTCGAGCCAGTCGCCTGCGACGCTCGTGGGACGGTATCCCGTGGCGTTCCAGAGGAAATGCGGGTGGGCGCAGCCGAACATGTAGGCGAGCAGTGCGGTGTCTTCCCTCCCGGTCCGATGGTCGTGCAGGGTGTGGAACATCTCGGATCCGACTACGCCGGCGTCTTGTTGGACATGACGGGCGCGGTCCGGCGACGGTGCGGCGCTGGATGCCTCCACGGCGGCGATGTAGGTGCGGCGCAAGATCTCCCATGTGGTGTCCGTGTTGCCGTACCAGGGGCCGTGCAGTGCTTCGAAGGCATGAAGCTCGGCGTCGAAGAGGGCCCACGTCCCGGGGTATTGGGCTCGACAGCGTGCGGACAGCTCGGCGGCCCGGGTGCTCAGTGCCGGTGCGGTGGGCCGCGGGGCGATGGTGAGCGTGGTGCCGTCGGTGAGGATGCCGGTGCACGGGTTGGGCTGCAGGTCGCACAGCGGGCACTCCTCGGCCGGGGGGAGGCCCTGGGTGATGCCGTCGAACCACAGGGCGTGACGGCCCGTGAGCCCCATCCAGACGATGGTGGTGTTCATCAGCCAGGTGTTCCACATCGGGCTGTGCGCCTCGGGCATGCAGCCGTACTTGACGAGGGCTATCGCGCAGGCGGCGTAGAGCGCCTTGGTGTGGGTGGGCATGTCGGCGAGCCAGAAGTTGCTGATCTCGCCGGTGAGGGCGTCGGCTCGTACATCGGCCATGTCGTCGATGACGCGGCACAGCAGCAGGGCGGCGAGGTTTTCTTCCTGCCAGAGTTCGGTGTCGGGGGCGACGTGCCAGAACAGGCAGTCCAGCATCTGCAGGGCTGAGTAGGTGCTCTGGTTGAGCGGGTTGGTCTGGGGGAGCATGACGCTGCCCGCGTCGTGCTGTTGGAGCCAGTACTCGTCGACGGAGCGCTTGTGGGCTGCGAAGAGTCCGGAGACCAGGGCCCGTGCGCTGTTGGCACTGAAATTCTCGGCCAGGCGGCCTTCGACGTGCTGGGTGAGGCGCGTCGTGTCGATGGTGTCGATCACGCGTTTGTATTCGTGGAAGACGAGGATGTCGTCCTCGAAGCGGTGGCGGTGGCCGAGGTCTCGTTCGAGGTCGTTCATCTGCCGGGTCCAGGACCATCCACCGGTCAGGACGCTGTCGAGTTCCCGGCGGTGTGGCCAGGTCTTGACGGCGAGGGGACGACCGGCGCTCTGCCGCCAGCGGTAGTCGTCCAGCGTGCGTGCGGGGGGCGTGGGCAGCCGACGGCACAGAGGGCAGGCGCAGACGGTTGTCTGCTCCTCCTCGCGCGGCGGGGTGAGTGCCCGGCTCCTCCAGGCGCCTTCCAGCATCGTGCAGGCCAGTCTGCAGGCCTCGATGTCGGTGCTGACTTGGGGGAAGGCTGCTTCTATCAGGCGCAGGCTGGTGTCGAGGTGCCTCAACCTGGCGGAGCCCTCCTCGTCGGGCGGGAGGAACGCGGGCCGTGCCAGGTGGAGGGCTCCCTCCACCTGCAGCGTGGTGCCGGAGTGGGCGGAGCCGAATGCGTTCAGCCGCTGCTGAGCGGCGTTCTGGGACCTTCGGTACTGCTCAGTGCTCCCCTTGGCGTGTTTCACCAAGAGGCGGGCCAGGGTGTCCCCCGCCTCCGTGGGGTGGAGCTGGGCGCTTGGCTGCGCCGGGAGCGAGCTGTCGGCGGACGCCTTCGGAACAGCACCTGCGACTCGAGATTTGAACACCGGTCTCCCCATAAGCTGTGGTCCTGGCAACGGAAGGGAACGACCGTGGTCGTTGACCTGCCGTGTCCGGGAATCTTCTGTACCTTCGTGACGGCCTCGCCGGACGGCCGGACTCGTGCGACCGGCTTCGGCTCCTGCTACGAACGACCGCGAGGGGCAGGACTGCGGCGTCGACGGCACTCCTGCCGCAACGCGAGCACCTGCACAGGCCTCAGCTGTGTTGATCAGGAAGCACTCGCGGCTCGTCAGGTGTGGCGCGACCACTGGATCCGATAGGCGCTGCTTCGCCCGAGGCGTGTGGGTAGCCGACAGGGGTGTCGAAGGGCAGGTCGAGCCGGACGTCCTGAGGCATGTGCTTCCTTTCGGGAGACGGACCGCAGAGCCCCCCGCCCCTGCGAGCGGACGGTGCTGTGACCGTCCGTACACTCGAACTCGGCTTCGCAGTCCGAAAGTTGAACCGAGAAGCGGTACGAGACTGCCCAAGGCATGAATCAGCCATTCCGTAACCCTGCCGTGATCTCCGTTACTGCCCGAACCGCATGAGCTGCGTATACTCCCTCGTCCCTCACCCGGCATCGGCTTGTCCGCCGTGCCTCCGCGGCCTCGGAACGTCACACTGGCAAGCGTCAGTCGACGACGTTTCAGGAGGATTGGCGACGATGACGTCCGAACCCGCACGCGGCGCTGAGCAGCGCATGAAGGACACCCTGCACCGTCTCGAACACGACGTGGACGCCTGGGTCGCCACGGCCGACGGCACGTCGGGGACGCCGTACCTCGTCCCCCTGTCGTTCCTCTGGAACGGCTCGTACCTGCTGTTCGCCACACGCGCGTCGAGCCCCACCGGACGGAACCTCGCCGCGACCGGCCGGGCCCGGGTGGGCATCGGACCGACCCGTGACGTCGTGCTCGTCGAGGGCGCCGTGGAGACCGTCCAGCCCGGCGAGCTGACCGAGGAGGACGCCGAACTCTTCGCCGCCAAGACCGGGTTCGACCCCCGCGGGCTGGCCACGCCGTATCTCTACTTCCGCGTCGTGCCCCAGCGGGTGCAGGCCTGGCGGGAGGCCGACGAACTGGACGGCCGCGAACTCATGCGCGACGGACGGTGGTTGACGGCTGACTGAATCGGCCGGACCGGGATAACCGCAAGGTACAGGGCCGCGGGGCACGACCGCCCCGCGGCCGGAATCCTGCGGAGGAGACATGGCACTGGTGAAAGCGGGTGTCCTGGTGCTCGACTGTGCCGAGCCCGAGAAGCTCGCGGTGTTCTACAAGGAGCTGCTGGAAGGGGAAGAAGCGGACGCGACCGCCAACCGGGTGGAGATCAAGAGCGCCGACGGCTTCCGGATCGCACTGCGCAGGGACGTCAACGCGACCCCGCCCAGCTGGCCGCGCCCCGAGAACTCCCTGCAGGCCCATCTGGAGTTCGTGGTCGACGACCTCGACGCGGTGGAACGCCGCGTCATCAGTCTCGGTGGCCGTCCACTGGAGGCCAAGGAGCCATCGGGCCCGTTGGAGGAGCGCGGCTACGCCGATCCGGCCGGCCACTCCTTCACCCTGCGCCGCACCGCGCCGACGGCACCCAAGCAGGGCTGAGCGAGAGTTCAGCCGGTCGCCGGCAACGACCGGATCCCGAGCCAGGTCCCGAAGAGGGCGCCGGCCGGGGGCACATGAAGCATGAAGATCGAAGACGTTCAAGGTGAACGGCTGAGGAAGGGCCGGCCCTGCCCGGCAGCCGCCGGGCAGGGCCGGGCGGCGGTCAGTCCCGGCCGCCCTTCTCGCCGACCGGCCAGGTGCCGGTCGAACGCTCGATGGCCTTGGCGCCCGCGCGGTCCACGGCGCTGCGCACCACGGCGAAGATCGCGCCCTGGATCGCGGCGGCCAGAAGGACCTCGCCCCAGCCGCGGTCCTTGTCCAGAGCGTCGGGCGCGTCCTCCTCGTGCCGGATCGCCATCCACGTCTTGCGGAAGGCGAGCCCGGCCAGCCAGCCGCCCGACCAGCCGAGCACGAACCCGACGGGCTGGTAGGCGAGGGACATCTTCTTCTTCTTTGCCACGGGAACTCCTAGAGGGCTGAGGGTGGGTGAGGGTGGGTGAGGGTGGTCAGGGGGTGTGCGCCGTCGGTATCCGCTCCTCGACGCGGACCGACCCGGGCGGTGTGCCGTCACCGAACGGCCGGCCGCCCAGCTCCTCGCGGTGGTGCGGGGTCAGCCACCCGGACAGGTCGGGGCCCAGGGGAACGACGCGGGTCGGGTTGATGCCGGTGTGCGCCTGGTAGTAGTGGCGCTTGATGTGGTCGAAGTCGACGGTGTCGCCGAACCCGGGCGTCTGGTACAGGTCACGGACGTACGCCCACAGCACCTGGTTCTCCGTCAGCTTCCACCGGTTGCACTTGAAGTGGCCGTGGTAGACCGCGTCGAAGCGGACCAGCGTGGTGAACAGCCGGATGTCCGCCTCGGTGATCGTGTCCCCGACGAGGTACCGCTGCCGCTCCAGCCGCCCCGCGAGCAGCTCCAGCCGCCGGAACACACCCGTGCAGGCGGCCTCGTACTCCTCCTGCCCGGTGGCGAACCCGGCCCGGTAGACGCCGTTGTTGACGTCCTCGTAGACGTCCGCCATCACCTCGTCGATCTCGTCGCGCAGCGCGTCCGGGTACAGGTCGGGCGCGCCGTCCCGGTGCAGGGCGGTCCACTCGGTCGCGAGGTCGAGGGTGAGCTGCTGGTAGTCGTTGGTCACCAGCCGGCCGCTGGGCACGTCCACGAGCGCCGGCACACTGACACCACCCGGATAGTCCGACTCCCGGCGGTCGTACGCCTCACTCAGAAAGCGGATGCCGAGGACCGGGTCGCGGCCGTCGTCGTCCAGCGTGAAGCGCCAGCTGCGGTCGTCCTGGATCGGGTCGGCCACGGCCAGGGACAGGGAGTCCTCCAGGCCGAGCAGCCGCCGGGAGACCAGCGACCGGCTCGCCCAGGGGCAGGCGCGGCTGACGACCAGACGGTAGCGGCCGGCCTCCACCGGCCAGCCGTCCCGGCCGTCCGCGGTGACCCGGTCCGCGAAATGCGCCTTGGACCGTTTGAACGCCCTCCTTCCGTAGCCGGTGTTGCCGTCGTCGCCGTCGTCGCGGCTCATGGGAATGACCTCCTTGCCGTACGTGGGCCCTGGTGAACGCGTTCCCCGTTTTCCGCCGTCGGCACGGTGTGAGTACCTCCGACCGGGGCAATCGGCGTGGGTGACTGATGAAGGAAGTGATCACAAGACACGCGTCACCGTGCTGGTGGCGCTCGCGGCCAATCTGGTGATCGCGGTGGCCAAGGCCATCGGCGGCCTGGTGGCGGGGTCCCCCGCCCTGCTGTCCGAGGCGGCCCACTCGGTGGCCGACAGCCTGAACGAGGTGTTCCTGCTCGCGGCGCTGCGCCGCAGCCGTCGCCCCGCCGACCGGCGTCATCCCTTCGGCTACGGCAAGGAGCGGTTCTTCTGGTCGCTCCTCGCGGCCGTGGGGATCTTCGTCATGGGCGGCTGCTTCTCCTTCTTCCAGGGCTTCGAAGCCCTGACGAGCGGTGCGGAGGAGGAACTCGGAGGCTATGTGGCCGGCCTGATCGTGCTCGGAATCGCCCTCCTCGCGGAGGGCGGTTCACTGTTGCGGGCGCTGTACCAGGTGCGCCGGCAGGGCGGCACGGGTGCCGGGCTGCGCGATCCGGCCCTGCGGACGGTCGTCGCCGAGGACGGCACCGCGGTGCTCGGCGTCACCCTGGCCATCATGGGCATGGCGCTGCACATGATCACCGGCCAGGTGGTGTGGGAGGCCTCGGCCTCGCTCGCGATCGGCACGCTGCTGGTCTACGTGGCCTTCCGGCTGGGCCGCGAGGCCCGGGACCAGCTGATCGGCGAGGCGGCCGACCCGGAGTCGAGCGGGCGGATCCGGGCGCTGCTGTGGGCCCAGCCCGAGATCGACAGTGTGGAAGCGCTCTTCACGATGAAGACCGGACTCGACACGGCTCTGGTGGCGGCCCGCGTCGACCTGGTGCCCGGCCTGGACAGCGAGCGCGTGGAGGAGGTCGCCGTCCGCATCAAGCGATCCATAGCCCGGACGGTGCCCGAAGCCGACCAGATCTTCCTCGACGTGACCGACCGCCCCGCCCGCGAGGCAGCGGAAAGCCCCGCCGCGACGGGGGAGCGCGGCGGGGCCTGAATCACGCGTGCCCCGTCGCGTACGGTTCACACCCACGGGGCGGAGAGTTTTTCGCCGGCTGTCCGCCGGCCGCGGCCGGCAGCGGCTCAGCCGCGCTCGGCCGGCTCCAGGACGAACACCGGTATCTCCCGGTCCGTCTTCTTCTGGTAGTCGGCGTACGCCGGGTACGCCGCGACGGCCCGCTCCCACCACGCGGCCTTCTCCTCGCCTGTGACCTCACGGGCGGTCATGTCCTGCTTCACCGGCCCGTCCTGAAGCTCCACCTGCGGGTGGGCCAGGATGTTGAAGTACCAGACGGGGTGCTTGGGCGACCCGCCGAGGGAGGCCACCGCGGCGTAACGCCCCTCGTGCTCGACCCGCATCACCGGCGTCTTGCGCAGCTTGCCGCTCCTGGCGCCCCGTGAGGTCAGGACGACGACCGGCATCTTCGAGCCCTGCAGCGTCGTCCCCTCCGTACCGCCGGAGCTCTCGTACAGTTCCACCTGCTTGCGCACCCACTGCGTCGGGCTGGGTTCGTACTCGCCTTCCAGAGGCATGGCATCCGTCCCATCGTCGCGTCCGCGGCTCATCGCCACCCGTCTTCAACACCCGTGTCCCCGGGAATCATCCGCACCCCACCGGATCCGGCCGGAAGCGCTGAACCTCATCCCGGCGCGAGCGCCATCCGCACGGCCAGGGCCGTCATCACCCCGCTCGCGACCAGTGCCGTCACCAGCCGCCCCCGCTCGCCGGTCAGCGCGCGGCCCAGCAGGGCGCCGCTCCCGGCCAGCAGCACCTGCCAGCTCGCGGAGGCGGCGAAGGCGGCCAGCACGAACACGCCCTGCTCCAGTGGACCGGCCGGGCCGGTGGCATGGGAACCGAGCACGAGGGCCGCGAAGTAGATGACGGTGGTGGGATTCAGCAGGGTGATGCCCAGCAGGCCCAGGTAGGCCCGGGTGGGGCTCGGGGGAGCGGGGGCGGTGCGGGTCGCGAGCCGGTGGTCCCGGTACGCCCGCACGGCGGTGGCAGCACCCCACGCCGCCAGCGCGAGCAGCACCAGCACGCAGGCCCACCGCAGCGGCCCGAGCACCGGCCGCAGCGCGGACGCCAGGGCGGTGCCCCCGAGCGTGGCCGCGAGGGCGTAGAGCCCGTCGGCGGTGGCGACGCCGAGTGCGGCGCAGACACCGGTGCGCAGGGAGGTGCGGGCGGTGAGGGACACGAGGTAGGTGCCGACGGCGCCCACGGGGACGGCGATGCCGTACCCGGCGAGCAGCCCCGCGACGAGCGCGGCGGTCATGACCGTGGCGGCGTCGGGCCTCCCCGGCGGCCGGTCCGCTGCTGTCGGCGCCGGGCGGGAGCGGCGAGGGACAGCGGCGGGGAAACGGTGAACGTAGGCATGGCCGGATCCTGGGGCCTGCCCCACCGGACCGACAACCGGTTTTCGTATCGGCCTGCCGACGCGTGCCGGGCGCGGAAACCGGCCCGGCGCCGGCGGCTGCGGACCGCCGGTGCTCTGGTGAGGAAGCCGGTCCCGCGGCGGAGGCTGCGGACCGCTGGCGCTCTGGGTGAGGAAGTCGGCCCGGCGCCGGCGGCTGCGGACCGCGGACCACCGGCGCTCGAACAGGGTTACGGCTTTCCCCGGCCATCTTGGCGCCGTCGGCGACATGGCCGAACTTCGTGTCGCCTCATAGGTGCCTGGGGCATCTAATGAAGATCGGCACGACGCACTATTCGTCTGCGAGGTCTTCATGACGGACACGACCGCACCCGTCGCCTTCCCCCAGAGCAGGACCTGCCCCTACCACCCGCCCGCCGCCTACGACGCGCTGCGCACCGAACGCCCCCTGACCCGCATCACCCTCTTCGACGGCCGCGAGGCCTGGCTGGTCAGCGGGCACGCCACCGCCCGCGCCCTGCTGGCCGACCCGCGCCTGTCGTCCAACCGCGACCGGCCCGGCTTCCCGGCCCCCAGCAGGCGCTTCGCCGGAATCCGCAACCGCAGAACGGCTCTGGTGGGCGTCGACGACCCCGAGCACCGCGCCCAGCGGCGGATGGTCGTCGGGGATTTCACGCTCAAGCGCGCCGTCGAACTCCGACCACGCATCCAGCAGATCGTGGGCCTGCCGATCGAGGAGGGGGAGCGCCGCATCCACGGTCACGGCCGGAAGCCGAACGCGGAGCCGTTTCCCCCTCCGGTGAGCCCGGAGCAGTCGCTAGGGTTCCCGGGATGACCGAACAGGCCGCCCGCCCACCCTTCCTCTACGTCGTCGTCTGCGCCGCGGGTATCGCCGCCGACGTCGGCCAACTGATCGCCGCCGCACAGGAACGGGGCTGGGAAGTGGGTGTCATCGCGACGCCCGTCGCCATGAACGGCTTCTTCGACACCGCCGCCGTCGAGGCCAGGACCGGCCGTCCGATCCGGTCCGCCTGGCGAACCCCCGGGGAGCCGCGCCCCTTTCCGGCGCCCGATGCGGTGGTGGTCGCCCCCGCCACCTTCAACACCGTCAACAAGTGGGCGGCCGGGATAGCCGACACTCTCGCCCTGGGCACCCTCTGCGAGGTCGCGGGGCTCGGCGTGCCGATCGCCGTCCTGCCCTGCGTGGCCGACGCCCTGGCCGCCCACCCCGCCTACCGGGACAGCCTCGAACGGCTGCGCGGGATGGGCGTCCGATTCGGCGATCCGTACGCCGGAGAGCCGGAGGAGGCGGGCGGGCGGCGGGAGTTCGCGTGGGACCGGGCCCTGGACCTGGTCGAGCGCGGCTGACGGCCCGGTACCGACCACGTCGACCTCTACCGCATCCACCGCTTCGACCCGCACACCCCGGTCGAGGGGACGATGGAGGCCCTGCACGACTTCGTCAAGGCGGGCGAGGTCCGCTACATCAAGGCGAGTTCGATGTACGCCTGGCAGTTCTCCAGATGCAGTACACCGCGCGGCAGCCGGTACCGGGAGGGCGACCGCACGGTCGTCGAGACGGTCACCCGTATCGCCGGGGAGAGGGCCCCCGCGCGCAGGTCGACCTCGCCCGGCTCCTCCACCGGCCCACGGTGACCGCCCCGATCGTCGGCGCCTCCTGGCCCGGTCATCAATCCCGCGCGGTTCAGTGGGGACTCTGCGGCGCGAACTCCGTGCCGCAGGGTCCCGCCCCCTCGCTCTCCGCCAGCTCCACCCTGGCCCCGCTCATCGTCAGCGTCCGGTAGTAGCGCCCGATCCGCTCCGCCGACCGCCCCACGTAGTGTCCGATGAACGACCGCCGGAACCGCTCCGAGGCCCGGTTCGGCTGCGACCCGTGCACCAGGCTCCCGTTGAAGAACAGGACGTCCCCCGGCGCCATGTCCACCGGCACCGGAGCCGCACCCGGCGGCGGGGGAACGTACTCCCGGGCGAAGGACACGTCCGAGTCGGCGAGCTCCGGGCAGAACAGGTCCATGCGATGCGTGCCCGGCACGACCTCCAGCCCGCCGTTCTCCCGGTCGATCACGTCACAGGCCACCCACGCCGCCACACACGTGCCCGGCTCCACCCGCAGATAGAAGTTGTCCTGGTGCAGCGCCTGCCCCCGGGCCCCCGGCGGCTTGAAGTAGAACATGCTCTGCGCGGCCAGCACCTCCTCGCCGAGGAGAGCCTCCAGCACCGTCCGCAGCCGGAAGTCCAGCATGACCTCACGCGCGAGGCCGTTGATCTCGTGCGGGTGCATCACCCGGGGCCAGACGTGCAGTGGATCGGCGCCCGGCACGTCCGCCGCGCGCGGCTCGAAGTGGCCCGGAACCGGACCGGCCGCCCGCAGCGCCGCGAACTCGCCGCACAGCCGCTCGATCTCGTCGGCCCCGAAGAGCCCGCGCACCACCGTGAAACCGTCCTCCTCGAAGCCCTCCCGGTATCGCCGGAGCCCGGCGGGGTCCAGGATGGAAGCCCCGGCGGCGCTGTTGCCCGTGACTGTCATGAACGCACTCCTCGGTCATGTGTCCTCGGTACGGAACGCTAGGCTCCCGAGCCGCCCAGGAGGATGCCCGTGCGTGCTGACGGATTGCCCGCCGCTGCCGGGCACGAGAACACCGGCGGCTCCGCGGACACCGGGGATCCGGCCCCGCCGCCCGGGCTGGTGGTGCTCGGCCACTTCGACCAGAGCCCCGGCTACGCGGTCAGCCGGCCGAACGGCTCGGCGAGCTGGCTCTTCACCTGGACCACCGGAGGCGGGGGACGGCTGTGGCAGGGTGGCGCGCGTGCCGGTGCCGGTGCGGGCCGGCTGGTCGTGCTCGCCCCGGGCGTCCCGCACGGCTACGCCGTCGAGTCCGGCGCCCGGCACTGGCGGTTCTGGTGGGCGCACTGCCAGGCCCGCCCGTCCTGGACCGCGTGGCTGCGGCCGTACGACGCCGGGGACGGGATGTACGTCGTCACCTCCGCCCCGGCCGGGGTGCACGGCCGTGTCGAGACGGCGTTCCGGCGTATGCACGCCGACGCCCGCTGGACCGGCACCGAGGCGCCGCCAGGCGCGTCACCTCCGGACGGGCAGGTCGCCGTGGCGCACGGCAGCGCGGCCCGTGAACTGGCCCTGTGCGCACTGGAGGAGATCCTCCTCCTCACCACCGCCGGTGCCCGGCCGACGGAGCCCCGGCCCGGATTCGACGCACGGATCCGCCGTGCCCAGGAGCTGATCGACGCCGACCCGGGCGCCCCGCACACCGTCCGGTCGCTCGCCGGGGGCGTCGCGCTCTCGCCGTCCCGCTTCGCCCATCTGTTCAGCCGACAGGTCGGGCAGTCGCCCATGCGTGCCCTGCGCGAGGCGCGGCTGCGCCACGCCGCCCGGTTGCTGGAAAGCACCGACCTGCCGGTGGAACGCGTCGCCGCGGCCTCGGGCTTCGCCAGCCCTTTCCACTTCAACCGCACCTTTCGCGAGCGCTACGGAACGCCCCCCGGGGCCTACCGCACGAGGCGGGGCGAGCCGCCCGCCTGAGCACCGCTATTGGTTCCCGGACAGGCCGCGAAAGGCACGCGCCCGGAAGGCGGCCGGCGGTGTGAGCTGCTGTGCGGGGCGGTGCCTCAATGGTTTCGACGGTGGCCTCCGGGGCGGCCGAAAATGCGCGCCGCCAATGGGGACAGACACCACGGAAATACCTTTCACCCCGCTGGTTGACATCTTGTCAAAAGGCGCTGGTGGCGCATGCAATGCACGAAACCGCGTGATCTCTTGTTCCCTGCCGCTGACCTGTGCAAAGGTGTGCCCTGTCGGCGTGCCAACATCACGCCCTTCTTCCGTATGCGCGAGGCCGACGAGCCGGCATACCCCTTGGTATGGACTTTACCCCGCATGTCCTTGAGAGGAATGCAGTCTTGAAAGACGCAGGCCCGTCGAATTCCCCGGCCCCGGCCCGCAGGTTCGGCGCGACGGACGAGCAACTGAGCGCGGAGCTCAGGAAGTGGACCGGGGCGACGCCCGCACTCCACCCCGTCGGTGAACTGCTGGACCGGCACTGGGAGGCGGCCTTCGGCTACGCCCGGCTGTGCACCGACGGACCGCGCTCCGCGGGAATGCTCACCACCGCGGCTTTCACCCGGCTCTTCGGTGAAACCCTCCGCCAGAACGGCCCGACCTCCGCATGGCGGTCCCACCTGCTCGTCACCGTGCGGCGTATCGCGGTCGAGTGGGCCGGTGACCACAGACTCGACATGCTCCACCCGGAGCTGCTCACCGGCGTCGGCGAAGGCGAGCGCCCCGCATCGCGGCTGCTGCCCTCGCAGCGGCGGCGCCTGCTGTCCGGGGCCTTCCAGCGGCTGCCCCAGTCGGGTCGCTGTCTGCTGTGGCACGTCGACGTCGAGGCCGAACCCCTCGCCTCCCCGGCCGGGTTGCTCGGCCTGGACGAGGAGGGCGCACGCGTCGAACTGGGCCGGGCCCGGGACCGGCTGCGCGAGGAATGCCTCCAACTGCACCGTGAACTCGCCCCCGACGAGGAGTGCCGGCGCTATCTGCGCCTGCTCGACGTGACGTACCGGCGCGGAGGTCTCGCCCTCGACCCGGATCTACGCGCGCATATCGAGGGCTGCGGGCACTGCAGCGCCGCCGCCGACCAGCTCGACCAGTTCAACCACGGCCTGGGCGTCGCCCTCTCGGAGGCGGTGCTGGGCTGGGGCGGGCGGGCGTACGCGGAGAGGCGGGCGAGCGAGGCGGGGGAGAGCACCGGGGGCGGGCGTCCCACGGAGCGCGGGCGGCCCGGGGGAGCAGCCGGTGCGGCCACCGCCGGGACACCGGCCGCTGCGGCACGTGAGCTGTTTCCGGACCCGGTGGCTCTGGCGCGCGAGGTCTTCCCGGACCCGGTCGGAATGGCGTACGAGATCATTCCGGACCCGGTCCGGGCAGCGCGTGAGCCTTTCCCCGAGCCGGCCCGTGAGGCACGTGAGGTCTTTCCGGATCCGGATCCGGTTCGTACGGCGGGTGAGACGTTCCCCGTGCAGACCCAGGGGCATGGGCCCTTCACGGACCCGGTCGCCCTCGCCGGCACCGTCGGGGAATCGTTCACCGATCCGGGCGGCCCGGCGGACGCGCCGCCCCCTCCCGCGGCGGAGACCGTGGGCGCAACCGTGGACCGGGCCCACGCCCTGGTCACGGCCGACGAGGGTCTCTCCGTACCGCCGCCCCTCTCCGCGTCCCCGGGCCCCCGGACCGCGGCCCGAAGATCCGCCCACAGGACGGCCCGCCGTGCCGCCAGGCGGCGCAACCTCACGGCGGGCATCCTGACGGTGAGCGGCCTCGTCGTCCTGCCGCTGGTCCTGTGGTCCACCGGCAACTCCGGCGACGGCGCCCCGGCCGGTGCCGACCGGCCCGCCGGGGAAGCACCCGACTCCGAGGCGGGCGGGGAGACCACCGACCCGTCCTGGGCCGGGGCGGAGGACGCCGGGAAGAGCGCCCTGCGCGGGCGGCTGCACAACGTCGCCTCGGGCCTGTGCGTGGGCATCGACGGCGAGAAGGCCGTCGAGGACGGCGAGGCCGAACTCACGACCTGCTCGGCGGACGCCGCCCAGCAGTGGACGTACGAGACCGACGGCCTGCTGCGCAACGGTGCCGACCCCGACCTGTGCCTGGACTCGCAGCTGGGCTACTCGGTGCGGCTGGCCCCCTGCACGGGCGCGTCCCGACCGGACCCGAAGAACATCCGCTACGACTTCACCCTCCAGGGCGCCCTCGTGCCCCGCTGGGGCCAGGACCTCGCCCTGGCCCCGGCCGCGACCAACGGCTCGGGAGCCCTGGTCCTCAAGGCCCGGACGGACGACGAGGCCCAGCGCTGGGTGATCGACA
Organism: Streptomyces sp. NPDC012474; assembly: GCF_042955185.1. Taxonomy (NCBI): domain Bacteria; kingdom Bacillati; phylum Actinomycetota; class Actinomycetes; order Kitasatosporales; family Streptomycetaceae; genus Streptomyces; species Streptomyces sp. NPDC012474. The sequence continues at coordinate 156,871 of NZ_JBIBEP010000015.1, forward strand.
CCTCCAAGGCCGACCTCCAGATGGAGGCCGTCAACTGGAACGCGGCCGCTCCGGCCCCGCGCCCCACGCCCACGCCGTCCCCCACCCCGTCGAGGACACCCGAGCCCGCTCCGACGCCGTCCGCGACCTCCCCGTCCCCGCGGCCGACGCCGAGCAGCCCGGCCGCCACCGACCCGCCCTGCCACCGCTACGGCTACTACTGCGACGCGGACGGCCGGTACGGCACCCCGGGACACGGCTACCCCGGCTACGGATACGGCCCTGGCTACGGCGGCTACGGCTATGGCGGAGACGGCCGCCGCTGACCGGCGTGTGCGCTCAGGTCCCGACCACGGCCAGGGACAGCCACAGGGCCACCACGGCCGGCACCAGCGCGGCCGGCACGGCGAGCAGCCCGAGCCGTGTGAACTCCCCGAGCCCGACCCGGTGCCCGTGCTCCTGGACGATCCGCCGCCACAGCAGGGTCGCCAGTGATCCGGCGTAGGTCAGGTTGGGGCCGATGTTCACACCGAGCAGTACCGCCAGCACGGCGCCGGGACCGGCCCCGGCGGTCAGAGGCAGCAGCACCAGCACCGCGGGCAGGTTGTTGATGAGGTTCGCCAGGACGGCGGCCAGCGCTGCCACCCCCAGCAGTGTGAACAGGCCCGGCCCGTCGGGCAGCACACGCCGCAGCGCGTCGGCGAGCCCCTGGTCGACGACCGCGCGCACCACGACGCCGAGCGCGAGCACGAACGCGAGGAAGGCCGGGGAGGCGGACCGCACCACCGTCAGCGGCGTCGCCCGCCGCCGGAGCAGCGCCCGGCCCGCCAGCACCAGCGCACCGGCCAGCGCGGCCCATGCCGGCGAGACGCCCACGGCGGAGGCCACCACGAACCCGGCGAGCGTGCAGCCGACCGTGACGAGCGCGAACAGCGGCAGCGGCTCGGGACGCGGCTCAGGGTCGGGGGAGGGGAGGGGCGCCGCGAGTTCGTCGTCGAAGAAGCGCCGGAACACCAGGTACTCGGCGGCGATCGCGACCAGCCAGGGCAGTGCCATCAGGGCCGCGAAACGGGTGAAGCTCAGCCCGCTCGCGGTGAAGGCCAGCAGATTGGTCAGGTTGGACACCGGCAGCAGCAGGGAGGCGGTGTTCGACAGATGGGCGCACGCGTACAGGTGCGGCCGGGCCCGGACACCCATCCGGGTGGCGGTGGCGAGCACCACCGGAGTCAGCAGGACGACGGTGGCGTCCAGACTGAGCACGGCCGTGATGACGGACGCCAGCGCGAACACCGCGGTGAGCAGCCGGGTGGGGCGTCCCGCGGCCCAGCGGGCCATCCACGCCCCGCACGCCGTGAACAGTCCCTCGACGTCGCAGAAGTGGGCGAGTACCAGCACGGCCGCGAGGAAGCCGACCACCGGTCCCAGCCGCTGGACCTCCTCCCAGGCGTGCTCCGGCGCGATCACGCCGACCGCGAGGGCGATGCCGGCGGCCGGCACCGCCAGCACGGCCTCGGCCAGGCCCTTCGGGCGGGCGACGGCCCAGACCAGCACGGCGGCCAGCAGCGTCACGGACAGGACTTCGGCGAGCGGGGTGTTCAGGGCGGGGTCCTCCGGGACGCGATCAGGTCGTGCCCGCTCATGAAACCAGGCGTGGGTAAGAGCCCCTCGGCGGCCTCGCCGTCCAGGTCAAGGGCCGCCCTCACCGGCCCGGCGGAGCGCGCTCAGACCTCGTCGCCGAGCAGGGCCAGCTCCGACCAGATCGTCTTGCCCTCGGCGGTGTGCCTGCTGCCCCAGCGCTGGGTGAGCTGGGCGACCAGGAGCAGACCGCGGCCGCCCTCGTCCCAGGTCTTGGCCCGGCGCAGATGCGGAGCCGTGTGGCTGGTGTCGGAGACCTCGCAGATCAGGGTGGCCTCGTCATGGATCAGCCGCAGCCGGATCGGCGGGGCCCCGTAGCGGATGGCGTTGGTGACCAGTTCGCTCACGACCAGCTCGGCGGTGAACGTGGCCTCGGTCAGGCCCCAGCGTTCGAGCTGGTCGACGACCTGCTTGCGGATGGGGGCCACCAGCGCCGGGTCGGCGGGGATGTCCCAGGTGGCGACCTGGGCGGACGGCAGGCCGCGGGTGCGGGCCAGCAGCAGGGCCACGTCGTCACTGGAGCCGCCCGGCGGGAGCAGGCTGTGCAGCACGCGGTCGCAGGTCTCGTCCAGGGAGTCGGAGGACGCCGACAGGGCCTCGCGGAGCATCCGGCCGCTCGCGTCGACGTCCCGCTCGCGGCTCGCCAGCAGTCCGTCCGTGTAGAACGCCAGGACGCTGCCCTCCCGCAGTTCCACCTCGGCGCTCTCGAACGGCAGCCCTCCCACACCCAGCGGGGGCCCCGAGGGCAGGTCGAGCTGCCGGGCCGGGCCGTCCGGCGGCACCAGCAGGGGCAGCGGATGCCCCGCCCGGGCCAGGCTGCAGCGCCGTGACACCGGGTCGTACACCGCGTAGAGGCAGGTGGCGCCCATCTCTCCGGTGCGGTCGTCCCCGCCGGACTCCTGGGACAGCCGGACGACCAGGTCGTCGAGGTGGGTGAGCAGTTCGTCGGGGGCCAGGTCGATGTCGGCGAGGGTGCGCACGGCGGTGCGCAGCCGGCCCATGGTGGCCGAGGCCTGGATGCCGTGGCCGACCACGTCGCCGACGACCATGGCGACCCGCATCCCGGACAGCGGGATCACGTCGAACCAGTCGCCGCCCACGCCGGAGCGGGTGGCCGGCAGGTAGCGGGAGGCCGCCTCCAGAGCGGCTGTGTGCGGCAGAGTGCGGGGCAGCAGGCTGCGCTGCAGGGCGAGGGTGGTCTCGCGCTCGCGGGAGTAGCGGCGCGCGTTGTCGATGCAGACGGCGGCCCGGGCCGTGACCTCCTCGGCCAGCAGCATGTCGTCGTCGTTGAACGCCTCGGGCCGCCGGAAGCGGGTGAAGACCGCCACCCCGAGGGTCGTGCCCCGGGCCTGGAGCGGGACGGACATCGTGGAGTGGATGCCGTACTCGTGGACCCGCTGGAAGCGCACCGGGTCCCAGGCGAGCCACTGCTCCAGGTCGCCGGACGTACCGGACGCCACGACGGTGTGCCCGGCGATCAGCGAGGCGGCCTGCGGGGAGTTCTCCGGGTAGACGTCGACCTGCCCGGGCTTGACGACGGCTTCCGGGCTGCCCCCGTTGACCGACTGGTGGGCGGCCCGGCGCAGATGCACCGGCGGGGCCGTCGGTCCCGGAGTCTCGCCGCCGGGCTCCTGCGCCTCCAGGAGGTCGACGCTGACGAAGTCGGCGAGCGCGGGGACGCAGACGTCCGCCAGCTCCTGAGCCGTACGGGTGACGTCGAGGGTGGTGCCGATGCGCACGCTCGCCTCGTTGACCAGTTGCAGCCGCTCCCGTGACCGGTACTGGTCGGAGAAGTCGTGGGCGGTCACGCACACGCCCCGCGCCCGACCGGTGCCGTCGGTGAGCGGCGCCATCCTGGCCAGCCAGGCGTGCGCCGCCCGGTTCTCGCCGGTCGCCTTCATGTACGTCTGCATGTCCTGCCGCCGGCCGGTGCTCAGCACCCGGCGCAGATTCTCTTCGAGCTCGGAGTTCTGCGGCCGGCTGCCGATGTCGGTGGGCTTCAGGCCCAGCACCCGCCCGGCGGGCAGCCCCAGGAGGTCCGCCATGGCCTCGTTGACGCCGCGCAGCCGCAGCCGCTCGTCGAAGATCATCGTGGCGCACGGCGACTGCGTCAGGGCCATGCGTACCAGCGGGTTGTCCGGAAGTCCCTGGCCGGCGGCCTCCGGCGGGGACACCGCCAGCCAGTCGGTCGTCTCCGCTGCGTCCGGCGGTCTACGGTGGGCGATCACCCACAGGGAGACCGGGTGGCCGTCGCGGTGGCGCAGGGTGAGTGTGCCGCTCCAGCGGGAGTCGTCCGGCACCGGCGGCGGGTCCGTGCCGTCCGCCAGCAGAGCGGCGGCCGGGCGGCCCACGACCTCGGCGGCGGTGTGGCCGAGCAGCCGGCGGGCGCCCTCGCTCCATTCGGTGAGCGTGCCGTCGACGGCGATGACGGCACGGGCGGCCACGCCATCGTCGAACACCTCGTCCGGGCTCATCGTCGCGACTCCATACGGACACTCACAGTGAACAGGGAGGCCAGTTGAGTTCCAGCGTAGTCCGTGGGCGCCCGGCGTGGACCGGTAACCCCCGTGCCGTCCGCGCGGCCGCGGGCAAGGTGTAAATCCGGCCGAAGTGTCCCCTGGGGGAGAAGGACCCTCCCGCACCCTTGACGGTCGCGTGTGACAGGTCGACAGAATCTGTTTGTTCGCGATCAGTTGTGAGTACTTCTGGGTCTTCATGAGGGAGAGCCGCCATGTCGGTCACGCGCAGATCGGTCCTGCTCGCCTCCGCGGCCACGCCCGCGGCCGGAGCGCTGCTCGGCGCCCCGGAGGCCTGGGCCGCCGGGGACGTACGTGGTGCGTCCGGCCGCCGGACCGTCGCATTGCGCGACGGCTGGCGCTTCGCGCTGGTCAATCCGGGCGGCATCACCGACCCGACCGGCGCCTACGCCGACGCCCACCTTCCCGGCTACGACGACTCCGGATGGCGCGAGACCGCCGTCCCGCACGACTGGAGCATCGAGCAAACCCCCACCACCGAACACGGCACCACCAGCGGCACCGGCTTCCTGCCCGGGGGCCTCGGCTGGTACCGCCTGGCCTTCACCCTGCCGCCCGCCCTCGCCGGCAAGCGCGTCTCGGTGGAGTTCGACGGCGTCTACATGGACTCCACGATCTACTGCAACGGCAAGGAGGCCGGCCGCCACCCCTACGGCTACACCGGCTTCGCCCTCGACCTCACCGACCTGGTGCACACCGACGGCACCACCGAGAACGTGATCGCCGTCCAGGTCCGGAACCGGCTCCCCAGCAGCCGCTGGTACTCCGGCAGCGGCATCTACCGTGAGGCACGGCTGGTGATCACCGAGCCGGTGCACGTGGCCCGCTGGGGCACCCGCGTCACCACGCCCGAGATCTCCGCCGAACGGGCCGTCGTGCGGGTCGCCACCTCCGTCGTCAACGCCTCGGGCGCGGCCGCGGACGTCGAGGTCGTCTCCCGGATCGTCGACCGCAAGGGCCGGACGGTCGCCCGTACCTCCTCCACCGCGGCCGTCACCGCCGAGCGGACCGGCGCCCAGGAACTCACCGTCCGGCGCCCCGAGTTGTGGGACTTCGAGACCCCGCACCGCTACACCCTGCACACCGAACTGCGCGTCGGCGGCCGGACCACCGACACCTACCGCACGGTCTTCGGCTTCCGCACCTTCCGCTTCGACCCGGACGAGGGCTTCTTCCTCAACGGCACCCACCACAAGATCAAGGGCGTCGACCTCCACCACGACCTGGGCGCACTCGGCGCCGCCGTCAGCATCGACGCCGTCCGCCGGCAGATGCAGATCATGCGGTCCATGGGCGTCAACGCCCTGCGCACCTCCCACAACCCGCCCGCGCCCGAGGTGATCCAGGTCTGCGAGGAGCTGGGCGTCGTCATGCTGGTGGAGGCGTTCGACTGCTGGCGCACCGGCAAGAACCGGTACGACTACGGCCGCTTCTTCGACGAGTGGTGCGAGAAGGACGCCGCCGAGATGGTGCTGGCGGCCCGCAACTCGCCGGCCGTACTGAGCTGGTCCATCGGCAACGAGGTCCCCGACTCCACCTCCACCGCGGGCCTCGCCATGGCCGACCGGATCATCGCGGCGATCAGGGCCGCCGACGACACCCGCCCGCTGGTCATCGGCTCCGACAAGTACCGCCGCCTGCCGGCCAAGGGCTCCGCGGCCGATCTCATGCTGGCCAAGCTGGACGGCCTCGGCCTCAACTACAACACCGCCAAGTCGGTGGACCAGCTGCACGCGGCCTACCCGCATCTGTTCCTCTTCGAGTCCGAGTCCTCCTCGGAGACCTCCACCCGGGGCGAGTACCAGGAGCCCGAACACCTCAACACCGGCGAGAACCACACCCCCGGAAGGCGCGGCACCTCCTCCTACGACAACAACCTCGCCTCCTGGACCATGAGCGGCGAGTACGGCCACAAGAAGGACCGGGACCGCAAGTGGTTCGCCGGGCAGTTCCTCTGGTCGGGCATCGACTACATCGGCGAACCCACGCCCTACGACGTCTTCCCGGTCAAGGCGTCCTTCTTCGGCGCGGTCGACACGGCGGGCTTCCCGAAGGACATGTACCACCTGTTCCGGAGCCAGTGGGTCAGCGAGCCGATGGTCCATCTGCTGCCGATGACCTGGAACCACGCCAAGGGCGACACGGTCGAGGTCTGGGCGTACGCGAACGTCGGCACCGTCGAGCTGTACCTCAACGGAAAGTCCCTGGGCGTACGGCGGTTCGACACCAAGAAGACCCTCGACGGCCGCGCCTACCTGGAGACCACCGAGGCGACCGGCGACGACAAGACCTTCACCGACGGCCCTTACCCCGGCAGCTACACCAGCCCGAACGGCAGCGCCGGCAAGCTCCACCTCACGTGGCGGGTGCCCTTCGCGCCGGGCGAGCTGAAGGCCGTCGCACGGCAGGGCGGCAAGGTGGTCGCCACCGACGTGCTGCGCACCGCCGGAGCCCCGCACGCGATACGCCTGAGCGCGGACCGCACGTCCCTCGCCGCGGACGGCCGTTCCCTGCTCTTCGTGACCGCCGAGGTCGTCGACCGGCGGGGTGTGGTGGTGCCCGACGCGGAACACCTGCTCTCCTTCGAGGTGGCGGGCGGCTCCCTCGCCGGGCTCGACAACGGCCGCCAGGAGAGCGCCGAGCGCTACCAGGCGAGTACCCGGACCGCCTTCCACGGCAAGGCCCTCGCCATCGTCAGGTCCGGCACGAAGGCCGGCACGGTGACAGTGACCGCCCGCGCCGAGGGGCTGCGCACCGGCAGGGCGACCGTACGCGCCACCCGGGCGGGGGACCGGGCCGAGACGGCACCGGCCGTGTTCGGGCCCGAGCACCCGGCTCCCGTCCGCCGCCCGCACGCGGACGCCAGCTACTCCGGCCGCCCGGACACCCTGCCGGCCGCCATGCTCGACGGAGACCCGGCCACCGGCTGGTCCAACGGGTTCTTCAAGCAGGCCACGCCCCTGCTCCCCGCCTTCGACGGGGCGCGGGCCGAGGACTGGGTCTCGGTCGACCACGGGCGCACCCGCGACTTCGACCGGGTGGACGTCTTCTTCACGGTGGACGCCGCGCACAGCCTGCCCGCGTCGATCGAGGTGGCGGTCTGGGACGGCCGCGTGTGGCAGGCCGCGCGGAACACCGAGATCGGCTGGGCCACCGCCTCCGACGCCCCCACCGCGATCACCTTCAAGCCCCTCCGCGGCTCCCGGATCCGGCTCACCCTGACGAGCCGCCACCCCGACGAGGCGCGCGGCGCGATACGCATCAGCCGGCTGGACACCCTCTAGACCACCCCGGTCCGGACGGGCGGTGAACAGCCAGTCCCGTCCGGACCGTTGACGGAGTGTCACCTCAGCCACAACGATGGCCTGCGTCCGCATCTGGGAGCGCTCCCACGCCGAGCGCCACCCGCACCTCCCGGAGGAGCCCAGACGTGAAACGACGCAGAACCGCACTGCTGTCCCTGACCGCCCTGCTGGCGACCGCCCTCACCGCGCTGCCCTCCGCGCCGGCCGGGGCCGAAGAGGTCGAGCAGGTCAGGAACGGCACCTTCGACACCACCACCGACCCCTGGTGGACGACCAGCAACGTCACCGCGGGCCTGTCCGGGGGCGGGCTCTGCGCCGACGTCCCCGGCGGCACCGCCAACCGCTGGGACGCCGCCGTCGGGCAGAACGACATCACCCTCGTGAAGGGGGAGTCGTACCGCTTCTCGTTCAGCGCGACCGGGACACCCGCCGGGCATGTGGTGCGGGCGATCGTGGGCCTGTCGGTGTCGCCGTACGACACCTACTACGAGGTGACACCGCAGCTCAGTGTCTCCGGCGACACCTATTCGTACACCTTCACCTCGCCCGTCGACACCGCTCAGGGACAGGTCGGCTTCCAGCTCGGCGGCAGCGCGGACGCCTGGCGCTTCTGCATGGACGACGTCTCGCTGCTGGGCGGGGTGGCGCCCGAACCGTACGAGCCCGACACCGGGCCCCGGGTCCGCGTGAACCAGGTCGGCTATCTGCCGGCCGGCCCGAAGAACGCCACCCTGGTCACCGACGCCACGGCCAGGCTGCCCTGGCAGCTCGAGAACTCCGCCGGAAGGGTGGTCGCCCGGGGGAAGACCCTGCCGCGCGGGGTCGACACCTCCTCCGGGCAGAACGTCCACTCGATCGACTTCGGCAGCTTCCGCACCAAGGGCGCGGGCTTCACACTCGTCGCCGACGGTGAGACCAGCCACCCCTTCGACATCGGAACGAGCGCCTACGAGCGGCTCCGGCTGGACTCGGCGAAGTACTACTACACGCAGCGCAGCGGCCTCGCCATACGCGACGACCTGCGGCCCGGCTACGGCCGCCCGGCCGGTCACGTGGGGGTGGCACCCAACAAGGGCGACACCTCGGTGCCCTGTCAGCCCGGCGTGTGCGACTACACCCTCGACGTCAGCGGCGGCTGGTACGACGCGGGCGACCACGGCAAGTACGTCGTCAACGGCGGCATCTCCGCCTGGGAGCTGCTGAGCACCTACGAACGCGCCCGGCACGCCCGCACCGGGCAGGCGGACAAGCTCGGGGACGGCACGCTCGCCGTCCCGGAGAGCGGCAACAAGGTCCCCGACATCCTCGACGAGGCCCGCTGGGAGCTGGAGTTCCTGCTGAGGATGCAGGTGCCCGACGGCAAGCCGCTCGCCGGCATGGCCCACCACAAGATGCACGACGAACAGTGGACCGGCCTCCCGCTGATGCCCCATGACGACCCGCAGAAGCGCGAACTGCACCCGCCGTCCACGGCCGCCACCCTCAACCTGGCCGCCACGGCCGCGCAGGCGGCCCGGCTGTACCGGCCCTACGACAAGACCTTCGCCGGCAAGGCCCTGGCCGCCGCCCGCAAGGCCTGGTCGGCGGCGCTCGCCCATCCCGACCGCCTCGCCTCCGAGAGCGACGGCATCGGCGGCGGTGCCTACGCCGACAGCGACGTCACCGACGACTTCTACTGGGCGGCGGCCGAGCTGTACCTGTCGACCGGGGAGAAGCGGTTCGAGGAGTACGTCCTGAAGTCCCCGGCCCACACGGCCGACCTCTTCAAGCCGATCGGATTCGACTGGGCCCGCACCGGCGCGGCCGGCCGGCTCGACCTCGCCACGGTGCCCAGCCGACTGCCCGGCCGGGACAAGGTGCGCAAGTCCGTGATCAAGGGCGCCGACCGCTACCTGGCCACCCTCAAGGCGCACCCCTACGGCATGCCGTACGCACCGGACGGCGACAAGTACGACTGGGGTTCCAGCCACCAGGTCCTCAACAACGCCGTCGTCCTGGCCACCGCGTACGACATCACCGGCGCCTCGAAGTACCGGGACGGCGCGCTGCAGAGCATGGACTACATCCTGGGCCGCAACGCGCTGAACATCTCCTACGTCACCGGCTACGGCGAGGTCAGCGCGCAGAACCAGCACAGCCGCTGGTACGCCCGCCAGCTCGACCCGAACCAGCCGGGCCCGCCGAAGGGCACCCTCGCGGGCGGGCCCAACTCGAGCATCCAGGACCCCTACGCACAGAGCAAACTCCAGGGCTGCGTCGGCCAGTTCTGCTACATCGACGACATCCAGTCCTGGTCGACGAACGAGCACACGATCAACTGGAACGCCGCCCTGGCCCGCATGGCCTCCTTCGTGGCGGACCAGGGGTAGGAGGGGGAGCGTGCCGCGTGCCGGGGGCGTCCGCCGACAGGACGCCCCCGGCACGCGCGCGTAGCCTGGTGTCATGCCAGCGGTGCGGGTCGACGGCATCGAGGTCGCGTACGACCGGGTGGGTCAGGGCCCGCCCCTCGTGCTCGCGCACGGCGCCACGACGGACGCCCGGCTGTTCCGTGGCCAGGCCGAGGACCTGGCCGGCGACTTCACCGTCGTCGCCTGGGACGAACCGGGCGCCGGCCGTTCCTCCGACGTACCGCTCTCCTTCACCCTGGCCGACTACGCCCGTTGTCTGGCGGCCGTCGTCGAGGACGTGGACCTCGGCCCGGCTCATGTCCTCGGCCTGTCCTGGGGCGGGACCGTCGTGCTGGAGCTCTACCGGCACCACGCCGAGCTCGTCCGGACGCTGCTCCTCGTCGACACCTACGCGGGCTGGAAGGGCTCGCTGCCCGCGGCGGACGTGCGGGCACGGGTCGAGGGTGCGGAACGGATGCTCGCGGTCCCGGCCGAGGTGTTCGCACCGACCATGCCGGGCCTCTTCGCCGGGCAGCCGTCCCCCGAAGCCGTACGCCTGCTGTCGGTGATGTCGGCCGACACCCGGGCCCGGAGCATGCGGACGGAGCTCACCGTCATGGCCGAGGCCGACCAGCGTGACCTGCTGCCGAAGATCGAGGTGCCGACGCTTCTGCTGTGGGGCGAGCTCGACGCGCGCTCACCCGTGGAGACCGTCGCCCGCCAGTTCCTCGAAGCGGTCCCGCGGGCCACCCTGGTCGTCCTCCCCGGCGTCGGGCATCTCAGCAACATCGAGGCGCCGGAGCCGTTCAACCGGACCGTCCGGGAGTTCTGCCGCGCTCACTCCTGACCCGGCCCGGCCCGGCCAGGGCCCGGCGCGGATCGTGCCCGACGGGTTCCCCGGGCCGCCCGTCGAACCAGTCGGCGATGCGCTCGCCGCGCCCGGCGCTCACGCCACCGCCCCGGGGAGGTGGGCGAGCTTGTCCGGATTGGCCACCACATAGATACCGCGCACCCGGTCGCCCTCCGGCGTGAGGTCCAGGACCAGGACGGCGAACGGCGCGTCGCCGTCGAGCAGCACCGCCGCGTCGTCCCCGTTCACGCGCCGGTACTGCCAGACGGGGTGGTCCGGGCCGCCCCGGCCGGCCGAGAGCAGACGGGCCACCTTGTCCCGGCCGTGCACCGGGCGCAGGCTCGCCCGCCGGCGCTTGCCGCCGGCGTCCGTCCACGCCGTGACGTCCGGCGCGAGGACCTCCATCAGCTCGGCGATGTCCCCGCCGAGCGCCGCGCGCACGAACCGCTCGGTCGCCTCCCGCCGCACCCTCGGATGCGCCTCGTACCGCGGCCGCCGCGCGTGCACGTGCTCCCGGGCCCGGTGCGCCAGCTGCCGGACGGCGGCGGGGGAGCGGTCGATGATCTCCGCGATCTCGGCATGCGGGTAGCCGAAGACCTCGCCCAGCACGAACACGGCCCGCTCCAGCGGTGTCAGGGACTCCAGGACCACCAGCATCGCCAGTGACACCGACTCCGAACGCAGGGCCGGGTCCTCGGCGGTTCCGGCGTCGTCGGCGACCAGGGGCTCGGGCAGCCACGGGCCGACGTACGTCTCCCGCCGGCGACTGACCACGGCACGGCGGCGCAGCGCGTGGTTGACGGCGACCCGGACGAGATAGGCACGCGGGTTGTCGACACCGTCCAGGGGAGCGCCGCCGCCGCGGGCCGTCCAGGAGAGCCATGTCTCCTGCAGGACGTCCTCGGTGTCGGCGACACTGCCGAGCATGTTGTAGACGACGCCGAACAGCAGCTCACGATGGTCGACGAACACCCCGGTCGCCGCGTCGAGCGAGGTGCCGGTGCCGGGTACGGAGCTCTCGGTCATGCGGGGGCCTCCTCTGGCGCGCTCACCACTGCGAGCCGGACAGGGCCCCGGAATGTGACATCACACGGCCCGATGTGACTCACATCTCAGGGGAACCGCCGTCTAGGTACCACGCGGCAACCAACCTGACCTGGGGGTATTTACGAGTCAGTACCCCAGCGGTACCGTGAAGGCATGCCAGCTCTCAACGTGGAGTTCAGCGACCGCGAACTTGAGGACCTCAGGCAGATCGCCAAGGAGCGCGGTACGTCCATGAAGGCGCTCGTGCGAGAGGCCGCCGCGGCCGACATAGCCCGCCACCGGGCCCTGCAGGAAGGCGCGGAAGCGTTCCGCCGGTTCTTCTCCACTCACGCCGACGAGTTCGCCGCCGCGTTCCCCGACGACGAACCGCCCGCCAAGGGCGAAGGGCGGGCCGCCTGACCCATGGCGCCCGTGATCCATATCGACGTGCCCTGGCTGCTTCAGCGCCACGAGGAGGTCCTGCCGGACCAGCCCACCGTCAACGACTTCTCCGCGCTGGTCGCCGCCGTCGCCCGGCACCGCGTGGACCCGCCCCGCCTCGGGGTGAACTCCGACCCCGCCTGGCGGGCCGCCGCGCTGCTGCACACCATCACCGTCCTGAGGCCGCTGCCCTCGGCCAACGCCCGCTTCGCCTGTGCGACCGCCGTGGCGTACATGTTCGTCAGCGGCGTCGGCATCGACCCGCCCTACGGCGCCCTCGTCGACCTCGCCCGCGACCTGCTGTCCGGCACCACCGACGTGTACGGCGCGGCGGACCGGCTGCGTTCCTGGCAGATCTGAGGAACGGACGCGGTGCCCGATTCACACGGGCCGCAGGGAAATGTCGAAAACGGGTGCGAGTCGCGTGCATCCGTTCGCCGTTTCTGACTTTCTGTCAATGGCGGGGATGTTGTCCGCGCGCCTTGTTGGCCGTGTGGGGGTTGTGGAAGAGTGAAACGCGCGTGCGGGGGGAATGGCCGGATGTCGCACGTGATTTGTGGACCGCGTCCGATTCGCCGTCGGTGAATTCGCACCTCCCGCGCCGCGCCAAAAGAGGTACGCACCAACCGGGCCTCCTTTTTCGGCGGCACGACCTCTGTGTGTCACATGCGTGGGAAGGAACCATCTCAGTGCCCACCCCCCACCCCCCTCGTCCTCCGTATCCCCCGCCCGGCGGGGATCCGGTGGAATCCGATGAATCACTCGCCGCTCCGTTGAGAGGCAGCCCGGAGGGCGAGGTCGCCGCCCATTCCGTCGCGCTGCTGATGGCGCGGCACTACCAGCCGGTGTACGACTACGCGGTCATCTGTCTCGCCTCGTCGGCGCAGGTCGCCGCGATGGTGACCGGAACCGCCTTCCACCGGACCCTCAACCGCCTCGCCTTCGGTGAGTCGGCCGTCGCGCTGCGCCCGGCCCTCCTGGTGACCGTGCGCGACACGATCCGCGAGTGGTCCGGCGACGATGGAATATCGGCCGTTCTGCCCGCGCTGCAGAAACCTGCCGGAGGGCGCGGGCTGCGCGCGGCGACGTCCATGACGCCCGAAAATCGCATCCTCGCGGAGCGGGCATTCCAGGCGCTTCCCGCCGCCTCCCGCTGTTTGCTGTGGCACGTCGAGGTCGAGGCAGATCCTTTAAGCGTCCCGGCCGGCCTGCTGGGCATGGACACCGACATCGCGTCGGCGGCCCTCGAACAGGCCCGGGACAAATTCCGCGAAGGCTGTGTACACGCCCATCGCGAACTCGCGCCCACCCAGGATTGCCGCTTCTACAACCGCCTCCTCGACGTCCCGATCCGCCGGGGCGGCGCACTCCTGCCCGATGTCCAGCAGCATCTGGACGAGTGCCGCTACTGCCGGAGCGCGGCGGAACAACTGAGCCATTTCGAGGGCCCGCTGGGGCCGTTGACCGCCGAGGCGGTACTCGGCTGGGGCGCCCGCCGCTACCTCGACTCACGCCCGGGACGCGCGTCGCACGGGAGCCGGGGCGCTCGCTCCGGCCGGCGCGGCGGCGGACGGCGGGGCGGCGGACGGCACGGTCTGCTGTCCCGGCTTCCCGTGCCCGCCCGCCGGGTACCGGAGGCGCTGCGCTCCTCCCGGGCACTGATCTCGGGCGTCGGCGCGGTCTCGGCCGGGGTGCTGGCGACGGTGCTCATCATCAGCGCGTCCTCCCACGACGGCGGGGAGGCCGACCCGGCCGGGTCCAACAGCGCGGCCGACGGCAAGGGCCCCACGTCGGCGACGCCGCCCGGCACCGCCGGGCTTCCCTCGGCACCGGGGGTGACGCGGCTGCGCAACGCCGGTGCCGACCTGTGCCTCGACATCCGGGACCTGCCGAAGGAGGGCTCGGGCGCGAAGCTGGCGGAGTGCACGGCGGTGTGGACCCAGCAGTGGACGTACGAGGACGACGGGCTGCTGCGCAGCGTCGCCGATCCCGGGCTGTGCCTGGACTCCCACAAGGACGCCGGTGTCGTCGTCCTCGGCACCTGCGCCGACGAGGATGCCGAGCGGGGCGACGACGTGCGCTACGACATCACCGTGCAGGGGGAGTTGCTGCCCCGCTGGGACGAGCGGCTCGCCCTCGCCCCGGCCGGCGACGACCCGGACGCCGACATCGTCGTCAAGGTACGCGACCGCTCCTCCGACGCGCAGCGCTGGCAACCGGAGCCCCTGCCGACGGCGGAGGGCTCCTTGTCGATCGAGGAGCAGCGCGACCCGGCCGCCCGCCAGGTGACACTCACCGACGGCCGGACCGCCTGACGACGGGCCCCGGGGCCCGCGGGCTGCGCGGCGAACGCGCGGCGCAGCCCACCCTCGTCAGGCCGGATCCTCGACGAGGTCGGCCGGACAGACCGTGCTCGGCGTCGAGTGCCCCGAGAGGGCGAGGGTGAGGTCGAGTTCGGCCAGCAGGCAGCGGATGACGTGCTCGACGCCCGACCGGCCGTCGAGGCCGAGGCCGTAGACGTACGGACGGCCGACGAGAACCGCGCGGGCGCCGAGGGCGAGAGCCTTGAAGATGTCGTCACCGGTGCGGACGCCGCTGTCGAACAGGACGGTGAGCCGGTCGCCGACCGCCTCCGCCACGCGGGGAAGGGCGTCGGCCGCCGCTACGGAGCCGGCCACCTGACGGCCGCCGTGGTTGGAGACGATCACGCCGTCCATGCCGGCGTCGGCGGCCAGTCGCGCGTCGTCCGGGTGCAGGACGCCCTTGAGGACGATCGGGCCGTCCCAGTTCTCCCGCAGGAACGCGAGGTCGGGCCAGCTCTTGGCCGGGTCGGAGAACATCCCGACGAAGTGCATCACGGCCGCGTTCGGATCCTCGTGCACCGGCTTGGCCAGACCCGCCTGGAAAGCCGGGTCCGAGAAGTAGTTGGCCGTACCGACCCCGTGCAGGAACGGCAGGTACGCCTGGTCGAGATCGCGAGGCCGCCACGACAGCAGCGGTGTGTCCAGGGTGACGACCAGCGCGGTGAACCCGGCCGCCTTCGCCCGGTCCAGGAAGCTGCGGGCCACCTCCGGGTCCTTCGGCCAGTACAGCTGGAACCAGCGCTCGGCGTCCCCCATGGCCTCGGCGACCTGCTCCATGGGCGTGCTGGACGCGGACGACAGGATGTACGGCACGCCCTGCGCGGCGGCGGCCCGGGCCGCGGCGGGCTCGGCGTCCGGGTGCATGATCGACAGCACGCCGACCGGCGCCAGTGCGAGGGGGGCGGGAAGGGACCGCCCCAGCACCTCGACCGACAGATCCCGCTCGTGCACGTCCCGCAGCATGCGCGGCACGATCCGGCGGCGCTTCAGGGCCGCCCGGTTGGCGCGGGCCGTACTGCCGTCGCCCGCGCTGCCCGCCACATAGCCGACCGGGCCGGGCCCGAGCCGCTGCTCGGTGAGTTCCTCCAGCCGGGTCAGATCGGTGGGCAGGCGCGGTACGGCGCCCGACATCCCGTTCAGATAGATCTCGTACTGGAAGTCCGCCCAGTGCTTGCCCACGTACGCCCGCCTCTCGTCTTCTCCTCGTCGAGACCGTGCCGTACGGCGACGATACCGAGCGGTATGCGCTCTGGTGGATCAAGGGCGGACCGCTGCCCCGTGCAGCACACGGGCCGGCGCGCTCGGTGGCGAGAACATCGAGCCCGTGCGTCGGCGGGAGGTATCCGACGGGTCACTCCTCGTCCGCGCCCGGTGCGGGGTCCGGCTCGGTGTCCGGGCCCTGGGACCTGACGCGTTGCACGTGTTCCAGCGAGTCGCGCAACTCGGCCAGCCAGTCGTCCGTATGACGCTGGACCAGGCGCACGCACCAGGCCAGCGCGTCGCTGCGGCTGCGGGCCACGCCGCCGGCGATCAGGGTGTCGAGGACCTGGCGCTCCGGCTGGCGCAGCCGCGTCATCACCGGCGCGGCCACGTGCGTGAAGAGTGTCCGCCGCTCGCCGCACTCCACGCCCCAGGACACCTTCCGGCGGAACCGGTGCTCGGCCTCGCGTGCCACGGCCATCCGGTCCTCGCGGGTGCGCTCCCGGAACTCCTGGGCCCGGCTCTCCAGGGCCGCCTCCCGCTCGGCGGCCGGGGCGTCCTCGGCCAGCCGTGGTGCGGGGATGCGGCCGATCACGGTGATCTCCTCGCGGTCGACCGTGATCTCGGTCAGTTCCTCGAAGAGGTCGTCTGGCAGGCGGCCTGCGAACCAGCCGCGAAGCTTCTCTCTCTGCTCTGTAGTAATCATGTAATGACGATTACTCGGCACTTCCATGAACACAAGAGGCCACGAAGTGGTCGGCTGAGAGCGGAATCGGAATGTTTCAGGCCTATTAACGAGCGCACGGAAATCAGCCATCTGGCCGCTTCGTACTCCCGGAGACCGTGCGGTTACGGGCTTCACCCGCGCCGATTCCGTAACTTCACGCCACTGATTCAATACGGAACGTTACTGAAACGCGTGGGGTCGATGTGTGTTTCCGCTGCGGACTCGGCAGACTCGCGCTCGCCGCTCCGGGCACCGACCGAGCACGGGCCGGCACACCCTGTAATCGATGCGGAAGGATGCACACAATGCGGAACACCGCGCGCTGGGCCATGACTCTCGGCATGACGGCCACAGCCGTCTGCGGACCCCTCTCCGGGGCCGCGCTCGCCACTCCGGGTCAGGCCCCCACCGCGCTCTACGCCCCGTCGGCCCTCGTCCTCACGGTGGGCCACGGTGAGAGCGCGATCGCAGCGACTCCGGAACGCGCGGTCACCCTGACCTGTGCCCCGACGCCCGCCGGCACGCACCCGGCGGCCGGGCCGGCCTGCGCGGAACTGCGTGGCGTCGGTGGCGACTTCGACGCCCTGACCGCGAGGGACGGCGTGATGTGCACCAAGCAGTACGACCCGGTGGTCGTCACCGTCGACGGCGTATGGCAGGGCAAGCGCGTCTCCTACGAGCGCACCTTCTCCAACGACTGCATGAAGAACGCCTACGGAACGGGCGTCTTCTCCTTCTGAGAGGGCTGAGCCCACAGACCGGGATCGCGCTGGATCCGTGAAGCGCAGCGGGCCGTGGCTGGGGAGCCGGGCCGTTGTCACGGAAAGCAGCGATCTCGTGCAAGGGGGCCGGCGGGCGGAGTGGGGCCGCCCGCCGGCCCCTGGGCTTCTCACGCCAGGGACATCACGCCCGGTCGCGGTGGCTCGTGTCGCACCACGGGTAACGGCGGCTGCGGCGGCAGGTGCACAGGGCCACGCGGAAGCGGTCGGAGGTGACGACGGAGCCGTCCTCCAGCTCCACCTCCACCGGCCCCTCCATCAGCAGCGGGCCCTTGCGCTGGACGGCGACGCGGCGAGGTGCGGCGGACCGCTCAGACGGGGAGTTCGGCACGGACGACCACCAGCTCTTCCTTGTCATCGGCGGCGGACAGCATCCCCCGCTCCCGCAGCCAGCGTTCCCGGCCGCGCAGCACCGGCCCGAGCGCGATCCGGCGCCGGCGGGTCACGGCGGCCTTCAGGCCGGCCGCGCGCAACTGCCCGACGGTCAGGTCCGGGCCGCTGAGCGCCGACTGCACGAGCAGCAGCACGCCGCCCGGCCGCAGCAGACCGGGCGCCTGCCGGCAGATCCGGTCGACGACCAGCCGTCCGTCGCCGCCCGCGTCCCAGGCCCGGGCCGCGCCCCGCGGCGGCCTGCGATGACCGTCCGGCGCCGGCACGTACGGCGGATTGGCCAGGACCAGATCGAACGTCTCCTCGCGCACCGGATCGAACAGGTTCCCGTGCAAGGTGCGGACCGGGAGTCCCGCCACACGGGCGTTCAGCCGCGCGGCCCACACAGCGCTCCAGGACACGTCCACTGCGGTCACGCGGCTGCCGCGGCGCGCGGCCTCCAGGGCCAGGGCGCCGCTGCCGGTGCCCACGTCGAGGACTTCCGCGTCCGGCGGCAGCGGCTCGTCGGCCAGGGCACCGGCCAGCAGCTCGGTGTCCTCCTGCGGGGCGTACACGCCCGGGGGTACCAGTGCAATCACGGACACCGGGTACCCGGGCAATCAGGAGATATGAGCTGCTTCTGGGGCAAGCGGTGTACGCAGCGACGAACGGGAGGCACGCCAATCGGCGAGCAGCCGAGTGCCGAAACGTTCCTCGACGAACTCGGTGGCGTCGATGCCGAAGGCGACGTCCGGGGCGAGATGCGGCTCGCGCTCCAGCAGCCCGCCGATGACATCGTGACGCACCACCTGCTCGTGGACCGCGTCGGCCTCGACGTGCTCGTCGTAGAAGTGTTCGGCCGCGGGCCCGGCTCCGGTGCGGCGCATCGCCTCGGCGAGCCGCCGCGACCCCGGTGACGAGGTGATCTCGACCGTCGCGAAGTGGCCGACCAGGGCGCCTCTGAGCGCCCGGTGCAGCCCGAAGAGGGACATCATGTTCACGGTGGCCAGTGCCTCGGCGGACGCCGCGTCGAGATGGCGGCCGTACGTGGTGTCCAGCCCCAGGTCCGTCATCAGGTCGGCGAACAGACGGGCGTGCACACGGTCGGCGCGGCCGCCGCCCCACTCGTCGAACTCGACCGCCGCCATCGCCGCCTTCGCCCGGCCCCACAGCCGCGGCAGCACCCAGGCGTGCGGGTCCGCCTCCTTGAGGTGGTACAGGGAGCGCTGGGCCGCGTACTCGCGCACCTGCCACAGTTCGCCCTCGTCACGCAGGAAGTGGGTGACGCCGGTGCCGTCGACGGGTTCGACCAGCAGGCCGGCCAGTGCCTCGTCCACGCTGTCGTGGACGTGCGCGTCGGTGCGCAGCGCGGACAGGAAGCGCTGCTCCACAGCGGCGCGGACGCGCAGCAGGTCGGGATCCCACTCGCGCTCCGGAGGGACCCCCGCGAAGCCGCGGTAGTGCAGCTCGTAGCACAGGTACAGGGCGAGCTGGAGGTCGTCGCCGTACACCTCGGCGCGGGCGACCTCCTCCAGGCCGGGCAGACGGCCCGCGCCCCGCAGATACGCGTCGACATCCCTGCTCAGCGGGCCGCGCGGGGCCGGCAGTCGTGGTCCTTCGTGCTCCATGAACGCCGGGTACCCGCCCGGCGACCGGGGTCACCCCTCGCGTGACACCCGCCCAGGAGGGTACTCCGGCGTGTCATGAAGGCACTCGTGGTCAACTGCACCCTCAAGAAGTCGCCCGAGACCTCGAACACCGAGGCGCTGGCGAACGTCGTCGTCGAGCAACTGCGCAAGGAGGGCGTGGAGGTCGACGTCGTACGGGCCGTCGATCTGGACATCGCCCCGGGAGTGACCAGCGAGCCGGTGTACGACGGCGACGCGTGGCCGGGGGTGCACGAACGGCTGCTGGAGTCGGAGATCCTGGTCATCGCCTCGCCGACCTGGCTGGGCGGGCCGTCCTCGGTTGCCCAGCGAGTGCTGGAGCGGATGGACGCGATGATGTCCGAGACGGACGACGAGGGCCGGCCCGTGGCCTACAACCGGGTGGCGGGGGCGGTCGTCACCGGCAACGAGGACGGGGCGCATCACGTGATCAACGAGATCACGGGGGGCCTGGAGGACATCGGCTACACGATCCCCGGCCAGGCGTGGACGTACTGGAACCAGGGGCCCGGCCCCGGGCCGAGCTTCCTCGACGCCGAGCGGGGCCACGACTGGTCGCGGTCGACCGGGCGGGCCATGGCGGCGAACCTGCTCGGTGTGGCGCGGGCCCTGGCGGCGCGGCCGCTCGGGCCGCCGCCCCAGTAGCCGTGGCCCGCCCCGTTCGCGTCAGTCCCCTTCGGACTCCTCCTGCGCCCGTGTGTTGGGCGTGATGGCCTCTCCCGCCTCGCCCTGGTGGCGGCGTTGGTCCGCGGAGTCCCGGGTGCGGTTCTCGGCGTCCTCGACCTCCCGCAGCACCTCCTCCAGAGCCGTCTCGGGCGGCTTGCCGTGCTGGTCCTCGCCTCGGTCGTGGTCCTTGTGCTGGGACACAGGGGTCTCCCTTCCTGTTCGGTACGTCTTCGGTACGGTCACGCCTGGCTGTGGACGGTTCAGCCGGAGGCCGTGGCGATGCGCAGCGGCATCGGGTCGGGAGGGGCGGCCTCCGCACTGCGCCGGGTGACCTCCGCCCACCAGGAGGGCCCGTCCTCGATGTGGCGCAGCAGCACCCCCTCGCGGATCGCCCAGGGGCAGACCGTGATGGCCTTGATGCCGGTCAGCTTCAGCGCGGTGTGCCCGACCACCGCCCCCGCCAGGCTCTGCGCGGCGCGCGGCGCGGAGATGCCGGGCAGATGCGCGCGTTCGGCGGCGGGCAGCGCGGCCAGCTGTGTGATCGCCGCCCGCAGTTCGGAGCGGTGCATCTGACGGTCCACGAACGGGCCGTGGCGGCCGGGCGCCGCGCCGCATAGCCGCCCCAGCTGCTGGAAGGTGCGGGAGGTGGCGACCGCGGTGCGCGGGCCCTCCCAGCGGATCCGTGCCGCGACGTCCCGCAGCTGGTGGCGGACCTTGCGGCGCAGGGCCCGCACCCGCTCCGGCGACGGCGGGTCCTCGTCCGAGAAGAACTCGTGCGTCAGCCGCCGCGCGCCCAGCGGCAAGGACGCCACGAAGTCGGGCAACCGGCCGCGCCCGAAAGCGACTTCGAAGGTACCGCCGCCGATGTCGAGCAGAGCGAGCGGCCCCGACCGCCACCCCATCCAGCGCCGGGCCCCGAGGAACGTCAGCTCGGCCTCGACCTCGCCCGGCAGGGTGCACAGGTCGACGCCCGTACGGGCGCGGACCGTGCGCAGCACCTCGTGCCGGTTCGGCGCGTTGCGCACCACGGCGGTCGCGAACGCCAGCGGGCCCGCGGCACCCCACCGGGTGGCGGTCCTGCTCGCCTCGGCCACCGCGTCGACGAGTTGTTCCACGGCCCGCTCCGGCACGGGTCCCCCCGGTGTGACCTGCTCGGACAGCCGGAGTCGCCACTTGGCGGTGTGCACGGGCAGAGGCACCCCGTCCGCCGCGTCAGCGACCACCAGTCTGACCGCGTTCGATCCCACATCCACCACACTGATTCGCATGGGCGGTGGGTACCCGTTTACGGCTCCGGTCAACAGATCACACGCCGCGGACCGGCGAGGACGCGCCACCGGGCACGGAGAAGGGGCCGCCGTGTCCCTGCCCCTGTGCACGAGACGGCCCTTGGCGCCTCCCGCCGGGAACCGGCGAAACGGCAACGTCCGCCGGGACCGTGCGAGGAGTGCGCTACGTCACGCCATCTGGCGCCGCACCAGCTCGTGCAGCCGTCCCTGGGCGTCGGCGAGCAACTGGGCGGGCGGGCCCTGCTGGATGACCTTGCCGTCCTCCATCACCACGACCCGGTCGGCGTCCATCACGGTGGACAGGCGGTGCGCGATGACGACGCGGGTGGCGTTCAGGGCCTTGGTGCTCTCGATGACCGTGCGCTGCGTCTCGTTGTCGAGCGCACTGGTCGCCTCGTCGAAGAAGAGGATGCGCGGCCGCCGGATCAGCGCCTGGGCGATCATCAGCCGCTGGCGCTGGCCGCCGGAGACGGCTCCGCTGCCCGCGACGATGGTGTGCAGCCCCATCGGCATCCGCTTGATGTCCTCGGCGAGACCGGCCATCTCGGCGGCGGCCATCGCCTCCTCCGGCGTGTACGGCTCGGTGCCGCAGATGACGTCCAGGATCGAGCCGCTGAACGGCTGCGCGTGCTGGAGCACCACACCGCACTGACGGCGCACCGCGGACTGGTCCAGTGCCGCCAGGTCCTGCCCGTCGTAGAGCACGCTGCCCGACACGGGCCGGTCGAAGCCGATCAGCAACCGCAGCAGGGTCGACTTGCCGCAGCCGCTCGGGCCGACGACCGCGACGAACTCCCCCGGCCGCACCTCGAACGACACGTCGTCCAGGACCAGCGGGCCGTCGTCAGCGTAGCGGAAGGACACCCGGCGTGCCTCGATCGCCCCGGTCAGCGGACCCGGCCGGGTGCTCGCCGTACGCACCTCCGGCGTCGCGTCCAGCACCGGCTTGATCTCCTCGAACAGCGGCAGCGCGGCCACCGCCGAGACGAACGCTCCCGTCAACTGGGTGACGGAGGTCAACACCATCGTCACCGAGGTGCTGAAGGTGAGGAACGCCGCCGCCGACATCGAGCCGCGGGCCGGACCGGCCAGCAGCATGAACATCAGCAGGGTGCACAGCGGCAGGTACACCGCGCCCAGCACCGTCGTGAGGTTCTTGATCCGGCCGACCCGCTGCTGGAGCTCACGGCTGCGCGCGAACTCCGACGCCCACGCGGCGTACGCGTAGTTCTCGGCGGCGGCCACCCGCAGCTTGGGCAGCCCCCGCAGCGTCTGGAACGCCTGGTTGTTCAGCTTGTTGGCGAGCACCACAAGACGCCGCTGCCAGCGCACCTGCCACAGCCCGAGCCCCAGGAACACCGCCGCGATGACGACGAGCATGCCGATCGCGGCCATCGCCATCGGCACGCTGAACCAGAACAGCAGCCCCAGGTTCATCGCGCCGACCGTCACCGACTGGGCGACCGTCGGCCCGACCCCCGCCAGCAGCCGACGGATCGAACTGATACCCATGGCCGCGCTGGCCAGTTCACCCGTGGAGCGCTCGGTGAAGAACTTCGTCGGCAGCCTCAGCAGCCGGTCCCACACCGCCGGCTGGAGCGTGGCCTCGATCCGGCCCTCGATCCGCAGAATGGTGAGGTTCTGCAACAGCATGAAGGCCGCCGCCACCACACTGCTGAGCATCACCGCGAGGCACACCTGCACGATCAGGTCCGTCTGCGCCTTCGGCACGAACTCGCCCAGTACCTTGCCGGTCGCGATGGGCACCAGCGCGCCGATCGCCACCGTGACCAGACCACTGAGCAGCAGGCCCGTCAGATCGCCGCGCATCCCCTGCATGCAGAACCGCAGCAGCCTCAGCGGACTGAGCCCCAGCTCCGGCAGGGGGCGGTAGAACATCACCGCGCGCGGCTCGAACTCCTCGGCGTTCGCCTTCTCGACCGGCGTCTCCCGCCCGGTCGACGGATGCACCGCCACATAGCCGCCGCGCCGCCACAACAGCGCCACCGGCGCGCCCGACAGTTCCCGCCGGCCGACCAGCGGCCCCACGTTGTCCCGCCACCAGGGGCCGTCGAGCCGTACGGCCCGGGTCCGCACCCGGGAGGCCAGGGCGACCTGCTCGACCGGGTCGAGGCGGTCGCCGCCGGTGCCCTTCTGGGTCGGCTCGGTGATCCGGATCCCGGCAGCCTGCCCGACCAGCTTGCAGGCCGCGTACGTGGCGTCCGCGTCGGCCGCGGTCGTGCGCTTCGAGGAGCGTTTGCCGATCGAGGCGAGCAGCGTCTGGTCGGCCTGGGCGCGCACCGCCTCACCGGCCTTGATGCCCTCGGCCGTGCGCGTCTCGTGAGTGCGCTCCAGCTGTTCGATCCAGCGGTCCAGCGTGGTCAGCAGCCGGTACTGCTGGTCGACCATGGACTGCCACAGCGCGGGGTCCATCAGCAGGTCGGCCGCGGCCTCCGCGCCGTACAGCGAGCCGTACTGCACGCTGCCCGGCGGCACCTGCATCCAGAACACGTCATCGTCCGTGGGCGCGGCGGCCCGCTCGGTGGCCATCGGCGCCTGGAAGAGGATCGACAGGCTGCGGCCGACCCCGAGGGCGAGCGCGTACTCCAGCGGACTCGTCGTCGGCGGCACGTACTGCGGGTTGCCGTACTCGTCGTACGACCAGGTCGCCGTGTCGGCGGGCTGGTACAGCTCGCGCAGGCCGATGCGGTGCACCACGCAGTCGCGCAACGGCCGGGCCACCAGGGTGTGCTGCGGGCCCGGCACCGGGCCGAGCACCAGCGAGCCCGCCTCCAGACGGCCCAGATGGTGCCAGTGACCCTGCTGCCCGGCGTCGACGGCGAACAGGTCCACGGCTCCGGACGCGACCAGCCACAGCACCTGCGGGCCTTCGAGGTCGAGACGGTTGAACCCGGCGCAGTCGATGCGCGAGCCCATCTGCCCGAAGGCGCCCAGTACGAGGTCGCCGTGGTGTCCTTCGTGAACGGCCGTCATCTCACCGCTCCCTGACCAGTGCCGCGTACGCGCCGCCACCGGCCACCAGGTCCTCGTGCCGTCCCCGCTCCACGACCGTGCCGTGTTCGAGGACGACGATCTCGTCGCTGTCGCGCACCGTGCTGAGCCGGTGCGCGATCACCACGCAGGCGCAGCCGCGCCGGCGCAGGTTGTCCATCACGACCTGCTCGGTCTCCGCGTCCAGCGCGCTCGTCACCTCGTCGAGCACCAGGATGCTCGGGCGGCGCACCAGCGCCCGGGCGATCTCCAGGCGCTGGCGCTGCCCGCCGGAGAAGTTGCGGCCGTCCTGCTCCACCCTGCTGTGGATGCCGCCCGGCCGGCGCGTGATCACGTCGTACAGGGCGGCGTCGCGCAGCGCGTCCTCCACCGCGTCGTCGGGGATGGACGGGTCCCACAGCGCCACGTTGTCCCGGACCGTGCCCTCGAAGAGGAACACGTCCTGGTCGACGAAGGAGACCGAGGCGGCCAGCGCCCCGCGCGGGATGTCCTCGATGCGCTGCCCGTCGATACGGATCACGCCCTCCCACGGCGCGTACAGCCCGGAGATCATCCGGGACACCGTGGACTTGCCGCTGCCCGAACCGCCGACCAGGGCGACCTGCTGCCCGGGGCCGACCGTCAGGTCGAAGCCGGTGAGCAGCGGCTTGTCGAGCGGGCTGTAGCCGAACATGATGTTCTCCAGTTCCACATGGCCCTGGAGGCGGCGCGTGGACTCGCTCGAGCCCGGCCGGCCGTAGAGCGGGTCGGCCTTGAAGTTCTCGACGTCCTTCAGCCGGGCCACGTCCGCCGCGAAGTCCTGGATACGGCCCGCGACGCCGTTCAGCCGGGTCAGCGGGGCCGTGAACCGGGTGACCAGGGCCTGGAAGGCGACCAGCAGACCGACCGAGATGTGCCCCTCGACCGCCCGCATGCCGCCGATCCACAGGATCAGCGCGCTGTTGAGGGTGGCGAGCGTCGGGGCGACCACGCCCAGCCAGGCGCTCGGCACGCCGAGACGCTGCTGCTCCTCCAGGGTGGTGGCGTGCTGCCCGGCCCACTTGCGGAAGTAGCCGTCCTCGCCGCCGGTCGCCTTCATCGTCTCGATGAGCTGAAGGCCCGTGTAGGCGGTGTTCGTGAGCCGGGCCGAGTCCGCGCGCAGCTTCGCCGTGCGCGTCGCCCGCAGCCGGATCACCACCCGCATGGCGACGATGTTCAGCAGGGCCACGCCGATGCCCACGAACGTGAGCTGCGGATCGTAGGTGTACAGCAGCACCGCGTACAGGACGACCACGACCGCGTCCACGCCCGCCGCCGCGAGGTCGCGGGACAGGGTCTCGGACACCGCGTCGTTGGACTGCAGGCGCTGCACCAGGTCGGCCGGGCTGCGCTGGGAGAAGAACGTCACCGGCAGCCGCAGCAGATGCCGCAGGAAGCGGGCGCTGGAGAGGGTGGAGGAGATGATGCGGCCACGCAGCAGGTTGGCCTGCTGGAGCCAGGTCAGCACCACCGTGAGCAGCACGCACGCCGCCATCGACGGGAACAGCACGTCGAGCAGTGAGGTCTGGTTGCCGATCAGGAACTCGTCGATGTAGGTCCGGCTCAGCGCGGGCACCGCCGCACCGACCGCCACCAGCAGCAGACTCGCCAGCACCGCCGCGGGCATCGTGCCCGCCGTGCCGCGCAGCCGGGCCGGCATGGCGCCGAGGACACCGGGTTTGCGGCCACCCCGGGCGAAGTCCTCACCGGGTTCCATCACCAGCACGACACCGGTGAAGCTGCCGTCGAAGTCCTCCATGGGGATGAACCGCCGGCCCTTGCCGGGGTCGTTGATGTAGACGCCCCGGCGGCCGAGGCGCCGGCCCATGCCGTCGTAGACGACGTAGTGGTTGAACTCCCAGAACAGGATGGCCGGCGACGTCACCTCGGCGAGGGCGGCCAGGTCCATCTGCATGCCCTTGGCCGTGAGGCCGTAGGAGCGGGCCGCCTTCAGGAGGTTGCTGGCGCGCGAGCCGTCGCGGGAGACACCGCAGGCGATGCGCAGTTCCTCCAGCGGGACGTGCTTGCCGTAGTGCCCGAGCACCATCGCCAGGGAGGCGGCGCCGCACTCGACGGCCTCCATCTGGAGCACGGTGGGCGTGCGGACGGTCTTCGCCCGGGCCTTGGGCACCTTGCGCTTGGGCGGGGCGGCGCGTCGCCTGCTCCGGGGTTCCTGTGCGGTCGCGCTCATGGCAGCAGCCAGTCGACGGGGCGCTGGTCGGACAGCCGGATGGAACCGGAGGCCAGCGTCATGGAGGTCAGCTTGTACGGCGGCCCGTCCGCGGAGGACCACCTGTAGCCGCTCTTGGTGGCGGAGGACCTGTCCAGCCGGACCGTCACGGCCACCGGTCTGCCCTTCTTCGTGAACTGCTCGCCCAGCTGGCTGTCCCCGAGGAACGCGCCGATCTGCTGCGGGGACTGCGCCGAGCGGTCCACCGACTTCACATGGCCGCGCAGCACGCCGTACTCCTGGGTCGGCACCGACTGCACGGTCAGGTCCACGGCCGCGTCGCCGGGGATCGAGGCGGCGTTCTGCGCGGGGACGTACACGGTCGCGTAGAGCGGGTCCCCGGCACGGGCGACCTTCTCGACGGCGGCGACGTTCGCGCCGGTCTGGATGATCTGCCCGACGGTCGCGGCCAGCGCGGAGACGCGGCCCGCGTCGAGCGTACGGACGACCGCTTCACCCTTGCTCGTCCGGACCTTGAGCACGGGGGAGCCGGCGGGCACCTGCTCGCCCTGCTTGGCCAGCACCGCGGTGACCTGGCCCGCGACGGGGCTCTGCAGGACGTAACTGCCCTGTCCGTGCGTGATGATGGCGGGCGCGCTCACGGTGGAGGTCACCGAGCCGGTCACCGCCCACACCGAGGCGGCGGCCATCGCGACCACCGTCACGGAGAGCACGAGCCAGCCCTGCGGGCGGGCGAAGCGCACCGGCAGGTCGAGTTCCTCCGGTGACTGGAGCTTGGCGAGGGCCTGTTGGCGGAACTGCAAGGAACTTCCCTCACCCGTGGAAGAGGTACGGACGGCCGAGGCAGAGGCTCGTACGGAACCCGAAGAACCCGGAACCGCCGGCTGCGGTTCCGGGAATCAACGGCACAAGGGCTCGATCAGAGGCCGGAGACCAGGCCGGTGACCGGGGCCGTGTTGAGGCCGGTGACGCCCTCGACGGTGCCGACGGCGGTGTCGACCAGGCCGGAGACCGGGGCAATGCCGTCAACGGTGTCGGTGACGGTGTTCACGGCGTTCACGGACAGGCCGCCGGAGATGGCGTCGAGCTGGGCGTCAGCGATCTCGACGGTCTCGACCTGGGGGGTGGAGTTCATGATGGAACTTCCCTTCATATGGATATCTCACAAGGGGGGAGCGGCCCCCTCTGGGGACAGATGACGGCCGCGACCGCGAGCACCGGGCATCCGTTTCCGAGTGCCCTGAGCGGCCCCCGCGGTGCGATGGATCAAAGCACGCTGCGGCTCCGCGCTTCCAATCAACCACCCCCCTCACCAGGCAACTTGCGTCTCAGCCGCACCGATCCGTGCAGGTTCGTGCACTGCTTGGTGGCGACTCCTTCACATGCGGCACCGCATCGGCGCATCCCGGCCCTTGCTCGGCGGGGCGGCGAATCCGGCACTCCCACCCCAAAGGCGTGTCCGGCACGGCCGAGGTGTGGATAACCCTTATTTCGGTGACCGGGTTGAGCATTCGATGTGCAGATTCGCTGAAGCCGGGATTTGGTTCCGTGACCTCGACGGATCGTTCCCGGGCAGATACGGAGCGTTGCGTTCCGCCAGGCCGGTGGGCGCCCGTCGCTGAAAGGCCGTCATCCGGCCATGGATCCCCCCGGGCGGGCGTGCCCGGCTCCGCCGGACCGGCCTGGTGTGAACAGGGCGGCCGGGGACCCGGCGGTCACCGTGCGGGCGGCGGGAGTTGGCTGATTCCGCAGCGCGAAGGGATCACTTGCAATCGGAATTGAACGCCCCGCGCGGCCCGTGCGTACCAACTGCCATCCAGGCGCCCCCCAGAAGCTGCCGGACGGCGGCACCTACTCCGTTCCCCAGGAGGAGAGAAGTTTGAGTCACAAGCGAATTCCGAAGCGCAAGGCCGCGATAGCGGCGGGCAGCGTGGTGGCGCTCGGCGCGGCCGCGCTCCTGCTCCCCAACGCCAACGCATCGCAGGACGGTTCGTCCGACGACGCGGCGGCCGCGCCGAAGACCCTGAAGGCGGGCGACGCCTCGGATCTCGCCTCGCAGCTCTCCGGGCTCCTCGGCGAAGCGTTCGGCGGCTCCTACTACGACGGCGACAGCCAGCAGCTCGTCGTCAACGTCGTACCGGGCGACAACAACAACGTGGTCGTGCAGGCGAAGGCGGCCGGAGCGAAGGTCCGCGAGGTCGAGAACAGCTGGTCGGAGCTGCAGGACGGCGCCTCGACGCTGAAGTCCGAGGCGACCATCGCGGGCACCTCGTGGTCGATCGACCCGCGCACCAACAAGCTCCTGGTGACGGCGGACAGCACCGTGACCGGCGCCAAGTGGGACAGACTGGAGTCCACCGTGCAGGAGCTCGGCTCCGGCATGGCCACCATCAGGAAGTCCTCCGGCACCTTCAAGCCGTTCGTCTCCGGAGGCGACGCCATCTTCGCGGGCGGCTCGCGCTGCTCCCTCGGCTTCAACGTCACCGCGGGAGACGGCTCGCCCGCCTTCCTGACGGCCGGTCACTGCACACTCGGCGGCAACGAGTGGTCGGACACCCAGGGCGGTCAGCCGATCGCCACCGTCGACCAGTCGACGTTCCCGGGCGACGGCGACTTCGCACTCGTGAAGTACGACGACCCGGCGACCGAGGCGCCCAGTGAGGTCAACACCGGCGACCAGACCGTCCAGATCACCGAGGCCGCGGAGGCGACCGTCGGCCAGGAGGTCTTCCGGATGGGCAGCACCACCGGGCTCGCCGACGGCCAGGTCCTCGGCCTGGACGCCACGGTGAACTACCCGGAGGGCACCGTCACCGGTCTCATCCAGACCGACGTCTGCGCCGAGCCCGGCGACAGCGGCGGCTCGCTGTTCACCCAGG
Source organism: Streptomyces sp. NPDC012474 (assembly GCF_042955185.1). Classification (NCBI taxonomy): domain Bacteria; kingdom Bacillati; phylum Actinomycetota; class Actinomycetes; order Kitasatosporales; family Streptomycetaceae; genus Streptomyces; species Streptomyces sp. NPDC012474. Next base: position 186,191 of record NZ_JBIBEP010000015.1, read on the forward strand.
ACGGTCTCGCCATCGGCCTGACCTCCGGTGGCAGCGGTGACTGCACGGTCGGCGGCGAGACGTTCTTCCAGCCGGTGACCACCGCCCTGGAGGCGGTCGGCGCGACCCTCGGCGCGGGCGGTGCCGCGGGCGGCGGTGCCGGTGCCGGTGACGAGGCCGGTGCGGGCCAGGAAGCCGGCGCGGGCGAAGAGGCGGGCGCCGGTGAAGAGGCCGGTGCCGGCCAGGAAGCCGGTGCGGGCGAAGAGGCCGGTGCGGGTGAAGAGGCCGGTGCGGGTGAAGAGGCCGGTGCCGGTGCCGATGAGCAGGCCGGAGGCGACGAAGCGGGTGCCGGGGCCGGTGCGGGTGCCGGAGCCGGTCAGGACGCGGGCCAGGGTGTCGAGGACAACTCCGGTCTGACCGAGAGCCGCTGACCCCTTCTCAGCCGTCGGCAGCCGGTCCGACGCCGCCGGCCCGGTTCCGCCCCCTTCCTGGCGGAACCGGGCCGGCCACCGGCGTTCCCCCCACCCGGAGCGTCGGCAACCGATGACAACGCGGCAGACGAGCGTGCGGGACCCCGCGTCTGCGGCGTGCTCCGAACGACGGGCCCTCGCCCCGTTCAAGGACCACTCAAGGCGTGTCGCCTGTCACCAACGTCCCGGGCAGCACCCCTAGCCGAGGGCCCTGATCAGCAACAGGGCGATGTCGTCGAGCCGTTCCTCCCCGTCGGCGCGGCGTTGTTCATGCTGGATGAGGCTGTCGGCCAGTTCGTCCAGCGGCTGGTCCCCGGCGTCGCCCAGCCGCCGGCCCAGATCGGCGAGCGCCTCCTCGAAATCCGTGCCGGGGGACTCGACCAGCCCGTCGGTGTACAGGACGAGCAGCGAACCGGGAGCCAGAGCGACCTCCGTCGTCGGGTACACCGCCGAGGCGTCGATGCCCAGCAGCGGGCCGCCCGCCAGGTCGAGGACGCGTACCCGGCCGTCCGGGCGTCTCAGCAGCGGCGGGGGATGGCCCGCCCGGGACATCACGGCCCGCCCGTGCTCCGGGTCGAGCCGCAGGTACAGGCAGCTGGCGAACAGGTCGGACCCCAGGTCGAGCAGCAGCCGGTTGGTGCTGCGCATGACCTCCTCGGGCGCCTGCCCCACGGTCGTGTACGCGCGCACCGCGGTGCGGACCTGCCCCATCAGCCCGGCCGCCGTCACGTTGTGGCCCTGGACGTCCCCGATCACCGCCGCCGCCGTCCCCTGAGCGCCCACCAGGTCGTAGAAGTCGCCGCCGATGTCCATGCCCTGAGTGGCCGGCACATAGCGGCCGACCGCCTCGATGCCGGGCAGCGACGGCAGGGAGTGCGGCAGCAGCGCCTCCTGCAGTCCGTGCGCGAGCCGGTACTTGGCGTCGTAGAGCAGCGCCCGCTCCAGTGCCTGGGCGATCAGCCCGGCCATGCTGGTCATCACCGCCCGCTCCTCCGTCGGGAACGGGTGGGGCTCGGCGTAGGAGAGCACGCACGTCCCCACCGGGCGGCCCTGGGCGATCAGGGGGAGATAGGCCCAGGCCGCGAAACCGTCGGGGGTGGCGAGTCGCGCCGGGTACAGGCGCTCCAGCTGTTCCTGCGACTCGAAGAAGGCGGGCACGCCCGTGCGCAGCACCTGGGTGCCGGGTGTCGACTCGGTCAGGGGCATCCCGTCGAACCGTTCCACCAGGTGCGGGTCCCGGTATCCGCGGTGCCCGAGCACCTGCAGCCGGTTCGCCCGCGAGCCCAGCACGACCAGGGCCTGGCTGCCCACGGCCGGGGCGATCTCGTCCGCGACCAGCTGCACCACGTCCTGCACCCCCACCGCCTCGGTGAGCGCCCCGGCCAGGTCCAGCACCTGCGAGATGGTGACCAGCCGGGAGGGCGCCCCGTCGGACGGCGGTGCGGTCCGGTTCATCCGGGACACGGCCCTGGACCGGGTGATGCGGACGCTCAGACCCGTCGTGCTCGGGTACAGCCGGAACGACAGCCACTCGCCGGGTGGGCGCAGCGCCACGAACGACGTGACCTGCTGACTGAGCAGCGCGGCCCGGTAACGGTCCTCGTACACCGGGTCGTTGAGCCAGGGAACCGACGCCCACAGCTGGGTGCCGAGCAGCCGGCTCACCGGGACGTGCAGCAGTTCGGCCGCCGCCGCGTTCACGAAGCCGATGCGTCCGTGCAGGTCCAGCGAGACCAGCCCGTACGGCAGCCGGCTCACCATCCGTGCGGCCTCGACCGTGCCGAGCGAGCCGGCCATGCCTCCGACCACGGGCGCGGCGAGCAGATCGGTCTCGGGGTGCGGCGGGATGCTGTGCTGGGCGGCCCGCTCCAGCCGGACCGCCAGCCGGCCGCAGGCCGCGGTCAGATGCTCGCGCTCGTGGTCGGACATCTCCGCCGGATGCGCGCCCGGCCAGGTCACGAAGACGGCGCCGTAGACGGTGGACTCGGTGGCGATCGGCACCGCTGCCAGGGCGAAGGGGTACGGCAGCACCACGGCGATCCGCGGATAGTGCCGGGCCATCTGCTCCTCGCCCCCGACCCACACCAGCCGCCGCTCGCGTGCCGCGTCGGAGACCGGGATCGGCGCGTTCAGACCCACCCGCTCCCAGGGTGCCGCGAACGCCCGGGGCAGCCCGGCCATCACCGCCATCTCCAGCACCGGCTGATCCGGGGACATCAGGTACACCGCGCCGGAGTGGGCGTGCACCTCGTCCATCATCGAGGCGAGCGCCAGGGAGAGCAGGGGCCGGCCGACCGGCGTCCTGGCGGCTGCCGGCGCCTGTGCGGAGGAATGCCCGTCGGACACGCCGACCACCTCCTCGCACGGCCGCGCGACCGGGTCCAGGAACAAATCTCCCCCCTGACGGCCCGTCCCGCACCACGAGCGGCTCCGGAGCCGCCCCGGTTACCGTCGGTCACATGTGCTCCGGCCCCGTCGGCGACGCGTGCCTTCCCCGACCGCCCCGACCCATGCCCCCGTAGTCGAAGCGTGGCCGGGCGTACGGGCGCTGAGCGTGCGCCCCCGCGCACCCTGATGGCCGGTTCTCCGCGCCCACGCAGGGACACGGTCGCGAACAATGGGGCACGCGCTCAATACGACGAGGGGGCGTACGGCGAGCGGAGGGGGTGGCAGTGATCCGGGTGCTTCTGGTGCACGACGAGTGTCTGGTGAGGTCGGTTCTGGCGGAGTGGCTGCGGCAGGAATCCGACCTGGCGGTGCACGACACGTCGTGGCGCGGCGCGCCGGGCACGATGCGGTCGGTTCGGCCGGACGTGTGCGCGGCGGACCTGGAGTGCGCGGACTCCTACGGCATCCCTCCGCTGGGCGAACTGTGCCGGCCGGGGCCGGACCGGGTGCGCCCGCGATTACTCGTGCTCGCCACCGCGAACCGGCCGGGCCTGCTGAAGCGGGCGGCCGAGGCGGGGGCGCTCGGCTACGTCGACAAGGAGGGATCCCCGCAGAATCTGCTGCGCGGGATCCGTCGCGTCGCCGAGGGGGAACGTTTCGTCAACGACTCGCTGGGCTTCGGATTCCTCAAGGCCGCCGAGATGCCGCTGACCCGCAGAGAACTGAGCGTGTTATCCCTCGCGGCCGAGGGGGCCTCCATCGCGGAGATCGCCGGGAGCCTGCACCTGTCCCACGGGACGGTGCGCAACTACATGGCGGCCATCACCCGCAAGACCGGGGCCCGCAACCGCATCGACGCCATACGCATCTCGCAGGGCCAGGGCTGGCTCTGACCCCCGCCGGGCCGGTGCCGGAGCCCAGCTCCCGACGAGGTCCCGGTACAGCGCGGAGGAGCACATCAGCTCCTCATGGCTGCCGTACGCCGTGCGCCGGCCGTCCATCACCAGGACACGGCCGGCGCGGCGGGCCGAGCTGATGCGGTGGGCCACGACCACCAGGGTCCCGCCCGGCCGTGCGGCGAACGCCCGCTCCGCGCGCTCCTCCGTCTCGGGGTCCAGATGGCAGGTCGCCTCGTCGAGCAGGGCGAGCGGGGCGTACGACAGCCAGGCCCGGGCCAGCGCGACCAGCTGCCGTTCGCCGGCCGACAGCGCCGCCGGATCGACCCGGGCGCCGAGCCCCCCGAGCCGGCCGGCCAGGGGGGTGAGGCCGACCGCCTCGGCCGCGGCCAGCATCTCCTCCTCGGGGACCGGGTCCGGGCGCAGGTACGCGAGGTTCTCGGCCAGGGTGCCGCCGAACACGTACGCCTCCTGCGGGATGAGCACCCGCTCGGCCGCGGCCTGCGGGCCGGGCACGGGCTGCCCGCCCACCCGGACGGTGCCGCGCGAGGGCGTGAGCAGCCCCGCCACGAGCGCGGTGAGCGTGGACTTGCCGGCGCCGCTGGGACCCAGGACGGCCAGGTGCGCGCCCGGCGGCAGGTCGAGGTCGAGGTCGTGCACGACAGGGGCGCTGGCGGGGCCGTAGGCGAAGGTGACGGAGGCGAGGGAGAAGGCGGGGGGCGCCTCTTCGCCGCCGGGCCGGTCCCGCACGGGACGCTGGAGCGGGAGGCCGCGGCCGGCCGGCGTGGGGCGCGGTGGGTCGCCGTCGTCGGCCCCCGGAACATGGCTGCCCGGCCCCGTCCGAGGCGTGTCGGCGTCGGCGGTGTCCGTGCGGGTCAGCCTGCGCAGCACCACCGTCAGCCGGGAGCCGCTCGTGCCCAGGCCATGGATCAGGTTGCGCAGGGCCGGGAGCAGGGACTGGGTGACGTAGGCGAGCGCGCCGACCAGGGCGCCGGCGGTGACGCCCCGGGACAGGAGCCAGGGGGCGGCGGCGAGCAGCAGCACGATCGGCAGCTGGCCGCCGATCGTCAGGGACACCACACGCAGCACGCCCCAGTGGGCCAGGGCGCGCGCCGCCCGCAGTTCGGCCTCGACCCGCTTCCCGGTGCCGTCGGCGATGTGCGCCTCCGCGCCGGTCGCCGTGATGTCCCGCAGGCCCGGGCAGACGGTGCCGAGGTCACCGGCGAGGGCCTCGTCGGCGAGCAGGAACGTCTCCTGCCGCCGGGCGAGCGGCCGCAGCGTCGCGGCGAACAGCGCCGTGCCGACGGCCAGGGGCGGCCCCACGACCAGCAGGAGCGGCGGGGCCAGGGTGAACAGGCCCGCCAGGGCACCGACGGCGGTGACCACGAAGGAGCGGGAGACCATGACCAGTCCGGCGAAGGTGTCCCGGGCGATCTCCACCTGCTGGGTGAGCCCGGACAGGCAAGCCGCGTCACCGGTCCGCACCCCCCGCGCGACCACGCGTTCCACGAGCCGGTCCCGCAGCGGTTCGACCAGCGCGGCGACGGCGGCGTAGACCCGGGCCGTCCCGTACGCGCCGAGCAGGACACCGATCCCGGTCACCGCCAGCCAGACCAGCCCGACATCGGCCCGCCCGCGCAGGAATCCGTCGTCCAGGGCGCGGGCGGGCCCGTACCCGATGAGGAAGGTCTGCCCGGTCTCCAGGACGGACCAGGCGGTGAGCCGCAGCAGGACCCGACGGCGGGCCAGCAGGAAGCGCAGGCCCCGGGCGGGCAGGCCGGCGGGGGACCGGGCCGTCACGAAGCCGTCCCCTCCCCGGCAGGTGCTACGGGCCGCGTCCGGCCGTTCATGCCGTCATGTCCCTCTCCGTTCCCGCCCCGGGTGTCCAAAACCGGTGGCGCGTCGCTGTCGCCCGGGTCCGCGGACCCGGCCCCCTCCTCCCCGAACACCGCCCGGTACTCCGCGAGCCGCCACAGCTCCTCGTGCCGCCCCACCGCCCGCACCCGCCCCCCGTCCAGCCACGCCACGGCGTCGGCGCACGCGGCCGTCGCGCCGCGGTGGGCGACGAGCAGCCGGGTGGTGCCCGGGCCGTCACCGAACAGGGCGTCGGTGATGTGCCGTTCGGTCACCGTGTCGAGGCTGGAGAGCGCGTCGTCGAGGATCAGCAGGCGGCCACCGTGCGCGAACGCCCGGGCCAGACCCAGCCGTTGGGACTCGCCGCCGGAGCGCGGGGCGTCGGCGACGGCCGTGTCGTACTCCTTGGGGAGGCGGCGGACGAAGTCGTCCGCGAGGGCTGTGCGGGCCGCTTCCCGGATCCGGCCGGGGGAGGGGGACGGCAGGCCGAGGCCGATCGCCTTCTCGACCGTGCCGCCGAGGAGGGCGGGCCGGGCGAAGGCGTATCCGACGGCGCCGCGCAGGTCGTCGTGCGTCAGCTCGCGCAGTGGCACGCCGTCGAGGAGCACCTCGCCCGCGTCCGGATCGGCCAGCCGTCCGGCCAGCGCGGCCAGCAGCGACTTGCCCGCCCCGGACCGGCCGACCACGGCCAGCGTCGTGCCGCCCGGCACGTCGAGGTCCACCTCGTCGAGCACGGCGCGTCCGCCGCGCCGGGCCGTCACCCCGCGCAGCTCCAGCCGCCCGGGGCCGTCGGGCAGTCGGCGGGCGCCGAACGGGGTGGCGGGCTCGGCCTCGACCTCGCCGAGGCGCCGGGCCGCGGCCCGGGCCCGGGCCAGGCCCGCGAGCCGGCCGACCAGTACACCGACGCCCGTGGCCAGCACCGCGTACCGGGAGGCCGCGAGCACCTCGCCCACCGAGAGCCTGCCCCGGGTGAGCAGCACACCTGCCACGGCGACGACCGCGAGTTGCAGCAACGGAGCCACGGCGACCGCCCGGGCCGCGGCCCGCCCCTGCACCCGCCACATGCGGTGCCCGGCCCGCGACAGATCGGGCAGTGGCCGCAGTACCCGGGCCGTCTCCCGGCCCTCCGTGCCGGCCGCGCGGACGGTGCGGACCCCCTCGACGGCCTCCACCAGCGCGGCCGCGATCCGGCCCTGGGCCCGCTGATAGCGCGCCGCGCTCTCGGAGGTGTCCCGGGAGACGGCGCGCAGGAGAAGGGCGAGCACAGGGGCTCCGGCGAGGAACACGGCCGCCAGCCACCAGTCGATCAGCCCCAGCGCGACCACCCCGCCGACGGGACCGGCGAGCGCGGCGACCAGCGCCGCACGGGCCGCCGGAGTGGTCCCCGCCTCGGCGGCGTTGCCGACCAGCCGCGCGACGAGGTCACCGGAGCCGAAGCGGTCCGCGGCACGCGGGCCGACGCCGAGCACGTGCCCGGTCAGCCTGCGGCGCAGCCACGCGGTGGTGCGGGCGTCGACGGTGCCGGTGAGGACGGTCTGGAGCGCGTCGAGCAGACCGAGCAGCAGGACGAGGCCGGCGCAGCAGAGCACCCAGCGGGTCGCCGGAGCGTGTGCCAGCAGAAGATCGAGGGCCCGGCCCAGAACGGCCGGGAGCAGCAGTCCGGCACCCGTCGCGGCGATGCTCACCAGGCACAGCGCCGCACAGCGGGACCCGCTGTACCGGGTGGCCGTGCGCAGCAGCGTGCGAGCGTGTCCGGCCGCCGGGTCGTCGTCGCCGCGCGTGGTCATACGGGCCTTTCCTGGGACGGGAAGGACCCCGGGCGGCCCCTCCCCGAAGGGAGGGAGCCGCCCGGAGCGAGCAGACCGTCGGTCAGAGACAGAGCAGAACGCTCGCGGCGCTGATGCAGGAGAGCAGGCTCACCGTGCTGTTGCCGCCGCCGTCCGTGCGCTCTTCGGTCTCGATGGTCTGCAGGTCGAGAAGTGCCATGGTGTGTCCTTCCGTTGGGTGTCCGTCCGTGGTCATCCGTGGGGACGGGGTGGTGTCACGACTCCGCGGGATCGCGCAGCCGCGTCAGTGGGGCCGCCTTCCGGGCGGCGGGAGGAACGGCAGGTGGGCGTCGGTCGCCGGGTCGAGGGCCGCGCCGAGCGCCAGCAGGCACCCTGCCGTTCCGGTGGCGAGGTCCATGGAGAGCCGCATCATCTGGTGCCCGGGAAAGGCCAGTTGGCCCTGGTACGCCATCGCGAACCAGCCGAGCCCGGCGATCTGACCGGCCAGGCGGTCCTCGGTCGCGCCCGGCGTGGTCGTGCGGCTGAGGTGCAGGATCATTCCGGCGCGGCCCTGGAAGAGCCCGGGCTGCGCGTAGAAGCGTGAGGTGGCCGCGGTGAGCACACCGGAGCGGGCCGGCCCGAACTCCCCGGCGAGACCGGGGGAGTGGGCGACCAGATCGTCGAGGACCATGCCGAGGCCCGCGCTGCCGTCCCCGAGGTAGGGCAGGGTCCGCCAGCCCTCGTCGACCTCCAGCGACCCGTTCTCCCGGGTCACGCAGGACGCCAGATCCCGGCGCAGGGCCACGGCCGCCGCCTCCAGCCAGGCCTCCTCGCCGGTCCACTCGTACTGCCGCAGCATGAGCAGGGCGGGGCCGCTCGCGCCGCGCAGCAGTCCGGCGCGCGGCCGGGACGAGGCCGGGACCGGCTCGGTGAGCCGTTGTACGAGGATCCGCGCGGCGTCGTGGGCCCGCTCGCCCAGCTCCGCCTCGCCGGTCGTACGGGCCAGGTGCCCGAGGACGAGACCCAGTCCGGCCAGTCCGCCGTGCAGGTCGGAGGAGAGCTTCTGCCACCGCTCGGCGAGGATGCCCTCGACCAGGTCGAGCGCCCGCTGGCGGTGCCCGAGCCGGTCGAGGACCAGGGCGACGCCCGCGAGCCCGTCGTACAGGCCGAGCGGAGTGCCGATCGGGGCCGGTGCCGTCCGGTCCAGCAGCCAGCGCTCGCCCTCGTCGTACCGCTCGGCGCCGGCCGCGTCCAGCGCGAACAGCACCCCCGCGGCGCCGTGGGCGAGCCCGAGCCCACCGCCGTCGGAGAACTGGGCGACGTCGCCGGGGAAGAGCCGGTCGTCACGCTCCGGGGTGGCCGAGGCGAGGATGGCCTTGACCATCGAGTCGCGGCTGTACGGCCAGTCGCCCGGGTCCACCGGCGAGGAGGGAGCGGCCACCGTACGGCCGGACACCTCCCGGGTGATCTCCGTGACCGCCTCGTCCAGGAACTCCCGCGGCACGTCCGGGAACTGCTCCGCGATCACCTGGGCCAGGTGTGCCGCCTTGCCTCGGTCGACCACGAACAGCGTGGTCACGGGCAGGAACAGGGCCAGCCGAAGACAGGCCAGCGCGTACCGGTCGACGTCGGCGCCCCGGCGGTCCGGCGGCGCGAAGAACCCGGGGTGGGCGACGACCTGGCGGCCGTTCTCCTCGGCGGGGGCCGCGGCCTCGAAGTCGAGGAGGAACACCGTCTCCTCGTCCGGGGCGACCATGATGTTGAAGACGTGCAGGTCGTTGAAGACGATGCCCCGGGCGTGCACCGCCGCCACGGCCTCCTCCACCCTGCGGTGGATGCGCAGCGCCCAGGCCGTGTAGCCGGCGACGGCCCGCGGGTCGGGGTCCTGGGTGAGCAGCGGATGCCGCTCGGCGAAGAAGGAGTTGAGCGGACGGCCCTGAAGGAAGTCCATCACCAGGAAGCGGTGCCCGCCGAGCTCGAACCAGTCGCGCACCTCCGGGACGACGCCCGTGCCCGCGACCTGCTCCAGGGCCTGCTTCTCCCGCTCCAGCCGGGCGATCGCGTCGGCCCCGTCCGAGGCGAGACCCGCGTGCGGACGGCCCTCCTTGAGGACGATCCTGCTCCCGTCCCGGGTGTCGGTGCCCGCGTACACACCGCCGCCGTTGGAGAAGTGCAGCGCCTTCTCGATGCGGTAGGGCAGCTCCCCGGTCGTCGTGTTGTTCCGCGCGTCGAGGTGCGGCTGGAGGAACGCCGGGAGTGTCACCCACTCGGGCACCTGGAAGGACGGCGACCGCCGGTCCGGCACCAGCTGCCCCTCGCCGTCCCGCACCGCCGGCACCAGCGAGCCCCGCTCGTCCACGACGAACGCACGTGCGAAGGCGCCGTAGCGGACGTACAACGGGCCCTCGCCCCAGCGCAGGTCGGTGAGGATGTACGGCCCCTCGAACCCCTCCAGCAGCGCGCCCAGCTCGCGCAGCACCTGGTGCAGCTGCTCCTCGTCGGCCGGGTAGACGGTGACGAACTTGCCGCTGCCGTCGCGCGGCGCGTACTTGGTGTTGCGCAGGTGGAGCAGGTGCGGGCCCGGCACGAACTTGAAGGGGACGCGCCGCTCGACGCAGTAGTCCCACACGATCCGCGCCATGTCCTCCGCGTCGGCCCGGGTCGCCGAGGCGTGGATCTTCCACCCCTGGGCCGGGCCCTGCAGCGGTTCGCCCTCCGGGCCGAGCGGCGTCATCGTCAGCCAGTCGCCGATCCGGGCCGACTCCCAGCCCTCCGGCAGCGGCCGGCGGGCCGTCTCGTAGAGGTGGGCGGCGCTCCCCTGCCCGCTCCGCGCCAGCCGGTCCGGCGTCTCGTAGAAATGCCGGTCGGCCAGCGCGTACACCTCGTACCGCTTGTCCATGCGTCCCCCTCCGTGACGAGCACCGAGCTTTCCAGCCACGTGCCGGGCACGCACAGTCACGCCTGTCACGAGAACACCGTGCGGAACTCACGCGTCAAGACATGTTCGGACTCTTTCGAGCGCGTTCGCCGACGCTCCACCACGGAACGCCCACAGGGGCTGCGCAGGTGTCTCATAAGCGCTGTAATGGCCAACGTGGTCAGTCAGGGCGCCCAAGAGCGCGGAACGCGATCGACGCGTGCCGAAGGTGCCCTCAAGGCGATCGCGGTCGATCAGGAGTCACCCGAACGGCTGCGCCGCGTCCTCGAACAGGCACTCGTCTTCGCCGGTGCGGCCTTCGCCGCCGTCTACGCTCCCGGCCAGGACGGCGAGCTGCTGTACCTGATGGAGTCGGCCGGGGTCCCGAGGACGCTCTACGGGCTGCGCGACAGCTACCCGCGGGCCGGACGGTCCCCGGTCGCCGCCGCCCACCGCGGTGGACGGCCGGTGTCGCTGGGCCCGGCGGAACTGGCCGCGGACGCCCAGGCGCGGCGCCTACCCTCCGGCGACTTCTTCCTGACGGCCCTTCCCGTGCAAGGGGACGGCGGCTGTCTGCTGGCCGTGAGCGAGCACCCCGGGGGATTCACCGGCGACGACCTCAGGTGCCTGGAACTCGTCTCCGAAGCGGTCGCCTTCACCGCCCCGGCGGCGCCCGCCGAGGCCGGCGACCTGCCGCCGAGCGCCTTCAGCCTCGCCATGGAAACCGGCCGTGTCCGGGTCGGCGACGACCTGCTGGACCTCTTCGGCCTCGACCCCGTGGAATTCGACGGCCGGGTCGAGACGCTGCTCAGCCTGACCGTCGCCGAGGATCTGCCGTCACTGATGTCCGTGGTGGAGGCCGACCACATGTCCATCGGCGACCGGGAGCTGGAATTCCGGGTGCTCCAGCCCACCGGGCCGCCGAAATGGCTCCGGCTGCGCGGGCGCCTCCTGCCCGGCGGCGAGGGCCGCCCGCCACGGCTCGTGGGCACGGTCGTCGACGCCTCCACGCTGCGCTCCGGCGTCACCGACGTGGTCCGCGTCCAGCGCCTGGCTACCGCGCTGGCCACCGCCGTCACCGTCCGCGACGTCGGCAAGGCCGTGGTCGCCGCACTGCGCAGACCGCTGCGGGCCGACCGGATCGCACTCGCCGAGCTGGAGAGCGAGCGGCTCGTCGTCACCGTCCTCGACCCGCCCGAACCCGAGGCCTGGCCCGAGCTGTGGCGGTCGGAGTGGCGCACCGAGTGGCCTGACGCGCCCGTGCGCGCCATGCCCACCCTCGCCGCCGCTCTGCGCGAGGGCCGGGCCCGCATCTGGCCCGCCGGCAGCCCCCTGGAACGCGCCCTCGCCGAGGTCGGCCCCGGCGGCCTCGCCGTCCTGCCGCTGCCCGCGGGCAACCGCATGGCCGGCGCCTGCCTGATCGGCTGGGACACCCCGCACGACTTCGGCACAGACGAACGCGCCCTGCTCACCGCCTGCGCCGGACTCGCCGGACAGGCCCTGGTACGGGCCCGGGCCTTCGACGCCGAGCACGAACTCGTCGGCATGCTCCAGCGCCAGCTGCTGCCCCGCAGCCTGCCCCGGCTGCCGGGCGCGGTGGCCGTCGCCCGCTACCTGCCGAGCACGGCCGGGCTCGAACTCGGCGGCGACTGGTACGACGTCATCCCGCTACCGGACAACCACGTCGCCCTGGTCATCGGCGACGTCCAGGGCCACAGCGCCGGCGCCGCCACCCTCATGGGCCAGATGCGCACCGCCCTGCGTGCCTACGCCGTCGAGGGCCACCCGCCGGACGTGGTGGTCGCGCACTCCAACCGGCTCCTCGTGGACATGGAGAGCGACCTCTTCGCGACCTGCTGCTACGTCGACGTCGACCTGGAGGAGGGCTCCGCCTGGTGCGTGCGCGCCGGACACCTGCCCCCGGTGCTGCGCTACCCGGACGGCCGGACCGAGATCGCGGAGGCCGAGGGCGGACCGCCGCTCGGGGTGGTCGCCCGGGCCGACTTCCCCATGAGCCCGCTCCGGCTGCCGCCCGGCACCGTGATCGCCCTCGTCACCGACGGGCTCGTCGAGACCCCCGGCTCCGACATCGACGACGGCATGGACCACCTCGCCGAGCAGCTCGCCGGCGCCGCCCCCACCGACCTGGGGCTGGTCGCCGACGCCCTCCTCGGCAACGCCCCGCGCAGCGACGACGTCGCCCTGCTCCTCCTGCGCTACGACGGCATGGAGCTGCGCCCCCTGCGGGAGAGCTGGACGGTGTGGCGGGTGCCCCAGGCCGTCGGGCACGCCCGCCGCTTCGCCCGCCGCACCCTGCGCTCCTGGGGCGTCACCGCCGAGTACGACGCCGTCCTCCTCGTCGTCTCCGAACTCGTCACCAACGCCCTCGTCCACACCGACGGCAAGGTCCGCATGGACCTTACCCTGGTGAACAACCGGCTGCGCGTCGCCATCGCCGACGCCTCACCCCGCTCGCCGGTCAGACCGTCCAGCATCGGCTGGGAGGCCACCGGCGGCCGGGGCGTCCTCCTCGTCGAGGCCGTCTCCGCGACCTGGGGCACCCTCCCGGTCAGCGGCGGCAAGCAGGTGTGGGCGGAGCTGGTGCTGGGCCGCTGAGCCCCGGCCCGGCGGGCGCGACTCCTCAGCCCAGCCGCTTCAGCAGTTCCTCCGCCAGCGGGGCCGACGACGCGGGGTTCTGGCCCGTGACCAGGTTGCGGTCGGTGACCACGTGCGGGGCCCACGGCTCCCCGGCCCGCACGGTCACCCCGGCCTCGGTGAGACGGTCCTGGAGCAGCCACTTCGCGCGGTCGGCGAGACCGCCCTGGACCTCCTCGGCGTTGGTGAACGCCGCGACCTCGTATCCGGCGAAGACGTTCTCGCCGTCGGCCCCCGCAGCGGCCAGCAACGCGGCCGGCCCGTGGCACACGACACCGAGCGGCCTGCCCGACTCCAGGGCCATGGCGAGCAGCCGGCCGGAGTCGGCGTTCACGGCGAGGTCCTCCATCGGGCCGTGGCCGCCGGGGTAGAAGACCGCCGCGTAGTCGTCCAGCCGGACGTCCTCCAGCCGGACGGGACGCCGCAGCTCGGCGAAGGACTCCAGCGCCTTCGCGATCCGGTCGGCGTTCTCCTGGCCGCCGTTCACCTCGGGGGCCAGGGAGGCCCGGTCGACGGTGGGCTCGACACCGCCGGGCGTGGCCACGACGACCTCGTGACCGGCGGCGCGGAACGCCTCGTACGGGGCGACGGCCTCCTCGGCCCAGAAGCCGGTGGGGTGCTCGGTGCCGTCGGCCAGGGTCCAGGTGTCGGCGCCGGTGACGACGAAGAGGATCTTCGACATGGTGGGTGCATCTCCGTGGGACGGGCCGCGGTGGGACAGCGCGGCGATGACTGGTACGAGAACGACCGTAGGTGCCCGGACCGCCGGTTTTCCAATGGCAGCACCCATGCCCGACATAGGAATTCCAATGGCGGGGCGCAGTAGGGTCGGATCGTGTGAGGCCTCTCGACCCCCTCGGCGCCATCGGCACGCCCGCGCAGCCCGACCTGAACCTGCTGCGTACCTTCCTGGCCGTCTACCGGTCCGGCTCCTTCACGGCCGCCGCTCAGCTGCTGGGCCTGTCCCAGCCGACCGTCACCACACAGATCCGCTCACTGGAGCGGCAGACCCGCCGGGAGCTGTTCGAGCGGCTGCCGCGCGGCGTCGCCCCGACAGCCGTCGCCGACGAACTCGCGGCCCGTGTCGCGGGACCCCTGGACGCGCTCGCTGAGGCCACCGGTCACGGCCCCCGGGGCGCGCGCGCCGAGCCGGTCCATCTGGCCGGGCCCGCCGAGCTGCTGTCCACCCGGGCCCTGCCCGCCCTCGCCCCGCTCGTCACCGAAGGCGTACGGCTGCGCGTCACGACGGGACTGACCGAGCCCCTGCTCGAAGAACTGCGCGCCGGCCGCCACGATCTGGTGATCGCCACCACCCGGCCCCGCGGCCGCACCCTGTCCGCGGTGCCGCTGGTCGACGAGGAGTTCGTCCTGGTCGCCGCCCCCGCCTGGGCCGACCGTGTCGCGCGGCGTCCGGCCGCCGACGGCCCCGTGGCGTTGCAGGACGTCCCGCTGATCAGTTACGCCGAGGACCTGCCCATCGTGCGCCGCTACTGGCGGCACGTCTTCGGCCGGCGCCTGAACTCCCGCGCCGCCGTTTCGGTGCCGGACCTGAGGGCCGTCCTGGCGCTGGTCACGGCCGGGGCCGGGTTCAGCGTGCTGCCGCGATACCTGTGCGCGGCGGAACTGTCGTCCGGCGCCCTGGTCCTCCTCGACGCCCCCTAGGACACACCGATCAACACCGGCTTCCTCGTCCAGCGGCCGGGCGCCTCGGACAACCCGCACGTCCCCCTCGTCCGCGACCGGCTGCTGGAGGCCGGCCGCACGTGGTGACACCGCACGACGACCGGGTACCCGGCGCGGCGTAGGACGGAGCAACCGCCACGAGCCGAAGGAAGAGGAACGTCATGGCTCAGCATGTCCGCGACATCATGACCGGCGACCCGGTCACCGTCGAGCCGCAGACCTCCGTCGCCGAGGTGGCGCGCATCATGCGCGACGAGGACCTCGGAGCCGTCCTGGTGACGGACGGTGACCATCTGCGAGGCCTGGTCACCGACCGGGACATCGTGGTCCGGTCGGTCAGCAGGGGCGGCGACCCGGAGCGGAACACCGTGGCCGGCGCGTGCAGCGACGAGTTGGTCACCGTCAGCCCCGACGACGATCTGGTCCAGGCGGTGCAGCTGATGCGCGAGCACTCCGTACGCCGCATCCCCGTCGTCGACCACGGGCACCCCGTGGGCATCGTCTCCCTGGGCGACATGGCCATGGAGCGCGATCCGGACTCGGCGCTCGGCGACATCAGCGCCGCGCGCCCCAACGCCTGACCGGCAGCGCCCCCCGGACGGTCCCGCCCACCTCGCCGTGCGCGGGACCGTCGTCCGTCCTGGAACGCCGGGCGGCGGCGGGGGATTTCGGCCGCGCGGCACAGGCGTCCCGGTCCGGGTTTGTTCGGATTGTCGCTGGGGACTCGAACATCAGTGGAAGCAGAAGGAAGATGATGAGTCGTGGAGTCCATGGACACCAGTGAGAAGCCCGTCGTCCGCAGGCACGAAACCGGCTGGTCGACGGCGCGCCGTCTGCGCGAGAAGGCCGCGCCGCGGACGTGCCTCCCCGCCGTCGAGGACCGGGGCACCCCCGGAGCGGTGCGCTCCGGAGCGGAGTGGAACATCGTCCGAGGTGAGGACTGAGCCCCCTCCGCAGGACCGAGCGGCGACGACCCGGGTAACTCCGCACGTCGACAACTGAAAGAAGTGATGTTCACAGCCGCCGGATCACGACTAAGGTGAACCGAATGAAGGCTCTCGTGCTGTCCGGCGGCGCAGGAACAAGACTGAGGCCGATCACACACACGTCGGCCAAGCAATTGGTGCCCGTGGCCAACAAGGCCGTGCTGTTCTACGGGTTGGAGTCGATCGCCGAGGCCGGCATCACCGACGTGGGAATGATCGTCGGGGACACGGCCGAGGAGATCGAGGAAGCGGTGGGGGACGGGTCGAAGTTCGGCCTCAAGGTCACCTACATACCCCAGGAGCGGCCCCTGGGGCTGGCCCACGCGGTACTGATCGCCCGGGACTACCTCGGTGACGACGACTTCGTAATGTATCTCGGCGACAACTTCATCGTCGGCGGCATCACCGGCCTCGTCGACGAGTTCCGCGGCCACCGGCCCGACGCCCAGATCCTGCTCACGCGCGTGGCCGACCCCCGCGCCTTCGGCGTCGCCGAACTCGACCCCTCCGGCCGGGTGGTCGGCCTGGAGGAGAAGCCCGACCAGCCCAAGAGCGATCTCGCGCTGGTCGGCGTCTACATGTTCACGCCCCGGATCCACGAGGCGGTCCGCGCCATCGAACCGTCCTGGCGCGGCGAACTGGAGATCACCCACGCCATCCAGCACCTGATCGACACCCGCGCCGACGTGCGCTCCACGGTCATCAAGGGCTACTGGAAGGACACCGGCAACGTCGGCGACATGCTGGAGGTCAACCGCACGGTCCTCGAAGCCATGGAGCGCCGCATCGACGGCGAGGTGGACGACGTGTCGGAGACCATCGGGCGCGTGGTGCTCGAAGAGGGCGCACGGATCGTCAACTCCCGTGTCGTCGGGCCCGTCGTCATCGGCTCGGGCACCCTCGTCAGCAACTCCTACGTCGGTCCCTTCACCTCCATCGCCGAGAACTGCCGGATCACCGACAGCGAGCTGGAGTTCTCCATCGTGCTGCGGGACTCCTCGATCCAGGGCGTCGGCCGGATCGAGGCCTCGCTGATCGGCCGGCACGTCGAGGTGACTCCCGCCCCCAGCGTCCCCAGCGCCCACCGATTCGTCCTCGGAGATCACAGCAAGGTGCAGATCACTTCATGAACCTCCTCGTCACCGGCGCCGCCGGGTTCATCGGTTCCCGCTACGTCCGCGCACTCCTCGCCTCGGACGCGCCCGACGCGCCGCGCATCACCGTGCTGGACAAGCTCACCTACGCCGGCACCCTCGACAACCTCGAACTGACCCACCCGCGGCTGGAGTTCGTGCAAGGGGACATCTGCGACGCCGAACTCGCCGACAAGCTGATGGCCGGCGCGGACCAGGTCGTGCACTTCGCCGCCGAGTCCCACGTGGACCGGTCGATCAGCGGTGCCGCCGACTTCGTCCGCACCAACGTCCTCGGCACCCAGACCCTGCTGGACGCCGCCCTGCGCCACGACGTGGGCCCCTTCGTGCACGTCTCCACCGACGAGGTCTACGGCTCCATCGAGTCCGGCTCCTGGCCGGAGGACCATCCGCTCCAGCCCAACTCGCCGTACTCCGCCTCCAAGGCCTCCTCCGACCTGCTCGCCCTGGCCTACCACCGCACCCACGGCCTGGACGTGCGCGTCACGCGCTGCTCCAACAACTACGGCCCGCACCAGTTCCCCGAGAAGGTCATCCCGCTGTTCGTGACGAACCTCCTCGACGGCCACAAGGTGCCGCTGTACGGCGAGGGCCGCAACGTCCGTGACTGGCTGCACGTCGACGACCACTGCCAGGGCGTCGACCTCGCCCGCACCCAGGGCCGGCCCGGCGAGGTCTACAACATCGGCGGCGGCACCGAGCTCACCAACAAGGAGCTCACCGGCCTGCTCCTGGACGCCTGCGGGGCGGACTGGGACCGGGTGGAGTACGTCGAGGACCGCAAGGGCCACGACCTGCGCTACTCCGTCGACTGCTCCAAGGCCCGCGACGAGCTCGGCTACCGCCCCCGCCACGACTTCACCACCGGACTCGCCGAGACCGTCGCCTGGTACCGCGACAACCGGGCCTGGTGGGAGCCCCTGAAGCGGCGCGTCACTCAGGAGCGGGCATGAGGTGGCTTGTCACCGGCGCGGGCGGCATGCTCGGCCGTGACGTCGTCGGGGAACTGACGGGCCGCGGCGAGAGCGTCGTGGGCCTCGACCGCGCCGCCCTGGACATCACGAGCCCCGAGGCCGTCGACGCCGCCGTGCGGGAGCACCACCCCGACCTCGTCGTGAACTGCGCCGCCTACACGGCCGTCGACGACGCCGAGACGGACGAGGCCCGCGCCTTGGAGATCAACGGCGACGGCCCACGCCTGCTGGCCCGTGCGTGCGCGGTGCACGGCGCCCGCATGATCCACGTCTCCACCGACTACGTCTTCTCCGGCGAGGCCCGCACCACCCCCTACCCGGAGGATCACCCGACCGGCCCGCGCACCGCCTACGGCCGCACCAAGCTGGCCGGGGAACGGGCCGTACGGGAGGAGCTTCCGGCGGCGAGCGCGGTGCTGCGCACGGCATGGCTCTACGGCGTCCACGGCTCCAACTTCGTCCGGACCATGATCGGACTGGAAGCCCGCCGTGACACCCTCGACGTCGTCGACGACCAGCGCGGCCAGCCCACCTGGAGCGCGGACGTCGCCGAGCGGATCGCCGACCTCGGCCCCCGGCTCGGCCCCGACACGCACGGTGTCTTCCACGCGACCGACTCCGGCGAGGCCACGTGGTACGACCTCGCCCGCGAGGTGTTCTCCCTCATCGGCGCCGACCCTGATCGGGTGCGCCCCACCAGCAGCGCGGCCTTCCCCCGGCCCGCGCCCCGCCCGGCGTACAGCGCCCTCGCCCACGGACGGTGGCAGGAGATCGGCCTGCCGCTGCCGCGCGACTGGCGCTCCGCCCTGCATGAAGCACTGCCCCGTATCCGCAAGGAAGGTCTTCCTCGTGAAACGCCATGAGTTCCTCCGGGAACTGCACAA
This sequence comes from Streptomyces sp. NPDC012474, assembly GCF_042955185.1. NCBI lineage: Bacteria > Bacillati > Actinomycetota > Actinomycetes > Kitasatosporales > Streptomycetaceae > Streptomyces > Streptomyces sp. NPDC012474. The sequence goes on from NZ_JBIBEP010000015.1 coordinate 204,797, forward strand.
GGTCAGCGCCAACCGCAACTACCTGGAGATCGGCGTCAACGACGGGCGCAGCCTGACGCTGTCCCGCGTCCCCAGCATCGCGATCGATCCGGCCTTCAAGGTGGTCTCGGAGCTGAGGTGCGACGTCCACCTGGTGAAGGCCACCAGCGACGACTTCTTCGCGCGTGACAATCCGCTCCAGCACCTCAAGGGCGGCCGTCACCCGCTGCGCAACCTGCGTCGCGGCCGCAGCCCGATCGGCTACTGGCGCCGCACGACGCTGGACCTGTCGTTCATCGACGGCATGCACCTGTTCGAGTTCGCGCTGCGCGACTTCATGAACGTCGAGAAGTACTCGGACTGGGGCAGTGTGATCGTCCTCGACGACATGCTGCCGCGCAGCATCGACGAAGCGGCCCGGGACCGGCACACCAACGCCTGGACCGGCGACGTCTACAAGATGACCGAGGTGCTGGCGCGCTACCGACCTGACCTGGTCACGGTGCAGGTGGACACCGCCCCCACCGGCCAGCTGGTCGTCTTCGGCGCCGACCCGGACAACCGGGTCCTGCACGACAAGTACGACGAGATCATGGCCGAGTACAAGATCCCCGACCCGCAGAAGGTCCCCGAGGCGATCCTGGAGCGGGCCGGCGCGGTGAGCCCCGAGACCCTCTTGGGAGCCGGCTTCTGGCGTCCCCTCACCCAGGCCCGCAACCGGGGCCTGCCCCGTGCCGTCGGCTGGGAGCCCCTGCGCAAGGCCCTGCAGCAGGTCGGTGTGAGCAGCTGATCGACGGCGCCGGCCACCGCCCGGGGGCGGTCGGCGCCGACGGCCTTCCCGGCCTGACGCGACACAGGCCCGGACGCTGCACGCGTCCGGGCCTGCGGTGTGTCCCAGGCGGGGGCCAGGGCTACGTCTCCTGTCTGCCCCGCAGTTCCGCGTAGTACGCCAGGCAGGCCTCGTACGACGGCAGCAGCCCCCGGCGTTCCGCCTCAGCCAGGGTCGGGGCCTGCTCGTCCTTGGGGGAGAGGAGCGGGGTGATGCCCTCGGGCCACTCGATGCCCAGGGCCGGGTCGAGGGGGTGGATGCCGTGTTCGCGGCCCGGGGCGTAGCCCTCCGAGCACAGGTAGACCACGGTCGCGTCGTCCGTGAGGGCCATGAAGGCGTGTCCGAGGCCCTCCGCGAGGAACACCGCGTGCCGCGTGTCGTCGTCCAGCCGTACGGCCTCCCACTTCCCGTAGGTCGGGGAGCCCACACGGATGTCGATCACCACGTCCAGGACGGCACCGCGTACACAGGTGATGTACTTGGCCTGGCTGGGCGGCACGTCGGCGAAGTGCACGCCCCGCAGCACGCCCCGCCGCGAGATCGAGCAGTTGGCCTGCGCCAGGGACAGGTCGTGCCCCGTCGCCTCTCGGAACTCCGCACCGCGGTACCACTCGTGGAAGCTGCCCCGGTCGTCCGGGAAGATCTTGGGCTCCAGAACCCAAGCGCCCTCTATGCCCAGCGGTCGCATGCCGTCACCGCCCTCCGGCCTTGATACGGGAATCCACCTTCCGGCGCGCGGCACCGAGCACGCGTCGCGCGCGCCGGGCCAGCCGCAGCGCGACACCGGGTCCCGGCGCCGGCGTCACCAGCACGCTCCCGCCGCCGGCCCGCAGGGCGAACGGCAGGCCGGTGAAGCGCGCCCGGTCGGAGCCCGGGGTCAGGCACACGGCCACCCGCCAGACGTCGCCCGAGAGATCCTCGGCGGGCAGGTCCGCCGCCACCACCGAGCCCGGCCGGTCCGCCTCGGGGGACAGCGTGCCCGGCACCTCCAGGATCCGGCGGGAGGAGACGAACCTCAGCCGCACGTCGGTGTCGCCCGTGACGTGCACCGGAAGCAGGACCCGGAACCGCTCCTCGGAGACGGCGACGTCCCCCAATTGCACACGGCCCAGCCCGAGTCGCTTGCCGCGCGGACGGAGCTCCAGGGAGAAGTTGCCGTGCGGCTCGGTCCAGTACGGCAGCACCGGCCGGTCGCCGACGACGCCCACCTCCGGCGTGGGCCGGTCCTCGCGCGGCGCCGGGCCCAGGCGGCACTCCTTGGTCCAGCCGCCCGCCTTCACCCGGACGAGCGCGTCCCAGGCGCCGTCACGCGGCAGGGCGGCCGGGTCGACCGTGGCGGTCGCCCGCAGCACCAGCCGGACCTCCTCGCCGTCCCCGACCGGCACGGCCTCGCGCGTGAACTCCACCGGCTGGAAGTACTGCGCGGCGCTGGAGCGCTCCCGCAGCAACAGATCGGCCGTGGCCTGCCCGAACCGCGCGGCGGTCTCCGAGGCCACCCACCGCACCGCCTCGGTCACGTCCTTGGGCACGTCGGTCAGCGGCGTGGCCTCGGCGCCGGCCGGGAACAGCATCGGCTCGCCGCCGGACAGGTACTCGGCCGTGAAGCCGATGCGGAGGGAGCCGTCGTGCCATGCGATGTCCGCGGGGGTCGCCTGGGGGGCGACGCCGGCCTCCCACTCCGCGAAGGCCACCACGTCGTCGTAGCGGTCGGCCGCCGCCAGCGCGGCGACGACCTGCTGTGTCGGTTGCAGACCGGCCGCGACACCGGGCCCGAAGCGCTCGACGACGACCTCGTGGATCTCCTCGAACAGCTCCCTGCGGTAGTCGTCGGGCAGGTTCAGCAGGCGCCGGGACCGCAGCCGCTCCACCATCTCCACCCGCAGCCAGCGCCGGAACAGCCGGTCACGCACCGGACCGGGCTCCGTGTACCGCTCGACGACGTCGAGGGCCTCGCGCAGGTTCCTGAAGTAGCCGACGGGGTCGAAGCGTTCGAACCCGGCGTTGGAGCCGTCGTCCCGCCGGAGGTGGTAGTAGCAGACGTAGTCGCTGAGCACGGAGACGTTCTCCGCGCGCAGATACGCCTCGGCGATGAAGACGTGGTCCTCCAGGCGCCGCCTGCCCTCGGGAAAGCGCAGGCCGATGCGGTCCAGGAAGGCCCGGCGGAACATCTTGTGCGGGGTGAGGCTGTCGATGAGCGGGGCGTTCTCGACGGTGGCGCGCGGATGGTTGCGGCGGAACAGCTCCACCGGCACCCCGCGGTTCTTGCCGGCCATCTTGCCCACGACGACGTCGGCGCCGTTGGCCACGCCGTAGTCGTACATCCGCTCCAGGGCTTCGTCGCCCAGGTAGTCGTCGTTGTCGACGAACATCACGAACTCGCCCCGGGAGGCCTCGATGCCGACGTTGCGGGGCTTGCCCGACCAGCCGGAGTTCTCCTGGTGGATGACCTTCATCCGGGGGTCCTCCGCGGCCAGCGCGTCGAGCCGGGCCGGGGTCTCGTCGGTCGAGCCGTCGTCGACGAAGATCACCTCGAACTCGTCGGGAGGCAGCGACTGCCGCTGCAGCGAGGAGATGCAGTCCTCGATGTAGACCCCCGGGTTGTACACGGGGATGATGACGCTGACCTTGACCGGCATCGGGTTTCCGGGCCCCTTCGGGTCGCTCGCCGTAGACGTCCTGTTGTACTGCGTGTTGCCCGATGCTAACCCGCTGGGCGAGGCCGCCTCACCTTTCGAGACCTCGCCGTGATCATCTCTGCCCGCAGGGCAACTGAGCTGCGCTCTCTGTCTGTTCGCGGTCAAGGTGCGCTCCGGCCCGGGACATGCACGCCGTGGCCCCGGGCAAGGGCGCCCAGCCCTTGGTCGTCCCCCTTCTGCCCCATGGTGCGCAGACGCCACAGCGGGCCGCGGCGGCGGAGCGCGGCGAGCAGCAGGGTGCGCTCGGTCGACCTGGATGCTGCTTCATCCGTATAAGTGGGTACTGGGCGACACCCTCTAGGGTGATGAGGTGCGACTGCTACTGATGTCCGACACCCACCTGCCCAAGCGGGCCAAGAGCCTTCCCAGCCCCCTGCTCGCCGAGATCCCCCACGCCGACGTCGTGTTCCACGCCGGGGACTGGGTCGACACGGAGACGCTCGATCTGCTGGAGGCCCGCTGTCACCGGCTCGTCGGGGTGTACGGCAACAACGACGGGCCGGATCTGCGCGCCCGGCTGCCGGAGGTGGCGTACGCCGAACTGGACGGGGTGCGGTTCGGCGTGATCCACGAGACGGGCGCCAAGCAGGGCCGGGAACAGCGGTGTGCCGCCCGCTTCCCCGGCCTGGACGTGCTGGTCTTCGGCCACAGCCACATCCCCTGGGACACCACGGCCCCCACCGGCCTGCGCCTGCTCAACCCGGGTTCCCCGACGGACCGCCGCCGCCAGCCGCACTGCACGTACATGACCGCCACGGTCGCCGGCGGGCTGCTCACGGACGTGGAACTGCACCGGCTCCCGCCCCGCGCCCCCCGCTGAACCGTGCGTGGAGGTGCTCCGGCACGACGTCGCCCGCGACGACCCCCCGGCCGGGCCCTTCGACCTGGTCCACGCCCGTCCCGCAAACGGCACATGACGGCTCGCAGCCCGCTCGTCTAGGTGCCCGCCTGCCCCTCCGCGAAGCCGGTGCCGTCGAAACCGGGCTCCAGTTCCACACCGGTGGCATTCAGGAAGTAGGCCACCATGTGGTACTGCCCCACCAGCATGACGATCTCGATCAGTTCGGCCTCGTCGAAGTGCTCGGCCAGACCTTCCCAGGTGGCGTCGGACATCGTGGCATCGCGGTTCAGCTCGTCCGCCGCGCGGATCAGGTGCCTCTGGAGGTCCGTCCAGCCGGGTGCCTCCGGCCCTTCGCCGACTCGGTCGATGTCCGCGTCCGTGACGCCCTCGGCCCTGGCCAGGGGGAGGTGCCGCCCCCACTCGTACCGCGAGCCGGTGTTCCACGCGGTGCGCAGGATCAGTAACTCGCGTACTTCTCCCGGCAGTCGGCCGCCGACGAGCAACTGGCCGCCGAACGGCATGAACCGCTCGTAGAGGTCGGGATGGCGGACGAGCGTGGTGAAGATGTTCGGGGCCCCGCCCCCTGGGTCGTGGGGAGCGATGGCCAGCAGTTCCCGGGTTCGTGGGTCCCACTGTGCTTCGGGGAGCGGCGTCAGCCGCGGACGGGTCGGTCGGGCGGCTTCATGGCGCTGTGACATCGCGGCCTCCGGTCTTCGAGAGGCTCACCCTAGGAGACCGGCCGACCGACCGGTAGGTGTGTGGCCGGGAGCAGTCAGCCGGTCGGGTCGAGGAGGATCTTGCGGACGCCGTCTGAGCGGCCTGCGAACAGTTCGTACGCGGCGGGGCCCTCGGAGAGGGCGAAGCGGTGGGAGACCACGACCTCGGGCTTGATCCGGCCGGCACGGGTGAGGGCGATCAGAGGAGGGAGTTCGTAGTGCACCGAGCACAACCCGATGGCGAACTCCAGTTCCTTGACCTGCGCCAGATACATGTGGAACGGGAACGCCTTGTTCTGGCTGACCCCGATGACGCTGACCCGGCCGGCCTGCCGGACGGCCTTGACGGCCAGTTCGATGGTGGCGTCGGAACCCACCGCCTCCACCACGGCGTCCGGCCCACGGCCGCCGGTCATGTCCCGGATGGCGGCCCGCGCGTCGTCACCCTCGACCGGCTCGACGCCCAGGCCGGCGGCGAAGGCGCGGCGTTCCGCGACCAGGTCCACGCCCAGCACCCGGGCCGCGCCCATCGCGAAGGCGGACTGGGCGGCCATCAGGCCGACCGGGCCGAGGCCGACGACCAGGACGGTCTCACCGGGCCGGATACGGGCACGGCGGCAGCCGTACCAGGCGGTGGGGGCGTTGTCCGTCAGGACGACGGCGGCGTCGTCGGAGATGTCCTCGGGGAGGTGCACCAGATTGACGTCGGCGCAGGGCACGGCCAGGAGCTGAGCCTGGCTGCCCGGCAGCTTCGGACTCAGTCCGTAGCAGAGCTCCGTGCTCGACTCGGCGCGCTCGCAGCGCGCGGTGAACCCTGCCGCGCACTGCCGGCACTGTGCGCAGCCGACAGAGGCCGGCACCAGAACCCGGTCGCCGGGCTTGAACCGCGTGACCTGGCCGCCGGTGTCGACGACCAGGCCGACGCATTCGTGCCCCGGTGTGTAGCCCGGTTCCGGGCTGAACGCGTTGCCGCCGTAGATGTGCAGGTCGCTGCCGCAGATGCCGGCCGCGGTCACCTGAACCACCGCGTCCGCGGGGCTGGTGACGGCCGGGTCGGGGGCCTCCCCGTAGCGGATGTCGTGACGGCCGTGGTAGGTCAGTGCCTTCATCGGATCTCTCCCTCCCCTCGCGCCCGGTCAGTCCGCGATCTTCAGCACCAGCTTGCCGTGGTTGTCACCACGGAACAGGCGCATCAGGGTCTCGGGGAACTCCGCCACCGAGCCGGAGACCACGTCCTCCAGGGACTTCAGCCGGCCCTCGGCCCGCCATGCGGCCATCCGCGCGATGCCCTCCGCGTACCGATCGGCGTAGTCGAACACCACGATGCCCGTCATGGAGGCGCGGTTCACCAGCAAGGACAGGTAGTTGGCGGGGCCCTGCGGCTTGGTGCTGTTGTACTGGGAGATCGCGCCGCAGACGACCACGCGGGCGCCGCGCGCCAGCCGCGGCAGCACGGCGTCCAGGACGTCGCCGCCGACGTTGTCGAAGTAGACGTCGACGCCGTCGGGGGCGTGCTCGCGCAGCGCCTTGCGGACGTCCTCGCTCTGGTAGTCGATCGCGGCGTCGAACCCGAACTCGTCCACGATCATCCGGCACTTGGCCTCGCCGCCGGCGATGCCGACGACCCGGCAGCCCAGGATCTTGGCGATCTGCCCGACGACGCTGCCGACGGCCCCGGCCGCACCGGAGACCACGACGGTCTGCCCCGGCTCGGGACGCCCGACCTCGATCAGGCCGAAGTAGGCCGTCAGGCCCGACATGCCGAGTGTGCCGAGGTAGGTCGGCAAGGGGGCCGCCGCAGGGTCGACCTTGGTCACGCCGCGCCCGTCCGACACGCAGTACTCCTGCACGCCGAACGTGCCCGACACATGGTCGCCGACCGCGAACCCGGAGTGCCGGGAGGCGACCACCCTCCCCACCGCGCCGGCGCGCATCACCTCGCCGATCTCCACCGGGCGGATGTAGGACCTGCCCGCGTTCATCCAGCCGCGCATCGCCGGGTCGATCGACAGACAGAGCACTTGTACCAGGAACTCGCCGTCGCCCGGCTGCCCGGCCGGCTCCTCGGCATGCTGCCAGTCGGTGGGGCGCGGCTCTCCCACGGGACGTGCGGCCAGGCGTATCTGGTGGTTGATCGTGCTCATGTCCGGCACCTCTCCTCAGCTGCATACCGTCCAGTCGGTACGGCGGTGAGCGTACGGGTGCCCGCCGCCCGAGGCAAGAGGCGGGTCCGCCAGGTGGGCTGGTGAGGCTGGTGGGCTGGTGGCCGATGCACTGACGGCGACCCGGCGTACGAATCCGGCCTGACGGTGGCCGACCGGGGTCGGCGCCGGTGATCAGGACGTTCGGTGCGGATGCACCGCCCCCTCCGTCGCGGTCAGCGGCGCGCCGCTGCCGCCCCAGCGCAGCGCCACGATCTCGGCGGCGACGGACACCGCCACCTCCTCGGGCGTACGGGCCCCGAGGTCGAGGCCGACCGGTGAGCGCAGCCGGGACAGCTCGGACTCCGTGAGCCCGGCCCCGGCCAGTCGCGCTGCCCGGTCGGTGTGCGTGCGGCGGCTGCCCATCGCCCCGATGTAGGCGGCCGGGCGGCGCAGCGCCTCCGTCAGCAGCGGCACGTCGAACTTGGGGTCGTGCGTCAGGACACAGATCACCGTGCGCTCGTCCGTGTCCGTCTCGCGCAGATAGCGGTGCGGCCACCGCGCGACCACCTCCACCCCCTCGGGGAAGCGCCGGGGCGTGGCGAAGACCGGGCGGGCGTCGCAGACGGTGACCCGGTAGCCGAGGAAGTCGCCGATGCGGGCCACGGCCGCGGCGTAGTCGATCGCGCCGAAGACCAGCATCCGCGGCGGCGGTGCGAAGGACTGCAGGAAGACGCTCACGGCGTCCTCGCGGCGCTGCCCCTGCGGCCCGTAGTGCCGCAGGCCGGTGGCTCCGAGGGCGAGTTCACCGCGGGCGTCGGCGGTCACGGCAGCCTCCAGGCCGCTCGCGCCGAGCGTGCCGAGGACCCGGTCCGGCCACACGGCGAGGGTCGCCCCGCGCGGCGCCGGCCCGTCGGTGACGGTCGCCACCGTGACCGGCTCACCCGCCGCGACCGAGTCGGCGACCGCGCCGAAGCCGGGATCCCGCTCCGGCGTGACCGCGCGCACGAGGACGGTGATCTCGCCGCCGCAGGTCAGACCGACCGAGAAGGCGTCCTCGTCGCTGTAACCGAAGGTCTCGAGACGGGCCTCGCCGCCCGCGGCGACCTCCTGCGCCAGTTCGAACACCGCGCCCTCGACGCACCCCCCGGACACACTGCCCACGACCTCCTCGTCCGGGCCCACGGCCATCGCCGCGCCCGGGTCACGTGGTGCGCTGCGGCTGACCTGGACGACCGTCGCGAGGCCGAACGGGACGCCGGCCGCGTACCAGCCGCCGAGCACCGGGAGAACGTCACGCACGAGCCGCTCCTCTCCTTGCGCGCACCCCGCCGGGTACCCCGGCAGCGGCTAATTCCGTTGTGGCGCCCGGTGCCGGTCTGGTGCACTGCTCGGGTCAGCGGCGTCACCGAGTCCGGAGGAGCTCCGAATGCGCACAGCGTGCATGTCCCCCCAGCCAGGAACGGACCTCTCTCCGAAGGACATGACGCTTCGTGCACATGCTCAACCTTGGAATTCTCGCCCATGTCGACGCGGGTAAGACCAGCCTGACCGAGCGGCTGCTCCATTCGGCCGGGCTGATCGACGAGATCGGCAGTGTCGACGACGGGAACACCCGAACCGACACCCTCGCCCTGGAGCGGCAGCGCGGCATCACCATCAAGTCCGCCGTCGTCTCGTTCCCGCTCGACGGCGTGACCGTCAACCTCATCGACACCCCAGGCCACCCGGACTTCATCGCCGAGGTGGAGCGCGTCCTCGGCGTGCTGGACGGCGTCGTCCTCGTGATCTCCGCCGTCGAAGGGGTGCAGGCGCAGACGCGGGTGCTGATGCGCACGCTCCAGCGGCTGCGCATCCCGACCCTGCTCTTCGTCAACAAGATCGACCGGAGCGGGGCACGCCACGACGAGGTGCTGCGGGAGATCGGGGCCCGGCTGACACCCGCGATCGTGCCGATGGTGACCGCCACCGGCCTCGGCACCCGCGCGGCCCGCGTCATTCCCGTCCCCGCACCGGCGGCGGCCGGCGCCCTCGACGTCCTGACCGGGCACGACGACGTCCTGCTGGCCGCGTACGTCGAGAACACCCTCACGGACGCCCTGCTGCACGGGTCGCTCGTCGCGCAGACCCGTGAGGCGCTCGTCCACCCGGTGTACTTCGGTTCCGCCGCCACAGGCGCGGGCGTGGGGGCGCTCCTGTCCGGCGTCCAGACGCTGCTGCCCGCCGCCGACGGGGACGCGGACGGGCCGGTCTCCGCCACCGTGTTCAAGGTCGACCGGGGCCCGGCGGGGGAGAAGGTGGCCTACGCCCGGATGTTCTCCGGGACCCTGCGCACCCGCGACCGGGTCCCCTTCGGAGCGGACGGAGCCGAGGGCCGGATCACCGGCATCAGCGTCTTCGGGCAGGGCACGGACACGCGTGCCGACCGCGTCGCGGCCGGCCGGATCGCCCGTCTCACCGGGCTCGGAGACATCCGCGTCGGCGACGCGATCGGCGAACCCCGCACGGCGTACGAGCACGTCTTCGCCCCGCCGACCCTGGAGACGGTCGTCGTCCCCGGCCCGGAGGTGCCCCGGGGAGCGCTCCACCTCGCCCTCACCCAGCTCGCCGAGCAGGACCCGCTGATCGGCCTGCGCCACGACGAACGCCGCCGGGAGACCTCCGTCTCCCTCTACGGCGAGGTGCAGAAGGAGGTCATCCAGGCCACGCTCGCCGACGAGTACGGACTCGACGTCGGCTTCCGCGAGACGACGCCGCTGTGCGTCGAACGGCCCCTCGGCACGGGGCAGGCCGCGGAGTTCATCAAGAAGGACCCCAACCCGTTCCTCGCGACGGTCGGTCTGCGCGTCGAGCCCGCGCCGGTCGGCTCGGGCGTGGCCTTCCGGCTGGAGGTGGAGCTCGGCGCGATGCCGTACGCCTTCTTCAAGGCCGTCGAGGACACCGTGCGCGAGACCCTCGACCAGGGGCTGCACGGCTGGCAGGTCACCGACTGCGTGGTCACCATGACGCACAGCGGCTACTGGCCCCGCCAGAGCCATGCCCACCAGGGCTTCGACAAGAGCATGTCGAGCACCGGGGCCGACTTCCGGGGCGTGACACCGCTGGTGCTGATCGAGGCGCTGCGGCGGGCCGGGACGCGGGTCCACGAGCCGATGCACCGTTTCCGGATCGAGGCGCCCGCCGACACCCTCGGCGCCCTGCTGCCGGTCCTCGCCCAGCTCGCGGCCGTACCCGAGACGACCCGGAACCGGGACGAGGCCTGTGTGCTCGAAGGCACCGTGCCGGCCGCCCGGGTGCATGCCCTCGAACAGAGGCTGCCGGGGCTCACCCGCGGCGAGGGGGAGCTGGAGAACTCCTTCGCCCACTACGCTCCCGTCACGCACGGCACGATCCCCGAGCGCCCGCGCACCGACCACAACCCGCTGAACAGGAAGGAGTACTTGTTGAACGTGACACGGAGGCTCGGTGGCTGACGTGTGAGGGTTGTCCGGACGGAACTTACTCCAAAGTCAGAAGGGTTGACGGTGTCCTGATATCGCCGGACTGTAGTGGACATGCCGACTATCCGAGCGCGTCTCCTGGTCGTCCTGGTCGTCCTCTTCGGTTCGGTGTCGGTGGCGGGCGTCCCGCCGGCCACCGCCGCGCCGCCTCCCGGCTCCCTCTGGTTCGACGACCCCACCGTCACGGTGCGGGACGGCCGCTTCACCGACGCCCACGGCCGCGAGATCGTACTGCGCGGCTACAACGTCTCCGGCGAGACCAAGCTCGCGGAGAACAAGGGCCTGCCCTTCGCCTCGGTCGCCGACGCCCGCAAGTCGGCGACCGCGCTGCGTGCCCTCGGCGGCGGCAACACCGTCCGCTTCCTGCTCTCCTGGGCCTACGCCGAGCCCGAGCGCGGCCAGGCCGACACGGCCTACCTGGCCGCCGCCACCGACCAGATGAAGGCGTTCCTCGACGCCGGCATCCGCGTCTACCCCGACTTCCACCAGGACCTCTACTCCCGGCACCTGTTCGACGCCGACAGCTGGTACACCGGCGACGGCGCCCCCAAGTGGGCGGTGGACGCCGGGAACTACCCGGACGAGTCCTGCGGGATCTGCCTCTTCTGGGGGCAGAACATCACCCAGAACGAGGCGGTGAAACGTGCCACCTACGACTTCTGGCACAACGCGCACGGCGTGCAGGACGCCTTCCTCGCCACCGCCCAGAAGACCATGACGTACGTGCGGCAGCACCTGAGCGCGGACCAGTTCAAGGGCGTCGCCGGATTCGACCCCTACAACGAGCCGCACCCCGGCGTCCTCGACTCCGGGCAGACCAGCCGGGCCTGGGAGAAGGACGTGCTCTGGCCCTTCTACGAGAAGTTCCGCGCCCGCATGGACACGGCCGGCTGGCGCGACAAGCCCGCCTTCGTCGAGCCGAACCTCTTCTGGAACGCCAACCTCGACTTCCAGAAGCAGGAGGGCGGCCTGCTCGACGCCGGCACACTCGGCCCGCGCTACGTCTTCAACACCCACTTCTACGACCAGAAGGCCATCTCCGGCGTCTTCATGTGGGGCAAGGCGGCCGACGGCCAGTACACGGGCGACTTCCGCACCGTCCGCGACCGGGCCGCAGCCGCGCGGACGGCCGCCGTGGTCAGCGAGTTCGGACATCCGCTGGCGGGCAACGTCTCCGACAAGGCGCCGACCGTCCTCAAGGCGATGTACCAGGCCCTCGACTCCCGTGTGAAGGGCGCCGACTGGTGGGCCGACCCGGCGGCCTCGGGGCGCGTGCTCTCCGGCTCCCAGTGGCAGTGGGACATCTACAACGGCCGCCACCACGAGTTGATGAACGGCAACCCCGACAAGGCCCTCACCGCCGGCGACGCCTGGAACGACGAGGACCTCTCCGCCGTACGCCTCGACGACTCGGGCAAGCCGGTGCTGCGCCAGGACGCCCGCCTCCTGGACCGCCTCTACCCGAGCGCCACGGCCGGTGAGACCGTCGGCTTCACCTACGAGGACCGCTCCCGCGACGGCTCGACGACCCTGACCTGGAACCCGGTGCCCGGTTCCCTGCCGAACGTGCAACGGCTGGTGGGGTCGGGGCAGTACGGGCTGCTGCTGTGGCGCTCGGACGGCGGCCGGGCGCCCACCGAACTGCACCTTCCGGCGAGTTTCCCCGCCGCGTCCACCACGGTCGTCTCCGACCTGGGCACGGTCCATGCCCCGCCGGGGTACACCGCCTCGACCCCGGTCGGCGTGGCCCCGGAGCCCGGCGGCACGGGAAGCCGCCGCCTGCTGCTCACCGCGCCGGACTCGGGCGTCCTGCACTACGCGCTGGTGACCAACGGGGCGACGGCCCCCTCGGCGGACCTGCTCGCCGCGGCCCGATCGGAGCTGGCGGCCTGGGCGGCGAAGGAGGTCAACTAGCGGACGGGCTCGTCCAGTCGGCCGCCACCCGGCCGAGCCGGACACGCTGCGGGTGGTCACCGACCGGCACGGACGCGACCTTCTTCCCGGTGGCGAAGTCGATGGCCGTGACCTGGTCGGTGCCGCTCTCGGAGACCACGCAGGACTTGCCGTCACCGCTGACCGTGGCCCAGTAGGGCTTGGAGGCGGTGACGAGCGGGCCCTCCTGGAGGGTGGCGCGGTCGACGACGGTGGCGTAGTCGTCCATCGTGCCCGCGACGCACAGCTTGCGCCCGTCCGGGCTCATGGAAATGCCGTGGTGGCGCGAGTCGTTGACGAAGGTCGTGCGGTCGTCGTTGGTCGCCGGGTTCTTCGGCAGCGTCTTGGTGCGGGTGATCTTGGCGGTGGCGATGTCGTACTCGAAGAAGCCGTTGAAGAAGGAGACCTGGAAGTACAGCTTCGACTCGTCCGGCGAGAAGACGGCAGGGCGGACCGCGTCGGAGTGGTCCTTGAGGCCGAGGGCGTCCAGGTGCGGGCGCATGTCGATGACCTTGACCTGCTTGTACGTGGTGGCGTCGACGACGGTGATGCGCCGGTCGCCCTTCGTCCAGTCCAGCCAGGGGGCGTCGGTCTGCGTGTTCACGTCGCCGATCGCCATGTTGTAGATGTACTTGCCGTCCTGGGTGAAGATGTTCTCGTGCGGCTTGTCGCCGGTGCCGAACTTGCCCATTTCCTTACCGGAGACGATGTCCAGCACATGCACGGTGTTGGAGGTCGACGCCGAGACCGCGACCCGCTTGCCGTCGGGGGAGACCGCCATGTGGTCGGAGCGGTAACCGGACACGGGGAAGCGCCAGTTGAGCCGCCCGGAGGCGAGGTCGATCGACACGACGTCGGCGAAGCTCGGCCGGGAGACGACCACCGACTTCCCGTCCGGCGTCGAGTACATGTCGTCGACGAACTGGTCGTGGCCCTCGCCGACGCTGTTGCGGATCGCCATGAAGTAGATCCACCTGATCGGATCGGCGTTGATCGCCGCCATCCGCTCGTCCTTGTCGGGGATCACGTTGATGCGGCCGATCTTCGCGAAGTCACCGGTGGACCTGATGACATCGGCGGTGCCGTCCCAGTTGTTGCCCACGAACAGCACCTCGCGCAGCGCGGCGGAGGAGCCCGGGGCGGCCGCGGTCGCGGCGGTCGCGGGAACGGTGACGGTCAGGGCGAGGGCTGCGGCTACGGAGCACAGGTGCCGGCGTCGGAAGACGGGCATGACTGTTCCCCTCTCTGCTGGGGGGTCTCTGCTGGGGGCGAGCATGGTGAGTGGGACATGCCAAAGGGAGGTGCGCGGAGTCTGAACACGTGTGCTTTCAGAGTGAACTTACTGCAAAGTAAGGAAGGGGCGGCCTTCTCCACAAGACCGCGTGCACGACAAAATCGGTGTTCGAACGAGGAAGGGAGAGCCGGTGCCGGGCAGACTCAGAGCGCCGACCGGCCGCTACGGCGGCAAGACCGCTGAGGAGCGGCAGGCCGAGCGGCGCCGGCGGTTCCTCGACGCCGCGCTCCATCTGTTCGGCGACACGCCGGGCTTCCGCTCCACCACGGTCGCGGCCCTCAGCGAGACGGCCGGGCTCTCCACCCGCCAGTTCTACGAGGAGTTCCGCACCCTTGAGGACGTACTCGCCGCGCTGCACCTCCAGGTCAACGGGTGGGCCGAAGCGGCCGTTCTGGAGGCGGCCTCGGGCGCCGCGGACCTGCCGCTGGTCGAGCGCGCCACCGCCGTCTTCCGCGCCTACGCCGGGAACGTCGCCGCCGATCCGCGCCGGATCCGCATCACCTTCGTCGAGATCATCGGTGTCAGCCCGCGCCTGGAGGAGCAGCGGCTCGCCCGCCGGGCCGGCTGGGTCGACCTCATCTGCGCCGAGGCCGACGCGGCCGTCGCACGCGGAGAGGCCGCACCCCGCGACTACCGCCTCGCCGCGACGGGCTTCATCGGCAGCGTCAACGGCCTGCTGCACGACTGGAGCGCCGGCTGGGTCGACGCGACGCTCGACGACGTCGTCGACGAACTGGTCCGGCAACTGCTGGGAATCCTGCGGCCGCCGGGCTGGCAGCCGCAGCCGCACCGGTGAAGGTGACGGCGGTTGCGGGGCGATGACCGTTGCGGGGTGATGACGGTTGCGGTGGCCGTGACAGTGGCCGCCCTTCCGAACGCCACACGCACCCGCCACCGTCACCCGCGTCACACGTGTGACGCCAGCCACTCGCCACCCGCCGCCCGTCACCCACGTCACACATGTGACGCCACCCGCCGGGCCGCGCCATACGCAGCGCCATACGCAGCGCCATACGCAGCGCCATACGCAGCGCCATACGCGGGACGCGGCGCCACACGCGGTTAGACCGACACCAGCACCACGAGATCCGCCGCCACCACCAACGCGCCCCCCAGCAGGAACCCGGCCAGCAGCCGCGCGCGGAGCCTGCGGTACACCCCCTCGTACTCGCCCCGCAGTTCCTCACCCCGCCGGGCCGTGCGCTGCCACGAGGCCCGGGCGAGGCCGAGATGCTCCGCCGCGAACTGCCGCTCCACCTGAGCCCGTTGCGCCTCCGTCAGCCAGTCGAGCCTGGCGGCGAAGCGGGCGGCGGCCGTACGGGCCTCCTCGTGCGCGGCGGCGGCCAGCAGATGGCCCTCGACGGCGTTGTGGAACGCCCGCACATCCAGCGGGAGCCCTTCCATGGCGGTCACCGGAGCGTCAACTCCCGCTCCGCCGCCGCGATGGCGTCATGGTGCAGGTCGAACGCCGGGGACTCGCTGCGGATCTTCGGCAGGGCGACGAAGTTGTGGCGCGGCGGCGGGCAGGAGGTCGCCCACTCCAGGGAGCGGCCGTAGCCCCACGGGTCGTCGACCTCGACCTTCTCGCCGTACTTCGCCGTCTTCCACACGTTGTAGAAGAACGGCAGCATCGACATGCCGAGCAGGAACGAGAAGACACTCGACACCGTGTTGAGGGTCGTCAGGCCCTCCACCGCCAGATAGTCGGGGATCCGCCGCTGCATGCCCTGGGCGCCCAGCCAGTGCTGGACCAGGAACGTGCCGTGGAAGCCGATGAACAGCGTCCAGAAGGTGATCTTGCCGAGACGCTCGTCCAGCATCCTGCCGGTGAACTTGGGCCACCAGAAGTGGAAGCCGGAGAACATCGCGAACACGACCGTCCCGAAGATCACGTAGTGGAAGTGCGCGACCACGAAGTACGAGTCGGAGACATGGAAGTCGATGGGCGGCGAAGCCAGCAGCACTCCCGTGAGCCCGCCGAAGACGAACGTGATCAGGAAGCCGGTCGCCCACAGCATCGGCGTCTCGAACGACAGGCTTCCGCGCCACATGGTGCCGAGCCAGTTGAAGAACTTGACGCCCGTCGGGACGGCGATGAGGAACGTCATGAAGGAGAAGAACGGCAGGAGCACACCGCCGGTGACGTACATGTGGTGCGCCCACACCGTCACGGACAGACCCGCGATCGCGATGGTCGCGCCGATCAGACCCGTGTAACCGAA
>NZ_JBIBEP010000016.1:0-218496 GCF_042955185.1 Streptomyces sp. NPDC012474
CTGGCGTTGACTTTTGGCACGCTGTTGAGTTCTCAAGGAACGGTCGCTTCCTTTGTACTCACCCTCTCGGGCTTTCCTCCGGGCGCTTCCCTTCGATGTTCCAAACTCTATCAGGGTTTTTCCGGCCCCCTGACCACCCTCCTGCAGGCATGCAGAAAGTGACCCGAAGATAGGATCTGACAAGTTGGTTGCTGCTCGGCCAAGACGCGAAACCACGTCGTTCAGCCCCAAGCAGGAGTACGACTGTACACGCGGCCTCGGAGCCGGTGCAAATCGATTTGAGGTATGGTCTAGACCACTTCGAGCTGCTCCCGCGGAACCGGCACTTCAGGTGACATACGCTGCTGAACAGTGTGCCGCCCGGTACCTACAGGGACGGCCATATCGATCTCCACCCCTGGGAGGTTTCCCATGACCACCGTGACGTCCCCGCTCGCAGGACGCGCCATCGGACTGGCAGCCGTGCCGGATCCCGTCTTCTCCGGGGCCATGGTCGGCCCGGGCACAGCGATCGACCCCGTACGTGAGCCTTCCGAGGCCGTCTCGCCCGTGGACGGCGTCATCGTCTCCCTGCATCCGCACGCGTTCGTCGTCGTCGACGAAAGCGGACACGGCGTGCTCACCCACCTAGGTATCGACACTGTGCAGCTCAACGGCGAGGGTTTCGAGTTGCTCGTGAACAAGGGCGACACCGTCCGGCGCGGTCAGGGTGTCGTGCGCTGGGATCCGGCTGCCGTCGAGGCCGCCGGCAAGTCCGCGACCTGCCCGGTCGTGGCCCTGGAGGCCACGGCTGAAGCTCTCTCCGATCTTCGCATCGACGGTGAAGTGAAGGCCGGCGACAGTCTCTTCCTCTGGAAGTGACGTCAGTGCCGTCCTATGAGACGGCGTGTACGACAACCACCGCGGCGGCGGGGCCCGCCGCTCTATCGGAGACGGGTGAAATGGAGACAACGCTGCGAGGCGTCGGGGTGAGCCACGGTGTGGCCATCGGCGAAGTTCGGCACATGGGAACGGCGGTGCTCGAGCCGCCCGCGAAGCAGATCCCCGCGGAAGAGGCGGAGCGTGAGCAGGGGCGCGCCCGCAAGGCCGTGGAGGCGGTGGCGGCTGACCTGATGGCGCGCGGCAACCTGGCCGGCGGTGAAGCCCAGGCGGTACTCGAGGCACAGGCCATGATGGCTCAGGACCCCGAGTTGATGGCCGATGTGGAGCGGCGGATCGCCGTCGGCAGCACGGCGGAGCGCGGGGTGTACGACGCCTTCGCCTCCTACCGCGAGCTGCTGGCGGGGGCCGGTGAGTACCTGGCTGGACGCGTGGCCGACCTCGACGACGTGCGGAATCGTATCGTCGCGCGTCTGCTGGGGGTGCCCATGCCGGGCGTCCCCGACAGCGACGAGCCCTACGTCCTGGTCGCCCGTGACCTTGCTCCGGCCGACACCGCGCTGCTGGACCCGACTCTGGTGCTCGGCTTCGTCACGGAGGAGGGCGGTCCCACCAGCCACAGTGCGATTCTTGCCCGGGCCCTCGGTGTGCCGGCCGTGGTGGCGCTGCCGGGTGCCGGGGAGCTCGCCGAAGGCACGATGATCGCCGTCGACGGCAGCACGGGAGAGATCTTCGTGGACCCGAGCGACGACAAGAAGGCTCGGCTCGAGGCCGCGGCCGCCAAGCGCAAGGCTGCGTTGGCTGCGTCTACCGGGCCCGGTGCCACCGCGGACGGTCACAAGGTGCCGCTGCTCGCGAACATCGGTGGCCCCGCTGATGTGGCGGCCGCCGTCGAGGCCGGCGCCGAGGGGGTGGGCCTCTTCCGTACCGAGTTCCTGTTCCTGGACGACAGCAAGCAGGCGCCGTCCGAGGAGAAGCAGGTCTCTGCGTATCGGCAGGTGCTCGAGGCGTTCCCCGAGGGGCGTGTCGTGGTGCGGGTGCTGGACGCGGGCGCGGACAAGCCGCTCGAATTCCTCACGCCGTCCGACGAGCCGAACCCGGCGCTCGGCGTGCGGGGTCTGCGGACGCTCCTCGACCACCCGGAGGTCCTGCGTACCCAGCTGACCGCGCTCGCCAAGGCCGCGGAGGGGTTGCCCGTCTACCTCGAGGTCATGGCCCCCATGGTGGCGGACCGTACGGACGCCCGGGCATTCGCCGACGCCTGCCGGGCGGCTGGGCTGCGGGCGAAGTTCGGCGCGATGGTCGAGATTCCGTCGGCCGCGCTGCGAGCCCGCTCGATCCTGCAGGAGGTCGAGTTCCTGTCGCTGGGGACGAACGACCTCGCTCAGTACACCTTCGCCGCCGACCGTCAGGTGGGCGCGGTGTCCCGTCTGCAGGATCCGTGGCAGCCCGCTCTGCTCGACCTGGTGGAGCTGTCCGCCGAGGCGGCGAAGGCCGAGGGCAAGAGCTGTGGTGTCTGCGGTGAGGCCGCGTCCGACCCGCTGCTCGCGTGTGTGCTGACCGGTCTGGGCGTCACCTCGCTCTCGATGGGGGCCGCGTCGATTCCCTATGTAAGGGCGACGCTGGCCAAGTACACGCTGGCGCAGTGCGAGCGGGCTGCTGCGGCGGCGCGTGCGACGGACAGCGCTGAGGACGCGCGCAGCGCCGCGCAGGCGGTGCTGTCGGGCGAGTAGGCCGGGCCTGCGACGACGTTTCCCGGGAGGGGCGCTCCACTGAGGTGGGGCGCCCCTCCCGGCGTTTCAGTGCTGGTGCCCTGGGGTGGGTTTCTCCTCCCCGAGGTCGGGCGGTGCGCAGTAGTCGACGTTGGATTCCGGGGAGATCAGGTCTCCTGATTCGACGTCGGTGCAGTAGGCGTCGAAGACTTCTCCTGCGGTGAGGGGTTCGAGGCTGTATGCGCGCATGCGCCAGCCGTAGACGCGGTCGGGTGTGTCCGGGGCGCTGGTGCGGATGACGAGTCCTCCGGGGCTCTCGGTGGCCAGGCCGAGGGCCAGGATCGAGGTGAACTCGAGGGCTTCTGTTTCGTTCAGTTCCAGGGCGGTGCCGTCGTCGGTGATGTGGAGGGCGGCGGTGAGGGTTTCGGGCGGTCCGGTGACGCTGCAGACGAGGTGGCGGTCGCCGGGTGGGGCTGTGTCGAGGATGCGGACGACGAGGCCCGCGGCTCGGGTGAAGGCGGCTCGTCCGATGTCCTCGCCGCAGGAGGCGCAGGCGCCCAGGCGGGCGAGGAGCGTGGTCGCGTACTCCCAAGTGGCCTGCCGTACGGCTTCGTCGACGAGGGCCGGGAGCAGGTCGGCCAGCGGACGGCCGTCGTAGGGAAGGGTCGGGCCTGTGGCCGCGATCTGTGCGGTGAAGTGTGTGCGGCTCGATGGGTGGTCGGGGTCCAGGCCCTTGTGTGTGCAGAACTCGGCATACTCCTCGGGGTCGAAGAGGGCCACCGTGGTGTGGCTGCCCTGCAGGGCGCGGGCCCTGAGGAGGGCCTCCACCTGTTTCAGGTAGGTCGCGTGGTCGGCGAAGGTGAAGCTGCGGTAGCGCCGCATGGCCCGGAAGTCGTGTTCGTCGGTCAGCAGGCCGATGGTGCCGGCGATTTCGCGGTGCAGGACGCGTCGCATGGTCCGGTTGGCGGTGTGTGCCATTGTTCCCCCTGTGCACGGTCGATCAATGCTCACTCACAGTAACCGCCGACACTGACAATGGCCTGCCTCCCGGCCATCGCTTGCTCACCTGAGTCCGGAATGGGCAGGTCACAGCGGGTATGGCCGTCTGACCGGCGCCCCGAGCGCCGGTGACGGGGAGTTGTGTGACGGGGGTGCTCGAGGTCAGGCGCGCTTGCGGGCCAGGTCCTCGTAGAAGGTCAGCAGGTCGAGGTTGTCGATGGAGCCCGGGTTGACCGCCTTCTGCAGCGGGGTGCCCTGGAGGAGGCGCTTGACAGGGACCTCGATGCGCTTGCCGGTGAGGGTGTGCGGGACGCCGGGTACTTCGATGATCTCGTCGGGGACGTGGCGCGGAGACAGTTGCTCGCGGATCGTCTGCTTGATGCGGTTCAGCAGGGCCTCGTCCAGGACGGCTCCGGGGGCCAGGTGCACGAAGAGGGGCATCCAGTAGCCGCCGTCGGGCTGCTCGATGCCGATGACGAGGGACTCCCTGATTTCGGGGAGCCGCTCGACGGCTTCGTAGATGTCGGCGGATCCCATGCGGACGCCCTGGCGGTTGAGCGTGGAGTCGGAGCGGCCGTGGATGACGACGGATCCGCGGGAGGTGACAGTGATCCAGTCGCCGTGCCGCCACACGCCTGGGTACGTGTCGAAGTAGCTGTCGTGGTAGCGGCTGCCGTCGGGGTCGTTCCAGAAGTGGATGGGCATCGACGGCATGGGGTTGGTGACGACGAGTTCGCCGACCTCGTCGGTGAGGGGGCTGCCGCTGGGGTCCCAGGACTGGAGGTCGGTGCCGAGGCAAGGAGCCTGGAGCTCGCCGACGTGGACCGGGAGGGTCGGTACGGCTCCGGCGAAGCAGGAGCACACGTCGGTGCCGCCGCTGACGGAGGCGATCCACAGGTCGTCGCGGACCTCGTCGTGGAGCCATCGGAAGCCGTCGGGCGGCAGGGGCGAGCCGGTGGTGGCGACGCATTGGACCGAAGAGAGGTCGAAGTCGCGGGACGGGTGCACGCCCGCCTTGCGGCAGGCCATCACGTAGGCGGCGGAGGTGCCGTAGAGGGTGGCCTTCGTGCGTTCGGCGATCCGCCACTGGGCGCCTGTGTCGGGGTAGCCGGGGCTGCCGTCGTAGAGGACGATCGTCGTGCCGGTGAGCAGGCCGGAGACGAGGAAGTTCCACATCATCCAGCCGGTCGAGGTGTACCAGAAGAAGCGGTCCTCGGGGCCGAGATCGCAGTGCAGGCCGAGTTGCTTGAGGTGCTCGACCAGGATGCCGCCCTGGGACTGGACGATGGCCTTGGGCAGTCCGGTCGTGCCGGAGGAGTAGAGCACCCACAGAGGGTGGTCGAAGGGCACCTGCTCGAAGACGGGGTCGGTGTCGGCCGAGGTCAGGGCCGACCACTCCAGGGCTCCCTGCGGTGCCTCGTTGCCGAGGAGCGGGATGTGGATCACTGCGCGCAGGGTGGGCAGTTCGCGGCGCAGTTCGGCGACGGCCTCGCGTCGGTCGTGCTCCTTGCCGCCGTAGCGGTAGCCGTCGACCGTGAAAAGCACGACCGGTTCGACCTGCTGGAAGCGATCGAGGACACTGCGGGCGCCGAAGTCGGGCGCGCAGGACGTCCAGACCGCGCCGACGGCGGCTGTGGCGAGGAGGGCGACCACCGCCTGCGGGACGTTCGGGAGGTAGCCGCTGACGCGGTCGCCGGGGTGTACTCCGAGGGCACGCAGCTCGGCGGCGAGGGAGCCGACCTGGCGGCGCAGCTCGGCCCAGGTGACGGGGCGTGGCTCGTGTGTCTCGTCGACGTGCAGGAGGGCTGGTTCGTCGGCGCGGGTGTCGGCCGCGCGCAGGGCGTGTTCGGCGTAGTTGAGGGTCGCTTCGGGGAACCACTGGGCGCCCGGCATCGAGCGGTCGCCCAGTACGCGCGCGTAGGGGTGCGAGAAGCGGACGTCGAACCACTCGGTGACGGCTTTCCAGAAGGTGTCCAGGTCGTCGACGGACCAGCGCTGCAAGGCCGCGTAGCCGCCTTCGGCGGGGGCGCCGTGGTGTTCGGCGGCCCAGGCCTGGAATCTGGTGATCCGTGCCCGGGCGATGCGCCCGGGGTCGGGCTGCCAGAGCGGCTGGAAACTGTCGGTCGACATGGTCGGCTCCCGGACTGTGCGCGTCGTGTGCGTCCTCCGCGCACGGGCTGGGGTGTGCGCGTGAGCGGCTGGCACGGACAATGCCATGTGATCGACTTCGATACCAGGGTGCGTCCCACATAGTCCGTGTCGTGAAGATGTGGCCCTGGCACTGGTGAACGGCAGTTGAACGACACACGTGTGCGGGGCGGTCAGTGGCAGGGTGAACAGCATGAACGGTCGTGACCTGGTGCGTTCGGTGAGAGCGGTGGCTTCGGTGGGGGCGGCTCAGGGCATGCGTACCGTACGAGCAGCGTGGCGCAGGCGCCGGGCCGACGCCACCTGGCTGCCGGTGCGGGGGGCCGAGCGTGCGCGAGTGCCCGGGCCGGTGGAGGACGCGGAGCCGGGGCCGGGGGGCGGTGTCGTCCGGTTCAGCCGGTCGGAGCTGCGGATTCTGGTCGCCGTGAACGGGGCCGTGTTCTGGGGCTGGGACGGGGCGGAGCCCGAGCCGTCGTACGCGCTGGCCGGCCGTTGCCCGGAGCCCGATCCACGGGCGGTGCTGGAGCCGGACAAGGACGGCGGCTGGCGTGTGGTGGCCGAGCGGGTGACGGTGGTGGTCTCGCGGCACGGTGCGGTGGAAGTGCTTACTCCGGGTGGTGTGACCTTGCGGCGTGATCTGCCGCCGCGGTGGTGGGAGCCGGTCGGCGGCGGCCCGGCGCGGTGGATGCAGCGGTCGGAGGTGGGCGCCGACGCGCGGTTCTTCGGACTCGGGGGACGCGCCTCGGGCCCTCGGCTGCCGGACGGGACGTACCGGCTGTGGAACACCGATCCCGGCCGCGCCTTCGCTCCTGGGGACGACCCGCTGTACATCACGATGCCGGCGCAGCTGGTGGTGTCCGACGGGGGTACGCATCTGGCGTTCCACGACAGCTCGTGGGACGGCACGGTGACGCTGCGGGAGGGTGAGGAGGGCGCGGGATCCGGGCACGACCTCGCCGGGACGAGCGAACTGCGGATGGACGGTGGTCCGCTGCGTTGCTGGGTGATGGTGGGCACTCCCGCGCGCGTGCTGCTCGCCTGGGCGTCGCTCACCGGGGCGCCCGCGCTGCCGCCCGCGTGGGCGCTCGGGCACCATCACGCGCGGTGGGGGTTCGGCAGCGAGCAGGAGGTGCGGCGGATCGTCACGGGGTACCTGGAACACGGTCTGCCGCTGGACGCCGTACACCTGGACATCGACCACCTGGAGGCGCATCAGGTCTTCACCGTCGACCAGGACCGCTTTCCGAAGCTGCCCGTCCTGGCCGAGGAGCTCCGGCGGGACGGCGTCAGGCTCGTGTCCATCGTCGACCCTGCTGTGAAGGCCCTGCCCGGCCATGCGGTGTACGACGGCGGGGCTGCCGAGGACGCGTTCGTCAGGGGTGCCTCGGGGGACGTGGTGGAAGGTGTCGCATGGTCCGGGGAAGCGGTGTTTCCCGATTTCACGCACGCGCGCGTGCGGGAGTGGTGGGGCGGGCTCTACGAGGAGCGGCTCGCTCAGGGCTTCTCGGGCTTCTGGCACGACCTGAACGAGCCCACGTCGTTCACCGCCTTCGGTGAGTCGACACTGCCGCGGTCGGCCCGGCACTCCCTGGAGGGGCGGGGCGGTGACCATCGCGAGGCGCACAACGTGTACGCGCTGTGCATGGCCAGGGCGGCCTTCGAAGGGCTGCGGAAGCTCGCTCCCGAGGAGCGGCCGTTTCTGTTCTCCCGCTCCGGATGGGCCGGCATGCAGCGCTACGGAGGGACGTGGTCGGGGGACGTGGCCACCGGCTGGCCGGGGCTGCGGGCCTCTTTGGCCCTGGTGATGGGGCTCGGGCTGTGCGGTGTTCCGTACTCGGGGCCCGACGTCGGGGGCTTCGACGGGGATCCGTCCCCCGAGCTGTATCTGCGGTGGTTCCAGCTGGGTGCTTATCTGCCGCTCTTCCGTACGCACGCGAGTCTGCGGGCGGGGCGCAGGGAGCCGTGGGAGTTCGGCGGCGAAGTGCTGGAGCACGCACGCGTGGCGCTCGTCGAACGCCGGCGGCTGCTGCCGTACTTCGTGACGCTGGCGCATCTGGCACGGCGTACGGGAGCGCCCTATGTGCGGCCTCTGTGGTGGACGGCGCCGGAGGAGCGGGCGCTACGGGAGTGTCAGGACGCCTTTCTGCTGGGTGACAGCCTGCTGGTGGCGCCGGTGCTGGACCCGGGCGCCGACCGGCGTGCGGTGCAGTTGCCGCGGGGGCGCTGGTACGACACCACGACAGGGCAGGCGTACGAGGGGCCGGGGCAGGTGCTTCTCGACGCGCCCCTGGCGCGCATCCCGGTGTTGGCGCGCGCGGGGGCCGTGCTTCCGGTACGCGGTGAGGACGGTGGGCTGGAACTGGAGGTGTGGGCGCCCGCCCGGGGGCGGACCGGGGGCGGGCTGGTCGTGCCGGACGGCGGCGACGGGTGGGACGAGCCGGAGATCGAGCGCTACACCGCTCGGTGGATGGGCTCGCGGGTGGTCGTGGAGCGGGAGGGTGAGGGCGGTGGGGGCGCGCCGCCCTACCCGGTGCGCGTCCGCGGGGCGGGGGAGCTGTGAGCTCAGATGTACCGGCCCTCGAACCAGGCCCGTACGGCCAGGGTGTGCAGGGGGAAGACGAGTTCCTCGGGCCTGCGCAGGAGGTGCCACCCCGCTGTCTCGTCCGTGGCGGTGGAGGAGGGCAGGCCCTCGGCGGGCCGCTCAGGGAGGAGGCCGAACAGCAGCAGGTGCCCGTCGGGTGAGCTCATCGCGTCGGCGAGCCGTACGTCACGCCCGGCCGCGTCGATGCCGGTTTCCTCCCTGAGTTCGCGTATGACGGCCTGCCGCCAGTCCTCCCGGTCGTCGATGTACCCACCGGGCAGGGCGATCCCCCCGCGCGCGGGGGCGATGGTTCGGGTGATGACGACCAGGGCGGTGCCCTGGGTGTCGTACACGGGCTGGAGGGCCACCGCGACCGGGAGCGGATTGCGGTAGGCCACGGCCCCGCACGCCGGGCAGGTGCGGGGCCAGCCGGTGACGCCCTCTCCGTAGGGTGCGCCGCAGCTCGAACAATGGGAGTTCGGCGCGGAGTTGGAAGCGGAGTACTGATTCTCGGACACGCGGCGGACTGTAGCCGATCACGGAGCGGGCGCAGCGAGCAGGCTGCTCGGCGAGCGCTGGTCATCGACATCCTGGACACGGGGAAGCTGACGACCGGCCATGTCGCGGGGCCGGAGACACTCGCCCGCCCGGACTGCCCGGGGCGACCGGCACCCGGCCTGCCCGGGGCCTTCCGAGGCGGCCACGGCCCCGCGTAACTCCTGCGGTTGAGAAACCGCCAGGTCAGGTGAATCCTGGACACTAGCAAGCGAGGAGTCAGGTGCGGCTGGGCTTTCGCCCCCAGGCGGAGCCCGGCGGAGGCCGGACACCATCAGCCAAGCCTCGCGCGGCTCACCCAGGCCCGCGCGGGTCCGGAACACATGTGAACAACGACCCCACCGGGCGCCGCCATGGCCGAGCAACCGGCCCGTCGGCCAGGCGCGAGCCCGGCGACCGTCGGATGGCCGTCAACCGTTGCGGTCGGCGACCTTGACGCACTTCGGGTGCCGGTGAACACTTCCGGTGTCAGTCGACATCGCCGTACATACGCGGCGTATTCCGGCACTGCGGCGCGTGGATGCGCCTGCGCCAAGGCCCACCTCCCACGGGCGATTCGGCTGCGACGGCACGCTCGTCACGGATGCCGGGCGGGGCGCGGGATCTCACGCCTTCGGCTGAGGTGGCCATGGGAACGCAGCCTTCATGTGAGGTCCGGGGCGGATCGTCCCCGGCCACGGCCTAGGAGCCGCCATGAGTAACGGAGACATCTTCGTCGGTGAGTTGATCGGCACGGCGATCCTGATCCTTTTCGGCGCCGGTGTGTGCGCCGCCGTCACGCTGAGGTTCTCGAAGGCCCGGGCTTCGGGCTGGATCGTCATCGCGTTCGGCTGGGGTTTCGGCGTCCTGGCCGGCGCGTACACGGCCGCCCCGCTGTCGGGTGGCCACATCAACCCCGCCGTCACACTGGGCCTGGCCGTCGACACAGGCGTATGGGACAAGGTCGGGATCTACCTGCTGGGACAGATCGTGGGCGCGATGCTCGGCGCCGTCCTCGCGTACCTGGTCTACTTCGCCCAGTTCCAGGCCAACGTACGGAAGACGGGTACTACGGAAGGCACCGCGGACGAGCCCGTTCCGACGCTGGGCATCTTCTCCACCATCCCGGAGATCCGGAACCCGGTCGCCAACCTGATGACGGAGATCCTCGCGACCATCGCCCTGGTACTGCCGATCCTCGCCCTGGTGGGTGACGACCGGGTCGTCCAAGGGGTCGGCATCGGCCCGGTCCCGGGAGAAGCGGCCGGAATCTATGGTTCCGGCATTTCGATCCTGCTGGTGTCCCTGCTGGTCGTCGGCATCGGACTCTCGCTCGGTGGGCCGACCGGTTACGCGATCAACCCGGCACGCGACCTCGGTCCGCGCATCGTGCACCAGTTCCTGCCGATCCCGAACAAGGGCACCTCGGACTGGGGGTACTCCTGGGTCCCGGTGATAGGACCCGCCGTCGGCGGAATTCTCGGGGCGCTCATCTACAACGCAGCCTTCTGACCAAGCGATCAAGGGGTAGCCATGACGGACAACGCCGAGAAGTACGTCGCCGCGATCGACCAGGGCACCACGTCGAGCCGCTGCATCGTCTTCGACCAGGACGGCGCGATCGTCGCCGTGGACCAGCGCGAGCACCGCCAGATCTTCCCGAAGCCCGGCTGGGTGGAGCACGACGCCACCGAGATCTGGTCCAAGGTGCAGGCGGTTGTGGCAGGGGCGATCGCCAAGGCCGGCCTGAGGGCCGACCAGCTGAGCGCGATGGGGATCACCAACCAGCGCGAGACGACCCTCCTGTGGGACCGCTCCACGGGCAAGCCGGTGCACAACGCCATCGTCTGGCAGGACACGCGGACGGCGGCGCTGTGCAATCAGCTGGGTGCCACGGACGGGCAGGACCGCTTCCGTGAGCAGACGGGTCTGCCGCTGGCCACCTACTTCTCGGGGCCCAAGGCGGCCTGGCTGCTCGACAACGTGCCCGACCTCCGGGCGCGTGCCGAACGCGGCGAGATCGCCTTCGGCACGATGGACTCCTGGCTGATCTGGAACCTCACCGGCGGCACGGACGGCGGGCAGCACGTCACCGACGTGACCAACGCCGGACGCACCATGCTGATGAACCTGGAGACCCTCCAGTGGGACTCCTCGATCCTCTCGGCCATGAACATCCCCGAGGCCATGCTGCCCGAGATCCGCTCCTCCTCCGAGGTGTACGGCACCGCCGTCGGCCAGCTCGCCGGTGTGCCCGTGGCCTCCGCGCTGGGCGACCAGCAGGCGGCCGTGTTCGGGCAGGCCTGCTATGACGTGGGCACCGCCAAGAACACGTACGGCACGGGCAGTTTCCTGCTGCTCAACACGGGCGACCGCCCAGTGCCGTCGAAGAGCGGACTGCTGACGACGATGGGGTACAAGATCGGCACCGAGGCACCGGTCTACTGCCTGGAGGGCGCGATCGCCATCACGGGCGCGCTGGTGCAGTGGTTCCGGGACCAGCTCGGCATCATCCGAACGGCCGACGAGATCGAGCCCCTCGCCGCGAGCGTGGAGGACAACGGCGGCGCGTACATCGTTCCGGCGTTCTCCGGCCTGTTCGCGCCGTACTGGCGATCCGACGCACGTGGCGTGGTCACCGGCCTGACCCGGTACGTCACGAAGGCGCACCTCGCGCGCGCGGTGCTGGAGGCGACGAGCTGGCAGACCCGTGAGGTCGTGGACGCCATGTACCAGGACTCCGGGGTGCACATCACCACCCTGAAGGTCGACGGCGGCATGACGAAGAACAACCTGCTCATGCAGCATCAGGCAGACGTGCTCGACGTCCCGGTGGTACGGCCCAAGATCTCCGAGACGACCTGCCTGGGTGCCGCGTACGCGGCCGGTCTGGCCACCGGTGTGTGGAACGACTTGGACGAGCTCAAGGCGCACTGGAAGAAGGACGTCGAGTGGACTCCGGACATGGAGGCGTCGGTGCGGGACCGCGAGTACCACAACTGGCGCAAGGCCGTTGAGAAGAGCTTCGGCTGGGAGGAGGGCGACAGCTGACCACGCGCGCGTGCAGCGTCGTTTCCGACGGCGGCCCGTCCCCCCGGTCGGCGGGGGTATGGGCCGCGCACCCCCGCCGACCGGGCGGCGTCAGCCGGTGACGGCCTCGCGGCGGTCGGCCGCGTACGCCATGGCGTGCTGGACGACCCCGATGAGTGCCTCCTTGACCGACTCGCGGTCGCGGGCGTCGGTCATGAGGACCGGGACTCCCTCGTCCAGGTCGAGGGCCTGGCGGACGTCCTCGGTCGGGTAGCGGGGAGCGCCCTCGAAGCAGTTGACGCCGACGAGGAAGGGGATGGAGCGCCGTTCGAAGTAGTCGACGGCGGCGAAGCAGTCCTCCAGGCGGCGGGTGTCGGCGAGGACCACGGCACCGAGTGCTCCTTCGGAGAGCTCGTCCCACATGAACCAGAACCGCTCCTGGCCGGGTGTGCCGAAGAGGTACAGCACGAGGTCCTCGCGGAGGGTGATACGGCCGAAGTCCATGGCCACGGTCGTGGTGTGCTTGCCCTCCACACCACTGGTGTCGTCCACCGGTCGCCCCGCCTCGGTGAGCAGCTCCTCGGTGCGCAGCGGCCTGATCTCGCTGACCGCGCCGACGAGCGTGGTCTTGCCCACTCCGAAGCCGCCGGCCACCAGGATCTTGAGCGTGACGGGCTCGACCGGGGGCTTGCCGCGCTCAGAACGCCCGAAGATCATCGATCTCTTCTCCTGCTTGATGGGTGTCGGGCGACGGCGGGCCGTAGCCTCCGCCGCCCGGGGTTTCGATGACGAGTACGTCGCCGGTGACGAGGTCCGCGGAGTCGCTGCCGGCGAGCGCGGTCACCGTGCCGTCGGCGTGCTCCACCCGGTTGGCGCCGAGCGCTCCCGGCTCGCCGCCCGCCATGCCGTACGGCGGGACCCGGCGGTGCTGGGACAGGGTGGACACGGTCATGGGTTCGAGGAAGCGGATGCGGCGTACCGCGCCGTCCCCGCCGTGCCACCGTCCGGCACCGCCGCTGCCGCGCCGGACGGCGAACTCCTCAAGACGCACGGGCAGTCGCCACTCCAGGACCTCGGGGTCGGTGAGGCGGGAGTTGGTCATGTGGGTCTGGACGACGGGTGCGCCGGGGAAGCCGTCGCCCGCGCCGGAGCCCGAGGCCACGGTTTCGTAGTACTGGTGCTGTTCGTTGCCGAAGGTGACGTTGTTCATGGTCCCGGAGCCCTCGGCCTGGACGCCGAGCGCCGCGTAGAGGGCTCCGGTGACGGCCTGGGAGGTTTCGACGTTCCCGGCGACCACGGCAGCGGGCGGCTCGGGTGCGAGCAGGCAGCCGGGCGGGACGACGATGCGCAGGGGGCGCAGACAGCCGTCGTTGAGAGGGATGTCGTCGGCGACGAGGGTGCGGAAGACGTAGAGGACGGCGGCGTTGACGACCGAGAAGGGGGCATTGAAGTTGGTGGGCAGTTGCGCGGACGTGCCGGTGAAGTCGATGGTCGCGGACCGGTTCCGGCGGTCCACGCGCACGGCCACGCGGATGACCGCGCCCGAGTCGGTCTCGTAGGCGTAGTCGCCGTCGTCGAGGGCGCCGATGACGCGGCGCACGGCCTCTTCGGCGTTGTCCTGGACATGCCTCATGTAGGCCTGGACGACGTCGAGGCCGTAGTCCTCGATCATGCGGCCGACCTCGTCGACGCCCTTGTGGTTGGCGGCGATCTGGGCGCGCAGGTCGGCGAGGTTGGTCTTCGGGTTGCGGGAGGGGTAGGGCGCCTCGGTGAGGAGGCGGAGGGTCTCGTCCTCGCGGAAGCGACCGTTCTCGGCGAGGAGCCAGTTGTCGAAGAGGACGCCCTCCTCCTCGATGGTGCGGCTGCCCGCGGGCATAGAGCCGGGGGCGACACCGCCGATCTCGGCGTGGTGGCCGCGCGAGGCGACGTAGAAGAGGATCTCCGGTTCGCTCCCCGCCCGTCCTTCCGCGTCACTCTCCGTGCCGATCGGCGGTGGGGCGTCGAAGACCGGCGTGATCACGGTGACGTCGGGCAGGTGGGTGCCGCCGTGGTACGGGTCGTTGACGGCGTAGGTGTCGCCGGGGCGCATGCGGGTGCCGCGCCGCCGGATGACCTCCTTGACGCTGGTGCCCATCGAGCCCAGGTGGACGGGGATGTGCGGGGCGTTGGCCACCAGGTTTCCGTCCGGATCGAAGAGGGCGCAGGAGAAATCCAGGCGCTCCTTGATG
Source organism: Streptomyces sp. NPDC012474 (assembly GCF_042955185.1). NCBI lineage: Bacteria > Bacillati > Actinomycetota > Actinomycetes > Kitasatosporales > Streptomycetaceae > Streptomyces > Streptomyces sp. NPDC012474. The sequence continues at coordinate 14,112 of NZ_JBIBEP010000016.1, forward strand.
TTGACGGACTGGGCGGTGGATTCGAGGCGGGCGCCCATCTGCTCGGCGATCGACATGAACAGGTTGTTGAAGACCTCAAGCAGAACCGGGTCGACTTTCGTGTCGAGGTCGGAACTCTGTGTAATCGCGGCGCGTTCCATGACCAGATGCCCGTCGTCGGTCGCCGCGGCCCGCCAGCCGTCGTCGACGACGGTCGTCGACCCGGCTTCGGCGATGATCGCCGGGCCGGTGACCGTGTCGCCGGGGGGAAGGTCCTCCCGGCGGTGGAGGGGCACGTCGCGCCAGGCGCCGCCGGTGTGGAGGCGGACGGTCCCCGGCGCCGCGGAGCCGCGGCCGGGGCTGCCGTCGGCAGTGGCCGCGCGGGGCGCGAGAGCGGACAGATCGGGGGGTTCGGTGATGCCGGTGGCTTCGACGGAGAGGGCTTCGACGACGATCGGGCGGTCGAGCGTGAAGGAGTACGTGGCGCGATGACGTTCTTCGAAGGCGCGTCGCATCGCGTCGGGCTCGGTCAGTTCCACGGTGAGGGTCGTGTCGGTGCCGTCGTAGCGGAGTTCCGCGCGGCGGGTGACCTCGATGTGCTCCTGGGGAACGTCCTCGGCGAGGAGCTCGGCGCGCGCCGCCGCTTCCAGGTCTTCGGCGGTTCTGAGGACGCCGGGCATCGAGGCCGGTGCCAGGGGTGCCTCGACGGACTGCTCACGCATGGCGGTGGTGTCGGCGAGACCGATGCCGAGTGCGGACAGGACCCCGGCCATGGGAGGCACGAGGACGGTGCGGATGCCGAGGGAGTCGGCGACCATGCAGGCGTGCTGGCCGCCGGCCCCTCCGAAGGTGGTGAGGGCGTAGCGGGTGACGTCGTGGCCCTTCTGGACGGAGATCCGCTTCACGGCGGAGGCGATGTTGGCCACCGCGATCTGCAGGTAGCCCTCGGCGACCTGTTCGGGCGTGCGGTCGTCGCCGGTCTGCTCGCCGATCTCGCGGGCGAGGGCGGTGAAGCGGTCCCGGACGAGTGTCTCGTCGAGGGGCTGGTCGCCGTCGGGTCCGAACACCTTCGGGAAGTGAGCGGGCTGGATCCGGCCGAGCATGACGTTGGCGTCGGTGACGGCGAGCGGTCCGCCGCCGCGGTAGCAGGCGGGCCCCGGCTCCGCGCCCGCCGAGTCCGGCCCCACGCGGTAGCGGGAGCCGTCGAAGTGCAGGACCGACCCGCCCCCGGCGGCGACGGTGTGGATGTCCAGCATGGGGGCGCGCAGCCGGACACCGGCGACCTGGCTGGTGAAGACACGCTCGTAGGCGCCCGCGAAGTGGGAGACGTCGGTGGAGGTCCCGCCCATGTCGAAGCCGATGACCCGGTCGAAGCCGGCGAGCTGCGACATGCGGGCCATGCCGACGATGCCTCCGGCCGGCCCGGACAGGATGGCGTCCTTCCCGCGGAACTGCCCTGCTTCGGTGAGGCCGCCATGGGACTGCATGAACATCAGCCGCACGCCTTCGAGCTCGTCGGCGACCTGCCGGACGTAGCGGCGCAGCACGGGCGAGAGGTAGGCGTCGACGACGGCGGTGTCCCCGCGGGGTACGAGTCTCATCAGGGGGCTGGCCTCGCTGGAGAGCGAGATCTGCGGAAAGCCGATGCGGGCGGCGAGCTCCCCGACGGCCTGTTCGTGGGCCGGGTGGAGGTGACTGTGCATGCACACCACCGCGACGGCGCGGATCCCGTCGTCGTACGCCTCCTGCAGCGGTCCGGCAAGGGCGTCCGGGTCGGGGGCGCGCAGGACGGTGCCGTCGGCGGCGATGCGCTCGTCGATCTCGACGACCCGCTCGTACAGCAGCTCGGGCAGGTCGATACGGCGGGCGAAGATGCTGGGGCGGTTCTGGTAGGCGATGCGCAGGGCGTCGCGGAAGCCGCGGGTGATGAGCAGCAGGGTGCGCTCGCCCTTGCGCTCCAGGAGGGCGTTGGTGGCGACGGTGGTCCCCATACGCACGCTGTCGACGGGATCGCCGGAGCCGGCCAGCAGGGTGCGGACGCCCTCGACCGCTGCGTCGGCGTAGCGTGCCGGGCTGTCCGAGAGCAGCTTGTGCGTGAGCAGCCGGCCGTCCGGGTGCCGGGCGACGACGTCGGTGAAGGTGCCGCCTCGGTCCACCCAGAACTGCCAGCCAGTCACGTCAGTACCCCGCTTCCGCGCTGCTCACAGCGCCCGGAGGCCGTTGATCACGTCGCGCAGAATACTCTCGTCCGGCAGCTCGGCAGGGGGTACGGGCCGGTTCACATGGACGAATTCCGCGTCCACGAGATCCCCGACGAGGACCCGTACCACCCCGATCGGCAGGTCGAGTTCCGCTGCGAGTTCGGCGACCGACTGCGGGATGTCGCGGCACAGTTCGACGATGTCCACATGCTCCGGGGCCAGCATGTGGTCGGCTTCCGGATCGTCCGCGTGCGGCTCCGCGACCACGACCGCGATCAGGTCCAGGCGGTGCTGGCCCTGGCTGCTGGTGCGGCCGCGGGTCATGGCGTACGGACGGACGACCGGTCCGGCATCGTCGTCGAACCAGTGGCTTCTTCCCTGACCGTCAGCGCTCATGTCATCCCACTACCCGCCTGCGGGCAGATCGGTGCGTGGAGCGGCGGCCAGATGCACGCCCACCCGCTTGACGAGAAGCGTCATCTCATAAGCGACCTGGCCGACGTCGGAGTCGGCGTCCGAGAGGACGGCGAGGCAGCTGCCGTCACCGGCGGCCATCACGAAGAGGAAGGCGTCGTCGAGCTCGACAACCGTCTGGCGGACGTTGCCGGCCTCGAAGTGGCGCCCCACGCCCTTGGCGAGGCTGTGGAACCCGGAGGCGACGGCGGCCAGGTGCTCGCTGTCCTCCCTGGTCAGGTCCTTGGACACGCCCGTCGGCAAACCGTCGCCGGAGAGCACGAGGGCCTTGCGGATGCTCGCGACACGGTCCACCAGGTCGTCGAGGAGCCAGTTCAGCTCCCCCCTGTTGGTCGCGGTGTGGCCGGTCGCCTTCGGTGCGGTCATCGACCGTCCCCCTCTGTCGTTCCTTGTGGTGCTGCGCCGCTGTGGGCGGCATCGCCCTCGGCGTTCTCCTCACGGCCACGCTGCCAGCCACGCTGGAGCGATGCCATGCGGCTGCGTACTTCCTCGGCGTCGCGTTCGACGGGCTCGGCCCTGTCGTCGGTACGCGGCTCCGAGCTCCGCTTCAGCTGCGGGGCCAGGTTGGCCTGGCGGACCCGCCGGGGCAACGGCGCTGAGCCGGAGCCGGGCGGTGGTACGGGGCCGGTCTCCGGCGCCGCGGCGCCGGAGGCTGTCCCGTGGCGTGAGGGCCCGCCGGTGGTCTCCGAAGTGGAGCCGTGGTCCGGTCCGTCCGGGCCGCTGGAGGCGATCTCCGCGCGGCGGGTCCGCCAGGGCAGGGCGGGCGGCTCGGAGCGGTCACCGGCGGTGCTGCCGGACGAGGCCGGGGATCCGGTGTGGTCCTCGTCGCGGCCGGCCGATCCGATGCCACGGCGGGCGGGTTCCGTCCCGCGACGGCGCGCCGGCAGCGGAGGCGGCGCGTCCGGCAGGGCGTCCCCGCGTCGGCTGCCGGTCGGGGAGCTCTCGCCGGGGCGCCGGGCCGGAAGGGCGGGCGCTTGCTCGGGTCCCGGCCGGCCGGCGGCCCGGCCGCTCGTGGGCTCCTCGCCCCGGCGGCGTTGCGGGAGGGCGGAGGCCGGGCTGGACTCCGGCCGGCCGGTGGCCGTGGTGGTCTCCTCGTCCGTCTTCCCTCGCCGGGGGCGCTGCTCGGTGACCGGGCGCCCGTGCGAGCTGACGAGCTTGGGGGTGTGGCGGCGGGACAGCGGGACCGGAGCACTCAGCTCTTCGTCGCCGTCGGCCCGGTCCGCCGCGCCGCGGGCATCGGCGCTTTGCCGGCGCGGGTCGGTGCGGCGGCCCGACGTCTCGTCCGGGGCGCGGGTGAGGGAATGGCGATGGCGGAACAGACCGCCGTGTTCACTGTCCTCGTCCTGGATGGCGCCGGGGAAATCGCCGATGGTCTCCAGGTCGACGGGGGCTTCCAGCTCGACCGGGCCGTCCAGCAGGGATGCGGGCAGACCGGTGCGCTGTGCGGGGGTCTGGGACAGCGCGGCACGGCGGCTGTCCTGCGGCTCGCTCTCCTTGGCCAGTTGGGGGCGGTCGAGCCGGAACCCTATGCCGTTGGTGTCCGGGACGTCGTCGGTCAGCAGGGCGTCGGGGATGAAGACCACCGCGGTTGTGCCGCCGTACGGGGAGGGCTGCAGGGAGACCCGGACGTTCTGGCGCTGGGCGAGTCGGCTGACCACGAACAAGCCGAGCCGGTCGGTGTCGGACAACTCGAACTCCGGCGTCTCGGCGAGCCGGAGGTTGGCGTCCAGCAGCGCTTCGGCAGCCATGCCGAGGCCCCGGTCGTGGATCTCCAGGGTGAAGCCGTTGGCGACACGCTCGCCGAGAACCTGCACGGCGGTGTGCGGCGGCGAGAACACCGTGGCGTTCTCCAGGAGTTCGGCCACGAGATGCGTGAGGTCCGCGACGGCCGGGCCGCTGATGGCGATGCGCGGGAGGCGGCGGACCTCGATGCGCTCGTAGTCCTCGACCTCGGCGACGGCGGCGCGCACGACGTCCATGAGCTGAACGGGCTTGCGCCACTGCCGGGAGGGCGCGGCGCCGGAGAGGATCACGAGGCCCTCGGCGTGCCGGCGCATGCGGGTGGTCAGGTGGTCGAGGCGGAACAGGTCGGCGAGTTCCTCGGTGTCCTCGGTCCGGCGTTCCATGGCGTCGAGCAGGGTGAGCTGCTTGTGGAGCAGGACCTGGCTGCGGCGCGCGAGGTTGACGAAGACCTCGGAGACGCCTGCGCGCAGCTCGGCCTGCTTGACGGCGGCCTCGACAGCGGCGCGCTGCAGGGTGTTGAGGGCCTGGCCCACCTCGCCCATCTCGTTCTTGTCGTATTCGAGGCGCGGGACCTCGGTCTCGATGTCGACCTGCTCGCCCGCGGAGAGGCGGCGCATGACGCTGGGCAGGCGCACTCCGGACGCCTCGTGGGCCTCCAGACGCAGCTGCCGCAGATCGCGGATGAGGGTGCGGCCGACGCGTACGGACAGGAAGAGGGAGAGCAGGAGCGCGATCAGGCCGAGTGCGCCGGCGACGACCGCCTTGGCGATGACGCCTACGGCGACGGGGTGGACGCGGTCCTGGTAACGGTCGTTGGCCTGGTCGTTGAGGGTGCCGAGCTCGTCGAGCACGTTGCCGGCGGCGCTGTCCCAGCTCTTGGCGGAGATACCCCGGGGGGTTCCGGCCCCGGAGGAGACTGCGGCTTCCTCGGCCACGCGCAGGGGGGCGGAGGAGGCGTTCTTCCAGAAGCCCTGGTAGCGGTCCCGCTCCGCCACCGGCAGCAGAGGCAGGTTGACGTCGTACATCAGAGTGCGCTGGGCCACGAGATCGGAGATGTCCCGCTCTTCGGAGCGGGAGATCCTGCCGACGATCAGGGCGGAGCCGAGGAGGGCGTCCTCGCGGGAGAGCAGTTCGCGGGCGCGGGCGAGATTGACCAGCGCGCGGTACTGCTTGTCCAGTTCGACGTTGTCGACCACGTGCAGGTTGGCGAGGAGGACGTAGCACGGGTCGACGAGCCGGTTGTAGAGGTCGAGGGCCTGGGTTCGGTTGACGGTGCCGTCCTCGACGCTGCGGCGCAGCGACTCGATGCCGTCGAAGGCGTCCAGAACGGCGGTCAGTCGCTCGTCGGTGTCCGCGCCCATGGCGTCGCGCACGTCAGGGTTGCGGGCGTTCTCGCGGATGCTGCTGACGGCCTTGTCGGTGGCGGTCCGGCTGCGCCGGAGTGCGGCAAGCCCGTCGGAGGCCCGGGGGTCGGCGAGGTGGACGAGGGTCTGGCGGCGTTCCTCCTGGAGGACACGAACGGTGTCCTCGATGGGGTAGCCGATCTTCTCCACCACGGACGACACATTGAACAGGTCGCCCGCCTCACGTCCCGTGAGCACCGTGGCGAAGGCCCAGATCGCGGTCAGGGACACCAGCGGCACGAGAAGCAGCGCCACGATCTTCCGGCGGATGGACTTCCCGCGAAAGCGCATGGCCTCCCCCAGCTCGGGCCCCCGGCTACCCGGGGTACACATGTGCGTCAACAAACGGCGCGAGCCTACTACCGACCCACAGGGAACTCGAAAGCCGGTCCCGAACCTGAACTTCCGCGCCAGCCACGCGGCATGGCGAGTTGTCCGGGCATTGCGGGAGTTGTCTCCCCGAAACCGGTGGTCGTGACGTGGGCCAATCCCCGGATTCCGTCAGGGCGGTTGGCTGAAAATTTTCGGTTTCCGGGAATCTTCGTGCGGAGTTGTTCGTCCTTCCTTACGGGAGACGGGGGCGGAATCGGCCACAGGAGCCGCGTCCCGCACCTGGGCGGCGTAAAACAGCGCAAGCCGGGCAGCCACTGGGGAGCACGGGTCTTCGGATGCGAGCGAGCGGTCTGCTGGCGGTGGGGAGTGACACGGTGATGGGCACGGCGGAACGGCGCGGTGCGCCCAGGGCGGGTGGGGCGCAGCTGACGGGGCATCGCGATCCCGAGGCGACCGATCGCGACAGTCCCGGGGGCATGGCGAGCCTCCCGGGACGGGCGACGGAGGGCCCGGCTCACGGGGTGGGTCGCGGCGCCAAGGAGCAGAAGTACCACCGGCCCCTGTGGGTCGAGGAGCCCGCACGTCGGCGTCGCTTGCCGGATCCGGTGCGGACGGCGGCCGTGCGGGCGGTCCTTGTCATAGCCGTGACGCTCATCCAGGCGATGGTGGCCTTCCTGTGCACGATGGCGGGGTCCTGGCTGGCGTTCCCGATGGTGATCAGCAGTGTGGTCAGCACGATCGCGGCCACCTGGGGTGCGCTCGACGTGTGGGTGACGCGCCAGGTCTGGAACCAGCGCAACGGGGTGGTGTCCGTGCCGAGCAGCACGGCGCGGGCCCTGCGGCGCGAGCGGCGCCGGACCCGGCGGCGGGAGCGGGCCGCCGAGCGGGCTCAGGGGCGGATACGCAGCCGGGGTGGAGCCGGCCAGTTGTCCCACTCGTAGGGCCCGTGGTGGCACCGGACGGGCGTGCTCGCCGAGCACCGCTCCGAGGCCGCGGCCGCCACCACTCCCGGCGCCGCGACGACGGCCGCCTCACGCCTCACGGCTGACGGCTGACGGCTGACGGCTGACGGCTGACGGCTGACGGCTGACGGCTGACGGAGAACCGTACGAGAAGGGGGACCCGAGGGTGAGGCCTCTCGGGCCTAGGAAACGGGGCGTTTGAACATCCTGGTCGCCGTGATCTCGCTGTGCACGGCTTCCCCGGCGGGAGCCTCACGCGGCAGGCCCGGGCGGAGGTGTTCCTCGACGCTGATGTACTTGAGGCCCGCCCTGAGGTCGGCGTCGTTGCGCATGCGGATGACCAGGGGGAACTCGGCCAGCGCGGTGGTGTCGAACAGGCCCGTGGTGTACAGGAGCTGGACGCCCAGGGCGTCCGACACCGCCCGCTGGAGTTCCAGCAGGTACGTGGCGTTGGCGCGGCCGATGGGGTTGTCGAGGAAGAGCGTGCCGGCGTGCCGGTGCTTGTCGCGGCCCCGGTCGTTCGAGCGGAGCGCGGCCATCGTGCAGTAGAGGGCGATGGCAGCGGTGAGGAGCTGCCCGCCGGAGAAGACGTCGCCCATCTGCCCGACGGGGACCCGTTCGGCGCGCAGCACCGCGTCCGGCTTGAGGATCTCGACCGCGACGCCCTTGGGCTGCAGGGCGGCGGCGACGCCCCGCAGCAGCAGGGACATGCCGTCGCGGCGCATGTCGGAGTTCTTCTTGACGGCGGCGCGGGTCGCCTCGTCGATGACCTCGCCGAGCCGCTCGGTGAGCGTGGCCTGATCGGGCTCCTCGAAGCGGATGCGGAGGAACTCCTGCCCGGACCATTCGCCGAGGCCCTCCGGCAGCCGGGAGAGCCGCTGGGCGGAGCGCAGGGTGGCCAGGGCCGACTCGACGAGGCCGCGCAGGCGGTCCACGATCGAGTCGCGGTTGCGCTCCAGCTGCTCCAGTTCGTCGGTCAGGACGCGGAGCCGGGGCGCGAAGGCGTCCGCCCACTTCTGGGCGTGCTCGGGCAGCGCGGAGGCGGGCAGTTCGCGAATCTGCTGGCGGGCGGGGGTGCGGACCTGTTCGTAGCGCGTGGAGTTGGCGTGCCGGACGAGGATGTCGCTCGCCTCGCGCACGGCGGACTCGGCGGCGGACAGGTCGGCGGCGCAGCCGCGCAGGGAGCGGCGGGCTTCGGCGGCCGCCTGCCGGGCCTCGTCCGTGGTGCCGGGGTAGGGCTCGGGCTCTTCGTGCTCCTCGTCCGTCGTGTGCTCGCGCAGCAGGTCGCGGAGCATGGCGGCGATCTCGTCGAAGCCGCTCGCCGCGCCCTCGGCCGCGCGGTGGGCGTCGAGGAGTTCCGTGTGCGCCTCCCGGGCCCGGTCGAGCGCCTCGGTGTGGGAGGCGAGTTCGGCCGTGGCGGTGCGCAGCAGGGTCTGCGCGTGTTCGGCGTCACGGGGCCGGAGGTCCTCGGGGAGGTCGGTGTGGGCTTCGCCGTCCTCGGGTGCGAGCCGTTCGGCTTCGCCGCGCAGCCGTCCGAGCTGCTCGCTCGCGGTCGACATCCGGGTCTCCAGGAGCTGCACGAGCTCCTCGGCGCGGGCGGCGGCGGCCTGGCGGCTTGGGCCGTCGGAGCCGTCGGTGGATTCGAGGAGTTGCTCTGCGCGCGTACGGACCTTGTTGCTCAGCCGGTCCAGCTCCGCCCGGGCCGCGCTCTCGTCGCTCTCGGCGCGGGCCTGCTCGGCCCGCAGGTCGGCGCCGACGCCGACCTTCTCGTACAGCTGTGATGCGGCCCGGTAGGCCTCGCGGAGGGCGGGCAGGGAGGCCTTGGGGGTCTGGGCGTCGTCCTCGGGCACGTCGTCGGGGGCGCCGGCGATCTCGGAGCGCTCGGCGCGCAGCGCGCGGGCGGTGCGGCGGGTGTCGTCGGCGGCGCGCTGGGCGGCACGACGGTCCTCGTCGGCGGCCCGGGCCCGCTCCAGGCAGGCCTGGGCGCTCGCCTCGGACTCGGCCGCCTCGTCGGCCAGTTCGCGCAGCTTGACCTGCCAGCCGGCCCGCTCGCGCAGCCGGAAGGCGAGCCCGGCCAGGGCGTCGGCGGAGCGGCGGGCCTTCTGGGCGGCTTCCTGGCGCTCGTCCCGGACGCGCGCGGCCTCGGCGGCGACCTCGTCGGCCTCGGCCCGCACGGTGCGGGCCTCGGCCAGTTCGGCCTCCGACTCCTCGGCGAACGTCCGGGTGGCGTGGGCCGCCTGGGTCAGTTCGGCGAGCCGGCCGGTGGGGCAGCCGGTGCGCCAGGAGGCGAGCCGGGCGGCCAGCTCGCGGTCCTTGCCGAGCCGGGCGGCGAGGGTGCGGATCTCCTCGTCCCGCTCGGTCGCCCGGGCGCGCAGTGCTTGCCGCTCCTCGTCAGCGGCGTGCTCGTCGTGCATGGCGGGGTTCGGCGGCACGAGGAACACGTCGCCGCTGTCGCTGTCCGGTGCCGGGGTCGGGGCGAGCAGGGCGGCGGCGGTGCCGACCGCCACGGCGGAGCGGGGCAGCAGCGCGGCGTCGCCCAGCGCCTCGCGGGCCCGGGCGTGGGAGTCCGGGTCGGTGATGATCACGCCGTCGACGAGTTCGGGACGGGCGGCCAGCACGCGTGCGTGGTCGGCCGGGTCGACGGCCTGGGCGAGGTAGCGCCAGCCGGGCAGTGCGGGGATGCCGTGCTCGCCGAGGAACTCGACCGTGGCCAGCACGTCCGGGCCGGGCGGCAGCAGCCCGCCGTCGCCGAGCGCGCCGAGGATCCGGGAGTCGTCGGCGGCGGCCGTACGCAGCTCGAACAGTTGTCGCTCGGCTGAGGAGACGGTGTCGTCGAGCAGGTCGCGCAGGGCGTCGGCGAAGCGGTCGAGTTCTTCGGCGGTGAGTCCCTGCTCGCCGGGGGCCGACGGCACGACCGGCTCGCTGTCCGTGCCGTGGCGGGGTTGCGGGATCCCCGGGCGGGGCTCCGGGGGCAGGCTGAGCAGTTCCGCCAGCCGCTCCTCCCTCGCCAGTGCCTGGGCGGTGCGGCGCTCGGCCTCGTACGACCGCTCGGCCGCTGTCGCCGCGTCGGCAGCACGGGCCGCGGTCAGTTCGGCGCGGTTCTCGGTGGAAGCGGCCTCGCGGGCGTGCTCCGTTGCCCGGCGGGACGCCTCGCGGGCCGCGTCCCAGGCCGCGACGGCGGACTTCTCGGCGTCGCTGGCGGCCAGGGCCGCCCGGGCCGGGTCGGCGTCGGGCGCGGTGTCGTCGAGCCAGCCGGCCCGGACCGCCTCGGCGGTCTCCTGCTCGACCTCGGCGAGGCGCTGCTTGAGGTGACCGATCTCGCTGCGGGCGCGTTGTGCCTGTGTGGCGGCGGCGGTGGAGTCGCGGTAGGCCGCGTCACTGACCTCCTGGAGGGCGGCGGAGCGCTCCTCCTCCTCGTTCGCGTGGCTCTCCGCCTTCTCCGCGGCAGCGTGCAGGGCCCGTACGAGGTCGACGGCGGCCTTGGAGCGGGCGGCCAGTGCCGGGGCGGCGTCCCGCTCGGCCTCCTGGATCGCGGCGGACACACGGGTGACGCGGTCGGAGGCGGCGCGGTGGCGCAGCACGACCTCGGCGGCCTGCCAGGCCGCGTACAGCGTGCGGGCGTCGGCGAGCTCGCGCTTCTGCGCGGCAGCGGACTTCTCCGCTCCGGCGAGCGCCAGCGAGGCGTGCCGGTAGGCGAGTTCGGCGGAGATCAGTGCGCTGTGCTCGCGGGCCGCCTCGGCGTGCGTGACGGCGTACGCGGCGGCGGTGACGCGCTGGGCCAGGTCGGCGGCCCGGAGGCGCTCCCGTACACCGCGTGCGGAGAGACGGCGGGCCAGGGTCCGGGTACGGCGCTCGGCTCCGGCGTGGATGTCACGCGCGCGCGAGCGGGCCTCGGCGGCCTCCACGATGCGTCCGAGAAGGTCGACGGACCCGGCGGTGAAGTCGCGTTCGGCGATCAGCTCGGCGCGCCGGCCCAGCTTGTTTCCGAAGCCGCTGACCAGGTCGGCGAGCCCGTCGGTGTCGCGCGTGTCGGTGACGGCACGCAGCAGCAGATCGGTGAAGTCGGCGTCCTTCTTGACCGCGAAGAGGCCGGCGGCCTCGCCTTCGTCGGCGTTCATCTCGCGCTGGTAGCGGAAGAGTTCGGGGTCGAGGCCGAGGTCGCCGAGGTGCTCGATCCAGCGGTCGTGGATCTCCTCCCAGTGGACCTCCAGGTACGGGTACGTCTTGCCCGCCTCCGTGAGGGCGTCCCGGAAGCCCTTCATGGTGCGGCGCCGCCCGCGCGCACTGGACTGGCCCTCGACCGGGGCCCGTACGGCGGTGGCCTCCGCCACGGGGAGGTTGTCGAGGCTCAGTCCGGGCCCGGGGCGGAAGGAGTACCAGGCCTCGGCGAACTTCCGCGGGTCGTTGGAGACCTGCCGCCCGCGCCACTCGCTGACCTTGCCGACGACGACGCACTCGCCGGTGAGCACGTGCTGCCACTCCAGCGCGACGTGCCCGCAGTCGTCGGCGAGCAGGAACTTGCGCAGCACGCCGGAGCTGGCGCCGCCGAGGGTGTTGCGGTGGCCGGGCAGCATCACGGAGAAGATCAGCTTCAGCAGCACCGACTTGCCGCCGCCGTTCTCCAGGAAGAGCACGCCCGCGGGGGCGGGCCGGCGCGGCGGGCCGGCCGGCTCCTCCTCGAAGAACTCCGCCTGCGTGGGCGCGGGGTCGGGCACGATCCCGCCCACTCCCCGCAGGTCGAGCACGGTGTCGGCGTAGCGCGCACCGGCCGGCCCGATCGAGTAGAGGCGGACCCGGGACAGCTCGTACATGGCGGACTCTCGTAAGCCTTGAAGAAGTGAAGTGAAATGAGGTGAGGTGAAGCGAAGTGGGAGTTCAGGAGTGGAACGGCAGCCCGGCGTCGGCGACCAGCTCCAGGTCGTCACCTTCCTCGGGGGGCAGCAGCGTCGGTGTGCCGTCGGTGACCGGGACGACGCCCAGCTCCAGCAGCTCGGCCAGGGCGGCGCTGCCGGCCAGGTCGCGGACCTGGAGCTGGTATCGGGCGGCCGTGCGGTACGTGCCGCCGTGGTCGTCGCCGGTGCGCTGGAGGAATCCGGAGTCGGTGAGGAAGGCGACGGCCTTCGCGACGATGCCGGTGGTCGAACCGGCGAGCCGGCGCGCGTCCTTGGTGGCGCCGGTGGCGCTGCGCCGCACCCAGATGCGCCAGGCGGCTTCCAGGCCGGGTGCGTCGGTCGCCGGGTCGGTGTTCTCGCCCTGTTCGTCGGCGCGTTCCTCCAGTCGGCGGCAGGCCTGGCGCACGAAGGCGTCGACGCCGTTGACCGTGACCCGGCCGATGTAGCCGTCGTCGGCGAGGTCCTCGGGGCGCGGGAACGCCATGGCGGCGACGGCGAGATGGGCGAGACCGTGCAGGAACCGGTCGCCGCCGTCGGCGGACGTACGACGCGCGTAGTCGCCCATCCGGACGGCGAACACCGAGTCCTCGGCTGCGGTCACGGCCATGCCCGCACGCGGGGACACCTCCAGGACGATCAGCCCCAGACCGGTCGCCACGGCGTCGGCGAGCCGCGCGAACGGCGGGTCCTCGCGGTACCGCCGCAGCAGGTCGGCGTACTCCTGGTCACGGGCGGGCTGCAGCTTGGGCTGCAGGCCGAAGGACACGAGCCGAGCCGCGTCGGCGGCGTCGGCGGGGGTGACGGGGGCGCCGGCCGCCGGGGCCGGTCCGTCCGGCTCGCTCCACTCGACATGCTCGCTCACGGTCGGGACTCCTTGTGCCACTCGTACTGACTCATGCTGCTTCCGTCCGGTCCGCCGCCATCCCCGCCGCGTCCAGCAGTGCGGTGCCGACGATCAGATCCGCCCCGCCGAACTCCGGATCGTCGAGCTCGGTCCCGTCGTCCACGGCGAACAGCAGCTTCTGCTCGCCCTGGCGATAGGCCGTACCGACCGGCGGGCTGGCGGCGTGCACCGCCAGCAGGGCCACCAGGTAGGGCAGCTCGGGATCCTGCCGCCGGGCTTCGGCGAGCAGCCCCGACAACCGGCGCGGCGCGTCCGCCGGAAGGTCGAGCAGCTGCTGCGCCGCCGCCATCTGCTCCTCGCTGAACCGGCTGTCGTCCGGCGTGGCGATCAGGTCGGGTTCCGGCATCTCCGCACCCAGGTGCTCCCGCTCCGCCGGCGGCGTCAGCAGTATGTCGACCAGGTCGCCGACCCGGACGGAGACCGGCGTGCGCAGCCCGGTGCCGCGGCCGAAGAAGGCGTCCGTGACGCGGACGGCCTGCTCCAGCGGCAGCGGCAGCACGGGCGAGAGGAGATGCCCGTACAAGTCCGTGCCCGAGGTCGTCATCGGAGTGGCGAAGGCCTGCCGGTCCTGCTCGGCGCGGAACAGCGGCCCGGCCTCCAGCAGCCGGGACTGCAGCTGTGTGTGGCGCCGGATGCAGTCCTTGACGATGTCGACGAGCTCGGCGGCGCGGCGCTTCTGCTCGGGATCCTCGGACTCGTCACGCGCCTTGCGGATGTTGGTGAGGATCGCGTTCTCGTGGCGGTAGCGGTCGGCGACGTGCTCCAGTGCCTCGGCGATCATGTCGGGCACGGTGGCGAGCCAGTCCACCGCGCGCACGTTGCGCCGGGTCGCCTCCAGGGCGCGGCGCAGGGTCTCCGAGTACTGCACGGTGCGGTAGCGGGCCTGTTCCGCCGCGAGCTGGGCGTCGGCGAGCCGGCCGCGGCTGATCAGCACCTCCAGCTTGACCTCGGCGGCGATCTGCGCACTGGTGACGTCCGTGTCGAGGGCGCCGACGAGGACGTTGACCGCCTCGTCCGTCGTGCGGAGGTAGACCGTGCCGCCGGGGCCGGGGACCTCCTCGATCAGCTTGAAGTCGTAGTCACGGCGCACATAGGTGCCGTCGGCCCCGAACGTGCCGTACACCGCGCGGAAGCCGCGGTCGACGCTGCCGACGTTGATCAGGTTCTCCAGGACCCAGCGCGCCACCCGTTCGTGCTCGGCGGCGGGCCGCTGCGCGGCCTGGGCGGCGATGCGCGGGATGAGGCGGGCGACGATCTGGTCGTGGTCCGCGCCCGTGTCGAAGTCCATGTTCAGGGTGACCAGGTCGATGGCCGCGAGGGCGACCTCCGCCATGCCGTACACCGAGTACTCGCCGGCGAGGTTGGCCTTGCGGGCGTCCAGGTCGTGCAGCGGCGCGGTGCAGGCGAGCGCGCGCAGCCGCCGCGCCAGGCCCTCGTCGGCGGCCGGCCCCGGTGCGGGGCGCGGCCCCGCGCTGAGCTGGGGCGGAACGCTGTCCGTCGATGCAGGCGAAGTCACGGTGCACAGACTAGGTCCTGGGTCTGACAACGACCCAAACGACGCGGTACGCCCCCTGCGCCGCCGTCCTCACCCGTCCTCGACCGCCGCCCTCAACCCTCAACCCTCAACCGCCGTCCTCGTCCGCCGCCCTCAACCCTCAACCACCGTCCTCAACCACCGTCGACGACCGCCGCCCTCACCCGTCCTCGCCGACCCGCCGCCGGTACACCTCGACCACGCGCTCCAGCGAGTCGTCGAGGTATCCGGCGAGCAGGCTCTCGGCCTTGTCGCGGTCACCACCGTGAAGAGCCTCGAGAATCGCGACATTTCGTGCGATGTAGGGCTCATGCAGGCGCTGCGGCTCATCCACCACGTGGAAGGCCAGCCGCAGTTCGGCGAAGACGCTCCGCATCAGCTCGGCGGTGCGCTCGCTCGCGGCGAGAGCGACCAGTTCCCGGTGGAAGTGGATGTTGGCCGTACCCACACTCTTCCAGTCACCTTCCCGAGCCGCCCGGCGCCCCTCCTCCACCGCACCGGTGAGCCCGTCGAGGCCGTACGGGGGCTCGCCCAGACCCCGCACGACGGCGCACTCGACGAGACGCCGGGTGCGGTAGATGTCCTCGACGTCCTCCACGGTCAGGACCCGGACGAAGACGCCCCGGTTCAACTCGTGAACGAGCAGACGCTCGTGCGTGAGCAGCCGGAACGCCTCGCGCAGCGTGTTGCGGGAGACGCCGAGGGCGCCGCCGATGCCGTCCTCCGACAGGCGTGTGCCGGGAGGGAAGTAGCCCTCGGCGATCCGGCTCCTGAGGATGTCCGAGACCCGCTCCGCGGTGCTGGTGCGCCCCAGGAGAGCCCGGTCGTCGGCGAGGTCCTTCAGCTGCTCTGCCATGCCGGAATTCAATCGCAGATCCCAAGAACGAACCAACAGGGGTATTGAGGGATCGTTGAACAATCCTCTACGGTGCTACGCACGGCGTCGCTCCCCCACGGCGGCGCCGACCGCTTCCGTACGGCACGGCTCACCCCGAAGCACCCTCCGTCCTCCCACTGCGAGGTGCCCATGAGCACGACCCCTCCACCGCAGGCCCTGTCCGACGACACACGCCCCGCGAGCCCCGAACACGCCTCGGACGACGGGGCGTTCGGCTGGCTGCGCGCGCTGGGCCCGCGCGGCCGCCGCGCCTTCGCCGGCGCCTTCGGCGGCTATGCCCTGGACTCGTACGACTACTTCACGCTGCCGCTGAGCATGGTCGCGCTGTCCGCCTACTTCGGCCTGAACAGCGGCCAGACGGGCCTGTTCACCACGGTCACCCTCGTGGTCTCCGCGGTCGGCGGGGCCCTCGCGGGCGTCCTCGCCGACCGTGTCGGACGGGTGAAGGCGCTGATGGTCACGGTGATCACCTACGCGGTGTTCACCGTCGCCTGCGGCTTCGCCCCCAACTACGAGACGCTGCTGGTCTTCCGCGCCCTCCAGGGCCTCGGTTTCGGCGGCGAGTGGGCGGTCGGCGCGATCCTGGTCGCCGAGTACGCCAGCGCCAAGCACCGGGGCCGGACACTCGGCGCGATCCAGAGCTCCTGGGCGGTGGGCTGGGGCATGGCCGTGATCGCCTACACCGTCATCTTCTCGGTGGCCGGCGACGACCTGGCCTGGCGCATCATGTTCTGGACCGGGGCGCTGCCCGCGCTGCTCGTCATCTGGCTGCGGCGCAGTGTGCACGACGCCCCGGAGGCGGCTGCCGCGCGCGAACAGAGCGCGGAGAAGGGCTCGTTCACGGCGATCTTCAAGCCCGGCCTGCTGCGGGTCACGATCTTCGCCGGGCTGCTGTCGACCGGTGTCCAGGGCGGCTACTACACGCTGGCCACCTGGGTGCCGACGTATCTCAAGTCCGAGCGCGACCTGTCGGTCGTCGGCACCGGCGGCTATCTGACGTTCCTGATATCGGGCGCCTTCATCGGCTACCTGACCGGCGGCTACCTCACCGACAAGCTGGGCCGGCGGCGCAACATCTGGCTCTTCGCCCTGCTGTCGGCGCTCTGCATCCTGGCGTACGCGAACATCCCGAGCGGCGCCAACACCCTGCTCCTGGTGCTCGGTTTCCCGCTCGGGTTCTGCATGTCGGCGATCTTCAGCGGCTTCGGGTCCTACCTGAGCGAGCTGTACCCGACGGCGGTGCGCGGGACGGGGCAGGGCTTCACGTACAACACCGGCCGCGCGGTGGGCGCCGTGTTCCCGACCATGGTCGGGTTCCTGGCCGACAGCTGGGGCGTCGGCGGCGCGCTGGTCTTCGGTGCCATCGGCTACGGCATCGCGGCG
The DNA here is from genome assembly GCF_042955185.1 of Streptomyces sp. NPDC012474. Taxonomy (NCBI): domain Bacteria; kingdom Bacillati; phylum Actinomycetota; class Actinomycetes; order Kitasatosporales; family Streptomycetaceae; genus Streptomyces; species Streptomyces sp. NPDC012474. The sequence continues at coordinate 30,818 of NZ_JBIBEP010000016.1, forward strand.
CTGGCGCTGCTGGGTCTGCCGGAGACGCGCGGGAAGGAGCTCGCGTGAACCGCACGAGTACCGACGACCGCCCCCTGCTCCTTCTCGACGAGCACGCGCACGCGTGGAGCCCCGCAACGGCCCGGTCCCGTTTCCGGAAGGGCCTGACCGGGCCCACGGCCGGGGTCGCCGCGGGCCACACCCAGGTCAACCTGATCTCGGTGCCCGCCGACTGGGCCTATGACATGCTGCTGTTCTGCCAGCGCAATCCCAAGCCCTGCCCGGTCCTCGACGTCACGGACGCCGGCTCCTGGAGGACCGTGCTCGCCGACGGCGCGGACCTGCGCACCGACCTGCCGCGCTACCGCGTGTGGCGGGACGGCGAGCTGGTGGACGAACCGACGGACGTACGCGCCCACTGGCGGGACGATCTGGTGTCGTTCCTCATCGGGTGCAGCTTCACCTTCGAGTGGGCGCTGGGCGAGGCCGGCGTGCCGATCCGCCACGTCGAGCAGGGGCGCAACGTCCCGATGTACGTGACGAGCCGCCAGTGCCGTCCGGCGGGGCGGCTGCACGGACCGCTGGTGGTGTCCATGCGGCCGGTGCCGCCCCGGCACCTGGCGGCGGCGATCCGGGAGAGCAGTCTGCTGCCGGCGGTGCACGGCAGCCCCGTGTACTGCGGCGATCCCTCCGGCCTCGGCATCGACGACCTCGGCCGCCCCGACTTCGGGGACCCGGTGGACGCCGAGCCGGACGACATCCCGGTCTTCTGGGCCTGCGGAGTGACCCCACAGGCGGCCGTGATGGCCTCGCGTGTGCCGTTCGCCCTCACGCACGCCCCGGGGCAGATGTTCCTCACCGACGCCCGCGACGAGCAGTACCGCGTGGCCTGACAGGAGACACGGCACATGACCTCGATCGACCTGAACGCCGACCTCGGCGAGGGCTTCGGCCGTTGGCGGCTCACCGACGACGAACGGCTGCTGTCCGTCGTCACCAGCGCCAACGTGGCCTGCGGCTTCCACGCCGGGGACGCGGTCACCATGCGCCGGGTGTGCGAGCTGGCAGCCGAGCGCGGGGTCCGGATCGGCGCCCAGGTGTCCTACCGGGACCTGGCCGGGTTCGGGCGGCGCGCGATGGACGTGCCGCCCGCCGAGCTGGCGGCGGAAGTCGCCTACCAGATCGGCGCGCTGGAGGTTTTCGCGCGCGCGGCGGGCGCCCGTGTCGCCTACGTGAAACCGCACGGCGCGCTCTACAACCGGGTCGTGCACGACGAGGAGCAGGCCGCCGCGGTCGTCGACGGTGTGCTCCTCGTGGACGCCGCGCTGCCCGTGCTCGGGCTGCCCGGCTCGCGTCTGCTGGTGCTGGCCGGGAAGGCCGGACTGCCGGTCGTCACCGAGGCGTTCGCGGACCGGGCGTACACCGACGCGGGCACCCTGGTGCCACGCACGCTGGAGGGCGCCGTGGTCACCGACCCGGACGCCGTCGTGGAGCGCTCCCTGGCCCTGGCCCGTTCCGGAGAGGTCGTCTCCCGCTCGGGCACGCGCATCGGGGTACGCGCACGTTCCCTGTGTCTGCACGGCGACACCCCGGGCGCGGTGGAGCTGGCGCGCCGGGTGCGCGAGGGTCTGGAGGCCTCCGGGGTCTTGGTGGAGGCCTTCGCATGAAGGTGCTGCGCGTCGGCGAGGACGCCCTGCTCGTCGAGGTCTCCTCGGGCGACCAGGCCCAGGCCCTGCACGCGGAGCTGCTGCGGCGCCGCGCGGAGGGATCGCTCTCGGTCCGCGAGATCGTGCCCGCAGCCCGCACGGTCCTCCTCGACGGCCTCGACGACCCCGCCCGGCTGGCCGCCGAACTGACCGCCGCCGACCTGCCGTCCGCTCCCCCACGCGCGCGTGACGTGGTGGAGATCCCTGTCCGCTACGACGGCCCGGACCTGGCCGAGGTCGCAGCGCACTGGGGCGTGCCGGTGCGGGAGGTCGCCCGCATCCACAGCGGCACCGAGTTCCGGGTGGCCTTCTGCGGCTTCGCACCCGGCTTCGGGTACCTCACCGGGCTGCCGTCGCGCTACGACGTCCCGCGCCGGGCCACTCCGCGTACGGCTGTCCCGGCGGGGTCGGTCGCCCTGGCGGGCCCGTACACGGGCGTGTACCCGCGCTCCTCGCCGGGCGGCTGGCAGCTGATCGGCACGACGGACGCCGTGCTGTGGGACCACGCGCGCGTACCGGCCGCCCTGCTGTCACCGGGCACGCCGGTGCGATTCGTCCCCGGGTCGGGGTCATGACGGACCGCGCCCTGGCCGTCGTCCGGGCCGGGGCCCTCACCACCGTGCAGGACGCGGGCCGTCCCGGGCACGCCCACCTCGGCGTCCCCCGCTCCGGGGCGCTGGACCGGCCCGCCGCCGACCTCGTCAACCGGCTCGTCGGCAATCCGCCGGAGACCGCCGTGCTGGAGACGACCCTCAACGGCTGTGCCGTACGACCCCGTTCGACCGTCACCGTGGCGGTCGCGGGCGCGCCCTGCCGGGTCGCGGTGGACGGACGGCCCGTCGCCTGGGGCGCGCCGGTGCGCGTACCCGCCGGGGCGCTGCTCGACGTCGGTCCCGCCGTGTCGGGCCTGCGCGCCTACGTCGGGGTCTCCGGGGGCATCGCGGTCGAGCCGGTGCTCGGCAGCCGGTCGACGGACCTGCTGTCGGGACTCGGTCCGCCCCCGCTGGCGGACGGGACGGTGCTGCCCCTGGGCCGGCCGGCCGGCGTGCACGCGCGCGTGGACGTCGCCCCGCAGCCGGCGCCACCGGCCGAGCTGGTGCTGCGGGTGACGCTCGGCCCGCGCGACGGCTGGTTCACGCCCGAGGCCGTACGGGCCTTCGTCTCGCGGCCCTACCGGGTGTCCTCGGCGAGCAACCGCATCGGACTGCGCACGGAGGGCCCCGCCCTGGAGCGGGCCCGGTCGGGTGAACTCCCCAGCGAGGGCATGGTGCTGGGCGCCGTGCAGGTCCCGCCGGACGGCAGGCCGGTGGTGTTCCTGGCCGACCACCCGACCACCGGGGGCTACCCGGTGATCGCCGTGGTTCGCACCGCCGACCTCCCGGCCGCCGCCCAGGCGGTACCCGGCACGCCGGTCCGCTTCGTGGCCGTACGGCGCCGTTAGGACCGGCCGGGACGGGTGTAGCCGGCCAGGTCGGTCTGGGGGACGGCGACGGCGGGAATGTCGAGGAGCGGCGGCGGCCATGCCGCGCACGCCGGGGACGAAGGGGCCGGCGAGGTGGACGACATCGGCACGGTGCTCGGCGAGGGTGGCGGTGAGGCGGCGGCTTGGGAGGGCGACATACACCTGGGGGCGGCCGGGGAGCGGAAGGGAGGGGACGCGGCCGACGGGGCACGGAGCGGAGGCATCGGGCTTGTTGTTGCCGGGCGCGGGGGCCGGGGCGACGACGGGGGCGCGACCGCGATCGACGAGGTGCCGGGCGGTCTGGAGCGCGCAGTGGGCCCACGCCGTTCACATCGGGGGGAGGATGCGGTCACCATGACGACACGCCTACCGATGTTGTCGGCGGGCGGACGTGGCCGCGTCAACGTGGATCTTTCCAGCCGAGGAACGTCCCATGAGCGTTCTGAGGTGCACCCGCGCAGGTCAGGTGGCGTCCATGCCCTCCTGACCCGCCAGTCACCCCTCGTTCACCCGGGCGGCCTGATTCCGCCCCGGCGTCCTGCCGCGGAGGGGGGTCACACAGGGGTCTCCTCGGGACCGATCCGGCTGCGTACGGCCGTCTGGACCTCTGCCTCCTCGGCCGGGTCGGCGGCGAGCCGTCGCAGTCGCTCGACGACGCGGGTGTCTCCGGTCTCGGCGTGCCGGGCGGCGATCTCCCGGGTGGTCTCCTCGCAGTCCCACAGGCACTCGACGGCGAAGCCGGTGGCGAAGGAGGGGTCGGTCGCGGCCAGGGCCCGGGCGGCCCGTCCGCGCAGATGGGAGGAGGCGGTCTCGCGGTAGACGTGGCGCAGTACGGGGGCGGCGCAGGCGATGCCGAGCCGTCCGGCGCCGTCCACGAGGGTCCACAGGGTCTGCGCGTCGGGGCCTTCGCCCCTCACGGCCTCCCGTAGCGCGGAGAGGACGAGGTCGCGGTCCTGCACCCCGCCCCGGCAAGAGAGGACGCGTCCGGCGGCGGCGCCCAGCGCGTCGGGCCGATGGGCCCAGCCGCGCGCCCGGTCCACGGCGGCCAGTGAGCGCATCCGTTCGAAGGCGTCGACGGCCGCGTCCACGACGAGCGTCGAGCCGGTGGCGACCGCGCCGTCGATCAGATCGAGGGCCTCGGGATCGTTGCGGTCGGCGAGGTACCTGAGGGCCGTACACCGGGCCCCGTCGGTACCGTCCTTCGCCGCCCGGACGATCTCGGCCCGGTCCTCGGGGCCCGCCACCGCGGTGAGACAGCGGGCGGCCGGCACATGGAGGGCGGCGCCCCGTTCGATGCCCTGCTGGGCCCACTCGAAGACGGCCTGCACGCTCCATCCCGGGCGGGGGCCGGAGGGCCGCATCTGCCGCTGCCAGCGGTCGAAGGAGCCCGTTTCGTGGGCGGCACGCACGCGTGTCGCGACGGATTCGCGGGGATCCTCGGCCCACAGGCGCCACGGCCGGGGCTCGAAGGCGTCCCGGACGGTGGCGGCGAGTTCGGCATCGCCCTCCGGATCGGCGGGGAACCGGGCGAGGACGGGTGCGGCGAGGGCGCCCAGGCCCGCGTCGTCGTCCCTGAGGGCGAGCTCGTCGAGGGCCCAGGCCCAGTTGGATCCGTGGGCGGCGTACCGGCGCAGGAGTTCCAGCGCGTCCCGCCTGCCGTAGGAGGCTAGGTGCCCGAGGACGGCGAGGGCGAGTCCGGTACGGGACTCTTCGGTGTCGAGGACGTCCTCGGCGCAGAAGAGATGGGCCTCGACCTCGTCCAGCTCGCCGTTCAGGTCGAGGTAGAGGCGGGCGTAGTAGAGGGAGCGGTTCTCCACCTGCCAGTCGTGGCGGGGATCGCGCAGCACACAGTGGTTCAACGCCGCCAGCGCCTCGGGGCGGGGGGCGGTGAGCGCGTGCAACGTGCCGTCGCCGCGGCCCCGCTGAAGCAGGCCGAGCAGCGTACCGCTGGGCGCTATGACCGGATCGAACATGGGAAACAGCCTCACATCAAGCGTCGACGCAACCGGGGACGTGTACTACCTGGCCGCGCGACAACACGTCGGAGTGCCCGCCGTTTCCTGCTTGCTGTAGACCATCTTCCTCTGCCTCTCGTCGGTGGCCCTTGCGGACCGCGTCACGGCCCGCGCGGTGCGGCAACACTTGCCCAACCATCACGACCGTGAACCACGTCGTCATGATGACTCGGCACTCTCGTCTGCCGCGACCGAAATTTCGGCGGCCCTGTACCGCCTCCCCCGTTTTCTGTGTTTCTGCTGGTCGGACCTGTCGGTTCAGTGCTCGCCGAACAGTTCGAGCAATTCCGTCCGGCCGAACATCCGAGCGGTGTCGACGGCCGAGGGGGTGCCGGCGGACGGGTCGGCGCCGCCCTCCAGGAGGGCTTTGATCACGTCCGTCTCGCCCTTGAAGACCGCTCCGGCGAGCGGGGTCTGGCCTCGGTCGTTCACCCGGTCGGCCTCGGCGCCGCGCTCCAGCAGCGCGCGCACCGCGTCGGAGTGGCCGTGGTAGGCGGCGAGCATCACGAGCGAGTCGCCGCGGTCGTTGGTGAGGTTGGCCGGAACCCCCGCGTCGACGTACGCCACGAGCGCCTCGGTCTGTCCCCGCCGGGCCAGATCGAAGATCTTGGTCGCCAGCTCCACGACCTCGGGGTCGGGGACTTCGGTCATCGGCCGGACCACCTCTCCACTGCACATCGTCTCGGGTGCGTACGCCTGCGAGGGGCGCAGCCGTACGAGTGAATCGCCAGGGTACTGGCTCGTGCGGCACATGACCCGATGTGCCCGAGGTAAAGATCAGCACAGACCCGGACCAGCGCAACAGCCCGGCTCCACCGGGCCCGGGACCACTCCGCCACGCGGGGGAAATCATCCGCATTTCACCCAGTTGCACCTTTTATCGTATGGATACATCCTGTGAGCCTGGAAGTACTCATGGTGACTGTCCCCGCGAACCAGGAGAACTCAAATGATCCTCTCCATCTCAGGCGTGGTCCTGCTCGGCATCGTCGTCTTCATCTTCTTCCGCAAGGACGGGCTGAAGGCCTCACATGCCGTGGTCGCCATGCTGTTCGGCTTCTACCTGGCGAGTACGGCCATCGCCCCGAGCATCAAGGCGGGCGGCGAGAGCCTGGCGAGCCTCCTCGGCGGGATCAAGTTCTGACGCCCCCGCTCCCCGTAGGCATCCCGCCCGTACGCACTCACTGGAGGCAGTAGTGGCCCGGCGCCCCCTCCCCCGCATTCTGAGCAACGGCAGCGCGCAGCTCGCCCGGAGCCGGGAGCTGGCCCGGACGGCCGCCGACAGCGCCACCGACGTCCTCCACCCGCTGATCACGATCGCGCGGGGTCTGCGCCGACTGGCAGCGGCCGGACGGCGCAGATGGACCGAGACCCCCAAGGAGCGCCGGGGGGCACTGCTGTTCCTGGCGGCGTCGGTGATCCTGATCGTGGCGCTGGTGCCGTACGGACCGCTACTGGCCGCCATCACCCTCATGGCGGCGGCGGCCTGGCAGGGCCGGGACCGCTCCCCCGCGGCATCCGACGGGCCCGACGAGTCGCAGACCCAGCGGCTGAAGTCGCTGTACGAGGCGCTGGTGCCGTACTTCTCCGCCGCCGAGGACCCCGAGCCGCTGTACTCCCACGGCGGCGCGTGGGACAAGGCCTTCCCCACCTACGCGTTCGACGGCGGCGGCCGGATCTCGCAGCTGGTGGTTCGCTACCCGGCGTACTTCACCGACGGCGAGGCCGAGGCCCGCGCCCGGATCGAGCACCTCCTCGCGGCCAAGTCGGGCCGGGGCCGCGAATACCACTTCACGTGGGACGAGGAGGGCAACCAGTTGACGGTGGGCGTACTCCTGCCGCTGCCCGTCGACATCGCCGCCCAGCGTTTCGTCACCACCCCCGGCGAGACGGTTCTCGGCTTCACCGACCCCACCCGGGTCCAGCGCACGCTTCCCCTCACCCATGGGGGACGACAGCGGGACGTACCGCCGGTCGTCTGGCGCACGGGCCTGCGCTCCACCGAACCGCACCTGCTGGCGCTCGGCCAGCCGGGCAGCGGCACCTCCACCCTGCTGCGGTCCATCGCCCTGCAGGCCCTGCTCCACGGCGACGTGGTGATCGTCGACGGCGGCGGCACCGGCGAGTACGCCTGCCTGACCGGCCGGGACGGCGTCCTGGCGGTCGAGGCGGGGCTCGCCGGGGTCACGGCCAGTCTGGAGTGGGCCGCGACCGAGACCGAGCGCCGGCTCATCGCCGCCAACCGGGCCCACCAGGCCGGCCACCCGCCGCCCGACGACACCAAGCGCCCGCTGTGGATCCTCCTCGACCGCCCGACGGCCTTCACCCACCTGGCCGCGACGGACGGCCGCAAGGACCCGCAGTCCCTCCTCCAGGTCCCCCTCCGGCACGGCCGCCCGGCGAACGTGACGGTGGTCGTGGCCGACCAGCTGGACAGCATCGACGCCCTGATCGACCCGGTGCGCCAGCACACCCGCGCCCGTGTGGTCCTGGGCCCGGCGACGGCGGAGCAGCTCGAGGCGGTGCTGGGCGCGCCCCCGCACACCACCCCGATCGACGAGCTCCCGCCCGGCCGCGGCTACGCCCGCCTCGGCACGGGGCCGGTCCACCGCCTCCAGGTACCGGCCACCCCCAACCCCTACGACGACGCGACACCCGACGCCCTCTGCGAAGCGGTCCTCAGCCTCCTCCCGCCGCGCACGACCCCGGCGGACGGGGAGACGATCCCGGAGCAGGACCAGTCGGAAGACGCGCCGGAGCCGGTTCCGGCGGCGGAGGAACCGGAGCCGGAGGCCCCGCAGACGCCGGAAGCAACTCCGGCCGCGGTGCCCGTCCTGACCGAGGAGCCCCTGCCGAACCCGGTGCCGGTCCTGACCAAGGAGACATAGCCCCGGCCACGGTTCTCGTGCCACCGGGGGTGCACGGCCCTCGGCGGCCACACCCGGCCTGTGCCAGGGAGTGCCCGCAAAGCGAGCAGGCGTGCCCCGGTACCCGAGCAGGGAGCGCCCCGATACCCGAGCAGGGAGCGCCCCGATACCCGAGCAGGGAGCGCCCCTGGTATCCGAGCAGCGAAGTGTCCCCGGTACCCCCACTCGCCGCACCGGCCGAGCACCCCCTACGACCGACCAGCCCGGCACGCAGAGAGCACGCACCGGACGCCGCAGGGCCCGCCCCACCCTCCGGGGGGGGACGACGACTTCGCGGACATTTGCCTAAGCCACGAACGTACGCGGCGCCTCCGCGTTCCCCACCGCACCGCTCTCCACCAGCGCCGCCGCCGCGGCCAGCCGCGCAGCGGCCTCCTCGGCCACCGCGCCGCCCACGGTGAACGGCAACCGCACGTATCCCTCGAAGGCCCCGTCCACTCCGAACCGCGGCCCGGACGGCACCCGCACCCCCACGCGCTCCCCGGCCTCGGCGAGCCGTGACCCGGAGAGACCGCCCGTGCGCACCCACAGCGTCAATCCGCCCCGAGGGACCTCGAACTCCCATCCGGGCAGCACCCGCCGCACCGCGGCCACCAGCTCGTCCCGGTTCGACCGCGCCTGCTCCCGCCGCACCTGAACGGCCTGCTCCCAGCCCCCGGTCCCGAAGAGCCAGTTCACCGCCAGTTGCTCCAGCACCGGCGTACCGAGATCGGCGTACGCCCGGGCGGCGACCAGACTGCGGATCACGTCCGGCGCGGCCCGTACCCACCCGATCCGCATCCCGGCCCAGAACGCCTTGCTCGCCGACCCCACCGTGATCACCGTCGATCCGGCGGGATCGAACGCGCACACCGGCCGTGGCATCCGCACCTCCGCGTCCAGCCACAGCTCGCTCATCGTCTCGTCCGCGATCAGCACCGTCCCCGCGGACCGCGCCGCGTCCACCAGCCGCCGCCGCTGGTCCTCGTCGGCGAGCGCCCCGGTCGGGTTGTGGAAGTCGGCCACGACGTACGCGATACGGGGCGCGGCGTCCCGCAGGACCTGCCGCCAGCGGTCCATGTCCCACCCGGTGAGCCCCTCGGCCATGGCGACGGGCACCAGCCGGGCCCCGGCCTCCCGCATCAGCTGGAGGATGTTGGCGTACGAGGGCGACTCGACGGCGATGCGCTCACCGCGCCCGGCGAACAGGTGGCAGATGGCGTCGATCGCGCCCATCGCCCCGGTCGTCACCATGATCTGCTCGGGCATGGTGGGGATGCCGCGCGCGGTGTACCGCTCGGCGATCATCGCCCGCAGCGCGGGCAGCCCGGCGGGGTAGTCGCCGTGCGTGTGCGCGTAGGGCGGCAGTTCCTCCAGCGCGCCCTGGACGGCCCGGGTGAGCCAGGGCTCGGGCGCGGGGAGGGCGGCACAGCCGAGGTCGATCAGGGAGCCGAGGGCCTCCGGCGGCAGGGGCTCGAGACCGCGGGCGGGCAGCGGGTTCCCGGCCGGGACGGCGGTCCAGCTGCCGGCGCCGCGCCGGGACTCCAGGAAGCCCTCGCTGCGCAGCGCCTCGTACGCGGCGGCGACCGTCGTGCGGCTGACGGACAGGGAGAGGGCGAGTTCCCGTTCGGCGGGCAGCCGGGCCGCCACCGGTACCCGTCCTTCGAGTACCAGCAGGCGGATGCCGTCGGCGAGCGCACGGTAGGCCGGCGGCCGGCGCGTGCCGGGGCCCGCCGGGCGGTCCTGCTGGGAGCCGAGGAGCCGGGCGAGCTGCGCCGCACCCACAGCTGAAGTCCACTCCGCCATCGAAATCAGTCCACCTTCCCCGGATTGGCCATGGATGGCCTCTCCATCCAAGCCACAGGGTGTCATGCAGCAGTCCACTACCGCCACACAGGGGGGCGCACCATGTTCACGCCGGATCGGCTCACTCGGCGACTCGTCCAGCTCTACGCCGGTCTCGCGCTGTACGGCGCGAGTTCGGCACTGCTCGTCCGGTCGGGGCTGGGCCTGGAGCCCTGGAACGTGCTGCACCAGGGGCTGGCCGAGCGGACGGGCCTGTCGATCGGTGTCGTCCTGACCCTCGTGGGCGCCGCGGTGCTGCTCGCGTGGATCCCGCTGCGTCAGCGGCCGGGCCTGGGCACGATCTCCAACGTGCTGGTCGTCGGCATGACGATGGACGCGGCGCTGGTTCTGGTGCCCGACGTGCACGGCCTGGTGCCGCGCATCACGCTGATGCTGGCGGGGATCGTCCTGAACGGCGCGGCGACCGGCCTGTACATCGCGGCCCGCTTCGGACCGGGCCCGCGCGACGGCCTCATGACCGGACTGCACCAGCTCACGGGCATCTCGATCCGCCTGGTGCGCACGGGCATCGAGCTCACGGTGGTGGCGACCGGCTTCGCCCTGGGCGGCACCGTCGGGATCGGCACCCTTGTGTACGCCCTGGCGATCGGCCCCCTCGCCCAGGCGTTCCTGCGCGTGTTCGCCGTCCCCGCTGTATCCGGCGTCAGCACGGCCGTTGCCACCGGTCGACCCCGAGGAGCGATACTGCGTCCGTGACCCCGCGGATACGCCATCCCTACCTCGACCATCCCGGCCCGATCGCCTTCGCCCACCGGGGCGGGGCCGCGGACGGCCTGGAGAACACCGTGCGGCAGTTCCGGTGTGCGGTCGAGGCCGGCTACCGCTACATCGAGACCGACGTGCACACGACCCGGGACGGCGAAGTCGTCGCCTTCCACGACGCGACCCTGGACCGGGTGACGGACGGCGCGGGCCGGATCGCCGACCTGCCGTGGCAGGAGGTACGGCAGGCGCGCGTGGCGGGAGAGGAACCGCTGCCCCTCTTCGAGGAGCTTTTGGAGACCTTTCCCGGCGTGCGCTGGAACGTGGACGTCAAGGCGGAGGCCGCCCTGCTGCCCTTCCTCGACCTGATCGGGCGGACGGACTCCTGGGACCGCATCTGCCTCGGCTCGTTCTCCGAACCGCGGGTGGTGCGCGCCCAGCGACTGGCCGGCCCCCGCCTGGCCACGTCGTACGGCACGCGGGGCGTGCTGAACCTGCGACTGCGCTCCTGGGGGCTGCCCGCCGCGGTACGCCGCTCGGCGGTGGCCGCGCAGGTCCCGGAGATCCAGTCCGGGATCCAGGTCGTGGACCGGCGCTTCCTGCGCGCCGCCCACGCACGCGGGCTCCAGGTGCACGTGTGGACCGTGAACGACGCCGAGAGCATGCACCGGCTTCTCGACCTGGGCGTGGATGGCATCATGACCGATCACATCGACACGTTGCGCAAGGTCATGGAGGACCGGGGCGTCTGGGTCTGAGACCCCGGGCCCGTCCCCTCCGCGCGTTCACGGGGAAGCGAGGGCACGGGTGGGCCAGGACACCGTGCGGACACCAGCGGCCGACGGGTCGGCGGAGCTGAGGCGCGAGCAGCACGGCTGGTACGTCTACGACTGGGCCTGCTCCGTCTACTCGACGAGCGTGCTCACCGTGTTCCTCGGCCCCTACCTGACGTCGGTCGCCGAGGCGGCCGCGGATGCCGACGGGTACGTCCACCCCCTCGGCATCCCGGTGCGCGCCGGTTCCTTCTTCGCCTATTCGGTGTCCCTGTCGGTGGTCGCGGCTGTGCTGGTGATGCCCCTGGTGGGCGCCGCCGCCGACCGCACCGGCCGTAAGAAGCCACTCCTGGCGGCCGCCGCCTACACCGGGGCCACGGCCACGGCGGCCATGTTCTTCCTGGACGGCGACCGCTACCTGCTGGGCGGGGCCCTCCTGATCGTCGCGAACGCCGCTCAGTCCGTGGCGATGATGCTCTACAACTCCTACCTGCCGCAGATCGCCCCGCCCGAGCAGCGCGACGCCGTCTCCTCCCGCGGCTGGGCCTTCGGCTACGCGGCGGGTTCCCTGGTCCTCGTCGCGAACCTGATCCTCTACACGGGGCACGACGGCTTCGGCCTCTCCGAGAGCGCGGCGGTCCGCATCTGCCTGGCCTCGGCCGGCCTGTGGTGGGGTGCGTTCGCCATCGTCCCGCTGCGGCGGCTGCGCGATCGCAGGACAGCCGGACGGGAGGCGGCCCTGCCGGGCTTCCGGCAGCTCGCCGCGACCGTCCGCGACATGCGCCGCCACCCGCTGACGCTGGCCTTCCTGCTCGCGTACCTCGTCTACAACGACGGCATCCAGACGGTGATCTCCCAGGCCTCGGTGTACGGCTCCGAGGAACTCGGCCTCGGGCAGTCCACCCTCATCGGCGCCGTGCTGCTGGTGCAGGTGCTGGCGGTGGCGGGCGCACTGGCCATGGGCCGGCTGGCGCGGGTGTACGGGGCCAAGCGCACGATCCTCGGCTCGCTGGTCGCGTGGACGGTGACGCTGGCGGCCGGATACTTCCTGCCGGCCGGGGCGCCGGTGTGGTTCTTCGTCCTGGCCGCCGGGATCGGCCTGGTCCTGGGGGGCAGCCAGGCGCTGTCCCGCTCGCTGTTCTCCCATCTGATCCCGTCGGGCAAGGAGGCCGAATACTTCTCGGCGTACGAGATGAGCGACCGCGGTATGAGCTGGCTCGGGCCGCTGCTGTTCGGGATCACCTACCAGCTGACCGGGAGCTACCGGGACGCGATCATCTCGCTGGTGGCCTTCTTCGTTCTCGGGTTCGCCCTGCTCGCCCGGGTTCCGGTGCGGCGTGCGATCAGCGAAGCGGGGAATCCGGTTCCGGACAGGATTTAGCACTCGGAGCGAAAGGGCTGTAGTGTACGCGTTTGGCCTGCCTGGCGTACCGTTACTGCGCGTCAAAGATGTCGAAACGCTGGGTTATATCTGCTATCAGATGTGACAAACCGGGCGCTGGTGGGTACAACAAGGGCGGCTACGACGGCGACGCATGACCCGGAACGGGACTCGGAACGGGAATCTTTACCGCCGACCGGACGTTGACCGGATGACGACGACAGCGACACCTGTCCTGTGGGCGACAAGCCCGGGAGGCACGATTCATGAGTGAGCGAGCTCTTCGCGGCACGCGCCTCGTGGTGACCAGCTACGAGACGGACCGCGGCATCGACCTGGCCCCGCGCCAGGCCGTGGAGTACGCATGCGAGAAGGGGCACCGCTTCGAGATGCCCTTCTCGGTCGAGGCGGAGATCCCGCCGGAGTGGGAGTGCAAGGTCTGTGGGGCCCAGGCACTCCTCGTGGACGGCGATGTCCCTGAGGAAAAGAAGGGCAAGCCCGCGCGTACGCATTGGGACATGCTGATGGAGCGGCGCACCCGCGAGGAACTCGAAGAGGTCCTCGAGGAGCGCCTGGCGGTTCTGCGCTCCGGTGCGATGAACATCGCTGTTCATCCCCGAGACAGCCGCAAGTCGGCATAGTCCCTCCAGGGTCTGGCCGAAGCAACAGCGCATCAGAAGACCGCGGGCGCCGTACGAGAAGTACGGCGCCCGCGGTCTTTCTGCGTGCCCGGTGCCCGGGCACGTGTACCCGGGTCCGGCTCAGTGCGTCAGCGGCGGGCGGGGCGACTGCGGCGTATCCCCGGGCTCGTCCCTGATGACCTCGCCCTGGACGACCTTGCCGTCGGGCTGGTGCATCCGGGCCTGCTGGAAGGCGCCGCCCAGAGTGCCCGGGCGGGCCTCCCTGAGCTTGCGCTCGAAGGTGCGCTCCGCCGTGCGGCTCACGGCCTTCTGGACCGGCGGCAGCAACAGGAGCAGGCCCACCGCGTCCGACACCAGGCCGGGGATCATCAGGAGCAGGCCGCCCAGCATCATCAGGCCGTTGCCCTCGCTGTCGGGTCGGGCCGCGTCGGGCATCACACCGCTCTGCTGCTGTTGCAGCGCTTCGGAGAGCTTGCGGAAGGCCCGCCGGCCGGCCCGCTTGATGACGACCGAGCCGAGGACGAGCCCCGCCAGCAGGACGAGGAGGACCACCAGCCCGCTCGTCGCCCCCGCGACCAGCGTGAGCAGCCAGACCTCCAGCACGAACCACGCGGCGACACCCAGCGGCAGGAACGTACGCAGCCGGGAGCGCTTGGGCCGGGCAGGAGGCAGGGGGGTCTGAGCGCCAGTCGTCATGCCTCCAGTGTGCCTGGCCCCGGCTCAGCACGGGATAAGGCCACCATCAGCTGTTTCTGTGAGCGGCTGCCCCGCAAGCGGCGCGCGGCTACGGCTTGGGAGGCTTGCCGCCGCGCCCCGTGACCTTGCCGACCCGCTCCCCCACGCCCCAGGCCGTGACGCGCCACAGTGCCTCGACGAGGATGTCGCGGCTCATCTTGGAGTCGCCCAGTTCCCGCTCGACGAAGGTGATGGGCACCTCGACGACGTGGTAGCCGGCCCGGACCGTGCGGCGGGCGAGATCGACCTGGAAGCAGTACCCCTGCGAGGCGACCTCGTCGAGGCCGAGACCCTCCAGGGTCTCGCGGCGGAAGGCACGGTAGCCGCCTGTGATGTCGCGCAGTGGCAGGTCGAGCGCCAGTCTTGAGTAGAGGCTGCCGCCGCGGGAGATGACCTCCCGGGCCTTCGGCCAGTTCACCACCCGGCCGCCCGGCACCCAGCGCGAGCCCAGCACCAGGTCGGCGCTCTTGAGGGCGGTGAGCAGACGGGGCAGTTCCTCCGGCTGGTGGGAGCCGTCGGCGTCCATCTCGATCAGCACGCCGTAGTCGCGCTCCAGGCCCCAGTGGAAGCCCGCGAGGTATGCGGCACCCAGGCCCTCCTTGCCCTCGCGGTGCAGCACGTGGACGTGGTCGTCCTCGACGGCCATCTCGTCGGCCAGCTTGCCCGTGCCGTCCGGGCTGTTGTCGTCGGCCACGAGCACGTGCGCCTCGGGGACGGCCTTGCGTACCCGGCCGACGATGCTCTTGATGTTCTCCGCCTCGTTGTAGGTCGGGATGATCACCAAGGCCGTACCGAGCGGGCCGAACTTCCTCACCTGGGCTTCTGCCGCGAGGGTTCCGTCGCCGTCGTTCACTGCTGCCCCTTCATCTTCATACGCAGGGGTCCACCATAGTGGGCCCGGCCTGCGATGACGTGACAGGACGTTCGAATCGTGGTGCCGAACGGCCGGACACGGCCAAGATCGGGCCTGCGGGTGTGCGCGTACGGCGGATGGGGGCCCGGCGCCCTTCGGGCCGGCCTGGGATCCGCCGGCTGCGGATCGACCGAGAGCCGTTGTCTACTGAGCGCCTGGGCCCCACCCGGGTCACACCTCCCCGACCGTCCGGAACGTTCCCTCGGCGCTGCGCCGGCCTGAGCCTGGCTCCCAGTGGCGGTGCCCCGGTGCGGCACACCGTCCCTGACCCGGCGGCGCCGCGGCGAGTGCTCGGACGTTCCCCGGTCGGGCGTCCGGCGGTGGACTCGGACGAACCTACCGGCCTCCTGCGGCCGCCTGTCAACAGCCGTCCGACCTGCGCATCTTGTGGCAAAGCCCTGGTCAGAGCCGAGGATGCGCAGGTCGCGCGCCGGGGGCGCGGCGCACGGCTTCATGCGCGCCACCCCCGTAGATCACTCGCCCGGCCCTACGAAGACCGTGCGTCCGCCCACGACCGTTCGCAGACAGACGGGCAGGTCGCGGCCCGGAGTGAGGTCGGGCAGTCCGGGGGTGCCGGAGCGGGGGTCCGTCGACCAGCGGGCGACGCGGTCGTCCGGGGCCTGGACGACGAGTTCGCCGGTGCGCCAGACGGCGTAGTCGGCGGGAGCACCGGGGACCAGGACGCCCGCGTCGTCCCGTCCGACGGCCCGCCAGCCGCCGCGCGTGTGCGCCGTGAACGCGGCGCGCACGGAGACGCGGTGCTCCGGCGTGCAGTGGAAGGCGGCGGCCCGGACCGTGCCCCACGGGTCGAGGGGGGTGACCGGGCTGTCGGAGCCGAACGCGAGCGGAACGCCGGCGCGCAGCAAGGCCGCGAAGGGGTTCAGGGCCCGGGCCCGCTCCTTCCCGAGCCGCTGCGCGTACATGCCGTCCTCGCCGCCCCACAGGGCGTCGAAGGCGGGCTGCACGGAAGCGGTGAGGCCGAGTTCGGCGAAGGCGGCGACACTCTCCGGGGTGAGCATCTCGGCGTGCTCGACGCGGTGCCGGGCGCCCCGGATCCGGCCGAGCCCGAGCTTCTCCGCGGCGGCGCGCACGCCCTCCACCACGGCGTCCACGGCGGCGTCGCCGATGGCGTGGAAACCGGCCTGCAGGCCCGCCTCCGTGCACGCCACGACGTGCGCGGCGACAGCGGCGGCGTCCAGGTATCCGATGCCGGTGTGCCCGGCGTCGGCGTACGGCTGGTGCAGACAGGCCGTGTGCGAGCCGAGCGCGCCGTCGACGAACAGGTCACCGGCGGCGCCGGCCGCACCCAGATCCCGCGCCTTGGCGGCGTCCTGCTCGGCCCAGTAGCCGACGACCCGCGGTCCGGGCTCCTGCCCCGCGAGGCGCAGAAGACCGGTGAAGTCGTCCTCGGAGGAGATCTCCGGCCCGGCGCACTCGTGGACCGTGCCGATTCCGAGCGAGACGGCGTGCGCGAGGGCGGCGCGCTGCGCCTGCGTGCGCTGCTGCGGCGTCACGGCCGCGAACGCCGCGCCCCGCACGGCGTGATGGGCGTCCGCGGTGAGCGGACCGTCCTCACGGGTGACGGCGGGAGTCAGGTCGAGCAGGGCGGAGCTCACGACCGCCGAGTGGACGTCGATCCGGCTGAGGTAGAGGGGCCGGTGCCCGGTGGCCTCGTCGAGTTCAGCTCGCGTCGGGGGCCGTCCTCCGGGCCAGCGGGCGGCGTCCCACCCGTGCCCGAGCAGGACGCGGTCTTCGGGACGCGCGGCGGCGAAGTCCCGTACGAGGGCGAGGGCGGCTTGGAGGGAGGGTGCGCCGGACAGATCGAGCCCGGTGAGTGCGAGCCCTGTGGCGGTGGTGTGCACATGCGCGTCGGTGAACGCCGGGGTGACCAGCGCTCCGTCGAGATCGACGACCTCGTCGACCCCGTCGGCAAAGGCGTCGGCGGCCCCCTCGGACCCGACCCAGGCGACCTGCCCCCGCTCCACGACCATGGCGGTGGCGAAGGGATCGGCAGGGCTGTGGACCTCACCGCGGCGAAGCAGAACGGTCTTCGGCGGCGCACTGGACTGACTCATGGGGGACAGTCTCACAGGCCCTCTCCCGGCGCCCGAACGGGGCGCGGGGAAGCCCGCGCGGTCGGCCCGTGTACCGCCCGCCGCCGGTCACAGGCCGCGCGAACGACCCGGGAACGACTCGCACCCGGGGAGCGGCGATCAGATCCGCGGCGGCCGGGCCTCGTACGGCGTGGACAGAACGACAGTCGTCCGCGTCGACACGCCCGCCAGAGTCCGCACCCGTGCCAGCAGCTCCTCCAGTTCGTGCGGCGTCGCCACCCGCACCTTCAGGATGTAGTTCTCGTCGCCCGCGACACTGTGGCACGCCTCGATCTCGGGCACGCCGGCCAGCCGGTCCGCGATGTCGTCCGGCGCGCTGGGATCGAACGGTTTCACCGAGATGAAGGCCGTCATCGGAAGCCCCACGGCCTCCGGGTCGACGACCGCGGCATAGCCCCGGATGACACCCCGCTGCTCCAGCCGCCGCACCCGCTGGTGCACGGCCGACGTGGACAGCCCCGTGGCCTTGCCCAGGTCGGTGTAGCTCATCCGCCCGTCCTTGACGAGCAGCTGCACGATCTGTCGGTCCAGCTCCTCCATGGCGCAAGAACCTACAGTGCGGTTGATCTCCTCGGATACCCGAGCAGCCCAGGTCATGCGCGCTTCGTGATGTGGCCGGAAGCCGACGGTCAGCCGTTCGGGGGACAAAAGCGCCGCACGGGACACCTGCACGGGGCATGTGACGAACGCCACAGGCCTCGAACAGTCTCCGTGATGTTCCCGTGATTACCGCCCAGGGGGGACGGGAAGTGCTTGCTGTGGTCGAGGCCGCAGTGCCTGATACGGCCCAGCCCGAGGGGGAGAACCAATGCAGAGTCTCAAGCGCCCTGGTCGCACCGCGCCCAAGCGGCAGCAGCTCGTCGTCGAGCCCGAGCCGGAGGGCGTCGAACCCGACGCCTACGACGACGAACTCGACGCCTACGACACGTTCGAGATGTTCCGGGTCGTCTGCCCGGACTGCGCGCAGCCCATCGCCCTGCTGGCGGACGAGGAGGTTCTGCCCGAGCACGCGCTGTGCGCCTCGCCGTGGAACCCCTTCGGGCTCACGGTCTGCGCCGGAACCGGCCGCAGGGCCACGGACGCCCGCGCCGCGGACGAGTCCGTGGAACCTCAGGAGCAGGACACCGCGCTACTGTTGACGCTCCCTCAGGGGCTCGACTGGCGGACCCAGCCCTTCTCACACGTCGGCGGCCCGGGCTCACGTCCCATCAGGGTTCCGGTCATGCGCCGCGCGGCCTGAGCGCGGGCTCTCCTCGCCCGTTCGCTCCACTCCCGTAGCTGAACCGCGCCACGGCTCGCGGATCGCCGTGGTGCGGTTCAGTGCGTCCGGAGGCGGAGGTGGAGACGGCACTGAACGAACGCCCGATTCCGTCATCCGGTGACCTGTCCGGGCTTTGCCGCGTTGCCCTGGTATGACCCCCATCTCCTCAGCGACCGGGCGTCAGCGCCTCCTGTACGTCCCGCCGCCCGCAGAATCGGTTCGGCCCGCTCCGCCCCGCTATCAGGACCCGCCGATCTACCGCGACCTGATGCGGACCTGGGCCGAGGGCGGCCGCACCCTTCCGGGCCGGCACGACCCGGAGTGGATGCGGCTCGCGGCCCCCTGGCGGGGCCTCGACCAGTTCAGCGTCCCTCTGGACCCACGAGATGGCGGGCGATGACCATCCGCTGGATCTGGTTGGTGCCCTCCACGATCTGCAGCACCTTGGCCTCGCGCATGTAGCGCTCGGCGGGGAAGTCGGCGGTGTAGCCGTAGCCGCCGAGGATCTGCACGGCGTCGGTGGTGACCCGCATCGCCGTGTCGGTGCAGTGCAGCTTGGCCATGGCGGCCTGCCTCGCGAACGGTCGGCCCGCGTCCTTCAGCCGTGCCGCCGCGAGGTAGAGCGCGCGGCCCGCCTCGATCTGCGTCGCCATGTCGGCGAGCATGAACCGCAGCCCCTGGAAGTCGGCGATCGGCTTGCCGAACTGGCGCCTTTCGGCCGCGTAGGCGAGCGCCTCGTCGAGCGCGGCCTGCGCCACCCCGATCGCGCACGCCGAGATGCCGAGCCGCCCGGAGTCGAGCGACGACAGGGCGATGGCGAAGCCCTGCCCCTCCTCGCCGATGCGGCGGTCGTCCGAGACCCGGACGCCGTCGAAGTGGACCTGCGCGGTGGGCGAGCCCTTCATGCCCATCTTCTTCTCGGGCACCGCGGCGCTCAGCCCCGCGGCGTCGCCGGGCACCAGGAACGCGCTGATCCCGCGAGGGCCCTCCTCGCCGGTACGGGCCATCACCGTGTAGAAGTCCGCGATGCCGCCGTGCGTGATCCAGGCCTTGGTGCCGGTGATCACCCAGCCGTCGCCGTCCCGCACGGCCTTGGTGCGCAGGGCCGCCGCGTCCGAGCCGGAGTGCGGCTCGGAGAGGCAGTAGGCGCCGAGCAGGCCTCCGCCGAGCATCGCCGGCAGGTGCTCGACCTGCTGCTCCTTGGTGCCGTAGGCGGCGAGCGCGTAGGAGGCCAGGGAGTGGACGCTGACGCCGAGGCCGACGGTGAGGCGTGCCGCGGCGAGCTCCTCCAGGACCTGGAGGTACACCTCGTAGGGCTGGTCACCGCCGCCGTACTCCGAGTCGTACGGCAGGCCGAGCAGTCCGGAGCGGGAGAGCAGCGTGAACAGCTCGCGCGGGAACCGGCCGGCGTCCTCCTCCTCGGCCGCCTTCGGGGTGATCTCCTGCTGCGCGATGTCGCGCACGAGCGAGATCAGGTCCCGGGCCTCCTCCGTGGGCAGTTGTCGGTCCACCGGCTGCGGGGCGCGGTCGGGCATGGCGACGCTCTCCTCCCTGTCGGGCACTGGCGGACGGGCCCATGGGTGGGGGCGGCGCCGCCGGGTCGTTCTGGTGCCTGGCCGATGCTTGCAGTCCCGGGTCTCGGGAGCTGCTGACCAGCGGCTGTGCGCTGTGAGTATGCCCGATCGGAGGCATCCCGTCACCAGTTAACGACCGCTCACTTCAAGAATAGTCCGCGCACATCCGGACTGGCGAAATTGGTCCGAACCATTGACCTGACTGGTCTAGTCCTCCTACCGTACGCTCCACCGATTCACCGCGTTCATGCCAATCGGCGTGCGTTCCCTCCCCACGAGGAGACGCCGCGTTCCCTCTCCCCACGAGGAGACACCGGATGCACACCCCCCACCGTTCCCGCTTCCGGGCCATCGTGTCCGCGGCCTGCTGCGCCGTCCTCGGCGCCGGTCTCCTGGCCGGCGCGGGCACCTCCGCCACCGCGGCGACCCCGGCTCAGGAGGCCGCCGCCGATTCGAAGGCCGGTCCCGGCGCCAGGGCCGCAGGTTCCAAGGTCATCGGGTACTTCACCGAATGGGGCACCTACGACCGCAAGTACTACGTCAAGAACATCGAGACGTCCGGATCGGCCGCCAGGCTCACCCACATCAACTACGCCTTCGGCAACGTCACCGGCGGCAAGTGCGCCATGGGCGACGGCTACGCCGCCACCGACCGGGCCCACACCGCCGCAGAGTCCGTCGACGGCAAGGCCGACACCTGGGACCAGCCACTGCGCGGCAACTTCAACCAGCTGCGCAAGCTGAAGCGGAAGCACCCGAACCTCAAGGTGCTGTGGTCCTTCGGCGGCTGGACCTGGTCGGGCGGTTTCGGCGAGGCAGCGAAGAACCCGGCCGCCTTCGCCCAGTCCTGCTACGACCTCGTCGAGAACTCCAAGTGGGCGGATGTGTTCGACGGCATCGACATCGACTGGGAGTACCCGAACACCTGAGGCGCCACCTGCGACACCAGCGGCAAGGCCGCCTTCAAGAACCTGATGCAGGCACTGCGGGCCGAGTTCGGCTCGAGGAACCTCGTCACCGCGGCGATCACCGCCGACGCCACCCCGGGCGGCAAGATCGACGCGGCGGACTACGCGGGCGCCGCCCGGTACGTCGACTGGTACAACCCGATGACGTACGACTTCTTCGGCGCCTGGGACGCAGCGGGCCCCACGGCCCCCCACTCGCCGCTGAGCTCGTACGCCGGCATCCCCAAGGCGGGCAACCACAGCTCGGCGACCATCGCCAAGCTCAAGGGCCTCGGCATCCCCGCCTCGAAGCTGCTGCTCGGCATCGGCTTCTACGGCCGCGGCTGGACGGGCGTCACCCAGGCGGCCCCCGGCGGCACCGCGGCCGGCCCGGCGGCGGGCACGTACGAGCAGGGCATCGAGGACTACAAGGTGCTCAAGGCCACGTGCCCGGCGACGGGGACGGTGGCGGGCACGGCGTACGCCAAGTGCGGCGGCGACTGGTGGAGTTACGACACCCCGGCGACCATCGGCACGAAGATGAACTACAAGAACCAGCAGGGCCTGGGCGGCACGTTCTTCTGGGAGCTGAGCGGCGACACGTCGAACGGTGAGCTGGTCAAGGCCATCCGGTAGCGCGCCGAGCGTGGGGGCGGAGGTTCACTGCGGACCCTCCGCCCCTTACTCATGCGCCCCGTCGGGCGGGCTGCGGTGCAGGGTGGGCGGGGTCGAGTTCCTCGATCGCGCGCAGGGCGCCCCCGAGGGTCTTCACCAGCAGCTCGCACATGGTGTCGCGGGGCAGTTCCGGGCGGTCGATCCATTCGAGCGTGGCGCCCTCGACGCTGCACACCCAGGCCAGCAGGCCCATGCGCGCCAGTGCGGTGACGTCGGCACGGCCGTACGCACCCTCGGCGATGGTGGTCACGACCGCCTCGCGCACCCCGTCACGGATGGCGTGCACCTCGGTGTCGAAGCCGACTCCACCGCTCACGATCGTGCGGTAGGCGGCCTGATTGTGCTCGGCGTAGCACAGGTAGCTGTCGATGGTGCGCTGGACCCGGTCGACCGAGGGCAGTTCGAGACCGCTCGCGGCGAGGGTGAGCAGCTCGGTGACCGAGTCCTGGATGATGGCCAGGTAGTAGCCGCGCTTGGACTGGAAGTAGTAGTAGATCAGCCCCTTGGCGACGTGCGCCTGCCGGGCGATGTCGTCCATCGACAGGGCGTCGTAGGACGTGTCGGCGAACAACCTCCGCCCGATGGCGATGAGTTCGGCACGGCGCGCCATCGAGCGCTCGGTACCGCGGGCCCTGGGACGCGCGGCAGGCTGGGGGCTGATATTCAATTTCGACCCTGGTCTCAACGGGCGGGGGCGGGACCTCCGCAGTATGGCAGGCCCCACTCCCGGTCCATGGGTCAGGTCACAGCAGCCCGAGCTGGGTCACGAGCATCGCCACGACCACGACGAGGGCCCAGCCCATGAGGTGCTCGACGACCTTCGGGCCGTCGTCCTGAGGGCCGCCGGTGCGGACGCGTGGGGCGGTGGCTGAGTGCGCGGTCATGGCTTCTCGCTCATTCGGTGGTACGGACGGACCCCCCCGGTGTCCCGTCCACCTTGCCACCGGAAGTGGCTTTTGCGGCCGAGAGCTTGGTCACACGCGTACGCCCACGGCTGCCAGCGCCTTGCTCTGGGCCGCGCTCGGGCGTGCCGGGAAGTACAGGTAGCAGACGCCGCCCGTGCCCGAGACGACCTTGCCGGAGGCGTTGTACCGCTTGGTCCGGAGCCAGATGTTCTCCCACTCGCGCCGCCGGTAGACCCGCCGCACCCCGTCGTTGCTCGCCGAGAAGGGGTCGTTGGCGATCACGTCGCCGCCCGCGGTGAAGCCGACGACGGTCATCAGGTGCCCGGCGGTGCCGTAGCCGGCGCCCGTGAGCTCCTCCTTCAGGAACGACTGGGACGTTATGGCCGGAATGCCCGCGGCGATCAGCGTCTCCAGTTCAGTGAGCGAGCCGAGCCGGGTGACCACGCCCTGCAGGTCCTTGAACGTGGCCGCGTAAGCGGCGTTGAACGGCCAGTTGCCGCAGCCCCCGTACTGGTAGTCGTAGGTGAAGCGGGCCGCGTGGCAGACCTGCGGGTCGGCGTACGAGGGATCGACCCAGGCCAGCTGTCCGTCGGTGAGCCGGCCGCCCCAGTACTCGATGATCATCTGGGAGGACGTCGGGCTGCACCAGGCCTCACCGCCGTTGTCGTACTCGGGGTACCGGCCCTTGTGGATCTCCTGCGAGTAGCGCGGGACGGCGAGTTCTTTCGCCAGGCCGGGTACGGACGCCGGGACGGTGAACCGGTCGGGCACGTCGGAGCCCATGACGCCGAGCCGCCATACGGTGGGGGTCGCCTTGGTGCCGGGCTTGCGGTGGAGGGTCAGGCGCAGCCGGTACGACGTGAGGCGCAGGCCGGTCGACGCGTCGTCGATCGCCAGGGTGTCCGTCCAGACGGTGCTCCTGCCGTCGCTCTGGTCGTCGACCGAGGTGCGCCGGATGTCCTGGTCGCCGGCCGCCCAGCGGGCCATCACATACCAGGGGGTGCTGGTGCCGTCGGTGTAGGTGCCCTTGATCTCGGCCTGGATCCAGGTGCCGGCCGGGGTGCGCGCGTTCCACGAGACGATGACCTCGGTCGCGGGGACGGCGAGCCGGTGGACGGGGGAAGTCCAGGTGCCGTACTCCCAGGCGGCGGTGGTGCCGGTGTGCGGGTCCGTGTAGTCGGCGGTTCCGGCGGGCTTCGCGATCACCAGGCCCGGGCGGGTGCCCGCGACGGCCCGGGTGCCCTGGGGAGTGCCGCCGCGCCAGTCGCCGTACGAGACCCAGGCCCGGTTGTCGACGGTGCGGGCCGGTACGGCCCGGGCGGGATCTGCGGTGTCGGTCGTCACGGGGGCCTCGGGGTCGGCGGCCGCCGGACCGGCGCCGGCGGTGACGGCGGCGGCGACCGCGGCGGCCAGGACGGTTCGGCGGGACGGCGGTTCGGCTCTGCGCATGACGGGGACCCCCGGATGTCGGAGACGGGCTGGGGCGGGGCAGGTCCGTGCACGGTCGGTCGTATCCGTGCGTGCGCCACATATGAGCACAGCCCGCCCTGTCCTGCCAGCACTTCGACGCGCGCCGCGCCACCAATATGGGCGTCGACCAGTGGAGTCCGCGCCGGGATCCCGTCGCTAGAGTGCTGAGCGAGATGAGTTCCTCCTTCCGCCCCGCACCGGGCCCCGCCGTCCGCGACCTGGCCTCCCGGATTCGCCGCCTCTCCCCCTCCTGCGGCCCGGTCCGGCTCGTCGGCGTCGACGGGCACGCCGGGTCCGGAAAGAGCACGTTCGCCGAGCGGTTGGCCGCGGCGCTGGGCGGCGCGCCGGTGCTGCGCCTCGACGACATCGCCAGCCACGACGCGCTGTTCGACTGGACCGGCCGGGTGCTGGAGCAGGTGATCGAGCCGCTCTCCCACGGCCGGACCGCGCACTACTCCCGCTACGACTGGCGAGCCCGCCGCTTCGGTCCGCCGCGTCCGCTCCCGCCGACCCCGGTGCTCCTGGTGGAGGGCGTCGGCGCCGGGCGCCGGGCGCTGCGCTCCCACCTGGCCCTGCTGCTGTGGATGGAGCTGCCGTGCGAGGAGGCCTGGGCGCGCGGAAGGTCGCGTGACGGGGAGGAGCAGCGGGAGTTCTGGGACGGGTGGGTTCCGGAGGAGCGCCGGCATTTCGCCGACGATCCCTCACGGCCGTTCGCCGACCTCCTGGTACGGCAGCGAGACGAGGGGTACGAGGTGCTCACGGCATCTTCTGCGACTCTTGGACCGGACCAGCCCCTCACGCACGGTGACGGGCCGCCCGCTGTGTGCTGAACTTGTGAAGAGGCTTGCGGGGCAAGTTGCCGGAGTGCTTCAACTCGGCTTGACCGGTGGGCCGTACAGGTCTTACGTTCTCAATGTGCGGCATCGGAGCCGCCCTCAGACGCGAAGCCCCCGGTTGTTCCCCCGTGATCGGGGGCTTCGTTCTGCCTTCTTCCGG
The DNA here is from genome assembly GCF_042955185.1 of Streptomyces sp. NPDC012474. Classification (NCBI taxonomy): domain Bacteria; kingdom Bacillati; phylum Actinomycetota; class Actinomycetes; order Kitasatosporales; family Streptomycetaceae; genus Streptomyces; species Streptomyces sp. NPDC012474. The sequence goes on from NZ_JBIBEP010000016.1 coordinate 55,839, forward strand.
TTCCGCGGCCGCCGCGGGGCGCGGAATGCTCACCCTGGGTCACCACACACGAGTACTCCGCGTCCGCTCCGACCTCGCCGAACGGCCCGTGCGGCCCCCTACGGGGGCGCCGCCCCCGCAGGTACGATGCCCTCGTCGCGACCTACGGACGGTTGCTTCGGAACAGTGCAACTCCGGTCCGTGGCACAGCGGTTCGAGCAGGGCTTCGCCGGCTGGGGGACGGCTCGTTGGCATACCGACGGGGGCACGGTTTGTGGGGGACGTGATGGACTTCGGCACGCAGGGCCCTCAGGCCCCGGCCGACCTCGCCTGGCTGCGAGGCGTGGACGCCTACACCATGGGCGCGTATCCGCAGGCGGAAGAGGAGTTCCGCGCCGCCGTGCGGATGGACTCCGGGATGGCCGACGGATGGCTGGGGCTGCACGCGCTGCGCGTCGACACGACGACCGCGCTGCTGCGGATGTTCCGGCACCGGGACCGTTTCGGCGAGCAGCGCTCCCGCTACCGCCGCACGCTCAACTCCTGGTACTGGCTGGGCTGGTGGGTGCAGCCCGTGCTGGAGAGCCCCCGCGACCTGCTGCTCGCGCACGCCTCGCACTGGCTGGACGGCCGCCACGTCCCCGAGCTGGATCAGGCCCTCGCCGGTCTGCCGCCCGTGGACACCGACCACCAGGTCCGCTTCCTGCACTCCTGCCGCGCCTACCTGGTCAAGGACTGGGAGCAGCTGGTCCGCCACACCGACCCGCTGCTCGACGATCCGATGCTCGGCATCGAGGCCGGCCTGTTCGGCGGCATGGCCCGGGTCCGCCTGGAGATGTACGGCCAGGCCGAACCGCTGCTGTCCGCCGCGCTGATGCGCTGCCGCAGCGAGCAGCCGCAGCGCAAGGAACTGCGCTACTGGCTGGCGCGGGCGCACGAGGGCACGGGACGCAGTGCCGCCGCGCTCCCCCTGTACCGGGCCGTGCACCGCGTCGATCCGGCCTTCATGGACACCTCCGCCCGGCTCGCCGCCATCGCCGAGGGCGACGGGTACGACGACGTCACGGACCTCGCGGCGATCACGCTCACCGGCGCGGGCCAGGACGCCGTGGACGGGCCGGACGGTTTCGATCCGCTCTTCGGCATGGAGGGGCGAGACCTGAGACTGCCGGACCCCGAGCCGCCGATCGCTCCCCTGCCGCCGGTGACCGGCCCACCGGTCCGTGAGCGGACCGGCCCCGTTCCCTCCCTGCCGGCCGGGCCCACCGACCCGGCGTTACTGGAGGAGGCGCTCGCCGAGCTGGAACGCATGGTGGGGCTGGAGCCGGTGAAGCGCCAGGTCAAGGCGCTGTCGGCGCAGCTGAACATGGCCCGGCTGCGGGCCGGGCAGGGGCTTCCGGTCCAGCCGCCGAAACGCCACTTCGTCTTCTCCGGCCCCTCCGGCACCGGCAAGACCACCGTCGCCCGCATCCTCGGCCGCGTCTTCTACGCCCTCGGGCTGCTCGGCGGCGACCATCTCGTGGAGGCCCAGCGGGCCGACCTGGTCGGCGAGTACCTCGGTCAGACGGCGGTGAAGGCGAACGATCTGATCGACTCGGCCCTCGGCGGCGTCCTCTTCGTCGACGAGGCCTACTCGCTGTCCAACTCGGGCTACGGAAAAGGGGACGCGTACGGCGACGAGGCCCTCCAGGTGCTGCTGAAGCGGGCGGAGGACAACCGCGACCACCTCGTGGTGATCCTGGCCGGCTACCCGGAGGGCATGGACCGCCTGCTCGCCGCGAACCCCGGGCTGTCGTCCCGTTTCACCACCCGCGTCGACTTCCCCTCGTACCGGCCGCTCGAACTCACCGAGATCGGCAAGGTGCTCGCCGCGGAGAACGGCGACCTGTGGGACGACGAGTCCCTCGACGAGCTGCGGTCCATCGCGGGGCACGTGGTGGACCAGGGGTGGATCGACGAGCTGGGGAACGGGCGGTTCCTGCGGACGTTGTACGAGAAGAGCTGCGCCTACCGGGATCTGCGGCTGTCGGTGTATCCCGGGGTGCTGGGGCGGGAGGATCTGGCGACGCTGCGGCTGCCGGATCTGATGCAGGCCTACGGGGAGGTGCTGTCCGGGCGGGGGCCACAGGACCCGCCCGGACTGTGAGGTACCGGCCCCGGGGCCGGTACCTCTAGGTGGCCAGTACCTCCTCCGAAGCCCCGCTGCTCCTGGGCTCGGTCAGCCTCACCTCGCGCACCTGACGATGCGCGGGGTCCCGCACCTCCCCCACCAGCAGCTCCAGCACGTCCTCCAGGGCGACCAGCCCGAGCACCTTCCCGGACCCGTCGGCCACCTGGGCCAGGTGCGTCGCCGCCCGCCGCATCACCGTCAGCGCGTCGTCGAGCGGCAGCTCGGACCGCAGGGTGGTCATGGGACGCCACAGGTGCTGCGGGACGGCCCGGTCCGAGTTCTCCAGGTCGAGGACGTCCTTGACGTGCAGGTAGCCCATGAACGCGCCGTTGTCCGCGGCGACCGGGAACCGGGAGTATCCCGTGCGGGCCGTGAGCCCGACGATGCGCCCGGGGGTGACCGACGGGCTGACCGTGACCAGGGACTCCCGCTTGAGCAGGACGTCCGTCACCGGGCGGGAGCCCAGCTCCAGGGCGTCCTCCAGGCTCTCGGCCTCCTCCGGATCGAGCAGGCCCGCCTGGCCGGCGTCCTCCACCAGCCGGTTCAGCTGCTCGCTGGTGAAGACGGCCTCGACCTCGTCCCTGGGCTCGACGTGGAAGAGCCTCAGGATGCCCTGCGAGACCGCGCCGAGGGCGGCGGTGATCGGCTTGCAGAAGCGCGCGAACCAGACGAGGCCGGGGCTGAGCCACAGCGCGGCCTTCTCCGGCGCCGCCATGGCCAGGTTCTTCGGGACCATCTCGCCGATGACGAGGTGGAAGAAGACCACCGCTGCGAGGGCGATGACGTAGGTGAGCGGGTGGATCATGCCGTGCGGCAGGTGGATCCACTCGAAGACCGGCTCCAGCAGGCGGGCGACCGTCGGTTCGGCGACCGCACCGAGGGTCAGCGAGCAGATCGTGATGCCGAACTGGGCCGCTGCCATCATCTGCGGCAACCGCTCGAGACCGTAGAGGACCTGCCGGGCGCGGGCGGTGCCGAGCGGTTCGATCTGGCTGCGGCGTACCGAGACCAGCGCGAACTCGGCGCCGACGAAGAATCCGTTGGCGAGCACGAGCAGCGCGGCGAAGAGAAGCTGGAGCACGCTCATCGGACGGCCTCCGCCATGGAGACCACCGGGGCGGTCCGCACCAGCCGGACCCGCTCCGCACGGTAGTGGCCGACCTGGCGCACCGACAGCCGCCAGCCGGGCAGCTCAGCCTTGTCGCCGACGGCCGGGATACGGCCCAGCAGGTCGGCGATGAGGCCGGCGACGGTCTCGTACGGTCCTTCGGGCACGTCGAGGCCTATCCGCTGCAGGACGTCGACCCGGCAGCTGCCGTCGACGTCCCAGGCGGGCCTGCCGTCCTCCGGCGGCGCCGCGGCCAGCTCGGGCAGGTCGTGCCCGTCGTGCTCGTCGCGGACCTCGCCGACGATCTCCTCGACGATGTCCTCCAGCGTGACGACACCGGCGGTGCCGCCGTACTCGTCGACGACGACCGCGATGGGCTGCTCGCTGCGCAGGCGGGCGAGGAGCGGCCGTACGGGCAGCGTCTCGGGGACGAGCAGCGCCGGGCGGGCGATGTGTCCGACGGGGGTGCGCAGCCGGTCCTGGACGGGCACGGCGAGCGCGTCCTTGAGGTGGGCCATGCCGACGACCTCGTCGATCTTCTCCCGGTAGACCGGGAAGCGGGACAGGCCCGTGGCCCGGGTCAGGTTGACGACGTCCTCGGCGGTGGCCGAGGCCTGCAGGGCGCTGACCTTCACGCGCGGCGTCATCACGTGCTGCGCGGTCAGCTCGCCCAGTGACAGGGTCCTGACGAACAGGTCGGCGGTGTCCTGCTCCAGGGCGCCGGCCAGGGCCGAGTGGCGGGCCAGGGAGACGAGTTCGCCCGGGGTGCGGGCGGAGGCCAGCTCCGCGGTGGGTTCGATGCCCATGGCGCGCACGAGCCGGTTGGCGACGGCGTTGAGACCGGCGATGACCGGGCGGAACAGCCGGGCGAAGACGTGCTGCGGGCCTGCGACGAAGCGCGCGACCTGCAGCGGGCGGGACACCGCCCAGTTCTTGGGCAGCAGCTCGCCGATCACCATCTGCACGGCGGAGGCCAGCAGCATGCCGACGACGACCGTGACCCCGGAGACGGCTCCGTCGGGGATGCCGATCGAGGTGAACGGGCCGTGCAGCAGCTCGGCGAGCGCCGGTTCGGCGAGCATGCCGACGACGAGCGAGGTGATGGTGATGCCGAGCTGGGTGCCGGAGAGCTGGAAGGACAGTTCCCTGAGCGATTCGACGACCCGGTGGGCGCGCCGGTCGCCATCGGCGGCGGCCTTCTCGGCCTCCGCCCGCTCGACCGTCACGAGTCCGAACTCGGCCGCCACGAAGAATCCGTTGGCGAGAATCAGCAGGAACGCGGCTGCCAGGAGCAGCAGGGGGGTGGTCATGGTGCCGCCGCCACCGCACGGTCGCGCACCTCGGCGACGAGGTCCGCGCTATGTCGGCAGGGGGCGGCGCAGGTACTGCAGGACGATCCGTCCATCGCCGGAGGGGGTCACTCCTTGGTCAGCAGGGGCCTCTGTGCACCGGTCCGGGCAACAGAGGCGGAGGCGCATCCATCACGCCTCCGCCAACAGATTAATCAAGACACGGCCCGGTGCGGCAGTGGCCGCCGCCCGGAGGATGCCGCGAGTCAGCCCTGACGCCGTTCGGGGCCCGCTGCGGAACGGGCCTCGACGAGTGCCCGCAGCGCCCGGGCGTCGGCGATGGCACGCTGCCTGGCCAGGCCCGGCTGGATGCCCAGAGCAGGCAGGCTGGTGCCGTCGCTGAGGTTGAGGAACACCCAGGGATCGCCCGGCCGGAGGGTGACCTGGAGGATCTCCGCCCATGCCAGCCGGCGCTTGTTCGTGAGATTGACGACAGTGACGCCGTCCTCGTCGACGGCGACCTTGGGACGCGCCAGGAGCAGCAGTACGGCGTCCAGCAGGAGGGCCGTGAAGACGAAGCTGACGCGTTCGCCGGGGCTGAGCTGTTTCAGCAGCATCGCGACCGCCGTGATCACCACGAAGATGGCGACGGCGGCGGTGAGCAGCACCACTCGGGTGCTGCCCGGCCGGAAGGTGACGGGCAGCGTGGGCAGGTCGGACATCTCGCGCACGCCCCTCAGAGACGGCAGGCGTGGATGGCCGTGGTCAGGATGGCCCGGGCGCCGATGTCGTACAGGTCGTCCATGATCCGCTGGGCTTCCTTGGCCGGGACCATGGCGCGGACGGCGACCCAGCCCTCGTTGTGCAGCGGGGAGACGGTCGGGGACTCCAGGCCGGGCGTGAGGGCGACGGCCTTCTCCAGCTGCTCGACGCGGCAGTCGTAGTCCATCATCACGTACGTCCGGGCGACCAGGACGCCCTGGAGGCGGCGCAGGAACTGCTGCACCTTGACGTCGTCGGCGTCCGCGCCGGTGCGGCGGATCACCACGGCCTCGGACTTCATGATCGGCTCGCCGGCGACCTCCAGGCCCGCGTTGCGCAGCGAGGTGCCGGTCTCGACGACGTCGGCGATGACCTGTGCGACGCCGAGCTGGATGGCGGTCTCGACGGCGCCGTCGAGGTGGACGACGGAGGCGTCGATGGCGTGCTCGGCGAGGTGTGCCGCGACGATGCCCTCGTAGGAGGTGGCGACGGTCTTGCCCGACAGGTCCGCCAGGCCGCTGACGGTGCCGGGCTTGGCGGCGTAGTGGAAGGTGGAGCGGGCGAAGCCCAGGGGGAGGATCTCCTCGGCCTCGGCGCCGGAGTCGATGAGCAGGTCCCGGCCCGTGAGGCCGATGTCCAGCTGTCCGGAGGCGACGTAGATCGCGATGTCGCGGGGGCGGAGGTAGAAGAACTCGACCTCGTTCACCGGGTCGACGATCCGCAGTTCCTTGGACTCCCGGCGCTGCTGGTAGCCGGCCTCATGCAGCATCTCCGCCGCAGGGCCGGACAGGGAACCCTTGTTGGGGACGGCGATGCGCAGCATGAGGTCGGCTTCCTTTGCGTGGTGTGGTGTCGTGCGGGAACGGGTGTGGCTTACAGGTGGGCGTAGACGTCGTCGAGGGAGATGCCGCGGGCGACCATCATCACCTGGACGTGGTACAGCAGCTGCGAGATCTCCTCGGCGGCGGCTTCCTTGCCCTCGTACTCGGCGGCCATCCACACCTCGGCGGCCTCTTCGACGACCTTCTTGCCGATGGCGTGGACGCCCTTCTCGACCAGTTCTGCGGTGCGGGAAGTGGCGGGATCGCCCTGGGCGGCCTTGTGCTGGAGCTCGGTGAAGAGCTCCTCGAACGTCTTCTTGGACATGGTGACGCTCAGCCTATGCCACAGGTGGCCTCCGTCAGCGCCAGGGTTCGGATACTGAGCGGAGGGTGGCCGCGGTCGCCACCGCCGCCGTCACCGCCTCGTGTCCCTTGTCCTCGTTCGAGCCCTCGATGCCGGCGCGGTCCAGGGCCTGCTCCTCGGTGTCGCAGGTGAGCACTCCGAAGCCGACGGGGACGCCGGTGTCGACGGAGACCTGGGTGAGGCCCTGGGCCACGCCCTGGCACACGTACTCGAAGTGGGGGGTGCCACCGCGGATGACGACGCCGAGGGCGACGATCGCGTCGTAACCGCGGCCCGCGAGGACCTTGGCGACGACCGGGAGCTCCCAGCTGCCGGGGACCCTGAGCAGGGTCGGCTCGTCGATGCCCAGGTCGTGCAGGGCGCGCAGGGCGCCGTCCACCAGTCCGTCCATCACCTTCTCGTGCCACTGTGCCGCGACGACGGCGACCCGGAGGTCACCCACATTGCGTACGGACAGCTCCGGTGCACCCTTGCCGCTCACGTTGCTCCTCTTGTGCTCTGTTACTGGTTGCCGCAGGCCGGCACGGTGGTCGTGTCCAGCCAGGGCAGGTCGTGGCCCATCCGGTCCCGCTTGGTGCGCAGGTAGCGGAGGTTGTGCTCGCCGGCGTTCACGGGCATCGGCACACGGGCCTTGACCACGATGCCGTGACGGACCAGCGCGTCGGTCTTGTCGGGATTGTTGGTCAGCAGCCGGACGCCGCGCACGCCGAGGTCGGCGAGGATCTGCGCCCCCGCCGCGTAGTCGCGGGCGTCGGCGGGCAGGCCGAGTTCGAGGTTGGCGTCCAGGGTGTCGCGGCCGCGCTCCTGGAGTTCGTAGGCGCGCAGCTTGGACATCAGGCCGATGCCGCGGCCCTCGTGTCCGCGCAGGTAGACCACGACGCCCCGGCCCTCTTCCTGGATGCGGGCGAGGGAGGCGTCGAGCTGGGGGCCGCAGTCGCAGCGGGCCGATCCGAAGACGTCGCCGGTGAGGCATTCGGAGTGGACGCGGACGAGGACGTCCTGGCCGTCGCCGATCTCGCCGTGCACCAGGGCGACGTGCTCGACGCCGTCGACGGTGGAGCGGTAGCCGTGGGCGGTGAAGGTGCCGTGGGCGGTGGGCAGTTGGGTCCTGGCCTCGCGGCGGACGGTGGGTTCGCTGCTGCGGCGGTAGGCGATCAGGTCCTCGATGGAGATGATCGTCAGGCCGTGCTTGCGGGCGAAGGGGATCAGCTCGGGCAGGCGCAGCATGGTGCCGTCCTCGCCGGCGATCTCGACGATCGCACCGGCCGGGCGCAGGCCCGCGAGACGGGCGAGGTCGACAGCGGCCTCGGTGTGGCCGTTGCGGGCGAGGACCCCGCCGGGCCGGGCACGCAGCGGGAAGATGTGGCCGGGGCGGACGAAGTCGCCGGGTCCGGACACGCCGTCGGCGAGCAGCCGGAGGGTGGTGGCCCGGTCGGAGGCGGAGATGCCGGTGCTCACGCCGTGCGCGGCCGAGGCGTCGACGGAGACCGTGAACGCGGTCTTCATCGACTCGGTGTTGTCCTCGACCATCTGCGGGAGCCTCAGCCGGTCCAGTTCGTCGCCCTCCATGGGGGCGCAGATCAGGCCGCGGCACTCGCTCATCATGAAGGCGACGATCTCGGGGGTCGCCTTCTCGGCGGCGATGACGAGGTCGCCCTCGTTCTCCCGGTCCTCGTCGTCGACGACCACGACGGGGCGGCCGGCCGCGATGTCGGCGATGGCCTGCTCGACGGGGTCGAGTGCGAAGTTCTCGACGTCGCCGGTGCTGTACAGGGCGGTTGCGGCGTTCATGCCGGCGCTCCTTCCAGGGTGGGCCGCGCGGCCTGACGCGAGCGCAGCCACCAGTCGCGCAGGCCCCACAGGACGAGCGCGCCGTAGATGACGTAGACGAAGCCGGAGAAGGCGTAGCCGTTGGCGAAGTTGAGGGGAACGCCGACGACGTCGACGAGCAGCCAGGCGAACCAGAACTCGACCATGCCGCGGGCCTGGGCGTACATGGCGACGATGGTACCGACGAAGATGTAGGCGTCCGGCCAGGGGTCCCAGGACAGCTTGGGGTACGCCGTGAAGAGCAGCGCCACCGCGACCGTGCCGGCGGCGGCCACCGCGGCCATCACCGCGCGCTCACGCCAGGTGGCGAACCGTACGGCGATGTGGCCGTCGTCCCCCTGCCCCTTGCCGCGCTGCCACTGCCACCAGCCGTAGACGGCGACGAGCACGACGACCGCCTGCTTGCCCGCGCTGCCGGTCAGATGCCCGAAGAAGGCGCCGAAGAGGATCAGTCCGGCCAGGAACTGCACGGGCCAGGTCCAGATGGAGCGCCGCCAGCCGAGGGCGAGGGCGGCCAGGCCGAAGAGGTTGCCGACCATGTCGGACCAGAGGATGTGCTGGCCGAAGAGGGTGAAGGCCTCGGAGTTCAGCGAGTTCACCGGCTCGCTCCCTGCGCGCGGTCACCCATCATCCGCTCGACGTACTTGGCGATGACGTCCACCTCGAGGTTGACCGGGTCGCCGGGCTGCTTGTGGCCGAGCGTGGTCAGGTCGAGGGTGGTGGGGATGAGGCTGACGGTGAAGTGGTCGGGGCCGGCGTCGACGACCGTGAGGCTGATGCCGTCGACGGTGATGGAGCCCTTCTCGACCACGTACCGGGTGAGGTCCGCGGGGAGGGAGATCTTCACGATCTCCCAGTGCTCCGAGGGCTTGCGCTCCAGGATCTCGCCGGTGCCGTCCACATGCCCCTGCACGATGTGCCCGCCGAGGCGGTCACCTACGGCCATGGGGCGTTCGAGGTTGACCCGGGAGCCGGCTTCGAGGACGCCGAGGCTGGAGCGGTTCAGGGTCTCGGCCATGACGTCGGCGGTGAATTCGTCGCCCTCGTGGTCGACGACCGTGAGGCAGACGCCGTTCACGGCGATCGAATCGCCGTGCTTGGCGCCTTCGGTGACGACCGGCCCCCGCAGGCGGAAGCGACAGGCGTCGTCGAGGGTCTCGACGGCGGTGACCTCGCCCAGCTCTTCGACGATTCCGGTGAACACTTCCCGGGTCCTCCTGCCTCTTCGGGCACGGACTCCGGGGCTGTCGATGACGACAGAAGTACGAGCAGGGACACCGAGGACGACGCCGGACGGAGTCCGCCACGGGGGACGGACTTCCCGGCGGCGCGCACGAATGCCCGCTCGCCGCGCACTGCCTCCCATCCGGACTTTAACCGTCGGTCCAGGAATTTCACCTGGTCAACCGGCCGCTGGAGGCGACCGGGTCGCGGACTGTAACCGCCGGTTCGGACTTTCACCGACCCCGGAGTGCGCTGCTACTGATACAGGGCCAGTGTGCCATGCCTGATCGCGGTTCAGTGGGGCGAGATGTGTGGGCTGCCTCACAGACCGTGTCGCACCCCTTCCCGAGCGCGACCGCGCCCCAACTCCCCCGCCGGGCTGCTCTCTTGAGGTGCCGCATTGGTACACACCCATTGACGGTGTGGTCTAGTCCTTTCTAGGCTCATCGCCAGGTCGGCTCCTCCTCACTGACCGGCCCGGCGGCGGTGACGACGGCCCTTGCCCGCCGTCGGGCCTTGCCACGCTGTGCGCACGGCGTTCTGGCAGGGTGAGTCGTATGACCACGACGACCGCCGACGAGTTCCAGATCCACCGGCGCCGGATGTTCTCGCTCGCTTACCGGCTGCTGGGCTCCGCCGACGAGGCCGAGGACGCGGTCCAGGACGCCTATCTGCGCTTCAGCGGAGCCGACCGGGCCGGGATCGAGCAGCCGGCGGCCTGGCTCGCCAAGGTCGTCACGAACCTCTGCCTGAACCGGCTCACCTCCGCGCGGGCCCGCCGCGAGCAGTACGTCGGGACCTGGCTGCCCGAGCCGGTGGTCACCGGGGACGGCACGCTCGGGCCCCTGGAGTCGGCCGAGCAGCGGGACGCCGTGTCGATGGCGATGCTGGTGCTGCTGGAGCGGCTGACACCGACCGAGCGAGCGGTGTACGTGCTGCGGGAGGCGTTCGGGTACGGGCACCGGGAGATCGCGGGGGTGCTGGATCTGAGCGAGGCGAACTGCCGCCAGCTGTACCGGCGGGCCGCGCAGCGGGTGGGTGAGCCGCAGGCCCGGTTCGAGCCCGCGTCCGAGCAGCAGGAGGAGCTGGTCACGTCGTTCATCACCGCAGCCCGCGAGGGTGATCTGGCCGGGCTGGAGAAGCTGCTCGCGACGGAGGCGACCTGGTGGAGCGACGGCGGCGGCAAGGTCACCGCCGCCCGGTGGCCGATCGAGGGCGGGCAGAGGATCGCCCACTTCCTGGCGGGCGGGGGCCCGAAGTTCGCGGCGGGCCTGGACTTCACGCCGGTGGAGGTCAACGGAGCGACCGGGCTGGCCAGCTGGGCCGGCGACACCCTGGTGGGGCTGGCGGCGATCGAGGTGCGCGACGGGCTGGTCACGGGAGTGCGGGCCGTGGTCAACCCGGAGAAGCTGGCGTTCGCACGGCGGCAGCTCACCCGGGCGTAGGACCGCCGGGCGCGTCTGTCACATTCCGCGGGGGGTGTTCGGTCCTAGCTGGCGTGGGGCGCTCCGTCCGGGAGCGCCGGGCGTCCGAAGGGACTGAACAGCATGACCACGATCCTGGTGACCGGCGGTACCGGAACGCTCGGCCGGCTCGTCGTCGAGCGGCTGCGCGCAGACGGGCACGAGGTGCGGGTACTCAGCCGGCACAGTGAGCCGTACGCGGTCGACCTGCGGAAGGGCGGTGCCGGGCTGGACGCGGCGGTCGCCGGTGTGGACACGATCGTGCACTGCGCGTCGTCGCAGAAGGGCGATGAGGAGGCGGCGGCGAACCTGATCAGGGCGGCACGCGGGGCGCGTGTACCCCACTTCGTGTACGTCTCCATCGTCGGCGTCGACCGGGTGCCGTTCCGCTATTACAAGAGCAAGCTCGCGGTGGAGAGGCTCGTCGAGGAGTCGGGGCTCGGCTGGACCGTGCTGCGGGCGACCCAGTTCCACGACCTGCTGGTCATGATGCTCCAGGGGCTGTCGAAGCTGCCGGTGCTGTTCCTGCCGGCCGGCCTTCGGGACCAGCCGGTCGAGGTCGCCGAGGTCGCGGACCGGCTGGCCGAGCTGGCGGCGGGTGCGCCTGCGGGGCGGGTCGAGGACATGGGCGGGCCCGAGGTGCGGACGTTCGAGTCGCTGGCCCGCGCGTACTTGAAGGCGTCCGGGCGACGGCGGGCGGTGGTGAACGTGCCGCTGTGGGGGGCGGCGTACCGGGGCTTCCGGAGCGGGGGGCATCTGACACCGGAGCAGGCCGTGGGCACCGGGTCGTTCGAGGAGTACGTGGCGAGGCGGTTCAGGAGCGGCCAGGCACGGGCGGCCAGCGGGCGGGGCAGGGAGGGCGGGAAGGGCCGGCTGTAGGCACGGGGGCGGATCGGGGGGCCGGCGGCCAGGGGGCACAGGCAGCCGGGCTGAGCGGGAAGCAGCGACCATGGGCCCGGGCAGCGGGCGTGACAGCCGGGGCGTCGCGTCCTACCAGCCCGGGGGCGGCTGCGGCAACCGCTCCCCCGGCGTGAACAGTTCCTCCTGGGCGCGGTCCCGAGCCGTCAGCAGCGCGCCGCGCAGGACCGCGCCGCCGCCCAGGGCGGTCGTGCGTACCTCCGTCGGCAGCGGTGTCATCCGGGCGATGCGGTGCTGCACGCGTGCGGCGAGTTCCTCGCCGCCGGCCTCACCGACCTCACCCCCGAGCACCACGCACCCGGGGTCCAGGATCGCGACCACCGATGCGACTCCGACGGCCAGGCGATCGGCGAGGGCGTCGAGGAAACGGGCGGCGGGAACAGGGGCGGCGGGCGGGTGCTCCTCGGGGGATCCGAGCGCCTTACCGGCCGCGGCTCCCTCCTCCCCCACCTGGGCCACCGCCCCCCGCACCACACCGACCGCCGCCCGCACGACCCCCGCCTGCGACACCTCCTGCCCCGGCTCCACCGGCACCCCGCACTCGGCGGCGAGTTCCACGACCGCCGCCGAGGAGGCCAGCGAATGGAAGCCGCCCTCGCAGTCCGTCGAGGTCGGCAGTGCGGTCGTGCCCGGGACCGGGAGGAAGCCGATCTCTCCCGTGCCGCCGGAGGCGCCGCGCCGGAGGGCGCCGTCGAGGACCACGGCCGCCCCCGTTCCCTGGCCCAGCCACAGCAGGACGAACGTGTCCCGGTCCCGGGCCACCCCGTCCCGCTGCTCGGCCAGCGCCGCGAGGTTGGTCTCGTTCTCGACGCTGACACGGGCCTCGGGCAGCCGCTCCTGGAGGGTGGAGACGAGCCGTCGGTGCCACTGCGGCAGCCCGGTGGAGTCGCGGAGTTCGCCGCTGGACGGGTCGACCAGACCGGGCGCCCCGATTCCCACGGTGTGCAGTCGGTCGGCACCGGCCTCCTTCGCCACGCGCTCGACCAGCGTGACCGCCTGCTCCACGGCGGGGCCCGTTCCGATGTCCCCACCGATCGGCACCGAAGCCTCGGCCAGCACCCGCCCCACGAGGTCCGCGACGGCCACGGCGACGCCTTCGGTGCGGACGTCGAGAGCGGCCAGGTGCGCCCGGTCGGCGACGATGCCGTAGACCTTCGCGTTGGGACCGCGCCGCTGCTCCCCCGCCTCGCCGACCACCGCGATCAGACCGGCGGCGGTGAGGCGTTCGACGAGGTCGGCGACGGTCGGCCGGGACAGACCGGTCAGCTGCTTCAACCGCCCTGCCGTCAACGGGCCTTCCTGCTGGAGCAGACGCAGGGCGAGCCGGTCGTTGATGGCCCGGGCGGTGCTCGGGGATGCGGGCATGCCGGGATCCTTCCAGACGGGCGGAGCCGTCGACCGTGGCCCGCAGGGACACCCTCTTATTATCAGGCAGGGTTCCTGATAGTTTACGCCCGCACCGGACACGAGCACGGCGCAGACCTGGAGGGGAACCGCAGAATGGGCAACGTGGTCGACGAACAGCGCGAGGTGAAGCGGTCCCGGTACGCCGTGGCCGCCGTCTTCGCCGTGCACGGCGCCGTGACCGGCTCGTTCGCGACCCGCGTGCCGTGGATCCAGGACCACGCGGGCGTGAGCGCGGGCCAGTTGGGAATCGCTCTCGCCTTCCCAGCGCTCGGCGCCTCCGTGGCGATGCCCCTCGCCGGCAGCATCAGCCACCGCTTCGGCGCCCGCAACGCGCTGCGCGGGCTGATCGCCCTGTGGACGCTGTCGCTGGTCCTGCCGTCCCTCGCCCCGAACCTCCTGACGCTCTGTCTGGCCCTGTTCACGTACGGCGCGACGGCGGGCATGGCGGACGTGGCGATGAACGCGCTGGGGGTCGAGGTCGAGAACCGTCTCGGCCGGTCGATCATGTCCGGGCTGCACGGCATGTGGAGCGCGGGCGCCCTGGTCGGCTCGGCGGCCGGCACACTCGCCGCGCACCTCGGATCGGACGCCCGGCTGCACCACGTCCTGGCCGCCGCGGTCCTCACCGTCGTCGGAGTGCTGTCCTGCCAGTGGGTGCTCGACCTGCAGCCCGCCGAGGACGAGGAGGCGCCGCCGCGGTTCGCGCTGCCGCCCCGCTCGGCGCTGCTCATCGGCGCGATCGGGTTCTGCGCGGTGTTCGCGGAGGGCGCGAGCCTGGACTGGTCGGCGGTCTACCTGCGCGAGCAGCTGGAGACCTCGGCCGGGCTCGCCGCGGCGTGCACGACGGGCTTCACGCTCACCATGGCCGTCGCACGGCTGGCCGGCGACAAGGTCGTGGACCGCTTCGGTGCCGTGCGGACCGTGCGGACGAGCGGCGTGTTCGCCGTCCTGGGCGGGCTGCTGATCGTCGTGGCGGACCATCCGGCGGTGGCCATGAGCGGGTTCGCGCTGATGGGCCTGGGCATCGCCGTCGTCGTGCCGCTGTGCTTCGCCGCGGCCGGCCGCAGCGGATCCAACCCGAGCCTGGCCATCGCGGGCGTCGCGACCATCACCTACACCTCGGGGCTGGTCGCGCCGAGCGCGATCGGCATGCTGGCTCAGGCGACCAGCCTGATGGTGTCGTTCTGCCTGGTGACGGCGCTGTCGTGCGGCCTGGTGGCGTTCGCGGGCGTGCTCCGCCCCGGCGAGCGGACGAAGACCGGCCGGCCGGCCGCGGCGGTCCCCGACCCGCGGCCCTGAACGCACCTCGACGGCGGCGGTGCGCGGTCGCGGCGGCCTGGTCCAGGGCCGACACCCGCCCCGGTCATCAGCACGGTGGGCTCGCCCCGACAATGGTCCGGACCCTCGCACGCACGACGAAAGCGAAACCGCACCATGGATCTCGGCGTCCGCTGGAAACTGCACGGCGACGGACGCACCCCGGCGCCCGACGCGGTGGTCCGCCCCGACGAGCGGCTCTCCTGGCCCCGCACGGCCGGACTGGGCGCACAGCACGTGGTGGCGATGTTCGGGGCGTCCTTCGTGGCCCCGGTCCTGATGGGCCTGGACCCGAACCTCGCGATCATGATGTCGGGCGTCGCGACCGTCGTGTTCCTGCTCGCGACCCGCGGCAGGGTGCCCAGCTACCTGGGCTGCTCACTCTCCTTCGTCGGCGTGGCGGCGGTCATCCGGGCCCAGGGCGGCAGCAGCGCGACCGTCACCGGAGCGGTGTTCGTCGTCGGGGGCGCGCTGTTCCTGGTGGGGCTGGCCGTGCGGCGCTTCGGGGCGCGGATCATCCACGCCACCATGCCGCCGATCGTGACGGGCGCGGTGGTGATGCTGATCGGCTTCAACCTGGCGCCGGTGACGGCCTCGACGTACTGGCCGCAGGACCAGTGGACCGCCCTGTCGGTGATGCTGTTCACCGGTCTGGCGGTCGTCTGCCTGCGCGGCTTCTGGTCCCGGATCGCGATCTTCCTGGGGCTGGTCTTCGGGTACGGCATCTCCTGGGTGTCCGACCTGGTCTTCGGCAGGATCCACTCGGTGGACGCGAGCGGCAAGGTCACCGACCACTGGCGGCTGGACCTCTCCGGCGTGGGCCAGGCCGACTGGATCGGGCTGCCCACCCTGCACGCCCCGTCCTTCGAGTGGTCGGCGATCCTGGTCGCCCTGCCGGTCGTCATCGCGCTGGTCGCGGAGAACGCCGGGCACGTGAAGGCGGTCGGCGAGATGACCGGCGACTCCCTGGACGACAAACTCGGCACGGCGATCGCGGCCGACGGCGTCGGCTCGATGCTGTCCACCGCTGTGGGTGGCCCGCCGAACACCACGTACTCCGAGAACATCGGCGTGATGGCCGCGACCCGCGTGTACTCGACGGCCGCGTACTGGGCCGCCGCGGGTTTCGCCCTGCTGTTCGGCGTATGCCCGAAGTTCGGCGCGGTCGTGGCGGCGATCCCGGGCGGGGTGCTCGGCGGCATCACCGTCATCCTGTACGGCATGATCGGGCTGCTCGGCGCCCAGATCTGGCTCAACGCCGGGGTGGATCTGCGCAATCCGCTGAACCTGGTGCCGGCGGCGGCGGGCATCATCATCGGCGTCGGCAACGTATCCATGAAGTTCACGGACACGTTCTCGCTGAGCGGCATCGCACTCGGCACGGTGGTCGTCATCACCGGCTACCACGCCCTGCGGGCCTTCGCCCCGGCCCACTTGAAGTCGCAGGCGCCGCTGCTGGACGAGGGCACCTCCTCCTACGACGACGCCAAGTCCTAGCCGCTACGGCGAAGCCAGGTCGTAGGCGTACGAGGCCGTGAACGTCCCCGGCCTGCCCTTGCAGCCGTCCGACTCCCCCGGCAGCTTCACCCACAGGTAGGCGTCGATCCGGGCCTCGCCGGTGCTCAGGGTCGGGGTCCGGCCGAGCTTGCGGCCCGCCGGGTCGCACCACTCGCCGTCGGCCGGGGCGCCGTTGCCGTTGCGGCTGGTGTCGATGACCGCGCCGAGGCTCGCCGGGCCGCCGAGCGCGTCGAGGACCCGCCGGTCGTGGGCGACCTCTGCTGCGGTGGTGTGGAAGTTGGAGACGTTGCTGAAGATGCCGTCGGAGGACTCCGGCGAGGCGGCACCGGCCTGCCTGAGCCAGGCCGCCTGCTTGCCGGGCGCGTTCCAGCCCGAGTGTCCCGCGTCGAAGTAGACCCGGGCCCGGGGGTCGGCGGCCTTCAGGACGCGGCCGGCCCGGGCCAGCGAGGCGAAGCGGTCCGCGCGTTGGCCGGCGGAGAGGCACTCGGCCTGGGCGACCGAGTCGGGCTCCAGGACGACGATGACCTCGCCCGAGCCCAGCCCGGCCGCGAACCGGTCGATCCAGGCGTCGTAGGCGTCCAGGCCGGGCGCCCCGCCCTGGGAGTGGCCGCCGCAGTCCCGGCCGGGGATCGCGTACGGCACGACGACGGGCACCCGGCCCAGCGCGGCACCGCCCGAGGTCACCGCGGCGACCCGGGCGGTGATGGTCTGCGGGGAGTAGTCGGCGAACCAGACGGCCGCGGGCTGCTCGGCGATACGGGACGCGATGACCCCGTGCCGGGGGTCCCCGGAGTGGGAGCGGACCCACGCGAGGACCTGGGAGCCGGGGTGGCGGTAGAGCCGTCCGGCCACGGTGGTGGTGCGCTCCTGCTGCTTCGCGGGCTTCGAGGGTCTCGGGGTCTTCGTCCGGCGCGCGGACGGGGACGGCGAGGGTGGGGGTGAGGCGGACGCGGTGGTGGCCGGTGCGGACGACGACGGCACCGCCGGCAGCGGCGCGAGCCGGGGCGAGGCCGACACCTCGGGGGGCCCGGCCTCGTCGGAGGCCCGTCCGCCGTCATCGAACGCCGCGACGACCCCTGCGACCGCGCCGGCCACGACGACGACCGAGGCCGCCACGACCATCGCGCCGCGCCGGGCGGCACGCCTGCGCCCAGCCCTGCGGGCGGCCAGGCGCTGGGCACGCGAGCCTGACACGCTGCTGTTCCCCCTCCCCCTGCGGCGGGCACTGTTCCCCCGTTTCGGGGAAGCGCCGGGCCCGCCGGTGCTCCCGCCAGCCTAGAGCTGCGACTCTGCCCGCATGCCGCGATGCGAACAAGTCCCCCCAGCCGTGGACACTCCGGTCGACTCCGTCATCTCCCGTATGCGCGCGCTCGACGCGGCCCTGCACCCGCGGGACGGGGTGGCTGTCTTCAACCGCGTCTACCTCGCCGTGACGGAGGCGGTGGACCGGTACGTCGACACCGGGCGGTTCACGGACGCCCACGCGGCGATCACGCTGGACGTACGGTTCGCACAGCGGTATCTCACGGCGGTCGAGGCGGTGGCGGGCGAGCGGCGCCCGCCCGCCTGTTGGCGGCCGCTGTTCCAGTTGCGCCGCCATCCCGGGGTACGTCCGTTGCAGTTCGCGCTGGCGGGCATCAACGCGCACATCGGGCACGATCTCGCGCTGGCCGTCGTGGACACCTGCCGTACGCTCGGCTGCGCACCCGTCGACCTGGAGGACGAGTTCGACATGGTGGGCGATCTCCTCGTCTCGCTGGAGGAGCGCATCCGCGACGATCTGATGCCGGGCCCCGACCTGTTCCGGATCGCCGACCCGCTGGCCCACCTGCTCGGCTCCTGGAGCCTGGACCGCGCCCGGGACGCCGCCTGGACGGCGGCCCGGGCCCTGTGGGTCCTGCGTGAACTCCCCGACGTCGCCGACGAGTTCACGGAGCGCCTGGACACGGCGGTGGGTTTCGCCGGGCGCATGCTGCTCACACCCCTGACCGGGCCGCCGCTGCGGGGCTAGTCCGTGGCCGGGCCGCCGCTGCGGTGCTGGTCCGTGGCCGGCTCAGTCCTCGGGCAGTTCGACGGGAGCGATCTCGTCGTAGACGTCGCCGGGGCCCGGGTTGGTCGGGTCGGTCGTGCCGCCGAGGTGGTGCATGACGCCCCAGACCGCGTTGAGGGCGGTCTGGATGGCGCCCTCGGCCCAGCCGGCCGTCCAGGAGATGTCGTCGCCGGCGAGGAAGATGCCACGCTTGTCCTCGGGCAGCCGGTCCTGCATGAAGTGCGTGAACAGGCGCCGCTGGTAGCGGTAGTGGCCGGGGAGGTTGGCCTTGAACGCGCCCATGAAGTAGGGCTCGTTCTCCCAGGAGACCGTCACCGGGTTGCCGATGATGTGCTTGCGAATGTCGACCTTGGGATAGATCTCGCCGAGCGACTTCAGCATGACCTCCATCCGCTCGTTCGCGGACAGCGGCAGCCACTTCAGGCTGTCGTCGCACCAGGTGTAGGAGAGGCAGATGACGGCGGGCTTGTCCGGGCCGTCGTCGAGCAGGTAAGTGCCGCGCGTCATACGGTCGGTGAGCGTCATCGACATGACGTCACGTCCCGTCTCCTCGTCCTTGTCGAGCCAGAACGGCCGGTCCACGGGGACGAAGAGCTTGGAACTCTCCATGTAGTGCGTGCGCTCGATCGCCGTCCAGTGGTCGATCGGGAAGAGCGAGTCGTCGCAGGCGATCTTCGACAGCAGCATCCAGGACTGGGCGGTGAAGACGGCCGCCTGGAAGGTGCGGATGTCGCCGTGTGCGTCGGTCACCGTGATGCGGTTGCCGGCGGTGCGGTGCAGCCGGGTCACGGCCGGGCGGGGCTCGCCGCCCTCGTGCAGGCTCGCGAGCGAGGTGCCCTGGGCCCAGTGGACGATCTTCTGCGGCTCGCGCTCCCACAGGCGCAGCGGCAGTTGCTGGGAGCCGCCGACGATGCCGCGGTGGTGGTCGTCGGCCTCGGTGTAGACGACGCGCAGGATCTCCAGGATGGAGTTGGGGAAGTCGGTGTCCCAGCCACCCGTGCCGAAGCCGACCTGGCCGAAGATCTCGCGGTGCCGGAAGGACTTGAACGCCTCGGAGTCGCAGAGGAAGCCGTAGAAGGTCTGGTTGTCGAGCTTCTCGACGAGCTTGGACCAGATCTCGCGGATGCGCGGGACGTCCCGCTCGCGCAGGGCGCGGTTCATGTCGGAGAAGTCGGCGCCCTCCTCCAGGCACCGGCCCCAGGCCTCGGCGACGTCCCGGTAGACCTGGGGCAGGTCGGCGATCGTCTCGGCGTAGTGCGACTCGCCCTTGAGGTCGACGACGGTCGACGGGGTCGCCTCGGCGAGGGGGTTGGGGAAGGGCCGGGTCTGAAGGCCGACGAGGTCGATGTAGTGCTGGAGGGCCGTGGAGGACGGCGGGAAGCGCATCGCGCCCATCTCGGCGGTGAGGGACTCGTCGCAGCCGTCGAAGCCCACCGTGCGCAGCCGGCCGCCGATCCGGTCGGCCTCGTACACGACCGGCTTGAGGCCCATCTTCATCAGCTCGTACGCGGCGACGATGCCGGACAGGCCGCCGCCGATGACCGCGACCTCCGTGCCGTGCTCCGTGGCGGGTATCTGCCCGAGGCCCGCGGGGTGGGCGAGGAAGTCGTCGTACGCGTACGGGAAGTCCGGGCCGAACATGGTGATCGGCGGCGCTTGCGCGTCTGCGTGCTCGACGGCGTTGGGCACGGTGGACGTCATGGGGTGCGGACTCCTTGCACGGGTACGAGCGGGCGGTTCAGCGGGGATGGTCAGACGAGCGGCCCGTAGAGGCCGGGCCGCCGGTCGAGCAGATACGGGTTGGCCTCGCGCGAGGCGGCGAGGAAGGCGGGATCGACGTCGGCGAGGACGAGGTCCTCACCGCGTCCGGCCCGGGTCCGGGCGATCCCGTCGGGCCCGGCGAGCGTGGACAGCCCCACGAACTCGAACTCGCCCTCCCGGCCGGCCCGGTTGACGTACGCGACGTACATCTGGTTCTCGAAGGCCCGCACCGGGATCATCGACTCGGCGACGAACTGGAACGGGTGCATCTGCGCGGTGGGGACGACGAGCAGGTCGGTGCCGGCGAGGGCGTGCGCGCGGACGTTCTCCGGGAACTCCACGTCGTAGCAGATCAGGATGCCGACCCGGAGGCCGTCGATCTCGGCCTGGACGACCGGCTGGTTCCCGGGCGTGAAGTGGTCGCGCTCGAAGCAGCCGAAGAGGTGGGTCTTGCGGTAGTTCGCGAGCCGGGTGCCGTCGGCGGAGATCAGCTGGGCGGAGTTGAACACGGCGTCGCCGTCGCGCTCGGGGTACGCGTAGGCGATCGCCAGGCCGTGTCCCGTCGCGATCTCGGCGATCGCGTCCGCGCACTCGCCGTCCGCGGGCTCGGCGAGGCGGCCGATGCCGTCGCCGATCGCGTACCCGGTCAGGAACATCTCCGGCGTCACGAGCAGCCCCGCGCCCGCGGCGGCGGCCCGGCCCGCGGCCTCGTCGAGCACCTTGAGGTTCTCGACGGTGGAGCCGGGCCGGCCGGAGCTCTGGAGCAGGGCGGTGCGCATGGGTGTTCCTCACCGGGCGAAAGGGTGGTTGGAGGGGCCACGTAGACGGTACGGGCGGCTGACCAGGGCGGACAAGAAGGAGCCGTTGCGCGCCGGTGAACGGTTCGTTGCGTGCGTCCGGGGCTGGGCGGCGATTCGTTGCGCACCTCGGGTCGGACGCCGGCTCCTCCCCGGAGCGCAGCCGCGTACGGTCTTGCCCGCCGTGCGGCGGAGGTGGGGTCCCGCCCCGAGCGCGATGTTCTTCACCCGCGGAGCCGGAAGAGTAAGGGCTGTCCACACGACCTGCGGAAAGGAACAAAATGAAGCGCCGTACGAAGATCGTCGTGCTCGCCTCCGCTCTGCTGCTCACGGCCGGGGTGGCCTCGGCCGCGACCGCGTCGGACGCCCCCCGGAAGCGGGAGGCCGCAGCGCTCACCGGCACCGCCATGCTGTACCGCTCGGCCGGGGACGACATCACGTTCTCGTTCGACGCGCATCTGGCCGCGAAGGACAAGGCCGACCCGGCGAAGGCCACCGGCACCTTCGAGTTCAGCCACTATCTGAACGGCAAGGGCGCCCGGGCGAAGGCCAAGGTCGACTGCTTGCTGACCGGCGGCAAGGTCGCCGTCGTCTCCGGCGTCATCACCGAGTCCGACCTGCCGGGCGCCAAGGGCAAGCGGGTCGGCGTCACCGTCCACGACTCCGGCCGTCACGACCGGCTCGGCTACAGCTGGGCCGCCACGGGCAGCCCCGCCGAGACGAAGGAGCTGCCCAGGTGCGTCAGCTCCGCCCCCTTCGAGAAGGTCGAGAAGGGGACGGGTGACTTCACGGTCGTCCCGTGGCAGCCCGAGCTCTAGCCAGCGCCAGGGCCGTCACCAGATAGGGAACCGCCAGCACCGCGAAGACCGTGCCGTGCGACAGGTCCGTGCCGAGCACCGCGTACACGCCGAACGTGGCGACCGTGGCCAGCTCGGTGCCCAGGCTCGCCACGGAGGTCAGCGTGGCCCGGCGGGACTCGTCGATGCGGTGCTGGAGACGGACGTCGGCGAGCACCTCGGCCAGCTGGAACCCGGCGAAGGCGAGGCTCACGAGGGCGATACCGGCCAGGGAGCGGGACGCGGCTCCCACGGCCAGGGCGAGGGCGGCCCCCGCGAGCAGCACCGCGAGCCCGCTCGGTCCGAGGCGTTCGGCCGGTCCGGCCAGGAGGCTGCCGAGGGTGACGCCGGCCCAGATCAGCATGATCAGGTAGGGCACCGTCGCCTCGGCGACGCCGAGGTCGCGGACCAGCAGTGGGGTGTACTCGTCGAGCGCGCCCCACACCGCGCCCACGGCCGGGACCAGCAGCAGGGCACCGCGCACCGAACGGTTCCCGCGGACCTCGGCGAGTCCGGTCCGCAGGGTCGTCGCCCAGGGGTCGCCCGCGTTGTCCGCCGGCACCCGGTGCTCGGGGAACCGGGTCGCAGTGACGGCGGTCAGCACACAGGCCAGGAAGCTCGCGGCCCCGACGGCCGCGTAGCCGCCCTGGGCGAAGACGGGCCCCGCCAGGCCGATGGAAGCCACGGTGCCCAGCAGCCGCGCGGCCCGGGCCCGGCCCATGACCCGCGCGTACCGGCCTACGGCGCCGAGCCGGTCCAGTTCGTCGTAGACCAGCGCTTCCAGCGCGCCGGAGCCGAGGGCGCCGCCGGCGCCCCACAGGACGAAACCGGCCGCGAAGGCCCCGTACGACGGGACGGCCACCCACAGCGCGAAGCCCGCGGCGGTGAGCAGCGGGCCGATCCAGAGCAGCCTCCGGCGCGAGACGGCGTCGGCCCAGGCACCGGAGGGCACCTCCAGCACCACGGAAGTGATCGACCACAGGGCGAACAGTGAGGAGATCTGCCAGAGCGACATGCCGGTGTCGGCGAACAGCAGCGCGTACACCGGGTAGAGCAGGACGAAGTCATCGAGGAACGCGTAGCCGTACAGCGTGGTCGTCAGACGGCGGACGCCGGTGGCGGGCACGCGTGCGGGTGAGAGTGTCATGAGGCCTTCCCGGAAGGACGGATCGGATGCCGGAGGTACGGCGTCCGAGGCGGTCCTCGGGAGGCACGGCTGGTGGATCAATGTCGCCAGGTCATGACACTCAGGCTAGAGGTGTCGCGGGGAACGGGCCACAAGGTTACGTGGGGGAACCCGACGAGAAGCGCCGCAGCAGCGGCGAGAGCACGAGCACGGACTTGGTCCGCTCGACGAACGGCTCCCCGGCGATCCGCTCCAGGACCCGTTCGAAGTGGCGCATGTCGGAGGCGAAGACCTGGACGATCGCGTCCGCGTCCCCGGTGACGGTGGACGCGGCCACGACCTCCTGGTAGCGCTCCAGGCCCCGCTGGATGGTCTCCGGGGAGGTGTTCCCGCGACAGTAGATCTCGACGAACCCCTCGGTCTCCCAGCCGAGGGCACCCGGGTCCACCCGTACGGTGAAGCCGGTGATGGCTCCGGTGGCCCGCAGCCGGTCCACACGCCGTTTCACAGCGGGCGCGGACAGGCCGACGAGCCCGCCGATGTCGGCGTAGGAGCGGCGGGCGTCCTCGGCGAGGGCGTGCACGATGCGTTCGTCGAGATCGTTCAGCACAGTGGGTCGGTCACTTCTCGGATGGCGCGAGTCGGGAACGGCGGAAGCCGTACACGAAGTAGAACACGAGCCCGGCGGCCATCCAGACACCGAAGACCACCCAGGTCACGGTCGACAGGCTGCCCATCATCCAGACGCAGAAGGCGAAGCCCAGCGCGGGCAGGACCGGCGAGAGCGGCACCCGGAAGGTGCGGGGCAGGTCCGGCTTGGTCCGGCGCAGCACCACGACGGCCACGTTGACGAGCGCGAAGGCGAACAGGGTGCCGATGCTGGTGGCGTCGGCCAGCTGCCCGAGCGGAACCGCGGCGGCCAGGACACCGCAGAACAGCGACACGATCAGGGTGTTGGCGCGAGGGGCGCCCGTCTTCGGGTGGACCTTGGCGAACACCTTCGGCACGAGCCCGTCGCGGGACATGGCGAACAGGATGCGGGTCTGGCCGTACAGCACGGTCAGCACCACGCTCGCGATGGCGATGACGGCGCAGAACGCGAGCAGGGTGCCCCAGAAGGTCTGCCCGGTGACCTCGCGCATGATCTGGGCGAGCGCGGCCTCGGAGTCGGTGAATCCCTTCCAGGGCTTGGCCCCGACCGCGACGGCCGCGACGAGGACGTACAGCGCGGTGACGATGACCAGCGACAGCATGATCGCTCGGGGCAGGTCGCGCTGGGCGTTCTTGGCCTCCTCACCGGCGGTGGAGGCGGCGTCGAAGCCGATGTAGGAGAAGAACAGGGTGGCGCCCGCGGCGCTGACCCCGGCCATGCCGAGCGGCATGAAGTTCTCGTAGTTGCCGGAGCGGAAGCCCTGGACGCCGATGGCGCAGAACATCACCAGCGCGGCGATCTTCACGATGACCATGACGGTGTTCGCTCGGGCGGACTCGCGGGCGCCGCCCAGCAGGAACGCCATGGCCAGGAGCACGACGATCAGTGCCGGCAGGTTGAACACGCCTCCGTCGCCGGGCGGGGCGGACAGGGCGGCCGGGATGGTGACGCCGACGGTCCCATCGAGCATTTCGTTGAGGTACTCGCCCCAGCCGACCGCGACGGCGGCGACCGACACGCCGTACTCCAGAACCAGGCACCAGCCGCATATCCAGGCGATCAGCTCGCCCATCGTTGCGTATGCATACGAGTACGAGGAGCCGGAGACCGGGATGGAGCCGGCCAGTTCGGCGTAGGACAGGGCCGAGAAGAGGGCCGTGAGACCGGCGATGACGAAGGAGAGCGTCACGGCCGGGCCCGCCTTGGGGACGGCCTCACCGAGCACGACGAAGATGCCGGTGCCGAGGGTGGCACCGATGCTGATCATGGTGAGCTGCCAGAGGCCGAGGGTGCGGCGCAGCGACCCTCCCTCCCCCTGGCCCCCTTCCGCGACCAGGCGTTCCACCGGCTTGCGGCGCATGAGGCGCGCACCGATGCCTGGGTGCGCCGGAGCGGCTGTCTGGCCTGGATTCTGCGGGGGTGCGCCTTGGTCGAGCACGCGCTTGGCTCCTTTTCGCTGCCGGTCAGGGCGGCGGGGACCACGGGCGCCCTCGAGCAGGGACCCACCGAGCGGAGTCCCCGCCACGCCACGTACGAGGCGACAGCCTATGAGCAACGACGTTGCTGTCGAAATGCAGCAACCTTGCGCATTCGTGCAAGATCATTGCGTTCCCGTGGGCTGGATGAGTGTTCGTTGCGGGGCGGCTGACGAGTGTTGCACCGCAAGCGTCGGAGGCGCTGATCAGGCACGTGCGGAGACGGCCCCCGAACGTCCCGCGGAGCGGGTCGACGAGGGCCGTGGCAGGGGCGTCGGGGCCGTCAGCTCCAGCTGGCGTGCAGGGGCTTGCCCTCCGCGTAGCCGGCGGCGCTCTGGATGCCGACGATGGCCTTGTCGGCGAACTCCTCCAGGGATCCCGCTCCGGCGTAGGTGCAGGAGGAGCGGACGCCCGCGATGATCGAGTCGATCAGGTCCTCGACGCCCGGGCGGGCCGGGTCGAGGAACATGCGGGAGGTGGAGATGCCCTCCTCGAACAGCGCCTTGCGGGCGCGGTCGTACGCCGACTCCTCCGAGGTGCGGTTGCGCACGGCCCGGGCGGAGGCCATGCCGAAGGACTCCTTGTAGGCACGGCCCTGGGCGTCGTGCTGCAGGTCGCCCGGGGACTCGTAGGTGCTCGCGAACCAGGAGCCGACCATCACGTTGGACGCGCCGGCCGCGAGGGCCATGGCGACGTCACGCGGGTGGCGGACACCGCCGTCGGCCCAGACGTGCTTGCCGTACTTCTTCGCCTCGGCGGCGCATTCCAGGACGGCGGAGAACTGCGGCCGGCCGACGCCGGTCATCATGCGCGTGGTGCACATGGCGCCGGGGCCGACACCGACCTTGACGATGTCCGCGCCGGCCTCGATCAGGTCGCGCACGCCCGCGGCGGCGACCACGTTGCCCGCGACGATCGGCACCCGCGGGTCGAGGTCGCGCACCAGCTTCAGGGCGCTGATCATCGACTCCTGGTGCCCGTGCGCCGTGTCGATGACGAGGGCGTCGACGCCCGCGTCCAGCAGTTCCTGCGCCTTGCCCGCGACGTCCCCGTTGATGCCGACGGCGGCCGCGATGCGCAGCCGCCCCTGAGCGTCGGTCGCCGGAGTGTAGAGGGTGGCGCGCAACGCGCCCTTGCGGGTCAGGATGCCGGCGAGCGTGCCGTCCTTGTTCACGGCCGGGGCGTAGCGGCGGTTGGCGTGGTCGAGGGTGGTGAAGGCCTCGCCCGGGTCCATGTCCGCGTCGATGAGCAGCAGGTCCCGGGACATGACCTCGGCGAGCTGCGTGAAGCGGTCCACGCCGGACAGGTCGGCGTCGGTGACCACGCCGACCGGCTTGTGGTCCCCGTCGACGACGACGCCGGCGTCGTGCGCGCGCTTGGGCAGCAGGGCCAGCGCGTCGGCGACGGTCTGGTGCGGGGACAGGACGATCGGGGTGTCCAGCACCAGATGCCGGCTCTTCACCCAGGAGACGACGTCGGTGACCACGTCGTTCGGGATGTCCTGCGGTATCACCACGAGGCCGCCGCGGCGGGCCACGGTCTCGGCCATCCGGCGGCCGGCGATGGCGGTCATGTTGGCGACGACGAGCGGGATGGTGGTGCCGGTGCCGTCCGGGGAGCTGAGGTCGACGGCCTGCCGCGAGCCCACCGAGGAGCGGCTCGGCACCATGAAGACGTCGTCGTACGTCAGGTCGTACCCGGGCTGGATGTCATTGAGGAAACGCACGTGCTGCACATCCCAGTCGATCAGAGGTGACCCCCGGACCGGCCGGCCAGGGGGAAAGAGCACGTACTTCATTCTCCCATGCCGTACGCCCGAATCACCCCCAGCGGATCATCCAGGCTGGTCAGGGGGGCTCTCGGAGGATTCTCCAAGGCCGAGGGTCACGAACAGTCCAGGGCCCCGGTCCGTCGCCTCGGCGAAGATCTCCTCGGCGACCTGCCACTCCTCGGGCCGCGTCCCGGCGTACTTCCGCCAGCCCTGGACGACGACCAGCAGGCCCCGTTCGCCGGCTCCCGCGGGCCAGAGGGCGGGGTCGGCCATGGCGTCGGCGAGGGCGTCCCAGTTGCGGCCGAACCAGTCGGGCAGGGCCAGGTCACGGGCGCAGCGGTCCATGAAGGCCGCCTCGTCCGTGACCCCGCCGAGATCCAGGACGACCACGATCCGGCCCGCCGGGTCGTCCGGCAGCCCCTGCGGCTCGCCGACCACGTGTCAGACTCCGTCCGGGTCGGACCTGTTGAGCGCGGAAAGCGGCGGCGGAACGGCCGTCAGCAGGTAGTCCGCGGCCGAGGTGTCCGTCACCAGGCTGGTGACGAGCCCGGAGCGCAGCACCGCGTCGATCGCGGGCCCCTTGCGCTGCCCGCCCGCGATCGCGACGACCTCGGGGATCCGGCGGAGCTGGTCGGCCTTCACCGTGATGCACCGCTCGCCCAGGTCCCGGCCGACCCGGCGGCCCTCGGCGTCGAAGAGGTGCGCGGACATCTCGGCGGCGACGCCGAGGGACGCGTAGTGCGCCCGCTCCTCGTCACTGAGCATGTCGTGCACCGTGGAGATGCCCCGCTCCCAGGAACCGATGGAGACACAGGCGACGGTGACCTTGTCGAAGTGCTCGAAGGCCCGGGCGATCCCCGTCTGGTTGCGCAGCGCCGTGGCCGTCGCCGCGTCGGGCAACAGCATCGGGGCGTAGATGGGGTGGGCGTCGCCGCCGGACACCTGGGCGGCGCGGCGCACCGCCTCCACCGAGCCGCGCTCGGCGGTCCCGGCGTCGTACACGCCCGTCAGCTGCACCACCGTGCACGGCGGCAGCCGGTCGAGCGCCGCCGCCATGTGGATGGTGGAGCGGCCCCAGGCCAGGCCCAGCACATCACCTTCGTCGACCAGTTCGCCGAGCAGATCGGCGGCCACCTCTCCCAGGTTCTCGGGATCGGGTGACTCCTCGGCCTCGGCCGGGGACTCCACCACGACTGCGTGCCTGAGGCCGTAGCGGGCGCGGAGCGCGTCCGAGCGATCGGCGTCCAGTTCGGCGGGCACACGGATCTCGATCCGTACGAGATCCCGTTCGAGGGCGGTCTCCAGGACCCGGGCCACCTTGAAGCGGCTGACGCCGAACTCCTCGGCGATCTGGATCTTGGACTTCCCCTCGAGGTAGAAGCGGCGGGCCATGGCCGCCGCCTGCACCAGCTCAGCGGGTCCCATCCGCATGGCTGACCGGCCCGCCGACATACCCGACACGGCGTTCTCCTCACTGCTGTTCACACTCTGGATTCGCCGTTCATCCTTGCAGATCCGGCGCGGTCGATCAGCCCTGACGAGAGCCGTTCACTTCGCTGTGGCTCAGTGGTCGCAGGCCCAGGAGGCCTTCGCCGTGGCCGCACCGGCCTGGTTGCGTAGTGCACGTACCGCCTCGGCCGGGTCATTTGCCCCGTAGACCGCCGATCCGGCCACGAAGACATCGGCTCCGGCGTCGGCGCAGCGCTCGATGGTGGAAGCGGAAACTCCCCCGTCGACCTGGAGCCAGAGCTCCAGTCCGTGCTTGCTGATCAACTCGCGGGTGCGGCGAATCTTCGGAAGCATGATGTCGAGGAAGGCCTGTCCCCCGAAGCCCGGTTCGACCGTCATGATCAGCAGCATGTCGAGCTCGGGGAGCAGGTCCTCGTACGGCTCGATGGGGGTCGCGGGCTTCAGCGCCATGGAGGCGCGCGCGCCCTTGGCCCGGATCTCGCGGGCGAGCCGGACCGGGGCGGCGGCGGCCTCGACGTGGAAGGTGACGGAACCCGCCCCCGCCTCCACGTACTGAGGCGCCCAGCGATCGGGGGCCTCGATCATCAGATGACAGTCCAGCGGGGTGTCCGTCGCACGGGCGAGCGACTCTACGACCGGCACGCCGAGCGTGAGGTTCGGGACGAAATGGTTGTCCATGACGTCGACGTGGAGCCAGTCGGCTCCTTCCACGGCCTTCGCCTCGTCCGCGAGGCGGGCGAAATCTGCGGAAAGGATGCTGGGGTTGATCTGCGCGGCCATGTCCTAAGACTGCCATGCCCTCCGGGGGTTGTGGGCATCGGTCCCGGATGGCCAGGGTGGTTCGTCGGGTGCGGACCGTCTGTGGCTGGTCGCGCAGTTCCCCGCGCCCCTTCGGGGGCGCTCCCGCGGAGGGGGTCGGCATGAAGCAAGGGGTCGCGCATCTCGTCTGCGGGCGGCGGGCCAAGTGGCTGGTCCTGGGCCTGTGGGTGGTCGTGCTGTTCATCGCCGCGCCGTTCGCCATGAAGCTCACCGACGCGCAGGACAACGACGCCGCGTCGTGGCTGCCGGGGTCGGCGGAGTCGACGCAGGTGCTGGAGATCTCCGAGGACTTCCGGCCGGAGCAGATCCCGGCGGTGGTGGTCTACGCACGGGAGAGCGGCCTGACGGCGCAGGACCGTGCGGAGATCACCGAGGACGTGGCGCAGCTGAAGCAGCTGCGGGACCACGGCATTCTCGGTGAGCAGACGCGGGGGCCGGTGTTCGACCGGCAGACCGATCCGCGGGCGGCGCAGGTCTTCGTGCCGATCATGATGGACGAGGAGGGCTGGGAGCGGATCTCACCCGCCGTGGAGTCCGTCCGGGACGAGGTCGGTACCGGCGGGGACGGGCTGAGCGTGCACATCACCGGCCCGGGCGGCACCTCGGCGGACTTCTCGGAGGCCTTCGAGGGCATCGACTCCACGCTGCTGTTCGCGGCGATGACCGTGGTCATCGTCATGCTGCTCATCACCTACCGCAGCCTGACCCTGCTGCTGGTCCCCCTGATCGCGGTGGTCTGCGCGCTGTTCACCTCCCAGGCGCTGATCTACGTGCTCGCCGAGCACGCGGGCCTGACGGTCAACGGCCAGAGCGCCGGCATCCTCACGGTGCTCGTCTTCGGCGCCGGGACGGACTACGCCCTGCTGCTGGTCGCCCGCTACCGGGAGGAGCTGCGCCGCCACGAGGACCGGCACGAGGCGATGGCCCTTGCCCTGCACCGCGCCGGTCCGGCCGTGCTCGCCTCGGGCGCGACGGTCGTCCTGAGCATGCTGGTGCTGCTGACCGCCGAGATGAACTCGACCAGCGGCCTGGGCCCGGTCGCCGCGATCGGTGTCGCCGTCGCCCTGCTGGCGATGATGAGCCTGTTCCCGGCGCTGCTGGTGATCTTCGGCCGGTGGATCTTCTGGCCGGTGATCCCGCACCTGGGCTCCCCCGAACCGACCGAGCGCGGCATCTGGGCACGCGCGGGCCGCCGTATCGCCCGCCGCCCGCGCATGACCTGGGCCGTCACGGCACTCGCCCTGGCGGTCTGCTCCCTGGGCCTGATCCAGCTGCGCGCGGAGGGCATCGGCAACGCGGACGCCTTCACCGGGAAGCCGGACTCGATCACCGGCCAGGAGGTGTCGGCACGCTACTTCCCGGCGGGCAGCGGTGATCCGCTGGTGGTCGTCAGCAACCAGGCGCAGGCCCAGCAGGTGGGCCGCGCGGTCGCCGGGACCGAGGGCGTGGTCCCCCAGTCCCTCGGTCTGCCGCCCGGCACGAAACCGGCCTTCGAGGGCAAGGTCCTCTTCGAGGCCACCATGACCGCCCCGGCGGACAGCGAGGCCGCCAAGCAGACGGTGGAGCGGGTGCGGGACGCCGTGCACGCGGTGCCGGACGCCGACGCCCAGGTGGGCGGCGGTACGGCGGCCCTGCTCGACATGGACAAGGCGACCACGCACGACAACATGCTGATCATCCCGCTGGTGCTGGTGGTCGTCCTGCTGATCCTGTGCGTGCTGCTGCGCGCCCTGATCGCGCCGCTGCTGCTGATCGGCACGGTGATCCTGTCGTTCACGGCGGCACTCGGCATCAGCGCGCTCGCGTTCCGGTACGTCTTCGACTACGCGGGCGAGGCGACCGACTTCCCGCTGTTCGTGTTCGTGTTCCTGGTCGCCCTGGGCATCGACTACAACATCTTCCTGACCACCCGCATCCGCGAGGAGGCGGCCCGCCAGGGCACCAGAGCGGGCGTGGTCACCGGCCTGGCCGCCACCGGGGCGGTCATCACCTCGGCGGGCCTGGTCCTGGCCGGCACGTTCGCCGCCCTCGGCACCCTCCCGATGGTCGCCTTCGCCGAGATCGGGTTCGCGGTCGCCCTCGGCGTCCTCATCGACACCTTCATCGTGCGCTCGGTGCTCGTGACGTCCCTGTTCCTGGACGTCGGCCCGAAGGTGTGGTGGCCGCACCGGCTGGCCCGGGAGGACGGCGGTGCGGCGGCACGGGAGAGCGCCGGGGCGGGGGTCAGCCGGTCCGGCGGATGAGCGCCAGGTACATCGCGTCGGTGCCGTGCACATGCGGCCACAACTGTACGTCGGGCCCGTCGCCGAGGTCGGGTACGCCGGGCAGCAGCGGCCGGGCGTCGATGAGGTCGGTGTCCGGGTGCTGCTTGAGCACGTCGGCGACGACGGCCCGGGTCTCGGCGAGGTGCGGCGAGCAGGTCGCGTAGCCCACGACTCCGCCGACCCGCACGGACTCCAGGGCGGTGCGCAGCAGCCCGCGCTGCAGCGGCGCGAAGCCCTCCAGGTCCTCCGGGCGGCGCCGCCAGCGTGCCTCCGGGCGGCGGCGCAGGGCACCGAGGCCCGTGCACGGCACGTCGACCAGCACACGGTCGAAACTGCCGGGCCGCCACGCCGGACGGGTCCCGTCGGCGGCGATCACCTGATACGGGCCGGGGTTCCCGTCCAGAGCCTTGGCCACCAGCCCGGCGCGATGGGTCTGCTTCTCGGAGGCGACGAGCAGCGCGCCCCGCTCGGCGGCCAGCGCCCCGAGCAGCGCCGCCTTGCCGCCGGGCCCCGCGCAGCCGTCCAGCCAGCGCCGGTCGGGGCCGTCCAGGGGCGCGCCCGCGAGGGCGATCGCCACGAGCTGGCTGCCCTCGTCCTGCACTCCCGCTCGCCCGTCCCGCACGGCCGCGATGGCGCCCGGTTCCCCGCCCTCGGCCAGCCGCACGGCGTAGGGCGACCAGAGCCCCGGCACGGCGGCGTCCTCGTGGAGCAGCTCCTCGGTGGTGGCCCGTCCGGGCCGCGCCACCAGCGTCACCTCGGGCCGCTCGTTGTCGGCGCGCAGCAGCTCCTCGACGCCGTCGCGCCCGCCGCCGAGGGAGTCCCACAGCGCGGACACGACCCACCTGGGGTGCGAGTGGACGACGGCGAGATGGTCCTCGGGATCCTCGTCGTAAGGGGGTGCGACCTTGTCCAGCCAGCCGTCCAGATCGTGCTGCGCGACCTTGCGCAGAACGGCGTTGACGAACTTGGCCCGCCCGTCGCCGAGCACGACCCGCGCGAGCTCCACGGTGGCGGACACGGCCGCGTGCGTCGGGATCCGCGTCCCGAGCAGCTGATGCGCGCCCAGGCTCAGCACGTCCAGCACCGGCGGGTCGACCTCCCGCAGCGGCCGGTCCACGCAGGCCGTGAGGACCGCGTCGTACGTCCCCTGCCGCCGCAGCGTCCCGTACACCAGCTCGGTGGCGAGCGCCGCGTCCCGGGTGTCGAACGTCTCGGGCCCTTCCTTCTCCCGCGCCTTGCGCAGCAGGGGCGGGAGAACGAGGTTGGCGTAGGCGTCCCGCTCGTCCACGGCCCTCAGGGCCTCGAAGGCGAGGATGCGGACGGGGTCCTTCTTGGGCCGGCGGTAGGGCTTGCCCGACGTGCGGGCTCGGCGGGGCTGTTCGCTCACGAAAAAGGTGCTCCGGGGGTGAGAGGAAGTGCGCCGTCCAGCCTACGCCGCCGGGACCGGGGCGTGACCGGCAGCAGGGCGCCGGGCCACGTCACGGACGCGCTGCCGCCGGCCCCGAAGCCGCCGAACACGCGACGCCACCGACAGCAAGGCGCCGCCCGTGTCGTCAGCGCCGCTCCGGCTTCGGCCTCCGAGGCACCGGAAGCGGGGCATGACCGGCAGCCGCGCGCAGCGGCGCATCGCCGGTCCGCTTGCGGCTTCAGCCCCCGAGCCGCTCGCCCTCGCCGATGCGCACCCCGCGGGCCCAGTCCGCCGCCCGCATCGGCTTCTTGCCCTGAGCCTGCACCCACAGCAGCTCGACGCCGTACGAGCCGGTTCCGACGTGGACGTTGTTCTTCCCGGCCGCGATCTGCCCGGGGGCGAGGTCCGTCCGGTCGGGCACGGGCGTGACCTGGATGAGCTTGAGGCGCTCGCCGCGGAAGGTGGTCCAGGCGCCGGGGGCCGGGGTGCAGCCCCGCACCATCCGGTCGACGCGCAGCGCGGGTGCGCTCCAGTCGAGGTGCGCGTCCTCGACGTTGACCTTCGGGGCGAGACTGATCCCGTCGGCCGGCTGCGGTACGGCCTTCAGCGTGCCGTCCTCGATGCCGTCCATGGTCGCCGCGAGCAGCCCGGCACCCGCGAACGCCAGTCGCGTCAGCAGGTCCCCGCTGGTGTCGGTGGCCCGGATCTCCTCGGTCACCGTGCCGTACACCGGCCCGGAGTCCAGCCCCTCCTCGATCAGGAACGTCGAAGCCCCGGTGATCTCGTCCCCTGCCATGATGGCGTGCTGCACGGGCGCGGCACCGCGCCAGGCCGGGAGCAGGGAGAAGTGCAGATTGACCCAGCCGTGCGCGGGGATGTCGAGCGCGACCCGGGGCAGCAGCGCTCCGTAGGCGACGACGGGGCAGCAGTCCGGTCCGATCTCCCGCAGCCGCTCCAGGAACTCGGGGTCCTTCGGCTTCGCGGGCTTCAGCACCTCGATCCCGGCCTCCTCCGCCCGCTCGGCGACGGGCGAGGCGACGAGCCTGCGTCCGCGCCCGGCCGGCGCGTCGGGCCGCGTGACGACGGCGGCCACCTCGTGCCGTCCGGAGGCGAGCAGAGCGTCCAGGGCGGGAACGGCGACCTCGGGTGTACCGGCGAAGACGAGCTTCATGGGGTGGTGGGGGCCTCTCGAAGAGGGGTGGACGGCGGGCAGCACACAAGTCTATGAGCCCTGCCGTGGAAAGCCGCCGACGGCGCCTGGCCACCCATGGGGAGAGCCGGGCCACTCGACGGGGAGTTGCGGGTGATGCACGGGCAGGAGACAACAGCCGACGGCCGAAGGCCGAGGCGCACACCCCGCGCAAACGGGCGCACGCATTTGCCCCCACGCCCCCACACCGTGACCCGCGGAGCGGATCCGCGTTGGTCAAGACAGAGTTGACCACAACGGGCCGCGATCGCGGCCCATTCCTTTCAACGCCGGTTCGAGAGGCTTGTTCATGGCCGACCACGCAACCCACGACGCCCAGGCTCGGGCCAGCCTGCACTTGCTGGTGCGGGACATCGAGCGGGTCCGCCGGCAGGTGGACGCACTGCGCACACTCACCGCCCAGTTGGGCAACGTCTACCGCCCGCGCCGCTCCGGCCCCTCCACGGGCTTCGTCGTCTACGGACGCGCCCCCGCCCCGACGGTACGTCTCGCCCAGGAGCTGCGGGACAGTGTCGAGACCCTGGTCACAGCGGCCGTGGACTTCGACCGCTCGCTCGGCTTCTCGTGGGACGCGGTCGGTTCCGCACTCGGAGTCACCAAGCAGGCGGTGCACCGTCGTTACGGCTCCCGCCGTGCCACGGCCCCCGCGGCCACGCCCGAGCCGGAGCGCACGCCGGAGCCGACGCCGGCGGGCGGCCGAGCGGTCAATGTGACGACCGGCCTGCCCACGGTCCCGACGGTCCCCGCGGCCCGCTCCATGCCCACCCAGCCGACAGCCGGCAGCCCCGCTCTCCGCGACGAGGCGAGGCCCACGGCCTTCCCGGGCCCGCGCAACGGCTGACGTACCCCTCTGTCCTGCCCTCCCGGAGTGCCCCGGGAGGGCAGTCGCGTATCCGCCGATGACCGGATGCAACCCCGACGCGCCCGCCACCGCGGCCCCCGCATCGCCGGAGCCGCCCGCCGCCGGGCGCCGCGGATCACCAGCGCCCCCATACCGCCCGCCACGCATCACCCGACCCGCCGACGCGTGCGCAACGCGGAACACCAACGCCCCCGCCACCGCCACCGCCGCAACGGGTCACCAACGCCCCCGTCACCGGCCCCACACCACCCGACGCGCCCGCCACCGCCCGCCCCTCATCACCAACGCCCCCGCTGCCGCCCCTCGCGTCCCCCGACGCTCCCGCCACCACCCATCCCGCGCATCACCCGATGTCGGCCGGATCGACCCGCACCCACACACCCACCCCGCTTCCGTTCCCCCGGGCCATCCGGGCGGCCTGCGCGGTCTTGAGCGCGGAGGCCAGCGCGGCGCCCTTCCCCGGCGGCACCCGCAGCAACGCCCGCTCCCACTGCTCACCGGGCGGTGGCGCCCCCGTCCGCCGCGGTCGCCCGGCGGCGGGGACGGGCAGCGGAACCGGCCCCAGCACCTCTGCCTCGGGCGGCAGTTCGGCCGTGCGGAGGAAGTCGGCCACCGCCTCCGCAGGCCCCGACACGGCCGCCATCCGCGACACCGGCGGAAAACCCAGCTCGGCGCGCTCGGCGAGCTCCCGCACCGCGTGACCGACGGGGTCCCACCGGACGAGTGCCTGCACGGGCCGCAGCGTCGGCTCGGCCACGACCACCACCGTGCCGCCGTCCGACTGGGGCCGGACGAGGGACGAGGCCGCGATCCACCGCCGCAACGCGTCCTCCCCGGCCCGCAGATCGGGCCGCCCGAGCATGGCCCACCCGTCCAGCAGCAGCGCCGCCGCGTACCCGCCCTCGGCGACGGGCTCGGCCCCCGGCGTGCTCACGACCAGCGCGGGCGCCCCCGCCACCGTGTCGAGTACGTGTTCCCGCCCCGAGGTGCGGACCGGCACGGCGGGGAAGGCCCGGCCGAGTTCCTCGGCGGTCCGCCGGGCCCCGACGACCGAGGCGCGCAGGCGGAAGGAACCGCAGTTTGGGCAGTGCCAGCCGGTTTCCCCACGTCCGCACCACCCGCAGTTCAGCGCACTGCCGTCCGGTGCCTCCAGCGGCCCGGAGCAGTGCCGGCACCGCGCGGGCGCCCGGCAGCCGGCACACGCCATGCGCGGCACGTACCCCCTGCGGGGCACCTGCACCAGCACCGGGCCGTGCCGCAGGCCCTCCCTGACGGCCTGCCAGGCGAGGGTCGGCAGCCGGGCGGCCCGGGCGGCCTCGTCGCGGGCGAGGTCCTGGTCCCCGACGGTCCGGACGAGCGGGGCGGCCGCCCGCACCTGGTCCCTGCCGGCGACGAGCGGCCGCGCCCAGCCGGTCTCGACGAGTTGCGCGGCCTCCACCGTGCAGCCCCAGCTCCCCAGCAGGAAAGCGCACTTGTCCTGCGCGGCCCGCAACAGGAGCACTTCCCGGGCGTGGGGCTGCGGGGCGTGCTGCTCGCTGTGGCTGTCGTCGCCGTCGTCCCAGAGGGCGACCAGACCGAGGTCCTGGACCGGCGCGAACATCGCGGCCCGGGTCCCGATCACGGCCCGTACGGAACCGCGCCGCACGGCGAGCCACTGCGCGTACCGCTTCTCGGGGCCGGCGTCGGCGGTGAGCACCGCGTGCCGCCCCTCCCCCAGCAGGGCGGTCAGGGCTGCGTCGACCCGCGCGACCGCGCGTCCGTCGGGCAGGACGGCGAGCGCCCCGCGCCCGGAGGCCAGCGTCGCGGCGACGGCGCGGGCCAGCTCATCGCTCCACTGCGGCCCGGGCAGCGCGTTCCACACGGCCCGGGGCGCTCCGCCGGAGGCCAGCGCCCCCAGGAAGGCCGCTCCCCGCTCGTAGCGCTGCCAGGATTCCGCCCCGGGCGCCGGGGGTGGTGGCAGCGGCTCGGGGGAGGGCCGCTGCTCGGCTCGTGCGTTGCGCGGTGGCACGGCGAGCTGCAGGACGTCGGCGAGGCTGCCCGCGTACCGGTCGGCGACCGCCCGGGCCAGTCCCAGCAGTTCCCCGCTCAGCACCTGCTCGGGCGACACGACCTGGGCGAGGGCTGCCAGCGGCCCGGCGTAGTCGGACGCGGCCAGCCGCTCGACGAGGAACCCGTCGATCAGCCCGCCGCCCTCGCGCCGACCGTCCCGCACGCGATGGCGTCCGGCCCCGAACCGCACCCGCACCCGCACGCCCGGCTGGGCGTCCGCGTCCAGCTCCTCGGGCACGGCGTAGTCGAAGTACCGGTCGAGATGGAGGACGCCCTTGTCGACGAGGACGCGTGCGACGGGGAGCTCCTTGGCGAGCGCCGCCCCCCGCCAGGTCCGCGGCTTGGCCCGGGGCGTCTTGGCCTTGCGCACACTGTCCCGGATGAGCGCGAGCTGCTCGGGCGGCGCACCCTCGGCCCCGCCGCCCGCCTGTTCGTTCTCGCTGCTCACGCTTGCATTCTTACCAAACGCCACTGACAACCGGCGCCCCGCGGGAGGCCCCGGGGACACGGCAAGGCCCGGCTCCCCGAGGGGGGCCGGGCCTCACGCAGTGCCCTGGGGGGCGGGACCTACAGCCCCGCGGCCTTGCGCAGCGCGTCCACGCGGTCCGTCCGCTCCCAGGTGAAATCGGGCAGCTCGCGGCCGAAGTGGCCGTACGCCGCGGTCTGGGAGTAGATCGGGCGGAGCAGGTCGAGGTCGCGGATGATGGCGGCCGGACGGAGGTCGAAGACCTCGTCGATCGCCTTCTCGATCTTCTCCGTGTCGATCTTGGCGGTGCCGAAGGTCTCGACGAACAGGCCGACCGGCTCGGCCTTGCCGATCGCGTACGCGACCTGGACCTCGCACCGGGTGGCGAGGCCCGCGGCCACGACGTTCTTCGCGACCCAGCGCATCGCGTACGCCGCGGAACGGTCGACCTTGGACGGGTCCTTGCCGGAGAACGCGCCACCGCCGTGCCGGGCCATGCCGCCGTAGGTGTCGATGATGATCTTGCGGCCGGTCAGGCCGGCGTCACCCATCGGGCCGCCGATCTCGAAACGGCCGGTCGGGTTGACCAGGAGGCGGTAGTTCTCCGTGTCGAGCTTGATGCCCTCGTCCAGCAGCGCCTTGAGCTCCGGCTCGACGACGAACTCCTTGATGTCCGGAGCCAGGAGCGAGTCCAGGTCGATGTCGGAGGCGTGCTGGGAGGAGACCACCACGGTGTCCAGGCGGACCGCCTTGTCACCGTCGTACTCGATGGTGACCTGCGTCTTGCCGTCCGGGCGCAGGTAGGGGATCGTGCCGTTCTTGCGCACGTCGGACAGACGCTTCGACAGACGGTGCGCCAGGAAGATCGGCAGCGGCATCAGCGTCGGCGTCTCGTCCGTCGCGTAGCCGAACATCAGGCCCTGGTCGCCCGCGCCCTGCTTGTCGAGCTCGTCGTCGTCACCCTCGACACGGTTCTCGTACGCCGTGTCCACGCCCTGGGCGATGTCCGGGGACTGCGCGCCGATCGACACCGACACGCCGCAGGAGGCGCCGTCGAAGCCCTTCTTGGAGGAGTCGTAGCCGATTTCGAGGATCTTGCTCCGGACCAGCGTCGCGATGTCCGCGTACGTCTTGGTCGTGACCTCGCCGGCCACGTGCACCAGGCCGGTCGTGATCAGGGTCTCGACGGCGACCCGGGATGACGGGTCCTCGCGCAGAAGCGCGTCGAGAATGGTGTCGCTGATCTGGTCAGCGATCTTGTCGGGGTGACCCTCGGTCACAGACTCCGAGGTGAACAGACGACGGGACACAACGCTCCCTGAGGTTGCAGCGGCTGCTGGCTGATCGTTGGCGGACGGCGGGGGCTGCACCCGGCGCCGTCCGTGGAACAGTTTACGGGTCACGCTTCGGCCACGGTCCCCCTGTCTCGCCACTCGGGAGTGCTGTGACCTGCGGCACGGGCATTCTGCCCAATGCCGAGCGGCATTGGCCAGAGGCGCCACGCCCCGATCCACCCGCTTTCGCGGGGGTAGGCGCCGACTGAGCCATCAGTTCAGGCGCTCGGCCACGAGGTCCCACACGGTTTCGGCCAGGGCTTCCTTGGGCCCGTGCGCCACCGCGGTCTCGCTGCCGTCGGCGCCGAGCACGACCGCCTCGTTCTCCTCGGAACCGAAGGTCTTGAGCTCCCCCACCTCGTTCACGACCAGGAGATCGCAGCCCTTGCGCTTGAGTTTGGCGCGGCCGTTGGCCAGCACGTCGTCCGTCTCCGCGGCGAAGCCGACGACCACCTGTCCGGGACGGGCCCGGTCGGCCGAGATCTCCGCGAGAATGTCCGGATTCCGCACCAGGGTGACCGGCTCCGGCTCCTGACCGTCCTTCTTCTTGATCTTCCCTGCCGCGTAGGCCGCCGGGCGGAAGTCCGCCACCGCGGCCGCCATCACCACGGCGTCGGCCTCCGGGGCGGCCCGCAGCACCGCCTCGCGCAGCTGCACGGCGGTGCCGACCGGGACGACGTCCACGCCCGCCGGGGCCGGCAGGGTGCTGTTGGCCGCGATCAGGGTGACACGGGCGCCGCGGGCGGCGGCGGTGCGGGCGAGGGCGTAGCCCTGCTTGCCTGAGGAGCGGTTGCCGAGGAAGCGGACGGGGTCCAGGGGCTCGCGGGTGCCGCCGGCGCTGACGACGACGTGCCGGCCCACGAGGTCGGGCTCGGTGACGCCCCGGGCCAGGACGCGACGGCAGACCTCGAAGATCTCGCCCGGGTCGGGCAGCCGGCCCTTGCCGGTGTCGACGCCCGTCAGACGGCCCACGGCGGGCTCGATGACGAGGGCGCCACGGCGGCGCAGCGTCGCCACGTTCTCCTGGGTGGCCGGGTGCTCCCACATCTCCGTGTGCATGGCGGGGGCGAAGACGACCGGGCAGCGGGCGGTGAGCAGCGTGTTGGTGAGGAGGTCGTCGGCGAGGCCGTGGGCCGCCCTGGCGAGTGTGTCGGCGGTGGCGGGGGCGACGACGACCAGGTCGGCGTGCTGCCCGATGCGGACGTGCGGGACCTCGTGCACGTCGTCCCACACCTCGGTGGAGACCGGGTTGCCGGAGAGCGCGGACCACGTGGCGGCACCCACGAAGTGCAGCGCGGAGGCGGTGGGCACCACACGCACCTCGTGACCCGACTCCGTCAGCCGCCGCAGCAGCTCACAGGCCTTGTACGCGGCGATGCCGCCACTGACCCCCAGAACGACCTTCGGCTTGTCCACGTCTCTCCCCGGACCTCGGCAACCGGCACACCGTACGACTCCATGACACACCACAGGCCCGGCAGTCGGCCTGCCGGGCCTGTGGACAAGTCAGCGTCGAGCTGTAGATCCTACTTACTGCGCCGGGCCCTCGACGGCCTCGGACGTCAGGAGCCCCGCGTTGATCTCGCGGAGGGCGATCGAGAGCGGCTTCTCGTGGACGTGGGTGTCGACGAGAGGACCCACGTACTCGAGGAGACCCTCGCCGAGCTGCGAGTAGTACGCGTTGATCTGGCGGGCACGCTTGGCCGCGTAGATCACGAGGCTGTACTTCGAGTCGGTGGCCTCGAGGAGCTCGTCGATCGGCGGGTTGATGATGCCCTCGGGCGCGGAGATGGAAGAGGACACGCTCTACCTTCCGATGGATGGGAAAGAATTTGTCGGGTTGATCAGCCGACCGGAACGATCAGCGATGGTCACACGACGTCCACCAAGGCTAGCAGCTCGCGCGCCACGTCCTCGACGGAGGTGTTGACCAGGGTGGTGTCGAACTCCGGCTCGGCCGCGAGTTCGATCTTCGCCGCCGCGAGCCGGCGCTCGATCACCTCGGGTGGTTCGGTGCCCCGCCCGGTCAGTCTGCGCACGAGCTCCTCCCAGGAGGGAGGAGCCAGGAACACTAGCTGGGCCTCGGGCATCGACTGGCGGACCAGGCGGGCGCCCTGCAGATCGATCTCCAGGAGGACGGGCTCGCCGTTCTCCAGGCGCTCCTGCACGGCCGCACGCGGCGTGCCGTAGCGATTGCCGGCGAACTCGGCCCACTCCAGCAGTTCCCCGTTGGCGATCAGCTTGTCCATCTCATCGTCGGAGACGAAGAAATAGTGGACTCCGTGCTGCTCGCCGGGGCGGGGCTTGCGGGTCGTCGCCGACACCGAGAGCCAGACCTCGGGGTGTTCCTTGCGCATATGAGCGACGACCGTGCTCTTGCCGACCCCGGAAGGGCCGGAGAGCACGGTCAGCCGCGGACGTACGTCCGGGGGTACGGGGGTCGTCCCCCGGGGTGTTGCAGCCATGCAGCGATTATCCAGCAATCGCGGAGTGCCCGGGACTCGCTTCCCCGGAACGCCCGGCTCAGGAGCCGGTGCTGCCGAACTCGCGCTCCAGGGAGGCGATCTGGTTGGAACCGAGACCCCGCACGCGGCGGCTCTCGGAGATGCCGAGTCGCTCCATGATCTGCTTGGCGCGGACCTTGCCCACGCCGGGCAGCGACTCCAGAAGGGCGGAGACCTTCATCTTGCCGATGACGTCGTTCTCCTGGCCCTGCTTGATGACCTCGTGAAGGGAGGCGCCGGAGTGCTTGAGTCGATTCTTGACCTCGGCCCGCTCCCGGCGAGCCGCGGCGGCCTTTTCGAGCGCGGCTGCGCGCTGTTCAGGGGTAAGGGGCGGAAGAGCCACGCCTACGTCACCTCGGATGTCGAACTGTCGGATACGGACCGGTGAGGAACCTAGTCGCCCCACACCTGGGGAGCCACGAGCAACACACGCTTGCCCGTTCTCTCGTCGGAGACTAGCGGGCAAGTCCGCCAGAGTCAGCGAGAACAGCGGAAAAGTCCTGGTCAGCCTTCATCTGAACGGACATTTAGGACATACTGCCCCGGATTTGAGGATGTATTCAGACTCAAGCGGGCCGCTGACCACTCATCGGAGGTCTCGCGGTAAGGTCTGGACCGCCTCACGTCGGCGTCACGGCGTGCCGGATCTCCTCCGCGAAGCGCTCCGCGGCGTCACGCAGAGCGACCGCGCCGGGACCGTGGCGTAGCACCCCCCGGCTGACGTTCGGCACGACGTTGCGCACCGCCGCACCGAAGACGCCGGGAAGATCGGCCGGCGTGGCGCCCTGGGCGCCGATGCCCGGTGCCAGGAGCGGACCGTTGATGTCCAGGTCGTACGTCGACAGGTCACCGAGGGTGGCGCCGACGACCGCGCCGAACGACCCCAGGGGCTCCTCCTCCGTGTTCTCGGCGGCCAGGTGGGCGAGCATCGTCGCTCCGACGCTCCGGCCGTCGGAGCGCACGGCGTGCTGGACCTCGCCGCCCTCCGGATTGGACGTCAGCGCCAGCACGAACAGACCCGCGCCGTTCTCCCGGGCCAGCGCCACGGCCGGGCCGAGCGATCCGTAACCGAGGTACGGCGAGACCGTCAGGGCGTCGGAGAACAGCGGAGCGTCCTTGTGCAGGAAGGACTCGGCGTAGGCGGCCATGGTCGAGCCGATGTCGCCACGCTTGGCGTCCATGACGACCAGCGCGCCCGCCGCCCGGGCCTCGGCCACCGACTTCTCCAGGACGGCGACGCCGCGCGAGCCGAAGCGCTCGAAGAACGCGCTCTGCGGCTTGAGCACGGCGACCCGGTCGGCCACCGCCTCGACGACCGTGCGGCTGAACCGCTCCAGGCCGGCCACGTCGTCGTTCAGGCCCCACTCGGCGAGCAGGGAGGCGTGCGGGTCGATGCCGACGCACAGCGGACCGCGTTCGTCCATGGCCCGGCGCAGGCGCGCGCCGAAGGGTTCGAGACCACTCATGCCGTCTTCCTCACGTCGGCGCCCACCGCGTCGGCGAGCGTGGCGTACGGGCTGGTGCGCAGGCGCGCGGCGAGCCCCTTGTGGAGGTCGCGAGCGTAGAACGGCCCCTCGTAGATGAAGGCGCTGTAGCCCTGGATCAGGGTGGCGCCGGCCAGGATGCGCTGCCAGGCGTCCTCGGCGTTCTCGATGCCGCCGACGCCCACCAGGGTGATCCGGTCGCCCACGCGCGCGTAGAGGCGGCGCAGGACCTCCAGGGAGCGGTCCTTCAGGGGTGCCCCGGACAGGCCGCCGGTCTCCTTGACCAGGGTGGGGTCGGACTTCAGGCCGAGCCCCTCGCGCGCGATGGTGGTGTT
Organism: Streptomyces sp. NPDC012474; assembly: GCF_042955185.1. Classification (NCBI taxonomy): domain Bacteria; kingdom Bacillati; phylum Actinomycetota; class Actinomycetes; order Kitasatosporales; family Streptomycetaceae; genus Streptomyces; species Streptomyces sp. NPDC012474. The sequence goes on from NZ_JBIBEP010000016.1 coordinate 98,682, forward strand.
CGTGGCGATGATCCCGTCCAGGCCGAGCTCCACGGCGAGGTCGGCGACGGCGTCGACGTCCTCGTCCGCGAGGTCCGGCGCGATCTTGACGAGGAGCGGGACGTGTCGCGCGGACACGGCGCGGTCGGCGGCCTCGCGGACGGCGCTCAGCAGGGGGCGGAGTGCCTCCGTCGCCTGGAGGTTGCGCAGACCCGGCGTGTTCGGCGAGGAGACGTTGACGACCAGGTAGTCGGCGTACGGGGCGAGCCGCTCGGCGGACTTCACGTAGTCCGCGACGGCCTCCTCCTCCGGTACGGCCTTGGTCTTGCCGATGTTGACGCCGACGACCGGCTTGAAGACGGGCGTGCGGGAGGCCAGGCGGGCGGCGACACGGAGCGAGCCGTCGTTGTTGAAGCCCATGCGGTTGATCAGCGCGCGGTCCTCGACAAGACGGAACAGCCGCTGTTTGGGGTTGCCGGGCTGCGGTTCGCCGGTCACCGTGCCGATCTCGACGTGGTCGAAGCCCAGCATGGCCATGCCGTCGATGCCGACGGCGTTCTTGTCGAAGCCGGCGGCGAGCCCGAAGGGGCCGTGCATGCGCAGCCCGAGGGCCTCGGTGCGCAGCTCCTTGTGGCGGGGCGCGAGGGCGGCCGCGAGGAAGGTGCGCAGCACGGGCACGCGGGCGGCCAGGCGGATCCAGCGGAAGGCCAGGTGGTGGGCCTGCTCCGGGTCCAACCTCTTGAAGACGAGTCGGAAGAATTTCTTGTACATGATGTCCTCACGAAGACATGGCGTCCTCACGAAGAGGGGGACACCGTTTCCGGTGTCCCCCTCTTCGGCTGCTAGTCGCGGGCCGCGGTCAGGTGTTCCGCGTGTTCCTGGAGCGATCGGACGCTCACGTCGCCGCGGTTGAGGGCGTCGATGCCCTGGACCGCCGCCGCGAGCGCCTGGACCGTCGTCAGGCAGGGCACGGAGCGTGCCACGGCCGCCGTACGGATGTCGTAGCCGTCGAGGCGGCCGCCCGTGCCGTACGGGGTGTTGACGATGAGGTCTACCTCGCCGTCGTGGATGAGCTGGACGATGGTCTTCTCGCCGTTCGGGCCGGTGCCCTCGGACTGCTTGCGCACGATGGTGGCGTTGATGCCGTTGCGCTTGAGGACCTCGGCCGTGCCGGACGTGGCGAGCAGCTCGAAGCCGTGGGCGACCAGCTCGCGGGCCGGGAAGATCATCGAGCGCTTGTCGCGGTTGGCGACCGAGATGAACGCGCGGCCCTTGGTGGGCAGCGGGCCGTAGGCGCCCGCCTGCGACTTGGCGTACGCCGTGCCGAATACGGAGTCGATGCCCATGACCTCGCCGGTGGAGCGCATCTCCGGGCCGAGGACCGTGTCGACGCCGCGGCCGTGGATGTCGCGGAAGCGCGACCACGGCATGACGGCCTCCTTCACGGAGATCGGCGCGTCGAACGGCAGCTCGCCGCCGTCGCCGTTCGCCGGGAGGAGACCCTCGGCGCGCAGCTCGGCGATCGTGGCGCCCAGTGAGATCCGGGCGGCGGCCTTGGCGAGCGGCACCGCCGTCGCCTTCGAGGTGAAGGGGACGGTCCGGGACGCGCGCGGGTTGGCCTCCAGGACGTAGAGGATGTCGCCCGCGAGCGCGAACTGGATGTTGATCAGGCCGCGCACCCCGACGCCCTTGGCGATGCCCTCCGTGGAGGCGCGCAGGCGCTTGATGTCGAAGCCGCCGAGCGTGATCGGGGGCAGGGCGCACGCCGAGTCGCCGGAGTGGATGCCGGCCTCCTCGATGTGCTCCATGACGCCGCCGAGGTAGAGCTCCTCGCCGTCGTAGAGGGCGTCGACGTCGATCTCGATCGCGTCGTCGAGGAACCGGTCGACCAGGACCGGCCGGGAGGGGCTGATCTCGGTCGACTCGGCGATGTAGGAATCCAGCCGGGTCTCGTCGTAGACGATCTCCATGCCACGCCCGCCGAGGACGTACGAGGGGCGCACCAGGACCGGGTAGCCGATCTCGTCGGCGATCGCCTTGGCCTCGGCGAAGGTGGTGGCGGTGCCGTGCTTGGGGGCCGGGAGGCCCGCCTCCTTGAGGACCCGGCCGAAGGCGCCCCGGTCCTCGGCGGCGTGGATGGCCTCCGGGGAGGTGCCGACGATCGGCACGCCGTTGTCCTTGAGCGCCTGCGACAGGCCCAGCGGGGTCTGGCCGCCGAGCTGGACGATGACGCCCGCGACCGGGCCGGCCTGCTGCTCGGCGTGGACGATCTCCAGCACGTCTTCCAGCGTCAGCGGCTCGAAGTACAGGCGGTCGGAGGTGTCGTAGTCCGTGGAGACGGTCTCCGGGTTGCAGTTGACCATCACCGTCTCGTAGCCCGCGTCGCTCAGCGCGAAGGAGGCGTGGACGCAGGAGTAGTCGAACTCGATGCCCTGGCCGATGCGGTTCGGGCCGGAGCCCAGGATGATGACGGCCGGCTTCTCGCGGGGCGCGACCTCGGTCTCCTCGTCGTAGGACGAGTAGAAGTACGGCGTCTTCGCGGCGAACTCGGCGGCGCAGGTGTCGACCGTCTTGTAGACCGGGCGGATGCCGAGCGCGTGCCGGACCTCGCGGACGACGTCCTCGCGCAGGCCGCGGATCTCGCCGATCTGCTGGTCGGAGAAGCCGTGCCGCTTGGCCTCGGCGAGCAGGCCGGTGGTCAGCTCGGGGGCCTCGGCCAGCTCGTCGGCGATCTCCTTGATCAGGAAGAGCTGGTCGACGAACCAGGGGTCGATCTTCGTGTACTCGAAGACCTCCTCGGGCGTGGCGCCGGCGCGGATGGCCTGCATGACGGTGTTGATCCGGCCGTCGGTGGGGCGCACCGCCTCGCGCAGCAACTCGTGCTTGTCGCCGGGATCGCCGACGAAGGTGAACTGGCTGCCCTTCTTCTCCAGCGAGCGCAGCGCCTTCTGGAATGCCTCGGTGAAGTTGCGGCCGATGGCCATGGCCTCGCCGACGGACTTCATGGTGGTGGTGAGGGTGGAGTCCGCGCTCGGGAACTTCTCGAAGGCGAAACGCGGGGCCTTCACGACGACGTAGTCGAGCGTCGGCTCGAAGGAGGCCGGGGTCTCCTGGGTGATGTCGTTCGGGATCTCGTCCAGCGTGTAGCCGACGGCGAGCTTGGCGGCGATCTTGGCGATCGGGAAGCCGGTCGCCTTGGAGGCGAGCGCCGAGGACCGGGACACGCGCGGGTTCATCTCGATGACGATGACCCGGCCGTCCTCGGGGTTCACCGCGAACTGGATGTTGCAGCCGCCGGTGTCGACGCCGACCTCGCGGATCACGGCGATGCCGATGTCGCGCAGGGTCTGGTACTCGCGGTCGGTGAGGGTCATCGCGGGCGCGACCGTGATCGAGTCGCCGGTGTGCACGCCCATGGGGTCGAAGTTCTCGATGGAGCAGACGACCACGACGTTGTCGTGCTTGTCGCGCATCAGCTCCAGCTCGTACTCCTTCCAGCCGAGGATGGACTCCTCCAGGAGCACCTCGGTGGTCGGGGAGAGCGTCAGGCCCTGGCCGGCGATGCGGCGCAGCTCCTCCTCGTCGTGCGCGAAGCCGGAGCCGGCGCCGCCCATGGTGAAGGAGGGACGGACGACGACCGGGTAACCGCCGAGTTCCTCGACACCCTGGAGGACGTCGTCCATGGAGTGGCAGATGTAGGACCGGGCGGACTCGCCGTGCCCGATCTTCGTACGGACGGCCTCGACGACGTTCTTGAAGAGGTCGCGGTCCTCGCCCTTGTTGATCGCCTCGACGTTGGCGCCGATGAGCTCGACGCCGTACTTGTCGAGCGTGCCGGCCTCGTGCAGGGAGATGGCGGTGTTGAGGGCCGTCTGGCCGCCCAGGGTGGGCAGCAGCGCGTCGGGGCGCTCCTTGGCGATGATCTTCTCGACGAACTCGGGGGTGATCGGCTCGACGTAGGTGGCGTCGGCGATCTCCGGGTCGGTCATGATCGTCGCCGGGTTGGAGTTCACCAGGACGACCCGCAGGCCCTCGGCGCGCAGGATGCGGCACGCCTGGGTGCCGGAGTAGTCGAACTCGGCGGCCTGGCCGATGACGATCGGGCCGGAGCCGATGACCAGGACGGACTGGATATCGGTGCGCTTAGGCACGCTGGCCCTCCATCTGGACTGTGCTCATCAAAGACGTGAAGCGGTCGAACAGGTAGGCGGCGTCGTGCGGGCCTGCTGCCGCTTCGGGGTGGTACTGGACGCTGAAGGCGGGGCGGTCGAGGAGCTGGAGCCCCTCCACCACGTTGTCGTTCAGGCAGACGTGGGACACCTCGGCGCGACCGAACGGGGTCTCGGAGACACGGTCGAGCGGGGCGTCGACGGCGAAGCCGTGGTTGTGGGCGGTGACCTCGACCTTGCCGGTCGTGCGGTCCTGCACCGGCTGGTTGATGCCGCGGTGGCCGTACTTCAGCTTGAAGGTGCCGAAGCCGAGCGCGCGGCCCAGGATCTGGTTGCCGAAGCAGATGCCGAAGAGGGGGGTGCCGCGCTCCAGGACGCCCCGCATCACGGAGACGGGGTGGTCGGCGGTGGCCGGGTCGCCCGGTCCGTTGGAGAAGAACACGCCGTCCGGGTTCACCGCGTACACGTCCTCGACGGTCGCGGTCGCCGGGAGCACGTGCACCTCGATGCCGCGCTCGGCCATGCGCTGCGGGGTCATGCCCTTGATGCCGAGGTCGACGGCGGCGACGGTGAACTTCTTCTCGCCGATGGCCGGGACGACGTAGGGCTCGGTGGTGGCGACCTCCGCGGAGAGGTTCGCGCCCTTCATCTGCGGGGCTTCCTGGACGCGGGCCAGCAGCGCGGCATCGTCCTGGACCGCGCCGCCGCTGAAGATGCCGACGCGCATGGCGCCGCGCTCGCGCAGGTGGCGTGTGAGGGCGCGGGTGTCGATGCCGCTGATGCCGACGACGCCCTGCGCGTCCAGCTCCTCGTCCAGCGTGCGCCGGGAGCGCCAGCTGGACGGCACGCGCGCGGGGTCGCGCACGACGTAGCCGGAGACCCAGATGCGCTTGGACTCCATGTCCTCGTCGTTGACGCCGGTGTTGCCGACGTGCGGCGCGGTCATCACCACGACCTGGCGGTGGTACGAGGGGTCGGTGAGGGTCTCCTGGTAGCCGGTCATGCCGGTGGAGAACACCGCTTCGCCGAAGGTCTCCCCCACGGCCCCGTAGGCACGGCCGCGGAAGATCCGGCCGTCCTCCAGGACGAGTACGGCGGGAGTTTTGGCGGCTCCCCTGGTGGAGGTGGTCATCGTTCGGCGCCTTCCCTGGTGTTCGTTTCGATCATGGAGTTGAGGGCTTCGACCCAGTCGTTGTGCTCGGCCGCGTGGTCGGAGCGGAACCCGGAGTCGATCAGCCGGTCGCCGTGCGACCAGGTGACGACGAGCAGGCCGCCCTCGGTGAGGACCTTGCCGGCGATGCCCTTGTCGAGCCGGGCCTCGCGCAGCTGTGCGGCCGGGACGAAGAAGTCGCTCGCACCGGGGCGTACGACGTCGAGGCCGGCGTCCGTGAGGGTGAGCTCGGCGCGGCTGCGGGTGCCCAGGCCGTGCGCGACGATGCGGTCGAGCCACTGCCCGGCCGTGGTGGAGCCGTGGTAGCGGCCGCTCAGGGTGAGCTTCGCGGGTCCCGGGTCGTCCGGCGTGACGGGCAGCTCGGGCAGGTCGCCCTGGAGGGTGCCGCGCCACTTCCAGCCCTCGCGCATCAGCCAGTAGACGAGCGCGACGAACAGGGCGAGGCCGACGACCCAGCCGATGCGGGCGGCCCAGTCGGTCACTTGCGCCGATTCCTTCTCGGCGGCCAGCAGGAGTACAGGTGTCACGTGAGCTTCCCGTCGACGAGCGTGGCCTTGCCCCGCAGCCACGTGTGCGTCACACGGCCCGGCAGCTCACGGCCCTCGTAGGGGGTGTTGCGGCTGCGCGAGGCGAAGCCCGCGGGTTCCACGAGCCCACGGTATGCCGTGTCGACCAGGGTGAGGTTGGCGGGCTCACCAGCCGAGACGGGACGCCCCTGGCCCGAGGTCTGTCCGATCTGCGCGGGCTTGACGGACATCCGGTCGGCGACGCCGGCCCAGTCCAGCAGCCCCGTGTCGACCATGGTCTCCTGCACCACTGACAGCGCGGTCTCCAGGCCGACCATGCCCATGGCGGCCGCGGCCCACTCGCAGTCCTTGTCCTCGTGGGGGTGCGGGGCGTGGTCGGTGGCGACGATGTCGATCGTGCCGTCGGCGAGCGCCTCGCGCAGGGCCATCACGTCCCGCTCGGTGCGCAGCGGCGGGTTCACCTTGTAGACGGGGTTGTACGTGCGGACCAGCTCGTCGGTGAGGAGCAGGTGGTGCGGGGTGACCTCGGCGGTGACCTGGATGCCGCGGGACTTGGCCCAGCGGACGATCTCGACGGACCCGGCGGTCGACAGGTGGCAGATGTGGACACGGGAGCCGACGTGGTCGGCGAGCAGGACATCCCGGGCGATGATCGATTCCTCGGCCACCGCGGGCCAGCCACCGAGCCCCAGCTGGGCGGAGACGATGCCCTCGTTCATCTCGGCGCCCTCGGTCAGCCGCGGCTCCTGCGCGTGCTGCGCGACGACGCCGCCGAAGGCCTTCACGTACTCCAGGGCGCGGCGCATGATCACGGCGTCGTGGACGCACTTGCCGTCGTCGGAGAAGACGGTGACGCCGGCGGCCGACTCGTGCATGGCCCCCAGCTCGGCGAGTTTCCTGCCGTCCAGGCCGACGGTGACGGCGCCGATGGGCTGGACGTCGCAGTAGCCGTGCTCCTTGCCGAGCCGCCAGACCTGCTCGACGACACCGGCGGTGTCGGCGACCGGGAAGGTGTTGGCCATGGCGAACACGGTGGTGTAGCCGCCGGAGGCGGCGGCCCGGGTGCCGGTGAGGACGGTCTCGGAGTCCTCACGGCCGGGCTCGCGCAGATGGGTGTGCAGGTCGACCAGGCCCGGCAGCAGCACCTTGCCGTCGGCCTCGACGATCTCGGCCCCTTCGGCGGACAGCCCGCTGCCACTCCAGTCGATTTCGCCCTGATGGGCGGTGGCGGCGATCGTCCCGCCGTCGATCAGCACGTCCTGCGGCTCGCCGCCGAGCACCTTCGCACCACGGATCAGGATCTTGCTCATCTGTCTTACTTCTCCTCGGTACGGGGGTGGGTGACGGCGGGCTCGTTGCCCCCGAGCAGCAGGTACAGGACGGCCATCCGGATGGACACTCCGTTTGCGACCTGCTCGACGACGGTGCAGCGGTCGGAGTCGGCGACCTCGGCGGTGATCTCCATGCCGCGGACCATCGGGCCGGGGTGCATCACGATGGCGTGCTCGGGCATCCGCGCCATGCGGTCGCCGTCGAGGCCGTAGCGGCGGGAGTACTCGCGCTCGGTCGGGAAGAACGCGGCGTTCATGCGCTCGCGCTGGACGCGCAGCATCATCACCGCGTCGGACTTGGGCAGCGTGCTGTCGAGGTCGTAGGAAACCTCGCAGGGCCAGGTCTCGATGCCGACCGGCACGAGCGTGGGCGGCGCGACGAGGGTGACCTCGGCGCCGAGGGTGTGCAGCAGGTCGACGTTGGAGCGGGCGACCCGGCTGTGCAGGACGTCGCCGACGAGCGTGATGCGCTTGCCTTCGAGGTCCTGGCCGAGTCCGGCGTCCGGGCCGATCAGGCGGCGGCGCATGGTGAAGGCGTCGAGCAGCGCCTGCGTGGGGTGCTGGTGGGTGCCGTCGCCGGCGTTCACGACGGCCGCGTCGATCCAGCCCGAGTTCGCCAGGCGGTACGGGGCCCCGGAGGCGCCGTGCCGGATGACGACGGCGTCGACGCCCATGGCCTCCAGGGTCTGGGCGGTGTCCTTCAGGGACTCGCCCTTGGAGACGCTGGAGCCCTTGGCGGAGAAGTTGATGACGTCCGCGGACAGCCGCTTCTCGGCGGCTTCGAAGGAGATCCGGGTCCGGGTGGAGTCCTCGAAGAAGAGGTTCACGATCGTGCGGCCGCGCAGGGTCGGCAGCTTCTTGATCGGCCGGTCGGCGACCCGGGCCATCTCCTCGGCGGTGTCGAGGATCAGGACTGCGTCGTCGCGGGTGAGGTCGGCGGCCGAGATGAGATGACGCTGCATCTGTCAGGCTCCGTAAGGCAGTTCATTCGGGAGATTCGGGGCAGGCGGGCGCGCCGGGGCGCGCACTGAGCGGGCGTACGACAGCGGCGTACGGCCTGGAGCGCTACCGGGGGGCCGGCTTGGCGCCGAGCAGCACGGTGTCGCGACCGTCCTCCTCGGCGAGCTGGACCTTGACCGTCTCCCGCAACGACGTGGGGAGGTTCTTGCCGACGTAGTCGGCGCGGATGGGCAGTTCGCGGTGACCGCGGTCGACGAGGACGGCGAGCTGCACCGCGCGCGGGCGCCCGAGGTCGTTCAGCGCGTCGAGGGCGGCGCGGATGGTGCGGCCGGAGAAGAGCACGTCGTCGACGAGGACGACGAGTTTGCCGTCGAGGCCGTCACCGGGGATCTCGGTGCGGGCGAGTGCGCGCGGCGGGTGCATGCGCAGGTCGTCGCGGTACATGGTGATGTCGAGCGAGCCGCACGGGACCTTGCGCTCGGTGATCTGCTCCAGCTTGTCCGCGATGCGCCGGGCGAGGAAGACGCCCCGGGTCGGAATGCCGAGGAGCACCACGTCGTCGGCGCCCTTGGCGCGTTCGACGATCTCGTGGGCGATGCGGGTCAGTACCCGCGCGATGTCGGGCCCTTCGAGAACGGGCCGGGCATCGGACTGCGTGTCGTGCGTGTCCATATGAAACGGACCTCCTTCTCCGCCTCACGGGACGGACGTTAAAGGACGTCGGGATTGCGCCATACACGGTAGCAGGTCCCCGTTGTCGCTCCGATGGCCCCCTCGGATCACCCATTCGGCCTAACGCAACGCCGATACCACGGAAGAGTCGGCACGGACCATTCGGCTTGACGCGGCAGAGTAACGCTGCGTAACCTCACAGTGAGTTACCAGCCGCGCGGACTGGCACCCACGTCAGACGCGTCGACACAGTGCCGGGGAGCTATATGTCCAGCGAATACGCCAAACAGCTCGGGGCCAAGCTCCGGGCGATCCGCACCCAGCAGGGCCTTTCCCTCCACGGTGTCGAGGAGAAGTCCCAGGGACGCTGGAAGGCGGTCGTGGTCGGTTCGTACGAGCGCGGCGACCGTGCCGTGACCGTACAGCGCCTTGCCGAGCTGGCGGATTTCTACGGCGTTCCGGTGCAGGAGCTGCTTCCGGGCACGACCCCGGGCGGGGCCGCCGAGCCGCCGCCGAAGCTGGTCCTGGACCTGGAGCGGCTGGCCACGGTGCCGGCCGAGAAGGCGGGCCCTCTGCAGCGCTACGCGGCCACGATCCAGTCGCAGCGCGGTGACTACAACGGCAAGGTGCTGTCGATCCGCCAGGACGACCTGCGCACACTCGCCGTCATCTACGACCAGTCGCCGTCCGTCCTCACGGAGCAGCTGATCAGCTGGGGCGTCCTGGACGCTGACGCGCGCCGCGCGGTGGCGTCCCACGAGGAGGCCTGACCCGCCCTGCGGGCCCAGCAGAAACGTGCCGCCGGGGTGGCCGAAACCGTATGGTTCTCGGCCACCCCGGCGGCGTTCTCAGGGCCTCACCGCGCACGGCCGTACCTGGAGGCCTCTGGAGGTACGGGAACGCCGGAGGGCCCGCAGCAGTCACGCTGCGGGCCCTCCGGCATGTGGTCTGTCTCAGACCTCGTCGCGGCGGAGCGAGGGCTTGAGTTCCTTCAGGCGGCCGAGCAGGCCGTTCACGAACGAGGGCGACTCGTCCGTGGAGAACTCCTTCGCCAGCTGCACCATCTCGTCGAGGACGACGGCGTCCGGCGTCGCATCGACCCAGATCAGCTCATAGGCGCCGAGCCGCAGGATGTTGCGGTCGACAACGGGCATCCGGTCCAGCGTCCAGCCGACGGAGTACTGCGCGATCAGCTCGTCGATGCGCTTCGCGTGCTTCGCGTAGCCCTCGACCAGCTCCATCGTGTACTCGCCGACCGGGGGCTGCCGGGTGTCCGCCCGGGAGAGCCGGACCCAGTCCGCGAGGACGGTCAGCACTTCGGCGTCGCGCTGGTCCCCCTCGAAGAGGATCTGGAAGGCGCGCTTACGGGCCGTGTTGCGGGCAGCCACGGTTAGCTGTTCACCCGGCCGAGGTAGTCGCTGGTGCGGGTGTCGACCTTGATCTTCTCACCGGTGGTGATGAAGAGGGGCACGTTGATCTGGTGGCCGGTCTCCAGGATGGCGGGCTTGGTGCCGCCGGTGGAGCGGTCGCCCTGGACGCCCGGCTCGGTCTCCTGGATGACGAGCTCGACGGCGGCGGGCAGCTCGACGAAGAGCACCTCGCCCTCGTGCTGCGCGACGGTGGCGGTGAAGCCCTCGATCAGGAAGTTGGCGGCGTCACCGACGGCCTTGCGGTCGACGTGCAGCTGGTCGTAGGTCTCCATGTCCATGAAGACGAAGTACTCGCCGTCCATGTAGGAGAACTGCATGTCGCGCTTGTCGACGGTGGCCGTTTCGACCTTGACGCCGGCGTTGAAGGTCTTGTCGACGACCTTGCCGGAGAGCACGTTCTTGAGCTTGGTGCGCACGAAGGCCGGGCCCTTGCCGGGCTTGACGTGCTGGAACTCGACGACGGACCAGAGCTGGCCGCCTTCGAGCTTGAGCACCATGCCGTTCTTGAGGTCGTTCGTGGAAGCCACGGTTGCGGAATCTCCTGGACTGACGTACGACCCCGGGGCACGCACCTGCCTGGCTACAGGGCGAGCAGCTCCTTGGTCGTGATGGTGAGTAGCTCGGGTCCGCCGTCCGCCTCGGGGCGGACGACGAGCGTGTCATCGATCCGGACACCGCCCCGGCCCGGGAGGTGGACCCCCGGTTCGACGGTGACTGGCACGCAAGCGTCCAGTTTACCCATGGCCGCGGGACTCAATTGAGGGTCCTCGTCGATTTCGAGCCCTACACCGTGTCCGGTCTGGACCGTGAGGCCCTCCGTGTACCCCGCGGAGTCCAGGACCTGGCGGGCCGCGCGGTCGACGTCCCGGCAGGCGGCGCCGGGTACCAGGCTCTCACGCCCGGCCCGCTGGGCCGCGAAGACCAGGTCGTACAGCTCGATCTGCCAGTCCGCGGGAGCGGTGCCGATGACGAACGTGCGGCCGATCTCGCAGCGGTAGCCGCGGTACGTCGCGCCCAGGCAGACGGAGAGGAAGTCGCCCTCCTCGACCCGGCGGTCGGTGGGCCGGTGGCCGGGGCGGCCGGAGTTCGGCCCGGTGGCCACCGACGTCGGGAAGGCCGGCCCGTCCGCGCCGTGATCCACGAGTCGCCGCTCCAGTTCCAGGGCGAGGTGGCGCTCGGTGCGGCCCACGAGGATCGACTCCAGGAGTTCACCGAGGGCCTGGTCGGCGATCTCGGCGCCGATGCGCAGACAGGAGATCTCCTCCTCGTCCTTGACGACCCTGAGCTGCTCGACGGCGCTGCCGAGGCCGGTGAGACGCAGCAGGGGGGCGACCGAGCCGAGGGCTCTGTGCCGGGCCACCGTGAGGTGGTGCTCCTCCACCGCCAGGGAGTCCGCGCCCTGGCGCGCGGCGAGACCGGCGGCCGCGACGGCCGGGTCACCGCCCCCGGCTCCGGGCAGGGTCTCTACGCGCAGGGCTTCGTCGGGGCGCTCCTGCGTGGGGCGGTCGGCCGTGGGCCCGGCACGGACCAGGAGGTCCTGCTCCTCGGTCCTGCCCAGGAGCAGAACGGCGCCGTGCGGGGCGGCGCCCGCGAGATAGCGCACATTGGCGGGGCGGGAGACCAGCGCCGCCGCGCTGCCGCCCGCGTTGCAGTATTCCCTCAGACGCGTCCGGCGGGCCGCGTACACCTCTGACATGACCCGAGCGTATGAGCTCCGCCGGGTTGGCGCCGGTTGAGGGCGTCTGAGTGGGCGGTGCCGGATGTGTCCGGGTGGGCGGGGTGCCGTTCGGGAGAGGGCGTGCCGCGCGGGGTTGTGCGCCGTCCGTATGTGTGGGCTTGTCGCGCCCACGCGGCGGAGCCGCACATCGATACGGCCCCGCGCCCCTGTGGGGCGCTCACCACTGGGGTGGGCTGGCGATGGAGCGGGACAGGACGTCGTTGAGGACCTGGGCCGTCTGCGGAATGTCGAGCTGGGAGTTGTCGATGATCGGCAGGCCCGAGCCGTACCAGCCCGCCATGCGGCCGTGGATGCGGGCGACCTCGTCGTCGGTGAGGCGGCGATTGCCGGAGCGCTCGGCGTTGCGCTCCAGGACGATCTCCAGGCCCGGCAGGAGGACGACGGGCAGCAGGCCCGGCCCGACGTGGCGCTTCCAGCCGCCGAGGCCGACGACCGGGCGGTCGGGGAAGACCGCGTCGTCGAGGATGCACGAGATGCCGTTGGCCAGGAAGTTCCGGGCGGCGAAGCCACAGGTGCGGCGGGCCAGGCGGTACTGGGCCTCGGAGTTGTCGTTCCACCCGGACTGGGGGTCGGCGAAGCCGGAGCGGACCCACTCGCGTACGTCGTCGAGGCTGATGTGGGCCGTGGGGACCCGGCGGTGGTCCGCCCAGTACTTGGCGACGCTGGTCTTGCCCGCGCCCGCGGGGCCGATGAGCAGCACGGCGAGCGTCGTACCGGCGGGGTCGGGAGCCGACGCGGCGTGCGGGGCCGTCGGCATGGCGACCGGGCCGCCGGGCGGCAGCGGCACATGGCCGGTGGTCTCCGGCGCCGGCGGGGCGCTGGCCGGGGCCGGTCCGGGCGGGGGAGCCGGGTATCCCGGTGCCGGGGGCGGCGGGGGCGCGGGCACGGGGCCCTGGTGCGCGCCCGCGTTCGGCGGAACGGGGTGTTGTGCGGCCGGCGACCAGCCGGTGGCCGGTCCGTGCCCCGGCTGATGGGGCGGCGGCAGCGGAGAACCCACTGCGTGCTGCATCCGGTGCCACTCCGTCTCGTACAGGCGATGGGCGCTGACAGCGGGGCGGAACCCGCTTGCTACCGAACGGTACCGCCCCCGGTCGTCGATGTGTGAACGGCCGGGGGCGACCCGAAGTGCCCGGCTCCGTAAGGTGATTCCGGGCGGAAGGAGCGACGGGGGACTTACTGCCCCACTTCGCCGTACGCGGCGAGCAGCACGGCCGGGTCGGGTCCCTCCAGGACGGTGGGCTTGGCCAGGCCGTCGAGGACGATGAAGCGCAGCAGGTTGCCGCGGGACTTCTTGTCGACCTTCATGGTCTCCAGCAGCTTGGGCCACTGGTCGTGCCGGTAGTGCAGGGGCAGTCCGACCGCTTCGAGGATCGTGCGGTGGCGGTCGGCCGTCGCGTCGTCCAGCCGGCCTGCCAGGCGGCCCAGTTCGGCGGCGAAGTGCATGCCGACCGAGACCGCGGCGCCGTGACGCCACTTGTAGCGCTCGTTCTTCTCGATGGCGTGGCCGAGCGTGTGACCGTAGTTGAGGATCTCGCGCAGGCCCGACTCCTTCAGGTCCGACGAGACGACGTCAGCTTTGACGCGGATGGAGCGCTCGATGAGCTCGGCGGTGTGCGGGCCGGCCGGGGTGCGGGCGGACTCGGGGTCGGACTCGATGAGGTCCAGGATGACCGGGTCGGCGATGAAGCCGGCCTTGATGACCTCCGCGAGTCCGGAGACGTAGTCGTTGACCGGCAGGGAGTCCAGCGCGGCCAGGTCGCAGAGCACACCGGCGGGCGGGTGGAAGGCGCCGACGAGGTTCTTGCCCTCGGCGGTGTTGATGCCGGTCTTGCCGCCGACGGCCGCGTCCACCATGGCGAGGACGGTGGTCGGGACGGCGATCCAGCGCACCCCGCGCAGCCAGGTGGCGGCCACGAACCCGGCGAGGTCCGTGGTCGCGCCGCCGCCGACCCCGACGATGACGTCCGTGCGCGTGAAGCCGGACTGGCCCAGCGCCTTCCAGCAGTAGGCGGCGACCTCGGCGGTCTTGGCCTCCTCCGCGTTGGGCACCTGGACGGCGACCGCTTCGTAGCCCTGCCCGGCCAGGTCGGCGCGCAGCGCGTCACCGGTCTCGGCCAGCGCCTCGGGGTGGACGATCGCGACCCGCTGGGCCTTGTCGCCGATCAGCCCGCCGAGTTCACCCAGCAGCTGCCGGCCCACCAGGACCTCGTACGGGTCGGTCCCCGCGGTGCCGCCGACCTGGATCCGCGTCACTGCCTCGCTCATGCTTCCTTCAACTCCAGTGCGTCCAGGGCTGCTTCGGTGACCTCTTCGGGCGTACGGCCGTCGGTGGCGACGACGGCCGTGGCGACCTCCTCGTACAGGTGGCGGCGTGCCTCCATCAGCTCGCGCCACTGCTTGCGCGGGTTGACCGCGAGCAGCGGACGGGCCGCGTTGAGGCCGGTGCGCTTGACCGCCTCCTCGACGTCCATCGACAGGTACGCCACCCGCTGTCCGGCGAGCAGCGCGCGCGTGCCGGCGTCGAGGATGGCGCCGCCGCCCAGGGCCAGGACGCCGTCGTGCTCGGCGAGCGCCCGGCTCACGGCCGTCTTCTCGATCGCGCGGAAGGCGGACTCGCCCTCGTCGACGAAGATCTCGGCGATGGACCTGCCCTGCCCGGCGACGATGTCGTCGTCGGTGTCCCGGTAGGAGACGCCGAGCCGCGCGGCCAGCAGCTGCCCGACGGTGGACTTGCCCACGCCCATCGGGCCGACCAGGACGACCAGTGGGCCGCTCATCGGATGGTGAGGTTGTCGAGGTACGACGTCACGTTGCGGCGGGTCTCGGGCACCGAGTCGCCGCCGAACTTCTCCGCCACCGCGTCCGCGAGCACCAGGGCCACCATGGCCTCGGCGACGATGCCGGCGGCCGGGACCGCGGACACGTCGGAGCGCTGGTGGTGGGCCTGCGTGGCCTCGCCGGTGGTGACGTCCACGGTCTGCAGGGCGCGCGGCACGGTCGCGATCGGCTTCATCGCGGCGCGGACGCGCAGCAGCTCACCAGTGGTCAGACCGCCCTCGGTGCCGCCGGAGCGGCCGGAGGTGCGCCGGATGCCCTCGTCGGTCTTCACGATCTCGTCGTGCGCCTTGGAGCCGGGCACCCGCGCGAGCTCGAAGCCGTCGCCGATCTCGACGCCCTTGATCGCCTGGATGCCCATGAGCGCACCGGCGAGCCGGGCGTCCAGCTTGCGGTCCCAGTGCACGTGCGAACCGAGGCCGACGGGCACGCCGTAGGCCAGGATCTCGACCACGCCGCCGAGGGTGTCGCCGTCCTTGTGGGCCTGGTCGATCTCGGCGACCATCGCCTTCGACGCGTCGGCGTCCAGGCAGCGCACGGGGTCGGCGTCCAGCTTCTCGACGTCGGCCGGGGTCGGGTAGACGCCGCGCGGCGCCTTGGCGGCGGCCAGCTCCACGACGTGGCTGACGATCTCGACGCCGGTCGTCTCCTTGAGGTACGACCGGGCCACCGCGCCCAGTGCCACGCGAGCCGCGGTCTCACGCGCGGAGGCGCGCTCCAGGATCGGCCGGGCCTCGTCGAAGCCGTACTTCTGCATGCCCGCGAGGTCGGCGTGGCCGGGGCGCGGCCGGGTCAGCGGGGCGTTGCGGGCCAGCCCGGCGAGGATCTCCGGGTCGACCGGGTCGGCCGCCATGACCTGTTCCCACTTCGGCCACTCGGTGTTGCCCACCATGATCGCGACCGGGGAGCCGAGACTGAGGCCGTGCCGGACGCCGCCGAGGAAGGTGATCTCGTCCCGCTCGAACTTCATCCGGGCACCGCGTCCATAGCCCAGGCGCCGCCTCGCGAGATGGTCCGCCACCAGGTCCGTGGTGATCGGCACGCCGGCGGGAAGGCCCTCCAGCGTCGCGACGAGTGCGGGACCGTGGGACTCCCCCGCGGTCAGCCAGCGCAACCTGCTCAACGGTGCTCCTCCATGCTCGCGCCCCGGTACTGCCCTGTGTACGCGCCTCGTCGCGTACGGCGACGGCGTGACCGGGTGCGCGGCCCGGTCCACCATCTCCGATCCTCCCACGCCGGGGCCGTTGGCCCGGCGGCCGGTCCATCAAGCGGACGCGTTCGCGGACGGACCGTCGGCCTGACGCTGCTGCGGCGCGTACGACCCGAGGAAGTCGGCACCGCTCGGCTGCTGCGCGGGCTGGGCCTGCTGCGGGGCGTACGCCCCCAGGTGGTCGGCCCCGCTGCCCTGCTGCGGGGCCGGCTGCGTCTGCTGCGGGGCGTACTGCCCCAGGTAGTCCGCTCGGCTCCCCTGCCCGAACCGGGCCGCGGCGTGGACCGGCTGCCCGTTGCGGACGGCACGCCGGTGGGCGATCTTGCGCTTGATCTTGACGGCCCAGGACGCCACGACGGCGAGCACGATCAGGGCGAGCACCGTGATCTGCACCCAGTCGGGCAGGAATCCCAGCAGGGACTCGAATATCTGGGACTTGACGGAAGCCTGAGGCAGGCCTGCGGACATGACGGACGTTCCCCTCCCCTGTTCCGCCCCCTGCGGAACCGAGAGCGGATCCTATCGGGCCGCGAGAGCCCGCTCGCCCGCTTTTCGCATGGCGTCCAGGGGCGCCGGGGCCAGCCCCGTCATCTGCTCGACCTGGAGCACGGCCTGGTGCACCAGCAGGTCGAGGCCGCTGACGACGGCACCGCCGTACGCCGACCAGCGGGCGGCGAGTTCGGTGGGCCAGGGGTCGTACAGGACGTCGAAGAGGGCGGCCGGCCGCTCGGGCACGGACCGGGCGAGGGCGTCGGTGACACCGGCCGGCGTGGTGCTGATCACCAGCGGGGCACGCAGCGCCTGCTCGGCGTCCGCCCAGTCGGCGATGCGGACGGCGACGTCGAGCCGCTCCGCCCACTGCCGCATCTCGTCGGCCCGGGCCTCGCTGCGCACGTACACGGCGATCTCACCCGGGCAGATCCGGGACAGCGCGGCCAGCGCCGAGGAGGCGGTGGCGCCGGCGCCGAGGATGGCGGCGGAGTCGACCTCGTCGATGCCGTGTTCGCGCAGGGCGGCGGCCATGCCGGGGATGTCGGTGTTGTCGCCGGCCAGGCGACCGTCTGCGGTGCGGACGACCGTGTTGACGGCGTCGACCGAGGCGGCGGTCTCGCTGATCCGGTCGAGCAGCGGGATCACGGCCCGCTTCAGCGGCATGGTCAGCGAGAGCCCGGCCCACTCGGCGCCGAGCGTCTCGAAGAACGCGGGCAGCCCGGCCTCGTCGACCTCGAACCGGTCGTACGTCCAGCCTTCCAGGCCCAGCTCCTGGTAGGCGGTGCGGTGCAGCACCGGGGAGAGGGAGTGGGCGATAGGGCTGCCGAGCACTCCGGCACGGCGGGCGTCAGTTGCCCGAGCTGGCATCGAACTTTTCCTTCAGCTTCAGGAACTGCGCATGGGTCTTGGCGAACTCGGTCTTGCTCACGCCGTCGGTCGCCACGAAGTAGATCCAGCCCTCCTTGGTGGGCTTCAGGGCCGCCTGCAGCGCGACGTCTCCCGGATTGCCGATCGGACCGGGCGGGAGTCCCTTGTTGGTGTACGTGTTGTACGGGTCCTTGTTGCTGTTGATCTCGGACTCGCTGATGTGGATGTTGCTCTCGTTCTTCAGGTAGTTGAAGGACGAGTCGAACTGGAGCAGCTGGTTGGTCTCCGTGTTGGTGGGCTTGAGACGGTTGTAGACCACCTCGGCCATCTTCCGGAAGTCGTCGTGTGTCTTGCCTTCGGCCTGGACGAGGCTCGCGACGGTGATCAGCTGCCACGGGTTCTCGAGTCCGAGGCTCTCGGCCTTCTTCTCGACGCCGGCCTTCTTGTACGTCGCGGCGGCCCGACCCACCATTTGTTTGAGCACGGCCTCGGGCTTCTGCCCCTTGCTGACGCCGTAGCTGGACGGATAGAGGAATCCTTCCAGCGGATCCATGACGTCCGGATGGTTCAGCGCCCAGGCGGGCAGGCCCAGCTTCTTGTAGTTCTTCTTGGCGACCGCGGCGGTGGTGCCGCCCTTGACGCCCAGCCGCTTGTCGATGAGGCGGTAGACGTCGGCGTTGCGCTTGCCCTCGGCGATGATCAGGTTGTCGCGACTCTTCGGACTGAGCATCAGTTCGACCGCACTCTCGGCCGACATTTGCTTCTGCAGCGTGTACACGCCGTCCTGGATGCTCTTGCCCTCGGGGTTGCTCTCCTGGGCCGCGACGAAGGCGTCGACGCTCTTGACGACCCCCGCGCTCTTCAGCACCTGACCGATCTTGTACCCGAGTGCTCCCTCGGGGATCTCGACCGTCACCTGCTGCCCGTTGCCCCCACCCGCGAAGTCCGGATCGTCGCCGAAACGGTCCTGGAAGAACTGGTAGCCGAAGTAGCTGACGCCGGCCAGGCCACCGCCGAGGATCACGACGACCAGCAGGCAGGCCATGCCGTTGCGGCGCTTCTTCGGTTTGCCGCCGCCGCGCCCCCGCTTGTCCTCGCGCCCGCGGCGCTCCGCCGGCTCGTCGCCGTCGTCATCGTCGTCGCCGCCCGCGAAGAAGGCGTGTTCGCCCTGGTCGGGACCGGGGTCCCAGCCCGTCTCCGGTTCCGGCGCGGGAGCGGGTTCGGCCCCGCGCCGGCCGGGCGGCTCCGGGGGTGGATACGCCTCGGGCGTGCCGTAGTAGTCCTGCCGGCCCTCGTCGTACGCACCGGCCTGCTGCCCGTACGGATCTCCCGGGTCGCCGGGGTAGGAGACCTGCTGATGGGGGTCGTTGACCCAGCCGCCGGTGTCGTACTGCTGCTGGTGGTAGCCCTGAGTCTGCTGATGCCCGTGGTCGTGCTGACCCGGGTACTGCTGGTGCCCGGGGTTCTGTGCCGGGTACTGCTGGGGCTCGGGGTTCTGTGCCGCGTACTGCTGGGGCTCGGGGTTCTGTGCCGCGTACTGCTGATCGTAGGGGTACTGCTGCTGCGTCTGGCCGTATCCGGCCTGCTCACCGGTGCCCCAGTCGCCGTACTGCGGCTGCTGCGGATAGTGCTGCGGCTGGCCGCCGTAAGCGGACTGCTGGCCGGAGTGGGCCTGCTGTCCGTCCCATCCGCCGTCCCCGTACAACGGGTCCTCCGGATGCCACGGTTCGGAGCCTTGGCCCCGGCCATACTCAGTCATCGATCCCCTAGAGCCGCGAGGCGGCGGTCGCGCGGCTTCCGGCTCGGCTCCCGTCCCGCCTCTTGCTGTGCGGCGGCTGTTCGAATGCCGTCGCATCGCGCGGAACGTTACCGTATCGCGATCAGATGACCACTTCGACGCCTTCGCCGGGTGCTTTACCTGACACCCGTTCGGATTCGAGGGCCTGTTGCAGGATGATCACGGCCGCTGCCTGGTCGATGACGGACCGGCCCTTCTTGGATTTCACACCCGAGGCGCGCAGTCCCTGACTGGCCGTCACCGTCGTCATGCGTTCGTCGACGAGTCTCACCGGAATCGGGGAGATCATGCGGGCCAGTTCCTGGGCAAAGCCCCGGACCTTGACCGCGGCCGGGCCCTCCCCGCCCTTGAGGGAGCGCGGGAGACCGACCACGATCTCGATGGGCTCGTACTCCTCGACGAGTTGCTTCAACCGTCGCTGAGCTGCGGGGATGTCACGCCCGGGGACCGTCTCCACCGGGGTGGCGAGGATCCCGTCGGGGTCGCACGAGGCGACCCCGATGCGGGCGTCCCCGACGTCGATCGCGAGTCGACGTCCTCTGCGCATGCTGTCCGACCCGTCTCTTACTTGGCGGTCTCGGTGACCAGACGCTCCACGGCGTCCACGGCGTCACCGATGGCGGCCGGGTTCTGGCCGCCGCCCTGGGCGACGTCCGGCTTGCCGCCACCGCCGCCGCCGAGGGTCTTGGCAGCCGTACGCACCAGGTCGCCGGCCTTCAGGCCGCGCTCGCGGGCGGCCTCGTTGGTGGCGATGACCGTCAGCGGCTTGCCGTTCGCCACCGTGAAGAGGGCGACGACGGCGGCCCGTCCGCCCTGGATCCGTCCGCGCACGTCAAGGACCAGCTTGCGCAGGTCGTCGGCGGTCGTGCCGTCCGGGACCTGACCGGTCACGACGGCAATGCCACGGATGTCCTTGGCGGACTCGGCGAGACCGCCGGCGGCCTGGAGGACCTTCTCGGCGCGGAACTTCTCGATCTCCTTCTCGGCGTCCTTCAGCTTGCCGAGCATGGCGGAGACCTTCTCCGGGAGCTCCTCCGGGCGGCCCTTGATCAGCTCCTGGAGCTGGGCGACGACCGTGTGCTCCCGGGCGAGGAAGTTGTAGGCGTCCACGCCGACCAGGGCCTCGATCCGGCGGACACCCGAGCCGATGGAGGACTCGCCGAGCAGCTTCACCAGGCCGAGCTGAGCGGTGTTGTGCACGTGGGTGCCGCCGCACAGCTCCTTGGAGAAGTCGCCGATGGTCACGACGCGCACGCGCTCGCCGTACTTCTCGCCGAACTCGGCGATGGCACCCTGCTTCTTGGCCTCGTCGATGCCCATGACGTCGGCACGGACGTCCAGGTCGCGGGCGAGCACCTCGTTGATCTTCTGCTCGACGTCGGTCATCACGGCCGTCGGGACGGCGGACGGGGAGCCGAAGTCGAAGCGGAAGCGGCCGGGCTGGTTCTCGGAACCGGCCTGGGCGGCCGTCGGGCCGAGGGCGTCACGCAGGGCCTGGTGGGTCAGGTGGGTGGCCGAGTGGGCGCGGGCGATGGCCTTGCGGCGGCGGTCGTCGATGGAGGCCTGGGCCTTGGCGCCGACGGTGACCTCGCCGACCTGGACGACGCCCTTGTGGACGTACACCCCCGGGACCGGCTTCTGGCAGTCGCGGACCTCGATGACGGCGCCGGTGTCGACCCTGATGCGGCCGGTGTCGCCGATCTGGCCGCCGCCCTCGGCGTAGAACGGGGTGCGGTCGAGGACGATCTCGACCTCGTCGCCCTCGGTGGCGGCCGGCGAGGAGGCGCCGTCGACGAGGATTCCGACGATCGTGGACTCGCTCTCGGTGTCGGTGTAGCCGATGAAGTCGGTGGCACCGGCCTGGTCGGCGATCTCACGGTAGGCGCCGGTGCCGGCGTGCCCGGTCTTCTTGGCCTGGGCGTCGGCCTTGGCGCGCTCCCGCTGCTCCTTCATCAGGCGCCGGAAGCCGTCCTCGTCCACGGACAGGCCCTGTTCGGCGGCCATCTCCAGGGTGAGGTCGATCGGGAAGCCCCAGGTGTCGTGGAGCAGGAAGGCCTTGTCGCCGGGCAGGACGGTGCCGCCGGCGGACTTGGTGTCGGTGACGGCCGTGTCGAGGATGTTGGTGCCGGCCTTCAGCGTCTTGAGGAAGGCGTTCTCCTCGGCGACAGCGACCTTCTCGATGCGCTCACGGTCGGTGATGAGCTCGGGGTACTGCTGGCCCATCATCTCGATCACGGTGTCGATCAGGTCCTTCACGACCGGACCGGTGGCGCCGAGCAGGCGCATGTTGCGGATGGCGCGGCGCATGATGCGGCGCAGCACGTAGCCGCGGCCCTCGTTGCCGGGGGTGACGCCGTCTCCGATGAGCATCACGGAGGTGCGCATGTGGTCGGTGACCACGCGCAGGGAGACGTCCGAGCCGTGGGCGTCGCCGTAGCGGACGCCGGTCAGCTCGGTGGCCTTGTCGATGACGGCCATCGAGGTGTCGATCTCGTACATGTTCTGCACGCCCTGCAGAATCATGGCGAGGCGTTCGAGGCCGAGGCCGGTGTCGATGTTCTGGCTCGGCAGGTCTCCCAGGATCGGGTAGTCCTTGCCCGGGCCCTCGCCCCGCTCGTACTGCATGAAGACGAGGTTCCAGATCTCCACGTACCGCTCGTCGTTGACGGCGGGGCCGCCCTCGGCGCCGAACTCGGGGCCGCGGTCGTAGTTGATCTCGGAACACGGGCCGCAGGGGCCGGGGACGCCCATGTCCCAGTAGTTGTCCTTCTTACCCAGGCGCTGGATGCGCTCCTGCGGCACACCGACGACGTCGTGCCAGATGCGCTCGGCCTCGTCGTCGTCCTTGTAGACGGTGATCCACAGACGCTCGGGGGCGAGGCCGTAACCGCCCTTGTCCTGGGCGCTGGTGAGCAGCTCCCAGGCGAGCTTGATGGCGCCTTCCTTGAAGTAGTCACCGAAGGAGAAGTTGCCGCACATCTGGAAGAACGTGCCGTGCCGGGTGGTCTTGCCGACCTCTTCGATGTCCGGCGTGCGCACGCACTTCTGCACGCTGGTGGCGCGGTCGAAGGGCGGCTTGACCTCACCCAGGAAGTAGGGCTTGAAGGGCACCATGCCGGCCGGGACGAGGAGCAGAGTCGGGTCGTCCGCGATGAGCGACGCCGAAGGGACGACGGTGTGACCGCGCTCCTCGAAGAAGCTCAACCAGCGGCGGCGAATCTCAGCCGACTCCATCAGTGGTCCTCATTCCGGTTGTACGGGTACGTCTGGTACGCCGAACCCTCGACGTACTTCGGGTTGTTGCGGTTCTCGATGGCCGCGAACCGCCGGGGGCCGGGGAGTTCGGGATTCTCGTCGATCCCGAGGGCGTCACCCAGCTCGGCCTCGCGGACGGCCATGTTGTCCCGGACGTCGAGCGCGAAGCCGACCGCGCGGTCCTTGATGCGGTGACCGGCCTCGATCGCCTTGTTCCCGGCGGTTTTCGCGAGGCTCTCGGGGGTCAGCTGCTTCAGCTTGCGATTGACCTTGGTGGTGGCCCACACACCGGCGGCGACGCCTGTGGTGAACCAGAAGGTGCGGCGGAACATCGCTGGCTCTCAGTCCCTCTTGTCTCGGGCGCTGCGCCGGGCGACCGTACGGCCCACGATCACGGTACGCCTGGACGCCTTGGCGGGCACGTCCTCCTTGCGGCCGCCGAGGGCCCGGCGCACGCCGTAGCCGAAGGCCGCGACCTTGACCAGGGGGCCGCCGAAGGTGGAGGCGACGGTGGTCGACAGCGCCGAGGCGTTCGACGTGACCTCCTGGACGTCGGAGGCGATCGAGTCGACCCGGTCGATCTGGGTCTGCGCGGAGCGCACCGCCGCGGAGGCGTCGGCCAGCAGCGGGACGGCCTGGTCGGTCACGTCCGCCACGAGCTTGGTGGTCGCCTTGAGCGTCTGGGCCACCCTCGCCAGCGCGACGGCGAGGAAGGAGACCAGGATCGCCCAGAAGACGGCCACCAGGATCCCGGCAACCTCTCCACCGGACACTGTGTGCACCCGCTCCCTGAAACGTGCCTGAACATCAAAAAGTCGTGCGACGAGCCTATCGCGCCGGAGGTTGCGCTCCGTACCGGTTTCCCGCGCGGGAGAAGCGGAATCGCGAAAGCCCGCCGCCTCGCACACCCGGACGGGTGGGCGAAGCGGCGGGCTGACGTACCGCGTGCCTGCCGAGGATCAGCGGGCGTAGTACTCGACGACGAGCTGCTCGTCGCAGATCACCGGGATCTCCTTGCGGTTCGGCTCGCGGTCCAGGCGGAACGCCAGACCCTTGAGGTTCACCTGGAGGTAGCGCGGGGTCTCACCGTCGGGGGCGAAGCCACCCTCACGAGCGATCGTGAAGAGGGTCTTCTCCTTGGAGCGCTCGCGCACCTGCACGACGTCGTCCGGACGGACACGGAAGGAGGGCTTGTCGACCTTCTTGCCGTTGACCGCGATGTGGCCGTGGACGACCATCTGGCGGGCCTGGTAGATCGTGCGGGCGATGCCCGAACGCAGAACCAGGGCGTCGAGGCGGCGCTCCAGCTCGATGATCAGGGCCTCACCGGTCTTGCCCTGGACCTTGGAGGCACGCTCGTAGGCGCGGACGAGCTGGCGCTCGGACACGTCGTACTGCGCGCGCAGACGCTGCTTCTCGAGCAGACGGACCTTGTAGTCCGAGTTCTGCTTGCGGCCGCGGCCGTGCTCACCGGGCGGGTAGGGGCGGGCCTCGAAGTACTTGACGGCCTTCGGGGTCAGCGCGATGCCGAGGGCACGCGACTTCTTGACCTTGGGACGGGGCTGGTTCGCCACTGTCTTCTTCTCTTTCCTGGTTTCCGGCTTGTCAGGGTTGAGGGAGGTCGCATCCGCAGCCGGGGAAACCCGCCTGGGACCCTTTCGGGCCCGGGTGGGCAGCCGCTCCCCTGGTCTGGGCACATACGTGCAGCACGCGAGTGGCCCACCGACCGGTTCCGTCGTGCGACGGTGGTGGTGGGCTGCCCGCGACACCGTTCGACGGTGCGCGACGCTCCTGGAACCGGTCCGGGGACCGGCTCCGGCCGACTGTCCCGTTCTGACTGCACGGGACGCGGCACTCCGGACGAGTTTACAGGGTGCTCAGGACCGCTTTCGACCGAGGTTCTTACGGGTCCACTCCACCGCGTCCGCGTAGCGGGCCTCCGCACCGTGCCGGGTCGGCGCGTAGTACTCGCGGTCCTTCAGTTCGTCCGGGGCGTACTGCTGGGCGGCGATGCCCTCGTGCAGGTCGTGCGGGTAGACGTAGCCCTGGCCGTGGCCGAGCTTGGTGGCGCCCTTGTAGTGGCTGTCGCGCAGGTGCGCCGGGACGGGCCCGGCCAGGCCCTTGCGGACGTCCTCCAGGGCGGCGCCGATCGCGGTGGTCGCGGCGTTGGACTTGGGTGCCAGGGCGAGGGCGATCGTGGCGTGGCTGAGGGTGAGGGCGGCCTCGGGGAAGCCGATCATGGCGACGGCCTGGGCGGCGGCGACGGCGGTCTGCAGGGCGGTCGGGTCGGCCAGGCCGATGTCCTCGCTGGCCGAGATCATCAGGCGGCGGGCGATGAAGCGGGGGTCCTCGCCGGCCTCGATCATGCGGGCCAGGTAGTGCAGGGCCGCGTCGACGTCGGAGCCGCGAATGGACTTGATCAGGGCACTGGCCACGTCGTAGTGCTGGTCGCCGTCCCGGTCGTACTTGACGGCGGCCCGGTCGACCGTCTCCTCCAGGGTGGTCAGGCCGATCTCGGCCTCGCCCTTGTCGAGGGCGGCTCCGGCGGCCGCCTCCAGGGCGGTCAGGGCACGGCGGGCGTCGCCGCCGGCGATACGCAGGAGGTGACTCTCGGTCTCCTCGGGGAGGGTGACGGCCCTCTTGAGTCCCCGCTCGTCGGTGAGGGCTCGGCGGATGAGGCTCCTGATGTCCTCGTCCGTGAGCGGTTCCAGGGTGAGCAGCAGGGAGCGGGACAGCAGGGGCGAGATCACCGAGAAGTACGGGTTCTCCGTCGTGGCCGCGATGAGCGTCACCCAGCGGTTCTCGACGGCAGGGAGCAGGGAGTCCTGCTGGGCCTTGCTGAAGCGGTGGATCTCGTCGAGGAAGAGGACGGTCTCCTTGCCGTACCCGCCGGAGGCGCGGCGGGCGCCGTCGATGACCGCGCGGACCTCCTTGACGCCCGCGGTGATCGCCGACAGCTCCACGAAGCGGGCGTCGGTGGCCTTGGAGACGACGTACGCCAGGGTGGTCTTGCCGGTGCCGGGCGGGCCCCACAGGAGCACCGAGGAGGAGCCGGCCGGGCCGGATGCCTCCCCGACCAGTCTGCGCAGGGGTGAGCCCGGCTTCAGCAGGTGCTGCTGGCCCACGACCTCGTCGAGGGTGCGCGGGCGCATCCGCACCGCCAGGGGGCTGGAGGACGGATCCTTCTCCTGGCGTTCTTCGGCTGCGGCGGTGAACAGGTCGGGCTCCACGTCAGAAACCCTAAATCACGGCACTGACAGTCCGCCCCGGGGCTGGAACGGCCCCGTTCAGCTGAGCCAGAAGTCCCACCAGCGGGTCAGGACCAGCATGCCGATGATGCCGATGTGCAGGACGGGCATGACCCATGTGAACTCGCCGAAGAAGCTCCTGAGCCAGCTCGGGGCGGGCAGGAAGCCCTTGCGGATGTTGAACGACGTCACGTACCAGAACATCAGGATGGTGGCGACCCAGGCCAGGCTGCACCACAGGCAGAGCGCGTTGATCCGGTACAGGGACTGGAACATCAGCCAGGCGCAGAAGCCCACGCCGAAGAGGCAGCCGGCGTTGAAGGTGAGCCAGTACCAGCGGGGGAAGCGGGCGCGGGCGAGCAGGCTCATGCCGACGCCGATGACGACGGCGTAGGCGACGAGGCCGAGCATCGGGTTGGGGAAGCCGAAGACCGCGGCCTGCTTGCTCTCCATGACGCTGCCGCAGGAGACCACGGGGTTGAGGCTGCAGCCGGGCGTGAAGGTCGTGCCCGCGACCTTGGCCTCGAGGATCTTGAACTTGTCGAGCGTGATGACCCACGCGGCGAGCAGTCCGGCCGCGCCGGTGATCACCAGCAGCAGGGCCAGGGCCCGGCTGCCGCCCTCCGCGCGGGGCGCGATCTCGGCGCGCTCCGGCTCGGACTCCGTGGAGACGTCCCTGACTGTCGTCTTGCTCATCACGCCGATTCCGTCACTTGAGTCCTGAACATCTTCGGGCAGGGCCATTGTGCCGCACAGGCGCCCGTGTCCACCGTTCAGTGGACATAAGGATGACCGCCCGGTCGTCCCTGAGGGTTGCGTTCCGGCCGACGCTCGTCGCATGACAGCACAGGGGTACGAACTCGCCGTGCACGTAAGGGGACTGCGCAAGCGCTACGGGGGCGTGACCGCCGTGGACGGCATCGATCTCGGCATCCGGCGGGGCGAGGTGTTCGGCCTGCTCGGACCCAACGGCGCGGGCAAGAGCACCACGGTGGAGATCCTCCAGGGCAACCGGGACCGGGACGCGGGCGAGGTGTCCGTCCTCGGGTCGGACCCGGCGACCGGCACGCGCGCGTGGCGCTCGCGCGTCGGGATCGTCTGGCAGGACGAATCGGCGCCCGCCGAGTTGACGGTCCGGGAGACCGTGCGGCACTTCGCCCGCTACTACCCCCGGCCGCGGGACCCGGAGGAGGTCATCGGTCTGGTCGGCCTGGAGGCGAAGGCGGACAGCCGGATCAAGGCGCTGTCGGGCGGCCAGCGCAGGCGTCTGGACGTGGCACTCGGCGTCATCGGAGGTCCCGACCTGCTGCTTCTGGACGAGCCGACGACCGGCTTCGACCCGGCGGCCCGGCGGCAGTTCTGGTCGCTGATCCGCGCCCTGGCCGACGACGGCACGACCATCGTGCTCACCACGCACTACCTGGAGGAGGCGGAGGCGCTGGTGCACCGGCTGGCCGTCGTCGCCCGTGGCCGGATCGTCGCCGAGGGCGAGCCCGGAGCCCTGCGGGAGCGGTACGGCACCGAGGCCACCGTCGCGTGGACCGAGCCGGACGGCACCCCTCGCGCGGAGCGCACCGGGACACCGACCCGGACCGTCGCGGAGCTCATGCGACGCCGCGGCGGCGAGATCCCCGGGCTGACGGTGAGCCGCCCCACACTGGAGGACGTCTACCTCCGGCTGACCGGACAGTCCGAGGAGGACGCGCGATGACCACGACCGTCGTTCCCAAGCGCGGTGCGGCGGGCGTCGGACGACTGCCCGGGGCATGGGGACTCGGGCTGCGGCGGGGCGCCCTGGAGATCAGGCAGTTCTTCCGGCAGCGCGACCAGGTGGTGTTCACGTTCGCCTTCCCCGTCGTCCTGTTGTTCCTGTTCGCGTCGATCTTCCGGGACGACGTGGAGGGCGCGGGCATCACCGCCTCGCAGCTGTACGTCCCCGCGATGATGGCCGCCGGGATCATGTCGACCAGCTTCCAGGCGCTCGGCATCTCCATCGCGATCGAGCGGCAGGACAAGGTGCTGCGCCGGCTGCGGGGCACGCCGATGCCGCCGGCGGCCTACTTCCTCGGCAAGATCTGGCTGGTTCTCTTCACCGGCCTGCTGGAGACGGCGATCCTTCTCCTCGTCGGCACGACCTGCTACGGCGTGGACCTGCCGGCGGACGCGGGACGCTGGTTCGACCTGGCATGGATCTTCGTGCTGGGCATCACGGCCTGCGCTCTGCTCGGCATCGCGATCAGCTCGGTCCCGAACTCCGCCAACAGCGCGAGTTCGGTGGTCGTCCTGCCCTTCCTGGTGCTGCAGTTCGTCTCCGGGGTGTACATCGCCATCGGCACCATCCCGGACTGGATGCTGACCGTCGGCGCGCTGTTCCCGCTGAAGTGGATGTGCCAGGGGCTGCGCGGGGTGTTCCTGCCGGAGTCCGCGCAGGTGCTGGAGCAGGCGGGGAGCTGGGAGCCGGGGCGCGTGGCTCTGGTGCTGGCCGCGTGGTGCGTCGGAGGATTGGCCCTGTGTCTGCTGACGTTCCGCTGGAAGGACCGGCGCGCCGGATGAGTGATGCCGCGAGCGCCTACCACTGGGAGCGCTCGTTCCGGCTCTGGGACACGTACTTCGCGCTCATCTGGGTGGCGACCTCGGTCTCCGTGCTCGCCGCCGATCACCCCGACCGGCCGGTCCGCGCGGTAGCGGCGGCGCTGCTGGTCCCGCTGGTCCCGCTGTACGTGGTGGCCGGTCGTCGGCTGATCCAGGGCGACCCGCCCGACCAGCGGCGGGCGATCGGCTATCTGACGGCTGCGCTGGCGCTTGTCCTGCCGTCGGCGGTCCTGGTGGGCGAGACGCGGCTGCTGGCCTTCGCCCTGATCCCGCAGTGCTTCATGACGCTGCGGTTGCGGTCGGCGCTGGTGGCCGTGGCCGTGGTGAACATCGTGCCCGTGGCGGGCTGGGCGCTGCTGTGGTGGCCCAGTGGCCGGGACGTGGCCTTCAACGTGTTGTTCTCCCTGGTGAGTCTCGTGTTCTCGGTCGCCGTCGGCATCTGGATCATCCGGATCATCGAGCAGAGCCAGGAGCGGGCCGAGCTGATCGCGGAGCTGGACGCGAGCCGGCACGAGATCGGGCGGCTGTCCGAGGCTCACGGGGCGCTGGCCGAGCGGGAGCGGCTGGCCCGGGAGATCCACGACACGCTCGCGCAGGGGTTCACCAGTCTGGTGATGCTGATCCAGGCGGTCGAGGCGGAGCTGGACCACGACCTGCCCGAGGCGCGGCGTCATCTGCGCCTGATGGACGAGACGGCCCGGCAGAACCTGGCCGAGGCCCGGGCCCTGGTCGCCGGGGGTGCGCCCGCCGACCTGGACGGCGCTTCCCTTCGGGACGCGCTGGGCCGGCTCGCCGCGCGCCACGACGCGGCGCTGGAGGTGGCCGGCCCGGTCCGCATGCTGCCCGCCGGCCCCGAGGTGGTCGCCCTGCGCGCCTGCCAGGAGGCGCTGGCCAACGCCCGTAAGCACGCGGGGAGTTCGGTCGCGGTCGGGGTCTCGCTGGTGTACGCCGACGCCATGCTGACCGTCTCCGTACGGGACGACGGGCCCGGCTTCGACCCGGCCGCCGTGCGCGGTGGGTACGGTCTGGCGGGGCTGCGGGCCCGGGCCGTCGAGGCGGGCGGAACCGCCGAGGTGCGCAGTGCCCCCGGCGACGGCACGGTCGTGACCGTCCGGCTGCCGGTCGTGAGGAGGGAGACGCCGTGATCCGGATCGTCCTGGCCGACGACCATCCCGTCGTGCGGGAGGGGCTGCGGGCGATGCTCAGTGCGGAGTCCGACCTGGAGGTCGTCGCCGACGCTTCCAGCGGGCCGCAGGCGGAGGCGCTGGCGGCGCGGTTGCGGCCCGACATCGTGCTGATGGATCTGCGGATGCCGGACGGTGGCGGCGTGGACGCCATCGAGCGGATGACGCGGGCCGGGCTGGCATGCCGGGTGGTCGTGCTGACGACCTACGAGACGGACCGGGACATTCTGCGGGCCGTGGAGGCCGGGGCGGCGGGCTACCTGCTGAAGGACCTGCCGCGGGCGGAGTTGGCGGAGGCCGTGCGGGCCGCCGCGCGCGGCGAGACGGTCCTGGCCCCGTCCGTGGCGGCGCGGCTGGTGGACCAGTTGCGGACGAGGCCGGAGCGGCCGCGGCTGTCGGAACGCGAGACAGCGGTGCTGCGCCTGGTGGCCGAGGGCTGCACGAACGCGGAGATCGGGCGTCGGCTGTTCATCGGCGAGTCGACGGTGAAGACGTATCTGCTGCGTGTCTTCGGCAAGTTGGGCGTGGACGACCGGACTGCGGCGGTGACGAGCGCGCTGCGGTACGGGCTGCTGGACTGAGGGTTCTCGCCCCGCCGCCCCTACCCGTCCCACCACCAGGGGCTCCGCCCCTTCGACCCCGCCAGGGGGCTCCGCCCCCCGGACCCCCGATCGGCCTGAACGGCCTCGTCCTCAAACGCCGGACAGGCTGAGAGGGCGAGACCGCCCAGGCAGGAGCGGGCAGTTGAGCACAGTCGCGCCCGTCTTCCAACGCCGGACAGGCTGAGAGGGCGACGCCGCCCAGGCAGGAGTGGCGGCTCAGCCCAGTCGTGCTTCCAGCTCTGCCACGATCTCGTTCACGCCGACGGCCGTCTGCTCTCCCGACTCCATGTCCTTGAGCTGGACGACGCCCTCGGCGAGGTCGCGTTCGCCGGCGACGACCGTGTAGCGGGCGCCGCTGCGGTTGGCGTTCTTCATGGCGCCCTTGAGTCCCTTGCCGCCGTAGGAGAAGTCGGCCGCGATGCCGTTCTTGCGCAGCTCCGTGACCTTGGCGAACAGGACCCTGCGGGCTTCCTCGCCGAGCGGGACGGCGAACACACTGGTGGTGGCGGGCAGTTCGAGCTCGACGCCCTCCGCTTCCAGGGCGAGGACCGTGCGGTCGACGCCGAGGGCCCAGCCGACGGACGGCAGCGCGGGGCCGCCGATCATCTCGGACAGGCCGTCGTAGCGGCCGCCGCCGCCCACCGCGGACTGCGAACCGAGGCCGTCGTGGACGAACTCGAAGGTCGTGCGGGTGTAGTAGTCCAGGCCGCGGACCAGCTTCGGGTCGTCCTCGAAGGCGACGCCCGCCGCCGTGATCAGCTCGCGGACCTCCTCGTGGTACGCCTTGCACGCGTCGCACAGGTAGTCACGCAGCAGCGGTGCGTCCCCGAGCTGCTTCTGGACCGACTCGCGCTTGTCGTCCAGGACGCGCAGCGGGTTGATCTCCGCACGCCGCAGGGTGTCCTCGTCCAGGTCCAGGCCGCGCAGGAACTCCTGGAGCGCCGTCCGGTACACGGGGCGGCACTCCTGGTCGCCCAGGCTGTTCAGCAGGATCCGGAAGTCGCTGAGGCCCAGCGAGCGGTAGGCCTGGTCGGCCAGGATGAGCAGCTCGGCGTCGAGCGCCGGGTCCTCGGCGCCGATGGCCTCGGCGCCGACCTGGGAGAAGTGGCGGTAGCGGCCCTTCTGGGGACGCTCGTAGCGGTAGTACGAGCCGGAGTACCAGAGCTTGACCGGGAGGTTGCCGGCCTTGTGCAGATTGGCCTCCAGCGCGGCGCGCAGGACGGAGGCCGTGCCCTCGGGTCGCAGGGCGAGCCGGTCGCCGCCCTTGGTCTCGAAGGCGTACATCTCCTTGGTCACGATGTCGGTGGACTCACCGACCCCGCGCGCGAAGAGTTCGACGCTCTCGAAGCCGGGCGTCTCGATGTAGCCGTAGCCGGAGTTGCGCAGCGGAGCGGCGATCGCCTCACGGACGGCGAGGTACTTGGCGCTGTCCGGCGGGATCAGGTCGTACGTGCCCTTGGGGGCCTTGAAGGTGCTCACGGAAGGTCTCGTCACATTCCTCGTCGGGGAGCCTCGGCAGCGCCGTGTCCTTGGCGGTCTGCCGCCACCTGCCGCAGATACGGGTTGGTGGAACGCTCCTGGCCGATGGTCGTCTGGGGGCCGTGGCCGGACAGCACCACGGTCGAGTCGTCGAGCGGCAGGCACACGCGGGCCAGCGAGTCGAGCATCTCGGCCATGTCACCGCCGGGCAGGTCGGTGCGTCCGATGGAGCCGGCGAACAGCAGGTCGCCCGAGAAGAGGAGCGGCGGGATGTCCGCCGCCTCGGGCATACCGAAGGTCACCGACCCCTTGGTATGGCCGGGCGCGTGCGCGACGGACAGCTCCAGGCCCGCCAGCTCCAGCTTCGCCCCGTCGGCCAGCTCCTTGACGTCATCGGGCTCCCCCACGGTCAGCTCGCCCAGCAGCGGCATGCCGATGGACCGGCCGATCCCCTTTTCGGGGTCGCTCATCATGTACCGGTCGTCGGGGTGGATCCAGGCCGGCACGTCGTGCGCGCCGCACACCGGGACGACCGAGGCCACGTGGTCGATGTGGCCGTGGGTGAGGACGACGGCGACGGGCTTGAGCCGGTGCTTGGCGATAGCCTCCGCGACGCCGTCGGCGGCCTGATGGCCGGGGTCGATGATCACGCACTCCTCACCGGCGGCGGGGGCGACGAGGTAGCAGTTCGTCCCCCAGGCCCCGGCGGGGAACCCGGCAATGAGCACGATCGTCCTTCGTTGTGTCGATACGGGCGGCTACGGCTGCTCACAGAGCCTACCGGCGCTGCCGATTCCTCAGCGAACCCATATACGGTACGGGGCACACGCAGGCGGTCGGCACACAGGACGCACGCGTACCGGTCGACGTTCTAGACCCATGAGGAGAGAACCCGGTGGTCAGCCAGGAACAGCGGCGGCGTCAGCTCGCCCGGGAGAAGTTCTTGCGGCAGCAGCAGCGACGCACTGACGCGCGACGCAAGGCCCGCATCCGCAACTCCGTGATCGCCTCGACTCTGGGCGTGATCGTGGTGCTCTCGGTGACGGTCTTCCTGACCAAGCCGTTCGAGGACGACGGCAAGACGGAGAACGCGAACGCGGACGTCACCCCGAGCGCCACACCCAGCAAGGCCCCGGACCCGTGCGAGAAGCCGGCTCCGGGCAAGGTCAAGTCGGAGACCTGGAAGAAGGAACCGGCCATGACCATCGACGAGTCGGCGAAGTACACGATGAAGCTGGACACGACCTGCGGCGAGATAGACGTCGCGCTGAAGGCGTCGGCTGCGCCGCACACCGTGAACTCGTTCAACTTCCTGCTCGGCAAGGGCTACCTGGACCACAGCAAGTGCCACCGGCTCACCAACCAGGGCATCTACGTGCTGCAGTGCGGCGACCCGAAGGGCACCGGCATGGGCGGACCGGGCTACACCATCCCGGACGAGAACCTCAAGGACAAGAGCCTCAAGGGCGGGACGTACCCGGCGGGCACGGTCGCGAT
The DNA here is from genome assembly GCF_042955185.1 of Streptomyces sp. NPDC012474. Lineage (NCBI taxonomy): Bacteria > Bacillati > Actinomycetota > Actinomycetes > Kitasatosporales > Streptomycetaceae > Streptomyces > Streptomyces sp. NPDC012474. Next base: position 131,718 of record NZ_JBIBEP010000016.1, read on the forward strand.
GGCGAACCAGTACAACGCCCAGACGAAGCAGGGCCGCGACAGCGGCGGCAGCCAGTTCTTCCTCGTCTACCAGGACAGTCAGCTGCCGCCCGACTACACACCGTTCGGCACGGTGTCCGAGGCGGGCATGAAGGTTCTGCAGAAAATCGCCAAGGCCGGAGCGCAGGCTCCCGACCCCCAGACGGGCAATACGGCGCCCAACGCGACGGTCGTGATCAACAAGGCCACGATCACGAAATCCTGACCCCTCAACTGCGAAATTTCGGTCGCGCGGGATGCGGACAGGCCCCCCGCCGGTCGCCTATGTTGGCCGTGACGAAACTGTGGACGATGCCCGGGGGAGCTTCAGGCCCCTCGCAGGCATCATGTGGAGGAGGCGCTGTGAGCAGCGACCCGTGGGGCCGCGTCGACGAGACGGGGACCGTGTACGTGCGTACGGCCGAGGGCGAGCAGGTCGTCGGTTCCTGGCAGGCGGGCTCCCCCGAGGAGGCGCTGGCCTATTTCGAGCGCAAGTACGAGGGCCTGGTTGTCGAGATCGGCCTCCTCGAGAAGCGAGTGAAGACCACCGACCTGTCGGCGAAGGACGCCCAGGCCGCCGTCGACCACATCCGGGAGCAGGTCGACGCCCACCACGTGGTGGGCGACCTGGACGCCCTGCGGGTCCGGCTGGACAAGCTCGTGGAGCTGGTGGAGGCGCGCCGCGAGGAGCGCAAGGCGCAGCGCGCGAAGCAGTCCGACGAGGCGCGCAGGTCCAAGGAGGCGCTGGTCGCCGAGGCGGAGGAGCTGTCGCAGTCCGACCAGTGGCGGGCGGCCGGTGAGCGGCTGCGGGCCCTGGTGGACACCTGGAAGGGTCTGCCGCGCCTGGACCGCAAGTCCGACGACGAGCTGTGGCACCGGTTCTCGCACGCGCGGTCGGCGTTCTCCAAGCGGCGCAAGCAGCACTTCGCGCAGCTGGACGCGCAGCGCGAGGAGGCCCGCAAGACCAAGGAGCGGCTGGTCTCCGAGGCCGAGGCGCTGTCGAACTCGACGGACTGGGGCGTGACAGCGGCGCGCTACCGCGAGCTGATGTCGGAGTGGAAGGCCGCGGGCCGTGCCCAGCGCGAGCACGAGGACGACCTGTGGAACCGCTTCCGCGGCGCCCAGGACGTGTTCTTCGCGGCCCGCAGCTCGGTCTTCGCGGAGCGGGACGCCGAGCAGTCGGAGAACCTCAAGCTCAAGGAGGAGCTGGCCGAGGAGGCCGAGAAGCTCCTGCCGATCACGGACCTCAAGGCGGCCCGGGCCGCGTTCCGGAACGTGAACGAGCGCTGGGAGGCCATCGGCCACGTGCCGCGCGACGCCCGGCCCAAGGTCGAGGGCCGTATGCACGCGGTCGAGCGGGCCATCCAGGAGGCCGAGGAGGCCGAGTGGCGCCGGACGAACCCGGAGGCACGCGCGCGTGCGGAGGGTCTGACCGGCCAGCTCCAGGCCGCCGTGGACAAGCTGCGGGGCCAGATCGAGCAGGCCCGTGCGCAGGGCAACAACGCCAGGGCCGACAAGCTCCAGCGTGAGCTCGACGGCCGGCAGGCGCTGCTGGACCAGGCGCTGAAGGGCCTGCAGGAGTTCGGAGGCTGAGCAGTCGACCGAAAGGGGCTCCCGTACACGGTGTACGGGAGCCCCTTTCGTGTGGTCGTGTGCGACCGGCCGGTTACGTCCTGCTGCGCGCCGACGTCACCCGGTACACGTCGTAGACGCCTTCCACGCCCCGGACCGCCTTGAGCACGTGACCGAGGTGCTTCGGGTCGCCCATCTCGAAGGTGAAGCGGGAGGTGGCGACGCGGTCGCGGGAGGTCTGGACGGCCGCGGAGAGGATGTTGACGTGCTGGTCGGACAGCACGCGGGTGACGTCCGAGAGGAGCCGGGAGCGGTCCAGGGCCTCGACCTGGATGGCGACCAGGAAGACCGACGACTGGGTGGGCGCCCACTCGACCTCGAGGATGCGCTCGGGCTCGCGGGAGAGTGAGTCCACGTTCACGCAGTCGCTGCGGTGAACCGATACGCCGCTGCCGCGGGTGACGAAGCCGATGATCGGGTCGCCGGGCACGGGCGTACAGCAGCGGGCCAGCTTGACCCACACGTCCTCGACGCCCTTGACGACGACGCCCGGGTCGGCGCTGGTACGGCGCTTGCGGCCGCGGCCGTGGGCCGGCGGGACCGACTCGTCGATCTCCTCGGTGGCGGCCTCCTCGCCGCCGAGGGCCTGGACCAGCTTCTGCACGATGTTCTGAGCGGAGACATGGCCCTCGCCGATCGCCGCGTACAGCGCGGAGATGTCGGCGTAGCGCATTTCGTGCGCGAGGGTCACCAGGGAGTCGCCGGTCAGGATGCGCTGGATCGGCAGGTTCTGCTTGCGCATGGCGCGGACGATGGAGTCCTTGCCCTGCTCGATCGCCTCGTCGCGGCGTTCCTTGGAGAACCAGGCCCGGATCTTGTTGCGGGCGCGCGGTGACTTGACGAAGCCGAGCCAGTCGCGGGACGGGCCGGCGCCGGATGCCTTGGAGGTGAAGACCTCCACCAGGTCGCCGTTGTCGAGGGTGGACTCCAGCGGGACCAGCCGGCCGTTGACGCGAGCGCCTATCGTGCGGTGCCCGACCTCGGTGTGCACGGCGTACGCGAAGTCGACCGGGGTGGCACCGGCCGGGAGCGCTATGACATCGCCCTTGGGGGTGAAGACGAAGACCTCGTTGCGGGACAGGTCGAACCGCAGGGACTCCAGGAACTCGCCCGGGTCCTCGGTCTCCTTCTGCCAGTCCAGCAGCTGCCGCAGCCACGCCATGTCGTTGAGGTGGTCGTCCTTGCCCTTGCCGGACGACTTGGGGGCGTCGCTGCGCACCTTGGACGTGCCGGCGACGGCCTCCTGCTTGTACTTCCAGTGCGCGGCGATGCCGTACTCGGCGCGGCGGTGCATGTCGAACGTGCGGATCTGCAGCTCGACCGGTTTGCCGCCGGGGCCGATGACCGTCGTGTGCAGCGACTGGTACATGTTGAACTTGGGCATCGCGATGTAGTCCTTGAACCGGCCGGGGACCGGGTTCCATCGCGCGTGCACCGTGCCGAGGGCCGCGTAGCAGTCGCGGACGGTGTCCACGAGGACGCGGATGCCCACCAGGTCGTAGATCTCCGCGAAGTCCCGGCCGCGGACGATCATCTTCTGGTAGACGCTGTAGTAGTGCTTCGGGCGGCCGGTGACGGTCGCCTTGATCCGGGCCGCGCGCAGATCCTGCTGGACCTCGTCGGTGACGATGGCCAGGTACTCGTCACGCTTGGGGGCACGCTCGGCCACCAGCCGGACGATCTCGTCGTACATCTTGGGGTAGAGGATCGCGAAGGCGAGGTCCTCCAGCTCCCACTTGATGGTGTTCATGCCCAGGCGGTGGGCGAGCGGCGCGTAGATCTCCAGGGTCTCGCGCGCCTTCTTCTCCTGCTTCTCGCGCTTGAGGTAGCGCATGGTGCGCATGTTGTGCAGGCGGTCGGCGAGCTTGATGACCAGGACGCGCGGGTCCTTGGCCATGGCGACGACCATCTTGCGCACGGTCTCGGCCTGCGCGGCCTCACCGAACTTGACCTTGTCCAGCTTGGTGACACCGTCGACGAGCAGGGTGACGACATCGCCGAAGTCCCGGCGAAGGTCGTCCAGGCCGTACTCGGTGTCCTCGACCGTGTCGTGCAGCAGCCCTGCCATCAGCGTGGCCGGATCCATGCCCAGCTCGGCGAGGATGGTCGTCACGGCGAGGGGGTGCGTGATGTACGGGTCGCCGCTCTTCCGCTTCTGGCCGCGGTGCCAGCGCTCGGCGACCTGGTAGGCACGCTCGATCTGGCGGAGCGTGGCCGTCTCGATCTTCGGGTCGTTGCCGCGCACTATCCGCAGCAGCGGCTCCAGCACCGGGTTGTACGGGTTGGCGCGCTGCACACCGAGCCGGGCCAGACGGGCGCGGACGCGGTTGGAGGAGCCGGAGCGGGCCGGCTGTCCGGGGGTCTGGCGCACCGCGGGCGGGGTGGGCTTGGGCCGCGACTGCTCGGCGGGCTTGTCGACCGGCGCCGCCTGGGCGTGCTCGACCGGCCCGCGGGTGTCGTTCTTCGCGTGGGGCGCGTTCGGCGCGGGCTTCGCCGCGGCTGCCGAGGCGGACTCGGGCTTGGCGGCGGTCAGGTGCTGGGCCTCGTCTGGCAAGAGGGCTCCTCGTGCGCGATCCGGGTCCCCCGGTCAGGCTCCGGACCCCCATGGTAGCCATCCTGGGCCCCGGGATCGCCTTCAGGCCAATGTGAGGACCGTCTACCCGTGAAACGCACGAGGCGGGCACCGGGTCCTCCGGTGCCCGCCTGCGCGGTGTCGTGCCGGTGCCCACCGGCCCGCTGCGCGGGTTGCTAGACCGTGAGCAGCGCCTCCAGCGGGGCACCGTTCAGCGCCGGCTCCAGGCGGACGCGGCCGTTCAGGAAGCCGAGCTCCATGAGGACGGCGAGTCCCGCGACCTCGGCTCCGGCCCGGCGGATGAGCTGGACCGAGGCCTCGGCGGTGCCGCCGGTGGCGAGGACGTCGTCGACGATCAGGACGCGGTCGTCGGCGGTGAGGTCCTCGGCGTGCACCTCGATCTCCGCCGAGCCGTACTCCAGGTCGTAGGCCTGGGCGAGGGTGGCTCCGGGGAGCTTGCCCGCCTTGCGCACGGGGATGAATCCGAGACCGGCGCGGACGGCGACCGGGGCGCCGAGGATGAAGCCGCGGGCCTCCAGGCCGACGACCTTCGTGGCGCCCGTGCGCTCGGCGATCTCGGCGAGGGAGTCGGTCAGGGCGGTGAACGCCGCCGGGTCCGCCAGGAGTGGGGTGATGTCCTTGAACATCACGCCCGGCTCCGGGTAGTCGGCCACGTCACGGATGCGGCTGAGCAGCAGCTCCCTGATGCCGGTCATCGGCGCTTGCCCGAGGGGCGGCCGCGGCCGCGGCTGCGGGATGAGGGCTGGTTGCGCGGCCCGACCACCGCGGGTGCGGCGTCGCCCTCGGGCTCGTCGGCGTACGTCTCCTCGTCGTCGACCTCGGTCCCGCCCTGGGCTGCGGACTGGGCCCGCTTGGCCAGGACGCGCTTCTTCAGGGCCTTCATCGCCGGCTCGCGCTCCTTGAGGTCGGCGACGAGCGGCGTGGCGATGAAGATCGAGGAGTAGGCACCGGCGGCGAGACCGACGAACAGCGACAGCGAGATGTCGTTCAGCATGCCGGCGCCGAGGACACCGCCACCGATGAACAGCAGGCCCGCGACCGGCAGCAGGGCGACGACCGTGGTGTTGATGGAGCGGACCAGAGTGCTGTTGATCGAGCGGTTGGCGACGTCGCTGTACGTCCAGCGGGTCTGTTTGGTCAGGTCCTTCGTCTGTTCCTTGAGGCTGTCGAAGACCACGACCGTGTCGTAGAGCGAGTAGCCGAGGATGGTCAGCAGACCGATCACCGTGCCCGGTGTGACCTCGAAGCCGACCAGGGCGTAGATCCCGACCGTGATGGTGATGTCGTGGATCAGGGCGACGAACGCCGCGACCGCCATGCGCCACTCGAAGGCGATCGCCAGGTAGATCACGACGAGGACGAGGAAGATGCCGAGGCCCTGCCAGGCCTTGTTGGCGATCTGCTCGCCCCAGCTCGGGCCGACCAGTTCGGCGTTGATCTGCTCGGAGTCGATCTTGAGGTCGCCGGCGAGCGTGTTCTTGATCTCGTTCGCCGCGCCGGTGTCGATGCCGGCGACCTGGATGCGCAGGCTGCCGTCGCCGAGCTTCTGGACGATCGCGTCGTGGCCGGAGGCCGCTTCGGCGTACTCCTCCGCCTGGGACACCGAGGCGGAGGTGTTCTTCGGGGTGTTGAAGACCGCGCCGCCCTGGAACTCGATGCCCATGTTCAGTCCGCGGACCGCCAGGCCGGCGATGGCCAGGATGGTGATCAGGATGGAGACGCTGTACCAGATCTTGCGGTTCTTGACGAAGTCGTAGCCGATCTCGCCACGGTGCAGTCGTGCGCCGAGGGTGCCGAGTTTCGACATCTCAGGCCTCCTTCGGGTCGACGGGGGCGGCGGGGCGGCGGGTGCGGCGCAGCGGCGGCTGGGCGCCCAGGCTCTTCGGGTCGAGGCCGGACCACTTGTGGCCGTTCGCGAAGAACGGGCGACGGGCCATCAGGGTGAGCAGCGGCTTGGTGAAGAGGAACACGACGACCACGTCGAGCAGGGTGGTCAGGCCGAGCGTGAACGCGAAGCCCTGGACCTTGCCGACCGTGACGAGGAAGAGCACCGCGGCGGCCAGGAACGACACGAAGTCTGAGACCAGGATGGTGCGCCGGGCGCGCGGCCAGGCCCGCTCGACGGCGGGGCGCAGCGAGCGGCCCTCTCGGATCTCGTCGCGGACGCGTTCGAAGTACACGATGAACGAGTCCGCCGTGATGCCGATGGCGACGATGGCACCGCAGACGGCCGGCAGGTTCAGCGCGAAGCCGATGGCCGGGCCGAGCAGGGCCATGAGCGTGTAGGTGAGGGCGGCGGAGACCAGCAGCGAGAGGATCGCGATGAACGACAGACCGCGGTAGTAGGCCAGCAGGTAGATGACGACCAGCGCGAGACCGATCGCGCCGGCGATCAGCCCGGCCTGCAGCTGGTCACCGCCCAGCGCGGCGGTCACGGTCGTCATGCTGTCGACCTTGAAGGTCAGCGGCAGCGCGCCGTACGACAGCATGTTGGAGAGGTCCTGGGCGGACTGCTGGGTGAAGTTGCCGGAGATCTCGGCGTTGCCGCCGGTCAGGGCCTGGCGGACGAAGGGGTCGGAGACGACTGCGCCGTCCAGCACGATCGCGAACTGGTTCTGCGGGGACTGGTTCTGCGCCAGCTTGCCGGTGATGTTCGCGAACTTCTTGGCGCCGCCGTCCGTGAAGTCCATCGTGACGGTCCAGCCCGCACCGGTCTGGGTGTTCAGGACGGCCTGGGCCTTGTCGACGTCCGTGCCGTCGACCTCGGCGGGGCCGAGGATGTACTTCTGCCACTGTTCCTGCGAGTTCTTGCCACAGGCCAGCGTCGGCTCGGAGGCCTTGACGCCGTCACCCACGGTGGCGCGGGTCTTCTCGTCGGTGCAGTCGAGCTTGGCGTACTTCGCCTGCAGCGCGCTCGCGTCGGCCTCGGCGCTGCCGCCGCTCGCCGACGGGGAGGGGTCGGCCTTGTCGCCCTTGTCCGAGGGGCCCGCGGAGGGCGTCGCGTCGGCCTTCAGCGCGTCCGTGACCGCACGGCCCTGCGTGGTGGAGGAGGCGGACGGGGACGCGGAGTCCTTGTCGGTGGCCTCGGGCTTGTCGGTGGCCTTGCCGGACGGCTTGTCCGTGGGGCTGCCGGTGGGGCTCGGAGAGGGGCTGGCCGCGCCCTTGCCGCCGGCGATCTCGGTGGCGAGGACCGGACGGAAGTAGAGCTTGGCGGTGGTGCCGACCTGCTTGCGGGCCTGCTCCGAGTTGGTGCCCTTGGGAATGTTGACGATGATGTTTTCCCGGCCCTGCGTCTGGACCTCGGACTCGGAGACGCCCAGACCATTGACACGGCGCTCCATGATGGAGACTGCGGTGTCCATGTTGGTCTTGTTGATCGCCGACTCGTTGCCGGCCTCGGGGACCGCGCGGAGCGTGATGCTCGTACCGCCGGCGAGGTCGATGCCGAGACGCGGCTTCGTGTGCCCCGAGGCGAACATCCCACCGGTGAGCGCCGCGATGGCGATCAGGATCAGGGCCAGCGAGCGCCCCGGCTTGCTCTGGGCGCTCGCGTTCCTGCCCTTTTTAGGTGTGGCCACCTTCTCGTACTCCCTCTCGGGCCACCTCGCTCCGGATCGGCGGACGGGCGGCCATGACATGGTGTCGGGACTCCGTGCGAGCTGGGCGTGGGCCCGGGGGGGGGGGGGGGGGGCGCCGCCCCCCCGGCGCGGGCGGGGGGGGGGGGGGGGGGGGGGGGGGGGTGGGGGGGGGGGGGGGGGCGGGCGGCCCCCCCCCCCCCCCCCCGGGCCCACGACTACTTCGCTTCGGAGTCGCCGTCGGTCTTCTTCGGCTCTGCGTCCGGCTCGGCCTCGGCCGCCTCGTCGGCCGGTTCATCGGCCGCGTCCTTCTTGCCGAGGTCGACGGCCTTGTCGTCAGCGGGGGCGTCGGCCGCGGAGTCACCGGTCTCGGTGAGGGAGGAGGCGTCGTCGGGGACGATGTCGGCGTCGGACTTCAGGTCGTGCTCGACGCCGTGGACGATGCGGTTGTACTCGTCGTCGGTGAGGACGGCGCCGATGGCGTTCTTGGCGAAGAGGAGATCGACGCCGGGCCCGGCGTCGACGAGGACGGTGTCCTCGTTGACCTCCTTGACCGTGGCGTACATGCCCCCGATGGTGCGGATACCGCTGCCGGGCTGCATCTGGTTCCGCATGTCGGCGGCGGCCTGCTGCTTCTTCTTTGCCGACCGGGTCATCAGGAACATGGCCCCGATGAGCACGATGAACGGGAGGAGGGTCAGGAGACTCACGGGTCGGTACTTCCTTCACACGACCGCGCTGTGAGCGGCCAGATGGTTGGGGGTGTGTACGCCGCCGACAAAGGCGGCATCGGCGGAGTCTAAGCGAGTCCGCGCGCAGGGAACAACGCTCAGCATGGCACCGGGGTTCCTGCTCCGGCCAATGACCTCGCCGCCCGGAGCCGTGACGGCGCCGTCACGCCCCGAACAGGTCCTGTTGTCCGTTTCCGGTGGTCTGGGACCCCGGCGGGGTGAGGCCGAGATGCGCCCATGCGGCGGGGGTGGCGACCCGGCCGCGCGGGGTGCGGGCCAGCAGCCCCTCCCGTACGAGGAAGGGCTCGGCGACCTCCTCCACGGTCTCACGTTCCTCCCCGACCGCGACAGCGAGTGTGGAGAGGCCGACCGGGCCGCCGCCGAACAGCTTGAGAAGGGCTTCCAGCACGCCCCGGTCGAGTCGGTCGAGGCCGCGCGCGTCCACCTCGTACACGGCGAGTGCCGCCGCGGCGATGTCCCTGGTGATCAGACCGTCGGCCTTGACCTGCGCGTAGTCGCGGACGCGGCGCAGCAGGCGGTTGGCGATGCGGGGCGTGCCGCGGGAGCGTCCGGCGATCTCGGCGGCGCCCTCCGGCTCGATCCCGACTTCGAGGAGGCTCGCCGAGCGGTGGATGACCCGCTCCAGTTCGGCCGGTTCGTAGAACTCCATGTGCGCGGTGAAGCCGAAGCGGTCGCGCAGCGGGGGCGGCAGCAGGCCGGCGCGGGTGGTGGCGCCGACCAGGGTGAAGGGGGGCAGCTCCAGGGGGATGGCCGTGGCTCCCGGGCCCTTGCCGACGATGACGTCGACGCGGAAGTCCTCCATCGCCATGTACAGCATCTCCTCGGCGGGCCGGGACATGCGGTGGATCTCGTCGAGGAAGAGGACCTCGCCCTCCTGGAGGGAGGAGAGGATCGCGGCGAGGTCGCCGGCGTGCTGGATGGCGGGGCCCGAGGTGATGCGGATGGGGGCGTCCATCTCGGCCGCGATGATCATCGACAGGGTGGTCTTGCCGAGGCCGGGGGCGCCGGAGAGCAGCACGTGGTCGGCCGTCGCGCCACGCGCGCGTGCGGCGCGCAGCACGAGGTCGAGCTGCTCGCGGACCTTCTCCTGGCCGATGAACTCGCCCAGGTCCTTGGGGCGCAGGGCGGCCTCGACGGCCTGGTCCTCACGGTCGGCGCCGGAGTCCACCAGGCGCTCGGCGGCGTCGGCGTCGGTCGTGTCGTCCCAGTTCATGGAGTGTGCCTCGGAATCTCGGTACGGGGGTGCGGACGGCTCGGACTAGCGGGCGCGGTTCAGCGTCTGCAGGGCCGCCTTCAGCAACTGCCCCACCTGGGGCGTGCCCTCGGCGGCCTCGGCCTGCGGTGTCACCGCGGTCACGGCCTCGTCGGCCTCCCGGGTCGCGTACCCGAGGCCGATCAGGGCCGCGTGCAGCTGGTCGCGCCAGCCGGTGCTGACCGGAGCCCCCACGGCCGGGGGGCCGACGGGCGCGCCGAGCCGGTCCTTCAGCTCCAGGAGCAGCTTCTGCGCGCCCTTCTTGCCGATGCCGGGGACGGCGGTCAGGGCCTTCTCGTCGGCGGTCGCGACGGCCCGGCGCAGGGCGTCCGGACTGTGCACGGCGAGCATGGCCTGGGCCAGCCGGGGGCCCACACCGCTGGCCGTCTGGAGCAGCTCGAAGATCTGCCGCTCGTCGTCGTCGGCGAAGCCGTACAGGGTGAGGGAGTCCTCGCGGACGACCAGGGAGGTGTGCAGCTTGGCCGGCCGGCCCATGCGGAGCGTGGACAGCGTGTTCGGCGTGCACTGGACGGCCATGCCGACACCGCCGACCTCGACGACCGCGGCGTCCGGAGCGAGTGCGGCCACTGTGCCGCTGACGAAGGCGATCATGCCGTCCGGCCTTTCGGTGCTTTGGCGGTGTGCAGGGCGACGGCCTGCTGGAGTCGGTTCTGCGCGGGGGCGCGCCAGATGTGGCAGATGGCGAGGGCGAGGGCGTCGGCCGCGTCGGCGGGCCTGGGCGGTGCGCTGAGCCGGAGCAGGCGGGTGACCATGGCCCCCACCTGCGCCTTGTCGGCCCGTCCGCTGCCGGTGACGGCCGCCTTGACCTCGCTCGGGGTGTGCAGCGCCACGGGGATGCCGCGGCGGGCGGCGCAGAGCATGGCGACGGCACTGGCCTGGGCGGTGCCCATCACCGTGCGGACGTTGTGCTGGCTGAAGACGCGCTCCACGGCGACGAATTCGGGCCGGTGCTCGTCGAGCCACTGCTCGATGCCCTGCTCGACGGCGACGAGGCGGTGGCCGAGGTCGGCGTCCGCGGGCGTGCGGACGACGCCGACGCCGATCATCGTGAGCGGCCGTCCGGCGACGCCCTCGACCACGCCGACACCACACCGGGTCAGCCCCGGGTCCACCCCCAGTACGCGCACGCGCCCTCCCCTTTTCGCGGCTGAACCGCCGCCGCTCTCGCGGACCTGGCTGAGCACCGTCGTGGTTCCTCGATGGAGGGTCGCGGTCCGTGGACGGTGATCTTTGGCTACGCCAGGCTATCCGTTGCCACCGACAACGACAGCGGGCCGGGAGACGTGTGTCCCCCGGCCCGCCGAGATCGCGGCATGCGCGGCGCGTTACGCGTCGACCTTCTCCATGACCTCGTCGCTGACGTCGAAGTTGGCGAAGACGTTCTGCACGTCGTCGCTGTCCTCCAGCGCGTCGATCAGCTTGAAGATCTTCTTGGCGCCCTCCTCGTCCAGCTCGACCTGCATGGTCGGGACGAAGTTGGCGTCGGCGGAGTCGTAGTCGATGCCGGCGTCCTGGAGGGCGGTGCGGACCGCGACCAGGTCGGTGGCCTCGCTGAGGACCTCGAAGCTCTCACCGAGGTCGTTGACCTCCTCGGCGCCCGCGTCGAGCACGGCGGTCAGCACGTCGTCCTCGGTCAGCTCGCCCTTGGGGACGATCACGACGCCCTTGCGGTTGAACAGGTACGACACCGAGCCCGGGTCGGCCATCGAGCCGCCGTTGCGGGTCATGGCGACGCGGACCTCGGAGGCGGCGCGGTTGCGGTTGTCGGTGAGGCACTCGATGAGCACCGCGACACCGTTCGGGCCGTAACCCTCGTACATGATCGTCTCGTAGTCGGCGCCACCGGCCTCGAGACCGCCACCGCGCTTGACCGCCGAGTCGATGTTCTTGTTCGGGACCGACGACTTCTTGGCCTTCTGGATGGCGTCGTAGAGCGTCGGGTTGCCCTCGATGTCGACGCCGCCCATGCGGGCCGCGACCTCGATGTTCTTGATCAGCTTCGCGAAGAGCTTGCCGCGCTTGGCATCGATCACGGCCTTCTTGTGCTTCGTCGTAGCCCATTTAGAGTGGCCGGACATCTGCCTGTCTCCTTCGCGTAACCCATCTCAGCAACGAACGCAGGAATCCTACAAGGACTCGGCTGCCCGGTTCGCGCGCACCATGTCGACGAACAGGGCGTGGACGCGGTGGTCGCCGGTCAGTTCCGGATGGAACGACGTGGCCAGCGCGGTGCCCTGACGGACCGCGACGATGTGGCCGTCGTGCTCGGCGAGCACCTCGGCCGCGGCGCCGACGGACTCCACCCAGGGGGCGCGGATGAAGACGCCCTCCACCGGGTCGCCCTCGACGCCCTGGACGCCGACGGCCGCCTCGAAGGACTCGTTCTGCCGGCCGAAGGCGTTGCGGCGCACGATCATGTCGATGCCGCCGATGGTCTCCTGACCCGAGCGCGGGTCGAGGATCTTGTCGGCGAGCAGGATCATGCCCGCGCAGGTTCCGTAGACGGGCATGCCGTCCCGCACGCGTGCGCGCAGGGGCTCCATCAGGCCGAACAAGACGGCCAGCTTGGAGATGGTGGTGGACTCGCCGCCGGGGAGGACGAGGCCGTCGACCTCGGCGAGTTCTTCGGGGCGCCGCACCGGCCTGGCCACGGCATCGGCCGCGGCCAGGGCGACGAGGTGCTCCCGTACGTCGCCCTGGAGGGCCAGGACGCCTATGACGGGGGTGTCGCTCATGGGTTCCTGTGCCTTACCAGCCGCGGTTGGCGTAGCGCTCGGCCTCGGGGAGGGTGTCGCAGTTGATGCCGACCATGGCCTCGCCGAGGTTGCGGGAGGCGTCCGCGATGATCTTCGGGTCGTCGTAGAAGGTGGTGGCCTTCACGATGGCGGCGGCGCGCTTGGCGGGGTCGCCGGACTTGAAGATTCCGGAGCCGACGAAGACACCCTCGGCGCCGAGCTGACGCATCAGGGCCGCGTCGGCGGGGGTGGCGACACCGCCGGCGGAGAACAGCACCACGGGGAGCTTGCCGAGCTCGGAGACTTCCTTGACCAGCTCGTAGGGGGCGCGCAGCTCCTTGGCGGCGGCGTAGAGCTCGTTGTTGTCGTAGCCGCGCAGGCGAGCGATCTCGTTCTTGATCTGGCGCAGGTGACGGACGGCCTCGACGACGTTGCCGGTGCCGGCCTCGCCCTTGGAGCGGATCATCGCGGCGCCCTCGGCGATGCGGCGCAGGGCCTCGCCCAGGTTGGTGGCGCCGCAGACGAACGGCGTGGTGAAGGCCCACTTGTCGGAGTGGTTGACCTCGTCGGCCGGGGTGAGGACCTCGGACTCGTCGATGTAGTCGACGCCGAGGGACTGCAGGACCTGGGCCTCGACGAAGTGGCCGATGCGGGACTTGGCCATGACCGGGATCGAGACGGCCTCGATGATGCCCTCGATCATGTCCGGGTCGGACATGCGGGCCACGCCGCCGTCCTTGCGGATGTCGGCCGGGACCCGCTCCAGGGCCATGACGGCGACGGCGCCCGCGTCCTCGGCGATCTTCGCCTGCTCCGGAGTGACGACGTCCATGATGACGCCGCCCTTGAGCTGCTCGGCCATGCCGCGCTTCACTCGGGCGGTACCGGTCTCGGGAGCCTGGTTTTCGGAGATGGACACGGGTGACCTCGCTGCTGGGAAAGGGGGTTTCTGCAGCACTGAGGAAACGCGAGAGAACCAGGCCACAGCAAGGGCCAATGAGAACGCCGTGGATCCTTTTGTGTCGGTCGGCCGGAAAACGCCGTGTGAACGGGGCTCAGGCGGCCCGGTCCACCAGGGCCACCGGAGGCTCGTCGTCCATTTCGAAGGCCATCGGGAAGGGCGCGTGACCGGCCAGGCGGAACCAGCGCACCTTGCGGTGCCGGCGCAGGGCCCGGGCCGCCCGTACGGCGTCGTTGTGGAAGCGCCGGGCCATCGGCACCCTGCGGACCGCCTCGGTGAGTTCGCGGGCCGCTTCCTCTCCCCCGGGCGCCTCGCGCACCGCCTCCACCTGCGGGGCCTCCCCGAAGACCGCCCTCAGCGCCTGGCTCAGGTCGCTCTCGGCGACCTCCCGCTGTTCCTCCTCGGCCTGCCGGGCGGCGTGCGCGGCCTCGTACAGCACGATCGAGGCGGCCGGGTCGAGGACCCCGGAGGTCGCCAGTTCCTGCGCCACCGAGGCCCGGCGCAGCAGCTGTGCGTCCAGGGCGGCCCGGGCGGCGTCGATCCGGGCATGGAGACGGTCGAGCCGGCCGGCGGTCCAGCTCAGGTAGAGCCCGACCGCGACCAGGGCGACGGCGATCCAGATGAGAGTGGTGGTCACGGGCGGCAAGGCTAGCGGCACGGGCGTCCTCGCCGTTCACCCCGCCCCGCCGGTGGCCGGCCGCCGGCCCCGGTGTCAGTCCCGGGCGAACCCCAGCCGCCCCCACAGCCCGGTCGTCCGCTCGTCCTCGGCGACCGCCGCCGCTCCGGCCGTCACCGTCTCGTAGACGGACAGGATGTCAGCGCCGACGGTCGACCAGTCGAAGCGCCGCACGTGGGCGCTCCCCCGCTCGCGCAGCTCCGCCAGCCGCTCCGGGTCGGCCAGGAGCCGTAGGGCCGCGTCGGCCAGGGCGTCGGCGTCCTCGTTGGGGAACAGTTCGCCGGCCGCCCCGCGGTCCAGGACCTGGGCGAAGGCGTCCAGGTCGGAGGCGAGGACGGGGGCTCCGGCGGACATGGCCTCGACGAGGATGATGCCGAAGCTCTCGCCGCCGGTGTTGGGCGCGACGTACAGGTCGACGCTGCGCAGGAAGCGGGCCTTGTCCTCGTCGCTGACCATGCCGAGGAACTCGACGCGGGAACGCAGCCCGGCCGGCAGGGACTCCACGGCCTCCTCCTCGTCGCCGCGCCCGGCGACCAGCAGCCGGGTCTGCGGGCGGGTGGCGAGGATCTTCGGAAGGGCCCTCATCAGCACCGGGAGTCCCTTGCGGGGCTCGTCGATGCGCCCCATGAAGCCGATCGTGTCGCCCTGCCACTCGGCCTTGGGCTCGGCCTCGGCGAAGAAGTCGACGTCGACGCCGTTCGGGATCACGACCGCGTCGCCGCCGAGGTGTTCCACCAGCGTGCGCCGGGCGTACTCGCTCACCGCGATCCGGGCGCTGATCTTCTCCAGGGCGGCCTGGAGGATGGAGTACGCGGCGATCATCGCGCGGGAGCGCGGGTTGGACGTGTGGAACGTGGCCACGATCGGGCCCTGGGCGGCCCAGCAGGTCAGCAGGCCCAGCGAGGGAGAGGTCGGCTCGTGGATGTGGATCACGTCGAACGCGCCGTCGTGCAGCCAGCGGCGTACCCGGGCGGCGCTCAGGAAGCCGAAGTTCAGCCGCGCCACCGACCCGTTGTACGGCACCGGCACCGCGCGCCCGGCCGAGACGACGTACCCCGGCAGCGGGGTGTCGTCGTCGGCGGGGGCCAGGACGGAGACCTCGTGGCCGAGGCGGAGGAAGTACTCGGCGAGGTCACGGATGTGGAACTGGACGCCCCCCGGTACGTCCCAGGAGTACGGGCAGACGATGCCGATCCTCACGTGGTTCCCTTCGCTGGATCGAGGTCCGCGAGCCACAGCCGCTGCAGCATGTGCCAGTCCTGCGGATGGTCGGCGATCCCCGTGGCGAAGGCGTCGGCCAGCGCCTGTGTCATGACGGACGTCTTCTCGGCGCGCGTACCCGACTCGGGCACGTCGACCGGCGAGTGGACGCGGCCCCGCATCACCGGCGAGTCGTCGTACCAGAGGGTGACAGGGAGCAGCAGGGCGCCCGTCTGCTGGGCGAGCAGGGCCGGTCCCGCCGGCATGCGTGCCGTGTCGCCGAAGAAGTCGACCTCGACACCGGAGGCGGACAGGTCGCGGTCGGCGACCAGGCAGACCAGGCCGCCGTCGCGCAGCCGCCGGGCCAGGGTGCCGAAGGCGGTGCCGCCGCTGTGCGGCAGGACCTCCATGCCGAGGCCCTCGCGGTAGGCGACGAACCGGTCGTAGAGCGTCTCGGGCTTCAGGCGTTCGGCGACCGTCGTGAAGGGGATGCCCAGCTTGGTGGTGACCCAGGCGCCGGCCAGGTCCCAGTTGGCGAGGTGCGGCAGGGCGAGGACGACGCCCTTGCCGGCGGCCAGGCCCTCGGTGAGGTGGTGCAGGTCCTTGACCTCGACGCCGCCCTTGATCCGCTCAGCGCTCCAGGCCGGGAGGCGGAACGACTCCATCCAGTAGCGCAGGTAGGAGCGCATGCCCGCGCGGGACAGCTCGGCGAGGCGCTCGGGGCTCGCGTCGGGCACCACGCGCGCGTAGTTGCTCTCCAGGCGCTGGACGCCCTTGCCGCGCTGCTTCCAGGCCAGGTCGGCGATGGTCCGGCCGAGCCGTACGGCGGCCGGCTCGGGGAGCTTCTTGACGGTGCTCCAGCCCAGGCCGTACAGCCCGTCCGTCAGCCGGTCCTGTGCGCTCACGTGGCCGCCTCGCTCCCGTGGGAGGCGTTCTGCTGCTTGCCTTCATTGTCCTGCGCGGGCGCCTCTTCCTGGACGGCAGCCGCCTCCCCGGCCTCCCCGGCCTCCCCGGCCTCCTCGGCTTCCTCGGCCTCCGCGGACTCGCGGCGGACCGTGACGACCCGCTGGATCAGCGTGACGAGGCTGCCCACGGCGACGATCCACAGGGCGACGGGCAGCAGGTACTGGATGCCGGGCACACCGAACGCGTGCAGGCCCGCGAGCCCGGCCGCGACCAGGGAGATCACCAGACGCTCGGCCCGCTCGACGAGCCCGTTGACCGCGACCGGCAGACCGATCGACTCGCCCCGGGCCTTGGTGTACGACACCACCTGGCCGCTGGCCAGGCAGAAGATCGAGACGGCGCACAGGACGAGATCGTCGCCACCACCGGCGTACCACAGGATGAAGCCGCCGAAGATCGCGCCGTCGGCGACCCGGTCGAGCGTGGAGTCCAGGAAGGCTCCCCAGCGGCTGGAACGGCCGAGCTGTCGGGCCATGTTGCCGTCGACGAGGTCGGAGAACACGAAGAGCGTGATCACGACCGTGCCCCAGAAGAACTCGCCCATGGGGTAGAAGACCAGCGCGCCCGCGACCACACCGGCGGTGCCGATCAGCGTGACGGTGTCGGGGCTGACGCCCCGCCGGATCAGAAACGCGGCGAACGGTGTGAGGACACGCGTGAAGAATGCACGCGCGTACTTGTTCAGCATGGCCTTCCCGAGGGTCGGTGTGGCCGTCTGGCCCCTGCTGGCCACCGGCTGGCCCATCGTAGTCACGCGCGCGCGGGGGCGAGGTGCGGGCACCCGCACCCCTTTCGGGGGAACCCGCGAGCCGCTGGTGGGCGGCGCGGTCACGTCGTTCGTATGGACGCACCGTGACGGGAGTGGGAAGGTCGAATGACCGCGGGCGTCGCCGGAGCCGCACCGCACCGCACGCGGATCCCGCGTGTCCGCGCCCACAGGGACCTCACCGTGCACGGGAGGCAGGATCATGGGCGACAAGGCACAGACACACCCTGGGGCCGCCGGCAGGGCACAAGCGGCCGACCACCCTCAGTCCGTACGGAATGTGGTGCTGGTCGGCCACTCCGGATCGGGCAAGACCACGTTGGTGGAGGCCCTCGCACTTACGGCGGGGGCGGTGAACCGGGCGGGCCGCGTCGAGGACGGCGGCACCGTCTCCGACTACGACGACATCGAGCACCGGCAGCAGCGCTCGGTGCAGCTCTCCCTGGTACCCGTCGAGTGGGACGGCATCAAGGTCAACCTTCTGGACACCCCCGGATACGCCGACTTCGTCGGTGAACTCAGGGCCGGTCTGCGGGCGGCGGACGCGGCCCTCTTCGTCGTCTCGGCCTCGGACGGTGTGGACGGCTCGACCCGCATGGTGTGGGAGGAGTGCGCGGCC
Source organism: Streptomyces sp. NPDC012474 (assembly GCF_042955185.1). Lineage (NCBI taxonomy): Bacteria > Bacillati > Actinomycetota > Actinomycetes > Kitasatosporales > Streptomycetaceae > Streptomyces > Streptomyces sp. NPDC012474. Next base: position 149,484 of record NZ_JBIBEP010000016.1, read on the forward strand.
GTGGGCATGCCCCGGGCCATCGTCGTCACGCACCTGGAGGCGGCGCGGGCCGACTTCGAGGAGATGACGCGGATCTGTGCGGAGGCGTTCGGCGCTGACGACCCCGACGCGGTCCTGCCTCTGTATCTGCCGCTGCGAGGCCCCGAGGCGCCCGACGGGCACGCGCCCGTCACCGGCCTGATCGGGCTGCTGTCGCAGAAGCTGTTCGACTACTCGACCGGCGAGCGCAAGGAGTCCGAGCCGGGTGAGGACCAGCTGCCGATGATCGAGGAGGCCCGCAACCGGCTGATCGAGGGGATCATCGCGGAGAGCGAGGACGAGACCCTCATGGACCGCTACCTCGGCGGGGAGCCGGTCGACGTCAGGACGCTGATCGAGGACCTGGAGCGGGCCGTGGCGCGCGGGGTCTTCTTCCCCGTCCTGGCCGCCGCCCCGGCCGGTGAGGGCGCCCGGCAGGGGCTCGGCACCGTGGAACTGCTGGAACTGATCACGCGCGGCTTCCCCACGCCGCTGGAGCACGACACGGTGCGGGTCACGACCATCGACGGCAAGCCGCGCCAGCTCAAACCCTGCGACCCGGACGCCCCGCTGGTCGCGGAGGTCGTGAAGACCTCCTCGGACCCGTACGTGGGCCGGCTGTCGCTGATCCGCCTGTTCTCCGGCACCCTGCGCGCCGACCAGACGGTCCACGTCTCCGGGCACGGGCTGGCCGACCGCGGGCACGAGGACCACGACGTCGACGAGCGGATCGGTGCCCTGTCCACACCGTTCGGCAAGCAGCAGCGCCCGGTGTCGCACGTCATCGCGGGCGACCTGGCCTGTGTGGCCAAACTGAGCCGCGCCGAGACCGGGGACACCCTGTCCGCCAAGGACGACCCGCTGCTCATGGAGCCGTGGCGGATGCCCGACCCGCTGCTGCCGCTGGCCATCCAGGCGCACAGCAAACCGGACGAGGACAAGCTGTCCCAGGGCCTGGCCCGGCTGGTGGCCGAGGACCCGACGATGCGGCTGGAGCAGAACCAGGACACCCACCAGATCGTCCTGTGGTGTCTGGGCGAGGCGCACGCCGACGTCGCCCTGGAGCGGCTGCGCAGCCGGTACGGCGTCCAGGTCGACGTCGTCCCCCACCGGGTGTCCCTGCGCGAGACGTTCGCGGACAAGTCGGCCGGCCGGGGCAGGCACGTCAAACAGTCCGGCGGGCACGGTCAGTTCGCGATCTGCGAGATCGAGGTCGAGCCGCTGCCCGGCGGGTCCGGCGTCGAGTTCGTCGACAAGGTCGTGGGCGGCGCGGTGCCCCGGCAGTTCATCCCGTCGGTGGAGAAGGGCGTACGGGCCCAGGCGGCCAAGGGAGTGGTGGCCGGGTATCCGCTCATCGACGTACGGGTGACCCTCCTGGACGGCAAGGCGCACTCGGTGGACTCCTCCGACGCCGCCTTCCAGACGGCCGGCGCCCTGGCGCTGCGGGAGGCCGCGGCCGACGCGCGGATCCATCTGCTGGAGCCGGTCGCCGAGGTGTCGGTGCTGGTCGGCGACGACTTCGTGGGCGCCGTGATGAGTGACCTGTCGGGGCGGCGCGGCCGGGTGCTGGGCACCGAGCAGACACCCGGCGGGCGCACCCTGATCCGGGCCGAGGTGCCCGAGATCGAGATCGGCCGGTACGCGATCGACCTGCGGTCGATGGCGCACGGCACGGCGGGGTTCAGCCGCCGGTACGCGCGCCACGAGCCGATGCCGCAGCAGGTCGCGGACCGGGTGCGTGAAGAGGAGCGCAAGGCCTCGTAGTTGGCGCCGGGCGCCACCAAGTGCCCCCCTGACGGCTCCTCTGCGCGGGGGCGGGCGGCTTGACAGGCCACCCGCCCCCGCCTGCCGGTCCGGACGGATACGCTGATGACCTGATCAACAGGTGTGCGGAGCGCGGAAGTCGGGAAGGCCGCAGATGCGGATGCGGCAGCGATGGGGGCGGCAGTGACGGACGGATTCGACTTCAGCCCTGGGGCCCAGGTGCCCCTGGCGGGTGCGAGCGGCCAGACGGCGGCGACCTACGCGCTGGCGGCGGCGGCGTACCGGGACGACGAGGTCACCAAGATCCTGGCCGCCGACAACGAGTGGCACCAGTCCAAGGTGACTCCCCCGCGCTCCTGGGCGAAGATCTTCCGCCCCCGGTTCGGCGAGGCCTTCTCCCGCGCGGTGATCGACCGGATGCTGGGGGCGGGGCGCAAGCCGGTCATCCAGTCCTTCGGCATCGAGCCCCAGGTCGTCGTGGAGCACTGCCTGGCCTCCCACCGCATCCGCCGCGACCGCGACAACTGGCTCTCGGCGATCACGGTGATCTGCGGAGTGCTCTTCCTGCCCGGTTTCCTCGTGTGGCTGCTGGTGTTCACGCTGCGCACCACCATGGCCAAACGCGAGGACAAGCGCGCGGGTGCGCTCGCCACCACCCTGCTGGTCGCCGTGGGCGCGCTGGCCGTGCTGTTCCTGATCCGCATGCCGTTCACGGGATTCTGGGCCCTGTACGGACGCGCGGCGGTGATCATGCCGGTCGTCGGCTGGTTCTGGGCGAAGCAGATCTGCGAGCGGACCGCCCGCGACCTGCGCGATCGCTGGTCGAGCCTGCTGTCGGGCGGTGGCGTGGGCGCCAAGATCCCCGAGGCCGTCCCCGGGAACCCCGGTGACGCGGCCGAGCAGGTCCGCAAGGAGCTGGCCCGGCTCGCCGCCGAGCAGCGGTCGAACTCGGTCTTCTACGCCGGCCCCAAGGGCATACTCGGCATGGGCACGCGCTGGGGCAGCTGGCAGCTGGCCGAGGAGCTGGTCTCCGCCGATCCGGGCAAGGATTTCCACCCGTTCCGCAGCTGGGACGTCATCGTGGCGATCCAGGGCGGTCTCGGCATGCTGGAGCGCACGTCCATCAACACCGGCGGCTTCCCCAAACCGTCCATCACGCACTGGGTCGTCACGCCGATCGGCGAGAAGGCGACGGAGGTGTCCCGGCCGAGCGGCACGGACGTCGACGCGTACACGGTCCGGACGCACGCCGTGCAGGACATCTGCAACAAGCAGCAGTTCGGCAGCGGCGACCGGCACTACCTGGGCGTGCAGTGGACCCTGTGGGACGGCCACCTGGTGATCACGATGCTGATCACGGTGACCGTGCTGCACGACACGCTGCGCATCGAGGTCACCGGGCACGCCCTGGGGCCGGTCAACCCGCTGTTCAACGAGAAGCCGGCGGCCAAGGAGAAGTCGGTGCAGAAGTCTCTCCGGTTCTGGGAGACCCGCACCGTCAAGCTCCCGCTGATCGACGCCGACGAGGTGGTACGACTGGCCGCGCGCGCCCCGCTGACCTGGTATCCGCCGCTGCTGAACTGGCTCGGCGGCAGCCTGACGCTGCCGGAGCCGTTCGGTCTGCGGCACGCGTGGGCCGACCAGCCGTGGCGGCACCGGTTCATGGCCGACGACGCGCTGCGGGCGGCCACGCCCGTGCTGCGGGTGGTGCATGCGGCGGCGCTGAAGGTGTTGCGGGAGAACGGGGTGGACGTGGAGAAGTTCGGGTCCAGGTCGTCGGCGCTCAGCGGGGCGGTTCAGGAGGCTTCGCCGAAGAAGGCGGACGTCTACGACGCGTAGGCAGATCGGCGCCGCCGCGGGCAGTCGTGCCGCTGGGGCGATGAGGGTCCCCCCTGCTCGAGCGAAGCCGAGAGCTTGGGGGAGGGTGGGCGCGGCGGCACCCCGCAGCGCCGGGCCGCGCGCCCACCCGGCAGTGCGACAAGCCGACTGTGCCGCCTGATGCCGCGCCTTACGAAGGCCAGGACTCCGCCAGCATCTTCCTCGTGTCCGCCAGGAGCTGCGGCAGCACCCGCGTGTGCCCCACCACCGGCATGAAGTTCGTGTCGCCGCCCCAGCGCGGCACGATGTGCTGGTGCAGGTGCGCCGCGATGCCCGCGCCGGCGACCGTGCCCTGGTTCATGCCGATGTTGAAGCCGTGTGCGCCGGAGGCCGTGCGCAGGGCCGTCATGGCCTGCTTGGTGAGTTCGCCGAGCTCGGCGGTCTCCCCCGCCGTGAGGTCGGTGTAGTCGGCGACGTGCCGGTAGGGCACGGTCATCAGGTGCCCGCCGTTGTACGGGTAGAGGTTGAGCACCGCGTAGACCTGCTCGCCGCGCCGGACGACGAGCCCGTCCTCGTCGGACTTGGCCGGGATCGAGCAGAAGGGGCAGCCGTCGCCGGCGCCCGGGCCGGTGGGCTTGTTCTCACCCTGGATGTAGGCCATCCGATGGGGCGTCCACAGACGCTGGAACGCGTCCTGCGTCCCCACTCCCAGCTGCTGCTCCGGCTCACTCGTCATGCAGTGCAGCATATGGCGTCGAGCTGGGGGGACGGCAAAGGCCCCCGGGAGCTCCCAGGGGCCCGTGCGGCGCGGGATCAGACCTGAGCGCGCTCCTCCACGACCTTCTGGATCTTCGCGATGGCCTCGTCGAACGGGATGCCGTTCTCCTGGGAGCCGTCGCGGTAGCGGAAGGACACCGACTCGTGGGACATGTCCTCGTCGCCCGCGATGACCATGAAGGGCACCTTCTGCTTCTGGGCGTTGCGGATCTTCTTCTGCATGCGGTCGGAGGAGGAGTCGACCTCGACGCGCAGGCCCTTCTTCTTGGCCTCCGCGGCGAACTTCTCCAGGTACTCCACGTGCGCGTCGCCGATCGGGATGCCGACCGCCTGGACGGGGGCGAGCCACGCCGGGAAGGCACCCGCGTAGTGCTCCAGGAGCACCGCGAAGAACCGCTCGATCGAGCCGAACAGCGCGCGGTGGATCATGACGGGGCGCTGCTTGGCGCCGTCGGGACCCGTGTACTCCAGGTCGAAGCGCTCCGGCAGGTTGAAGTCGAGCTGGATCGTCGACATCTGCCAGGTGCGGCCGATGGCGTCCTTGGTCTGGACGGAGATCTTCGGGCCGTAGAAGGCGGCGCCGCCCGGGTCGGGGACCAGGGGCAGGCCCTGCTTCTCGGCGACCTGGCGGAGCGTCTCCGTGGCCTCTTCCCAGGCCTCGTCCGAGCCGACGAACTTCTCCGGGTCCTTGGTGGAGAGCTCCAGGTAGAAGTCGGTCAGGCCGTAGTCGCGGAGCAGGCCGAGGACGAAGGTGAGCGTCTTGTCGAGCTCCTCCGACATCTGCTCGCGCGTGCAGTAGATGTGCGCGTCGTCCTGGGTGAAGCCGCGGGCCCGGGTCAGGCCGTGCACGACGCCCGACTTCTCGTACCGGTAGACGGTCCCGAACTCGAAGAGGCGCAGCGGCAGTTCACGGTAGGAACGCCCGCGCGCGTCGAAGATCAGGTTGTGCATCGGGCAGTTCATGGGCTTGAGGTAGTAGTCCACGCCCTCGTCGAGCTGCATGGGCGGGTACATGCCGTCGGCGTACCAGTCCAGGTGGCCCGAGGTCTCGAAGAGCTTCCCCTTGGTGGCGTGGGGGGTGTAGACGAACTCGTAGCCCTCTTCCTCGTGGCGGCGCCGCGAGTAGTCCTCCATGACCCGGCGGATGATGCCGCCCTTGGGGTGGAAGACGGCGAGGCCGGAGCCGATCTGCTCCGGGACGGAGAACAGGTCGAGTTCGCTGCCGAGCTTGCGGTGGTCGCGCTTCTCGGCCTCGGCGAGGAACTCCAGGTGTGCCTTCAGCTCGTCCTTGGTGGGCCAGGCGGTGCCGTAGATGCGCTGGAGCATGGGGTTCTTCTCGCTGCCGCGCCAGTAGGCGGCCGCGTTGCGCATCAGCTTGAACGCCGGGATGGCACGGGTCGAGGGCAGGTGGGGGCCCCGGCAGAGGTCCTTCCAGCACAGGTCGCCGGTCTTGGCGTCCAGGTTGTCGTAGATCGTCAGCTCGCCGGCGCCGACCTCGACGTCCGCGCCGTCGTCGTGCGAGGCGGAGCCCTTGAGGCCGATCAGCTCCAGCTTGTACGGCTCGCCGGCAAGCTCCTCGCGGGCGGCCTCGTCGGTCACCACTCGGCGGGAGAAGCGCTGCCCCCGCTTCTGGATCTCCTGCATCTTCTTCTCGATGGCCTTGAGATCCTCGGGCGTGAACGGCTTCTCGACGTCGAAGTCGTAGTAGAAGCCGTCCTTGACGGGCGGGCCGATGCCGAGCTTGGCCTCGGGGTGGAGCTCCTGCACGGCCTGCGCCATGACGTGCGCGGTGGAGTGGCGCAGGATGTTCAGGCCGTCCTCGGAGGAGATCTCGACGCCCTCGACCTCGTCGCCGTCGGCCAGGGCGTACGACAGGTCCCGGAGCTCACCGGCCACGCGCGCGGCGATGATCGAGCGCTCGCCGGCGAAGAGCTCGGCGGCCGTAGCGCCCGTCGTCACCACGCGTTCTTCCCGCTCGGAATCGCGCTGGATGATCACACGGACGTCTGACACCGGTCTCTCCTGACTGAAGGGGGCCGCGGGCGCCATACCGGAGCGCGCGCACGAGTAAGGATCGTACCGACCCGGGACGGCCCTTCGCGAAATCAGTCCCCGCAGTCCCCTCCGCAGGCCTCTTCGAAGAAGTCGAGGTTCTCGTGGAGCTCCTTCATCAGGCGGTCCCGCTCGGCGTCGTCGACCTGGACGGGGACGACCCCGTGGGCTCCCGTGAGGCGGCGGAACCCGTCCCGGCTCTCCAGCCGCCCCTGCACCCGGACCGGGAGCCCGACGAGGTGGGCGTGCCCGGCGATCCGGTACGCCTCCTCGTCGAGGGTCATCCGGACGTATCGCATGTCGGCCCCGGCCAGCACGCGCAGCCGTACGGTGCCGTCGCCGCGCGGCCCGGACCGGCGCAGCCGGACCACCGCTCCCGTGATGCGGACCGTGACGGCGGGTTCCTCGCGCAGGTAGCGGGCGCCCGCCTCACGCAGCACGGCCAGGTCGCCGGGCGAGAACTCGACGGGCTCGGCGGAGGGCGCGCAGCCCTGAGGGGCACCGGCCGCCGGCGCCCACTCGACGGTGATCCGGGCGCCCTCCGTGCCGCGGACGAGGGCGACGAGGGCCTCGGTGAGCTCGTGGCTCACGCCGGCCTCGACCGCCGCGTCGAAGGCGTCCATGCCGCCGGTGGCCCGCTGGTAGTCGATGGCCTCCCGGGCTGCGAACAGGGCCTGGTGGAGGCGCACCGCCAGGGGGCGGCCGCCCGCGACGGGCACGAAGGCGGTGAGCCGGCCGTCGGTGGCGGAGCCGACCAGGACGTGTCGCAGGGCCGCGGCGGCGGAGCGCCGGTGGCGGGCGCCGTGGTAGCCGGCCCGGGCGCGGGTGGCGAGGGCCGCGGCGAGCAGCATCCGGCGGGCGGCGCCGCGCAGCCGGTCCTCGACGGTCCAGGACGCGGCGCCGGCGGGCCCGGCCGGGACGTCGTGCCACCAGCGGATCTCGTCGCTGGGCACGGCGAGGGAGACGAGGACCTCGCGGGCGGACGGCGAGCCGTTGCGGGACAGGGCGAGCAGGGCCTCGCCGAGCAGGTCGTCGCTGTCGGGGAAGGCGCGGCTCTCGGGCACCAGGAGGCTGGTGCCGGAGCCGCCGGGTCCGGGCGGGGTCCAGCGGCCGTAGTGTCCGGGGGCGCCGCCGCGCCGCTGCCAGCCGTGCCGGCGCAGCAGGGCGCTCAGCACGGCCGGGTCGACGTCGACGGGCTCGGGCGGAGGGCCGCCGCTCCAGGGGGTGTCGACGGGATGGGGCCGCACGGGCCTCAGTGGCTCCTCGGTCGGGCGGTGCGTCACGGTTTCCCTCCCGTCCCGACCCGCGTCATGATCTCGCACAGGGCCCGGTCGTCGAAGATGCGTGAGGTCGGTATCCGCACGGTGGTGCGGCGGCGGCCGGTGATCGGCTGTCCTGCGAGATTGGTCCAGTAGCAGCAGTGCCTCAGGTCGAGCCGCTCGTGGCCGGCGCGCAGCCAGTCGTCCTGGGCGCGCGGCACCAGCATCACCACGAGGATCTTGTGCACCGACACGGGTGTGCGGGCCAGTTTCGCCAGGTGGTCGTTGTCGAGCGTGAAGGCGAAAGTGCGGCCCGGCGGGTTGGGCGGCACCTGGTACGTGGCCTTGAGCTGCACCTTGATGGTGACCTCGTCGTCGACCGTGTGCCCGGGTGCGCTGTGGCTGACGTGCCAGTCGATGCCGTTGTCGGGAAAAGGCTGGGAGAGCGAGCAGCCGGCGGCCGCCGCGACGGCGTGCAGATAGCCGACCTGCAGTGTCTCCATGCAGGCGGTGGTGGCGAGAGTGCCGCGGGAGGGAGCCGTGCGCTCGGGCAGCAGCCCGCCCCGTTCGGGCTGCGCTATGGCCATGGCCAACAGCCTTCCAGAACAAGTGATTCCCCGTTGCGAGCCGCTGAACTGCAACAACCCGTACTCCTGTTGTCTCCTTCCGGCGTACGGCGCAAACAGCCCGGGTATCACCGGATCGGGCAGCGGACGGTGCGTCAACTGCCGATGGTGAACGAGGGGTTGTGGTGGCTATGACGACGTGCTGGTACGAGGGGCCGCTGGCCGCCTTCGACACGGAGACGACGGGCGTGGACGTGGAGACCGACCGGATCGTGTCGGCCGCCGTCGTCGTCCAGGACGCGCCGGGCACCCGGCCGCGGGTGAGCCGCTGGCTGGTGAACCCGGGCGTGCCGGTGCCGGCCGAGGCGACGGCGGTGCACGGGCTGACGGAGGAGCACCTGCGGCTCAACGGCCGCTGGCCGGCGCCGGTGATGTACGAGATAGCGCAGGCGCTGGCCGAGCAGGCGCACGCCGGGCGCCCGGTCGTGGTGATGAACGCGCCGTTCGATCTGACCATGCTGGACCGGGAGTTGCGCCGCCACCGTGCCTCGGCGCTCGGCCGCTGGTTCGAGTCGGCGCCGCTGTCCGTGCTCGACCCGCGGGTCCTGGACAAGCACCTGGACCGCTACCGCAAGGGCCGCCGCACCCTGACCGACCTGTGCGCGCACTACGGCGTCGCCCTGGAAGGCGCGCACGACGCGGCGGCCGACGCCGTGGCGGCGCTGGAGGTCACCCGGGCGGTGGGCCGCCGGTTCGCGTCCCGGCTGGAGCGTCTCGCCCCGGGCGAGTTGCACACCCTGCAGGCGGTGTGGCACGCGGCGCAGGCGCGGGGCCTGCAGGCGTGGTTCGCGCGCAGCGGTGTGGACGAGGCGGTCGACCCGGCGTGGCCGCTGCGCCCGGACCTGCCGGCGGCGGCCTGAGTCGCGCCGTCCCGAGCATGAAAAAACCGGTCCGTCTGCGACGGACCGGCTGTTTCCGGTGGGCGATACTGGGTTCGAACCAGTGACCTCTTCGGTGTGAACGAAGCGCTCTCCCACTGAGCTAATCGCCCGGGAACGCACTGAACAATACAGGTCCGGGCACGCTTCCTTCAAACCGCTCGCAGGTGCCGGAGGAGTCCGCGCCGCCCCGACCGCATCATCAGCGCGTGGTTCGCGCGGAAGACGGGCCGTCCCGGTACGGCGAGCCGCCGCAGCAGCGGCTTGTGCACGCTGACGGCCTGGTCGTACCGCGCGAGACTGCCCGTGCCGTGCGGCGTGACCGTCCAGCGTGCCCAGCCCTCCATGTCCCCGGACAGCGCGGTCTCCAGCACGCCGGCCGCGGGATCGCGCCGCACCTCCCGCGCCGTGAAGGTCATGCCGTACGGCACGACGGAGCGGATGCGGATCACCCCGGTGGTGTCGTCGAGCCGGGTCACCTCCCGCACCTGGGGCCACCAGCGCGGGTAGTCCTCGGGGCGCTCCAGCACGTCGTACACGGTGGCGGGAGGCGCGGGCAGGGTCCACAGGCTGCGGAAGCGGTAATGGTTCCAGTCCATGGCGGAAGTCTGCCCAGTCGCGACTCGGACCGTCTGAGTACGCGCCTGAGTATCCGCACTCATGCCGCGCGAGGTGACGCGGACCACACTGCGAACCATGACCCACCTTCCGCCCCCGGCCGAGGAATTGCGGCTCCTCGATGCCGAACTCTGGCAACTGGACGCCCGCCGGGCCCAGTTGCTGACGCGTCGCGCCTGGCTGGTTGCGGCCCTGCACCAGACGCAGCAGCCGTCGCGGGCCCAGGCCTCGGCCCAGCCGCCGCCCGCCGCTGCGCCCCGCCCGGAGACGACCGCGCCCAGCGTTCAGAACCTGTTGCTGGTCCTCGGCGGTGTCCTGCTGACGCTGGCGGCGGCGGTGTTCACACTGGTCAGCTGGGGGCACCTGGGGATCGCAGGGCGTGCCCTGGTGCTCGGCGCGCTCACGCTGGCCACGCTCGCCGCGCCCATGGCGCTGCTGAAGCGGGGGCTGCGGTCGACGGCCGAGTCCGTGGCGGGCCTCGGGCTCGCCCTGACCGTCCTGGACGCCTACGCACTGCACGCGGCGGCCCTGCCCGGGACGGACGGCACGGCGTACGCGGCCGCCGCGTCCGCGGCGCTGACGGTGACCTGGTACGCGTACGGCCTGCTGCCGGTCACGGCCGCGCTGCGCCTGCCCCTGCCCTGCGCCCTGGCCGCGGCCCAGTTCCCGCTGCTGCTGTGGGCCCTGTCCGCCGGCGCCGGTGCGTACGCGATCACGGCCGCGCTGCTGGTGACGGCCGGGCTCGACGCGGTGGCGGTGCCGCGGCTGACGGCCGGCGCCGCGCGGATCACCGCGGTCGTCGGTGCGTACGGCATGGGCGGCTGGGGTGTTCTCGGTGCCGGGTGGCTGTCCTTGACGGCCGGCGGTCCGGGTGACGCTGCCCGTGCCGGTGCACTGCTCCTGCTCGCGGCGGCGATCGCCCTGGGTACCACCCGGAAGGCACCGGGCAGCAAGCACGCACTCGGCCTCGCGATCACGTCCGGGCTGCTCGTGGTGGCCGCAATCGGCGGGGTGGCCCGTTCCGGGGTGCCCTCGCAGTGGGCGGTTCCGGCTCATCTGGCCGTCGGTGTGGCCCTGTTGGGGGCGGTGCGGGCCGAACGGCTGCCGGACGTCATGCGCAGGGGCTTCGTGTGGGCCTCCGGTGTCGCCCAGGCGCTGGCGGTGCTGTGGACGCTGCCCGTCCTCGCCGTGGTGCTGCTGGGACCGGCCGGCCGGCTGGGCCGGGTGTGGAGTGGCGCTCCGGCGGACGCCCGAGCGGCGGTGGCCGCCGATGTGCCCTGGCCGCCGGACGCGGCAGTGGCCCCCCTGGTGCTGCTGGCCGTGGCTGCCGTTCTCGCTGCGGCGGTCCGCTCGCAGGAGCGGCGTGGGCGTGCCCGGCTGGGTTCCGTGGGGCTGGTCTGGGCCACGGCTCTGATGCTCCCCGCGGTCTTCGAGGCTCCGTACTCGGCGGGGATGCTGGTCCCGGGCGTCGTGACGGCGGTCGCCCTGTACGCGTGCCGGATCACGGAGGGGGCCGCGCAGGTCACGGCCCTCGTCCTCGCCCTGGTCACGGCCGTCGGCCTCACCCTGGTCTCGCTCGCCTCCCAGTCCGCGACCCTGGTCGTGCTGGCCGCGCTGACAGCGCTGTTCGCAGCGGCCTCGTGGCGGGCAGGCGTCGCCCCCTTCACAGCTCCGGCCGCTCTCGTGCACGCCACCGCGCTGGCCGCGGCGTCGGGTGCCGCGGCGGACTGGCCGCCGGCCCGAACCGCCCTGCCGGTACTGGCGGTCGCCGGTGCCGCCGCCCTGCTGGCGGCGCGCCTCGGCCCGTCCCGGACGACGGTGCCCGTCGAGGCCGTGGGCGCCGCCGTCGGTCTGTTCGGCGTGGCTCTCGCCGTCACCGACCCGCCGATGCTGGCTCTGGTGCTGGCCCTGTGCGGGGTGATCGCCGCGGGGACGGCCCTGCGCGACGGGCGCCGTCCCGTCGGCTACGCGGCCACGGCCCTGTTCGTGCTGGCCGCGTGGGTACGTCTCGCGGCCTGGGACGTCGGCACGCCCGAGGCGTACACGCTCCCGGTGACCGTCCCGGCGCTGCTCGTCGGCGCCCTGCGCCGACGCCGCGACCCGCATGCCTCCTCCTGGACGGCGTACGGCCCGGGACTCGCCGTCACGCTCCTGCCGAGCCTGGTCGCGGCCTGGGCGGACCCGCACTGGACGCGGCCACTGCTGCTGGGCGGTGCGGCGCTGCTGGTCACGCTGCTGGGTGCCCGGCACCACCTCCAGGCGCCGCTGCTGCTCGGCGGCTCGGCCCTCGCCCTGGTCACCCTGCACGAACTCGCCCCGTACGTCGTGCAGGTGACGGGGGCGCTCCCCCGCTGGGCACCTCCCGCCCTCGCCGGGCTCCTGCTGCTCGCCCTCGGGGCGACGTACGAGCAGCGGATCCGGGACGTCCGGCGGGTGCGGGCGGTCCTGGGGAGGATGGACTGACAGCTTCCGAGGCCGTCTCGACTGCGGACAAGTCCCGTGATGTCATACGTTCTCCGATCGGGCGCCGCGTCGGCGGCCCGCTCGGGCAGGAGGCGGGGGGCATCATGACGGACCTGGGGGAATCGCCGGGCCGGGGCGCGGGCGCCGGGGACCAGGGGACATTGGAGCGCCTGCTCTCGGTGGTGGGCGTGGGAGCCGTGGAGTTGCACACGGCCCCCGGGGGACTGCGGGCGCGGGTCACCGGTGTGCATGTGCTGGACGCCCTGGAACCCGTCATCAGACCGCGGGAGTTACTGCTCGCGGTCGGCGTCGATCCGGGCTCGGCGCATGCGGTCGACGTGGTCCGCCGGGCCGGTGAGGCCAAAGCGGCGGGTGTGGTGTTCGGCCCGGGACGGCCGGAGCCCACCTCGCGGGCGCTGCGGGCGGCCGCGGAGGAGGGCGGTACGGCGGTGCTCTTCCGCACCGCCTGGTGCACCTGGGCACAGCTCGTGGGAGTGCTGAGGGCCGGGCTGGCCGCAGCGGGTGCTCCCCCGATGCCCGCCACCAGTGGTGTGCCCCTGGGCGATCTGGACTCACTGGCCGATGCGCTGGCCGCCCTGGTGGGGGGCTCGGTGACGATCGAGGACACGGAGTCGCGGGTGCTGGCGTACTCGTCCACCGAGGAGAACGTGGACGAGATGCGCCGGCTGACCATCCTCGGCCGTCGTGTGCCGCCCTGGCGGGTGGCGGCCATGCGGGAGGCGGGGTTCTTCCAGGCGCTGTGGGGTGCGGGCGATGTGCTGCACCGGCCCGCTCACGGGCAGGATCCGGAGCGTCTGGTGGGCGCGGTGCGGGCGGGCGGAGAGGCGCTCGGGTCCATCTGGGTGGCGGCGGTGGCCGGCCGCCCGCTGTCGCCGAACGCCGCGGAGACGCTGCGCGCGGCGGCCCGCACAGCCGCCGCCCACCTGCTGCATCACCGCACCCACAGCTCGGACGGCCGGCTGGTGGAGGATGCGGCCCGGGCGCTGCTGGAGGACCGCGGATCGGTCGAGGTGCTCGCGGAGCGGGCCTCGCTGCCGCCCCGGGAGCCCTGTGCCGTCCTGGCGGTGGGCCTCGGGTCCGGTCGGCCCGGGGACGACGGCCCGTCCGGGCTGTACGGCCTGCTGACCCTGCACTGCGCGGCCCTGGGCCACCGCGTCGTGGCGGTCCCTGCCGGCGGCGGGGCATGGGTTCTGGTGAGCGGGCTGGAGCGTGACGCCCAGCGGGCCGACGGCCAGGTCAGGCGGCTCGGGAACGCGCTGGCCGATCAGCTGTCGGCGACGGTCGGCTCGCCGGTGAAGGTAGGGCTCGGCGACGTGGCTCCCGGCCTGGCAGGGGCGCCCGCATCACGCCGGTCGGCCGAACGAGCCCTGCAGGCGCTCATCGCGGCCGCCGGACCGCATACCGTCGCTCGCAGCGAGGACGTCGCGGACACCGTGGGCATCCTTCAGGTCGTCGACGCCCTGCGCGACGTGACGCTGCCACCGCGGACCTCGGTGGCCCGGCTGAGGGAGTTCGACGCCGATCACGGCGGCAGTTGCCTGGTGGAGACACTCCGCGCCTACCTCGACCACTTCGGTGACGTGTCCGCCGCTTCGCGCGCGCTGGGCGTGCACGCCAACAGTCTGCGCTACCGGTTGCGCCGGATCAGGCAGGTGTCGGGGCTGGACCTGGAGAGTCCCGACGCCCGGCTGCTCGCCCAGGTGCAGTTGCGTCTGAGTGGAGGGGCCGACGGCGCACGCCCTTGAGCGTCCGGCCCCGAGGGTGAGCGGGCACGCGCCGGGCGCCGTTCGGCGGGTGCCACCATCGAAGGGCTCCCCTTCTGTCGCATCACACAACTCCTCGGGTCGGCAGAGGAGTTGTTGCTCCCGGCCGCCGTAGGTGAGGCACGGGTCTTTGACGACTCGACGAAGACGCCGTCCCGGTGCGGGCCGCAGCCTGGTGTTCCACCCGGGGCGGTCCCGGGCGCCTCGCGTACGACACCGGAAGGTTCACCATGACCGGACTGACCCCCGCCGCCGAGCGGCGCGAACGGATCCTGAAGGAAGCGGTGCGGCAGGGACTGCTGGACTCCGGCCGGTCCCGGCTGGCCGCCTTCGTCGACCTCGACGGGGTCGCCGCGACCGTCGCATCCCTGCACCGCGCCTTCCCCTCCGCGCCGGGTGTGCTGCACGCGTTCGCCGCCAAGGCGAACTGCCTGGTGCCGGTGCTGGCGGAGCTGCGGCGGCTCGGTATGGGCTGCGAGGTGGCCACCGCGGGTGAGCTGGCCCGCTCGCTGGCCGCCGGGTTCACACCGGACCGCATCGTCTTCGACTCCCCCGCCAAGACGGAGGCCGAACTGCGGCACGCCCTCGACCTGGGTGTGGCCGTCAACGCGGACAACCACCAGGAACTGGCGAGGATCGACCGGGCGCTGGACGGCCGCGCCCCGGTCTCGCGGATCGGGGTACGCGTCAACTCCCAGCTCGGCGGCGGCAGCATCGCCGCGATGAGCACGGCGACCAGCACCTCGAAGTTCGGCGTCCCCCTCGCGGACCCGGGAAGCCGGCAGCGGTTGTTGCGCGCCTACCACGACCACCCGTGGCTGACCTGGGTGCACACACACGCCGGTTCGCAGGGCTGCCCGCTCGACCTCATGGCCGGCGGGGTCGGGCAGGCCGTGGCGTTCGCCGAGGAGGTCAACGCCTCGCTCGGACGGCGCCAGGTCGTGGGCATCGACATCGGCGGCGGACTGCCCGTCAACTTCGCCGACGACGAGACCGCGCCGACCTTCGACACGTACGTGCGGCAGCTGCGCGCCCAGGCTCCCGCCCTGTTCTCCGGCGGGTACGAGATCGTCACCGAGTTCGGGCGGTCCGTCCTCGCCAAGAACGGCTTCACCGCCGCGTACGTCGAGTACACCAAGAGCATGGGCGGCCGGCCGATCGCGGTCACCCACGCCGGTGTGCAGGTGGCCACCCGGACGGTGTTCAACCCCGACGCCTGGCCGCTGCGGATCGAGGCGCACGACGGGAGCGGCACGGCCAAGCGGGGCGGACCGGTCCGCCAGGACATCGCGGGACCCGCCTGCTTCGCCGGGGACCTGCTGGCGCGTGACCGAGCGTTGCCGCTCCTGGAACCGGGTGACCTCATCACCGTCCCGGACACCGGCGCCTACTACTTCTCGACGCCCTTCCACTACAACAGCCTGCCCGAACCCGCCGTGTACGGGGTCCGGACGAGCGGTGACGGCCGCGGGGTCCGCTTCGAACTCCTGCGTCCCGCGCAGGATCCGTGGGACGTGCCGGGCCCGGACGGCCACGGCGTCCCCGGGCGACAGCCGGAGTACGAACCCGTTCACGGCGTCGGGTAGGGGGGCACCGAGGTGGCACAGGCCGACCGCCGAGGGCCCGGCCGGGACGGACCCCTCATCAGTCAGCGCGCCGCGATCGTCTTCCTGCTGGCGGCCCTGGTCGGCATCGGTGCCACCGTCCTGGCGGCGCTGGCCGGCCAGGTGTGGCCGGTCGCGGTGAGCGTAGGAGGCGGGGTGGTGGCCCCGGCGGTCCTGTTCTTCAACCAGATCATCGACTAGGGACGAGCGGTTCCCGCCGGGGCGTTGCCACGGGAACCGCTCGTTCCGGCCTTCCGCTCGTTCAGCCCTCCGCTACGGCATCTTGTCGCCGAGCAGTGCCAGGTTCTCGATGGCGGCGAGGCCGTACAGCGCGGTGTCGTTCGTGGACACCCAGGTGGCCTCGCTGCCCGGCACCAGGGCGACGGGGCCGCTCACCTTCTCCGTCCGCCAGGGTGCGGACTCCTTGTAGCCGTCGGAGTTGTAGAACTTCTCCCACGCCCGCTTGGCGAGCTTCTCGTCCCCGGTCTTGACGGCCGCGTACGCGTCGAGGCGCGAGTGGCCCTGGAAGAGCAGCAGGGAGCCGAAGTTGGAGCCGTAGCGTGCCGCCTGTTCGGCCTTCGTGGCGTTGAAGTAGCGGCAGTAGTCGAAGTACGCCTCGTTGAACTTCGGCATGTCGACCAGGTCGATGAGCTCGGCGCACAGCTCGTTGAGGCCGAAGACGGCCGAGAGGTGCGAGACCTCCACCTTGGCGGTCTTGGCCACGGCGAACTTCCCGGTGTCCAGGTCGTACAGGCCGCTGCCCTGGACGAAGCCGTTGGGCTGGGCGGCGATGGTCTCCATCGTGGACAGCACGCGGGCCTTGGCCTTCTCCCACTTGGGGCCCTTGCGTTCCCACTCCGTCAGCCAGGCGGACACCAGGCCGCTCCAGTCCGTGCCGAAGCCGATCGACAGGGCGTGCCGGTCGGGCGTGTACGGCTCGGTGCGGATCTTGCGCAGGGGGTCGAGGGCGAGGAACGTCTCGTCGGAGTCGACGTTGGCGTGCATGAGGTCGCCGACGCGTTCGTCCGCCGTGAGGAAGTAGTAGTAGCGCCGGTAGGTGGTGTTGGCGATGCGCTGCTGCTTGGCACTGTCGGCGAAGTGCTGCACGCCGTGCCGGGTGCCGAGGCCCGCCCATTTGCCCAGGTGGTAGACGTCGACCTCGCCGGTGTGCCGGGTCATCGCCTCGGCGAAGCGGAAGATGTCGGCGCGGCCGGAGCGCAGGTAGGCGAACCAGAGCCACAGGTCCGGCGACAGCTCGGAGTTGTCCCAGGCATAGCCGCCGATGTCGTAGCGCCACTGGTGCCGGAACGTGTCGTAGGTGTGCATGATGTCGCCGTAGTCCCAGAAGCCGTACCAGCGACGCTGCTCCACCTGGTCCTTGTAGTAGGTGAAGAGGAAGTCGAGGTGGTCCTCGATCTTCGCCTTGGCCGGGGTGGAGCGGTCGGGCTCGGAGTACAGCCCCGGTCCGAAGACCTTGGCCTTGATGAGCTGCTGGGGCGGGGCGGCCAGCTGGGGCAGCACGCGGACGGCCTCGACCTGCTCGGCGAACCGGTCGGGGCTCGGGGTCGTCTCGTTGGCCCAGAAGAGGAGTTCGGATGTGCGGGCGATGCCGTACGGGGTGCCGAACTCCGGCTCGTAGTCCTCGTAGGTGATGTTGAGGCCTTCGAGCTGCTCCGGGAAGGTGTCCTGGCCCATGCCGTCGTGGTAGAAGCGCATGTCCATGGGCTGCGCCTCGGGCGACCAGAGCCAGAGGGTCACCTCGGCCTCGTCGGTGTGGGCGTCCCGGATGTCGAGTTGGGCGGGGAACTTCTCCCAGAAGTCGCGCAGCCCGAAGGAGAACCCGCCGCTCGCCCCGCCCACGTAGCCGAAGCCGGAGGCGCGCCGGCCACCGCCCGCGGCGACCCAGCCGTGCCCCTTCTTGGTGCGCTTGCGCAGCGTGAAGCCGTCGGCGGAGAGCTGGGAGAGGGTGTAGTCGCCCCACTCGGGGATGTACTGCAGCCGGGTCGTCACCCGCTGGTCCCAGGTGGCGGGGTCGGGCAGCTTCTTGCCCTCGAACTGGGCCGCCTGCACGGCCGCGCCCGGGTCCCGGCGCAGTCCGGTGATGCCCTTGACGGCCTCGCGCAGCAGTCCGGTGCCGTCGCCGCCGATGCGGATGTGGCGGTCGTACGACTCGTCGCGCATCGGCACGGTGAAGCGGACACCGAGGCCGCGGATGAAGTCACCACTGGCCTTGCCCGGCTCCTGCTTGCCGTCGTAGGTGATGGTGTGCACCATGCGGAAGGAGTCGGCGCCCGCGTAGAAGTAGAGCCTGATCGAGAACGGCAGCCAGCTGCGGCCGCCCTTGCGGTGCTTGCCGTCGATGCGGACGACCGCGCGGACCGGGCCCGCCTGCTCGACCTCGACCTTGGAGATCGTGCCGTCGAAGCGCTCGGTCCTGACCGCGCCCTGGTCCTCGTCCTCGATCTCGGGCTGGCGGACCAGCACGAGCCGGCCGTTCTTCGCGATCTCCGTGGAGCCGCGGGTGACGGACTTGACGATGGTGGAGCCGGACTTGCCGATCCTCGCGGTGATGACGCCGGTCGAGATGTCGATGGTGCCGCCGCGCTTCTCGACGGTGACCTCCTTCCCGGGAGCGGCAGGTGTCCCGGCGGCGAGGGTGAGCTTGCCGTCACCCGAGGCGACCGCGTGCGCGGTCCACTTGAGGGAGCCGTCGGGCCAGTAGGCGATCGGCCAGGACTGCACGGGGACGGACTTGCCGCCGGCGTCCGTCAGCGCGAAGGTCTGGTCCTTCTGGTACGCCCCCTTGGGCCAGGGCACGCCGACGGTGGAGCCGGGTGCGGCGCCGAGGCCGCCGTCCTCCAGCCAGTCGAGGGTCACCGGGTCCGCGTCGGCGGGGTCGGCTCCGGGCGCGGCCTGGGCGTTCTGGGCCCCCACCGCCCAGCTGAACTGGGCGGCGGCTCCGGCTACGGCGGCTGCCTTGAGGAGGGATCTGCGGGGGATGGGAGACATGGCGATGCTGCCTTTCCTCGTCCGTGCGGGAAGCGGTTCCGTGCGGAACGCGATGGTCAGGGGCATGACATAGAGAGGTGCGGGCGCCGGAGCGCCGACCTGGCTTGGGAGGGGGCACCGCCGTTCAGCGGTGCCGGTAGCGCTCCTCCACGGCGACGGCCGCCGCCGCGACAGCGCCGAGGACGGCGATCGCCAGCGGTGCGGCGAACCAGGCGGACACGGCCACCACGGCCGGCCCGCAGACGATCAGGAAGGACCCGGCCGGATCGAGCACCGTCCGCCGCCCGGCCTCGGCGAGCAGCGTCCGCCAGCGGGCTCCCGGCGTCCAGACCGCCGCCGCGCGCAGCCCGGCCACGACGAGCCCGATCAGCGCGACGACCCCGACGGCCCCGACGAGCGGCCCGCCGGGGATCCCCGCCCGCGCCGCCTGCACGTCCACCCAGACGGCGGCCACCGCCGCCCACCCGGCGAGCCCGGCGAGCCACCCGCCGCGCAGGGCCGAGCGGAAGTCGGCGACGAACTCTCGCCAACCGCCCTGCTCATGGGCGGTACGGCGCCGCAGATGCCGCGCCCCGGCGGCGAACGCGGCGGGATAGGTGACGACGCCCAGTGAGGCCACGGCGATCCACACACCGGTCAGCAGGCACTCGGCGAACACGGCGAACCGCTCGGCCAGTGCCGACTCCCCCCGGGTCTTCACCCGTGCCTTCACCCGTGTCCCGGCCATGTCCGCCTCAGCCCTTCAGACCCGAGGTGGCCATGCCGTCGATCAGATACCGCTGGAAGGCGAGGAAGAAGGCGAGCACCGGCAGCAGCGCCACCAGCGACATGGCGATCATGCCGCCGTAGTTGGCCACCCCTTCCTGGTCGACGAACATCTTCAGGCCGAGCGAGACGGTGTATTTGTCGGGCTCGTTGAGGTAGATCAGCGGGCCCATGAAGTCGTTCCAGGAGTTGATGAAGGTGAAGATCGCACTGGTGATCAGGGCCGGGCGGCTCAGCGGCAGGACGATCGACCAGTAGATCCGCAGGTGCCCGCAGCCGTCGAGGCGGGCCGCCTCGTCCAGCTCCTTGGGCATGTTGCGCATGAACTGCACCATCAGGAAGACGAAGAAGGCCTCGGTGGCCAGGTACTTCCCGAGCAGCAACGGCGTGTAGGTGTTGATCAGGTCCATGTTGCGGAACAGCACGTACTGCGGGATCAGCAGCACGTGGTACGGCAGCAGGAGCGTCCCGATCATCAGCGTGAACAGCAGATTGCGGCCCGCGAACCTGATCCTCGCGAAGGCGTAGGCCGTCAGCGAGCAGGACAGGACGATGCCGATGACCGAACCGACCGCGAGGAAGAGCGAGTTGAAGAAGAACGTGGAGACCGAGATGTCGGCGATGCCGTCGGCGAGGCTCTTGTAGTTGTCGACGACCGGGTCACCCGGGAAGAGATCCAGGCTGCCGACGATGTCCTCGCTCTTCTTGAAGGACCCGCCGATGACCCAGATCACCGGGTAGAGGATCACCGCGAGGACCAGCAGGGACCCGACGTGCCAGGCCATGGAGCCGGGCAGCCTGTGCCGCAGTCCGCCCCGTCGCGGCGTGACGTCGGTGGCCTGAGCACTCATCGGGCGCCCTCCTCGTAGTGCACCCAGCGCTTCTGGGACCAGAACAACACCGCCGTCACCAGGGCGACCGCGACGAGCAGCATCCAGGCCATGGCGGAGGCCAGACCCATGCGGCTGTTCTCGAAGCCCTGGACGTAGAGGTAGCAGGTGTAGACCATCGAACCGTCGGCGGGACCACAGGCGTTGCCGCCGGCGCCGCCGCCCACGATGTACGCCGAGCTGAAGATCTGGAAGGAGTGGATCGTCTCCAGCAGGACGTTGAAGAAGAGGACGGGGGAGATCATCGGCAGCGTGATGTTCCAGAACCGCCGCAGCTTGCCCGCCCCGTCGACCTCGGCCGCCTCGTACAGCTCGCGCGGGACCTGCTTGAGACCGGCCAGGAAGATGACCATGGGAGCGCCGAACTGCCAGACGGTGAGCGCCACCAGGCTGTAGATGATCATGTCCGGGTCGCCGGTCCAGCCGCCGACGTCGATCCCGAAGATCTTCTGGGTACGGTCGACGACCGCGTCGTCCGAGAAGATCGCCTTCCACACGATCGCGATGGAGACACTCGCGCCGATGAGCGACGGCGCGTAGAAGGCGGCCCGGTAGAAGGCCTGCCCGCGCCGGCTCTGGGCGAGCAGCAGCGCCACGCCGAGGGCGGCGAGCAGCTTCAGCGGCGTGCCGACGGCGACGTACCAGAGTGTCACCTGCACCGAGTGGCGCCAGCGCGGATCCCCGAACATCTCGGAGAAGTTGTCCAGGCCGATCCACTTCGGTGCGTCGAACAGGTTGTAGTCGGTGAAGGCGAAGTAGAGCGAGGCGATCATCGGGCCCGCCGTGAGGAGCAGGAACCCGGCGATCCACGGGGACATGAAGAGATAGCCGGCCAGGTTCTCCCGGCGCCGCCGCCGCTTGAGGGCGGCGGGGCGCTCGGGCTTCACCGGACCGTGCCGCGGCTCGGAGTCCTGAGTCAGGCCCTCCATCGCTGGGGCGTGTGTCACGGTGGTTCCCATCAGGTGCCGAGAGCCGTCTTCGACTCGGTGAAGAACTGCTGGACGGCCTCGTCCACCGACCTCTTGCCCAGGGCGAGTTCCTCGGCGATGCGCAGGAACGCGGACTCACAGATGTCCGCGCCGTTCGGATGCGGCGTGATGGGCTCCAGGACTCCGGCCTCGACGAGGGACTCCTCGTAGGCGGCTATCGCCTTGTTGACCTCGTCGGTCGGCTTGTACGCGTCGTACTGGGCCTGGGTCGCGGGGACGCCGCGGTCGTAGCCCATGATCTTGGCGACCTCGGGGTCGTGGACCATGAAGTCGATGAACTGGGCGACTTCCTTGGGGTGCTGGGTGCGCTTGGAGGCGCTCAGCATCAACGAGCCGAGGTACTGGCCGGTCTTCTTGCCGTCCGTGGTCGGGATGGGCGCCAGGCCGTACTCGCTCTTGCCCTCGGCGGTGTAGCGGACGGTGAAGTTGTCCCAGGTGAACTCGCCACCGGCGAGCTCGGCGGCGACGGCCGACTTGGGCTTGTTCTGGACGACCTTCTTGGCATCGGCGTAGATGCCGTCCTTGACGCCCTTCTCGGCCTTGGTCCACCAGTCCGTCAGGTCCGACTCAGTGAAGCCGAGCCCGTCCTCGGTGAAGAAGGCCTTGCCGTTCTGGCGCAGGTACAGGTCGTAGAGGTACATGACGCCGTACATGCCGCTGTCGCCGGCGCGCCCGGTCTTGTCACGGATCTTCTTCATCGCGGCGTCGAAGTCGTCCCAGGTCCAGCCCTGCTCGGGCTTGACGCCGGCGCGGGTGTAGACGGGCTTGTCGATGACCAGGGCCATGGAGTTCGAACCCACCGGCACGCCCAGGAGCTTGCCGTCGATCTCGCCGAACTTTTCGAGGCCCGCGCGGAATCCCTCCATCCGGAGGTTGCCGGCCTCGGCCTGCTCGCTCAGATCCAGCAGCACGTTCTTGGCGTCGTATTTCCGGAGGAAGCCGATCGCATTCTGGAACACGTCCGGCGGATTTCCGCCGGAAGCCTGGGTGTTGAACTTCTTCCAGAAGTCGAGATAAGACTGGAAGTCCGTTTTCACCTTGATCTTCGGGTACTTCTTCTCGAAGAGCGCGATGGTCTTGGTGATTCTCTGGGCGCGGTCCTCCGCACCCCACCACGCGTAACGGATCGTCACCGTCCCGTCCGCGGAGGCCCCTCCGTCACCACCGCAGCCGGTCGTCGCGGCCAGCCCCAGCGTGGCTGCCGTGGCTCCGGCCGCCTTCAGGATGGTTCGTCTCTCAACATTCCTGCCGTTCACCACGGTTGGACCTCCCCGCACGTCGTCCCGCTCGCATGAATCGTTTCAAGTAAGCGCTTGCTGGCACAAGGTACGGAGGGGCTGAGGGTGCGTCAATGATTCGGACAAGAATTTCTTACCGACAGGGCAGGCTGCGTAGCGGACCGAGCTGGTGGGGCTGGAAGCGGAGCTGGACGACATCCCTGGTGACGGCCACACGTCCGAAGCGCCGAACCGACAGGGGTGGGTCGGGTTGATTGCGGGCGCGACCGAAAGACGACGGTGGGGTGGGGGGACGGGATTAAGAGGGCAGGGGCCGGATTCGGCCATGCGGCGTTGGGCGAGGGGTTCTGTGGGCGTGGGGTCGGTTTCGGCCAGGCGGCGTGGGGTGCGGGGTGTTGTGGGCGGGCGAGGCCGGCGGGAGTGACCGTGACTGGAGGTGACGGGGCGTGGGCAGAGGAGGCGGGCGGGTCGACGGTGAGCCGGTGAGCGGACAGCGCGGCGCGGGTGGGTGATGCTCAGAGCCGGGGCCGTAAGGCCAGTTGAAGCCGCGGCGCGGGGGCGAGCTGGTGCCCGGGGCGCGGTGACCAGTACGGCTGATTCGGGAGGCGGCGCGGGAGCTGTGGTGCTCGGGGCTCGGTGAACGTACGGGGGCGACTCGGGCGGCCTGACGTCCAGGACTCGGTGATCGCTACGGCCGGCCTGGAGGACGCGGGGATACGGCGGTCCGGGGGCTCAGTGATCGTCCGGGCGGTCGTCCGCTCTGCTGGGCGATGGCAGGTTCGGGGGCGAGCACCGGGACGGGTGAGGGCGCCCTGACGGCGGACCGGTCGGTCCTGGCTGGATCTCGCAACCCGGCGTTGCCCTCAATCCCACACAACAACGGCGGCCCACCTGCGCAATCGCAGGTGGGCCGCCGGTCCGGGTGGGCGATACTGGGTTCGAACCAGTGACCTCTTCGGTGTGAACGAAGCGCTCTCCCACTGAGCTAATCGCCCGGACGCAGAGAGAACATTACCCCATGTCAGCGGGTGCCTGTGACGCTCACTGGTCCTTGATCTTCCACGGCATGGTCATGCCGAACTTCCACAGGTAGATGCCGGCCAGCACACCGATGATCACCAGCCCGATCGACGTCAGGATGATGTTGCGGCGCCGCACCTTGGGATCGAGCGCGCGTTGCGCCGCCTCGGTGACCTTCCGCTTGGTCCAGCGAAGCACCAGCTGGGCCCAGACGAACTCCGTCGCCCAGATCGCCATGCCGCCGAAGATCACGACCCACCCCGGTCCGGGCAGGGGCAGCATGATGATGCCGGTCACGACGACCGCGAGCCCGATGATGAAGACGCCGACCTGCCAGCTGAGGTGCAGCGCCCGGCGGGCCTTGATGAATTCCGGCGCGCGCGAGCCGAGCCCGCGGTCCTGCTCGCCGTGCGCTTCGCCCGTCCCCGTCTCGTTCGACGCCACGGCCACCTCGCCCGGCTCGTTACTCCCCGTATTCATACGGCCAAACACTACCCGAGCGAAACCGGTCACCGGAATGGACGCAGGACACGAACGACCGCTCGGCCGGAAGAGTTACGTAAAGGCACGCAAAACACTCAGAGGGGTTTACAACGGCACCGTAGGTGGCATGTCGATTTCGCCGACGTGCGAATCCCCGAGCGCACACTGAGCGAAAGGCCCTGGCGCTTATGAACACCACGGTCAGCTGCGAGCTGCACCTGCGCCTCGTTGTGTCGAGCGAGTCCTCCCTGCCTGTCCCCGCAGGCCTGCGGTACGACACGGCCGACCCCTACGCCGTGCACGCCACCTTCCACACCGGAGCCGAGGAAACCGTCGAGTGGGTGTTCGCCCGCGACCTCCTCGCCGAGGGACTTCACCGCCCCACGGGCACCGGCGACGTCCGCGTCTGGCCGTCGCGCAGTCACGGCCAGGGCGTCGTGTGCATCGCCCTGAGCTCGCCGGAGGGCGAGGCCCTGCTCGAGGCCCCGGCACGGGCCCTGGAGTCCTTCCTGAAGCGGACCGACGCCGCCGTGCCGCCCGGCACGGAACACCGGCACTTCGACCTCGACCAGGAGCTCTCGCACATCCTGGCGGAGAGCTAGGGCGAGGCCCCCACAAAGCCGCCCGGCGCCGTCGACTCGGGGAGACGGCTCGGGCCCGGACAACCGCATACGGAATGACACCGGCGCCGGCACCGCGGATCACGCGGTACGGCGCCGGTTCGCGTGGTAGCCCCCTCCCCCGGGTGTCGCGCCGCACGGGGAACCCCGGCGGGCCGGGCGGCGTTGTATTCGAAGCCATGTACGGGCATGAGGCGGCCCGGCGGAGGCGGAGCCGTTACCATCGGCCAGCATCGGCGGGCGCCCGCCCGACCCTCAGGCCAGGGAGCGAATCGTGCTGATCACCCACGACACCCGGTGCGCCCTCGACACCGTGGTCGATCTGGTGAACACCGCACCGGAGGACGACACGGCGCCGGACGGACTGCCGGACGTGGCGACCCTCGCGGATTTCGTGCGAAACCACGAGATCAGCGACGTCGGAGTGCTCTCGGAGTTCGACCTCTCCGCGGTGCGCAAGATCCGCGGGCGTTTCGCCTCCGTCTTCGCCGCCCCGGACGCCCGGGCCGCCGCCGGCACGATCAACGAGCTGGTCGCAGCCGCCGGCACGACGCCCAGGCTCACGGACCACGACGGCTACGACTGGCACGTGCACTACTTCGCACCCGGTGCCTCCGTCGCCGATCACCTGGCCGCCGACTGCGGCATGGCGCTGGCCTTCTTCGTCGTCGCCGGGGAGCAGGAGCGGCTGCGGCGGTGCGAGGCACCGGACTGCCGGCGCGCCTTCGTCGACCTGTCCCGCAACCGCTCGCGGCGGTACTGCGACAGCCGCACCTGCGGAAACCGCCTGCACGTGGCCGCCTACCGGGCGCGCCGCAAGGAGGCAGCGGGCTGACCCGCGGCTTGCCGGACCGCGGGGTGTGGAGGATGTCGATGCCGACGCGGTCCCGGCGGGTGGCGCCGGGTACCGCGGGTAAGGCTCACAGCAACAGCAGATCGTGCAACGAGGCCATGAGCAGCAGACTCCCGATCACCGCCAGGAAGATCATCAGCGGTGGCTGGGAGAGGGCGAAGAGGCAACCACGTGGCTCATCCCGCGGGGGACGTGGTGCGTCCAGCGGCGGTACGGGGTCGCTCTGTTCCGTCGTGTCCAGCATCTCGCGGCGATGATGACGCAGTCGCCCCGGCCGGCGCGATCAGCGGCCTCGTTCCGTGCGTGAGTGCACCTATTCCGCGAGGTCCGGTTCGAGTTGTGATCATTTCCGCGCACCGGCGGACCCACTGTGACGATACGGCCCCGGGAGGGGCTGCCGTCATATGCCGTGCTTCTTGAGGATGGCCTCGATGTCGCTGAAGTCGTCGTCGCGGGACGCAGGCCTGGTCGCCGGACGGGAGCCTGGGCCCAGGGAAGGCGCCGAGGCGGGGGCCACCGTGTCGGGCCGGTCGGCGGCGCGGGCCGCCGCCCTGCGCTCCTTGCGGGTGCCGCCGCGGCGGCGCTCCACGGCTCGTGTGGTCATGAAGAGCACCCATGCGAGGCCGAGCACCCCGAACCCGGCCCAGGCCGCCGGGCTGAACGCGGTGTCGGCCAGCCACTCGACGACCCCCGTCATCACGAGGCCGATCGGGACGAGGGAGTAGGCCGCGACACGGACCGCGGAGAGGTAGCGCTTGCGGTACGCCGTGACGATCGCAATGCCCAGGCCTGCCGCGGACACGGCGGAGCAGACGGTCTCGGCAATCATCCGGTCCTCCAGGCGTGGCGCGGTCGGGTCGAGGCACTTCGTCCCTTCCATCCTGCACCCGCCGCACCCCGGCGGGCCATGCTCCGGCCCGACATCAGGGAGATCTCCGGGTCACCTCCTCCGCAGGTGCCGGTGCGGGCTGCACCCCGGCCGCGGCTGCTGGGAGACTGTCGGCATGAGCGACTCCTCCCCCGACCGTTCCGCCGCCCCCGTCCTCGAGGTCTGGTGCGACCTCCAGTGCCGGGACTGCCGTACCGCGCTGGACGACCTCCGTGCCCTGCGCGCCCGCTACGGCGACCGTCTGGAGCTGCGGCTGCGGCACTTCCCTCTGGAGAAGAACAAGCACGCCTTCGCCGCCGCCCAGGCCGCGGAGGAGGCGTGGGAGCAGGGCCGGGGATGGCCGTACGCCGAGGCCTTGCTGGGGCGGGTCGAGGAGCTGGCCCGTGAGGGAGAATCCTTCCTGGTCGAGGTGGCCCGCGAACTGGACCTGGACGCCGAGGAGTTCGACACCGCGCTGATCGACGGCCGGCACATCCTGATCGTGGACGCCGACCAGGCCGAGGGCAAGGCGATCGGTGTGACCGGCACCCCGACGTACGTCATCGGCGGGGAGCGGCTCGACGGCGGCAAGAGCCAGGAGGGGCTGCGCGAGCGGATCGAGGAGATCGCGGACCGGCTGCTGGCCGGGCAGGAGCACTGATCACCCGCACCCGGCCTTCGGATCCCGGGCCGCTACAGCAACGGTTTGTACAGGGCGTACCGCTCGGTCTCGTAGCCGAGTGAGGCGTAGAGCCGCTCGGCCGGGGTGTTGCCCGCGAAGACGTTGAGGCCGAGGGTCCGCCTGCCCTCGGCGATGGTCTGGGCCTCGGCCAGCAGCATCAGGGTGCGGCCGTGGCCCTTCCCGCGGTGGGCGGCTTCGGTCTCCACGTCGAAGACGAAGGCGCTGCTCTCGCGCACCGCGAGCCACAGCGTTCCCACGGGCGTCCCCAGGTGTTCGACGACGCTGATGAGCATGCCCGGGGTGGCGAGGCCGTCGGGCAGCAGGGTCGCGTGGTCGCGCTCCGACTTGACCCGGGCCTCGGCCTCCGGGACCCCCCGGTCCATCCAGCTGCGCGCGTAGTGCTCCTTGCCCTTCTCCAGCCAGGGACCGAACTCCGCCTCGGTCATGGGCCGGGCGCGGCTGCCCTCCGGCAGCTCCGGCGGGGTGTCGCCGAGCTGCTTCTCCAAGCCGCGGTTGCGGACGACGTAGCCGAGCGCCGTGGCGAGCCGGAGTCCCGCCTCGGACGCGGCGGGGACCACCGCCTCGATGCGACGGCACCCCCAGCCGCGCGCCACCTCCTCGGCGGCGAGCGCGGCGACCGTGCCCCGGCCCCGTCTGCGGTCCGCCTCATCGATGTGCAGCTTCGTGATCCGGGCCACCGCGGTGCCGAACACGGGATGCGTGTCGAGGTGTATCGCGCCCACGGGACGGCTGTTCACGCATACCCGGTAGCGGCGTGAGCGCGTCCCGTCGGCGTTCTGCTGAAGCGGCTCGTTCGGCCGCAGGGTCGTGGTCATCAGGGGTGTTCTACCCGCAACCGGGGTCCCGTTCAGCCGAAATTCGCCGGGGCTGTCAGGGGTCGAGGTCGTGCCCGGCGCGCTCCTCGAAGATCCGCATGGCCTTGGCGGTCACCGGGCCCGGCGCGCCGGGCAGCTCACGGCCGTCGACCCGGTGCACGGCCTGCACGTCCCGCAGGGTGGACGTCAGGAAGACCTCGTCGGCCCGCTCCAGCACGTCGAGTGGCAGATCGGTCTCCTCGGCGCCGGTCCATTCGGCCGTCAGCGCCCGCGTGATGCCCGCGAGGCAGCCCGAGGCGAGCGGCGGGGTGTGGATCTCGCCGTCGAGGACGACGAAGACGTTCGACCCGGTGCCCTCGCACAGCTGCCCCACCGTGTTGCCGAACAGTGCCTCGGACGCGCCCCGTTCGCGCGCTCGGGCGAGGGCGACGACGTTCTCGGCGTACGAGGTGGTCTTGAGGCCGGTGAGCGCGCCGCGCTCGTTGCGGGTCCAGGGGACCGTGATCACGGCGGTGGAGTCGGGACGGCGGGTCGTCTCGCCGAGGGCGACGACGAGGGTGGGGCCGTGCTCGCCGCGGTCGGATCCGAGGGGGCCGTGGCCGCCGGTGTAGGTGATGCGGAGGCGGCCGAGCGGCGCGGGGTTGGCTTCGAGGACGGCGGCGCAGGCGCGGCGCACCTCGTCGTGGTCCGGATCCGGCAGGCCGAGGCCGCGCGCGGACCGGGTCAGCCGGTCGAGGTGCCGGGTGAGCGCGAAAGGCCGGCCGTCCACGGCCTTGACCGTCTCGAAGATGCCGTCGCCCACGGTCAGCCCGTGGTCGAAGACGGAGACGCGGGCGGACTCGGTGTCCTGCAGCCCGCCGTCGAGCCAGATCTTCACGTCAGGTCCTCTCAACTCACTTCGTACGTTCCCGACGCTATCGCGAGCAGCCGGGCCGCCTTGAGTTCGGTCTCCCGCCACTCCCCCTCGGGATCGGAGCCCCAGGTGATGCCGGCGCCGGTGCCGAAGCGCAGCACGCCGTCCGCCCGGTCGATCCAGAAGGTGCGGATACCGACGGCCAGCTCTGCGGTTCCCCGGTCGGCATCGACCCAGCCGATCCCGCCGCAGTAGGGCCCTCTGGGCGCCGTCTCCAGCGCGTCGATGATCCGCAGGGCGCTGGACTTGGGCGCGCCCGTGACCGAGCCGGGCGGGAAGGCGGCGCCGAGCAGCTGGGCCCAGCCGGCCCCGTCCGCCAGCTCGCCGCGGACCGTCGAGACGAGATGGACCAGCCCGGGGTGCTTCTCGACGGCACACAGGTCGGGCACCGTCACACTGCCCGTGGCGCACACCCGTCCGATGTCGTTGCGGACCAGGTCCACGATCATCACGTTCTCGGCGAAGTCCTTCTCCAGCAGGTCCGCCTCGGTACGGCCGGTGCCCTTGATCGGCCCGGACTCGACGACCCGGCCGTCGCGCCGCAGGAACAGTTCGGGGGACGCGGTGGCGATCTCGACGCCGTGCCCGGGCAGGCGGATCGTTCCTGCGTAGGGCGCCGGGTTGCCGCGGGCCAGCAGCGCGGTGAGGGCATCCACGTCGGCGCCGGGCGGGACGGGCGCGGACAGCACCCGGCACAGGTTCGCCTGGTAGACCTCGCCGGCCGCGATGTGGTCGCGGATCCGCCGTACGGCGGCCGTGTACGCGGCGCGGTCGAGCGAGGACGTCCAGTCACCGGCGGCCGGCCCGCGCCATGCGCCGGGCACGGGAGCCGGCCCGTCCGCCGTCCGGACCTCCGCGAAGCGTGCGCAGGTCAGACGGCCCTCGAAGTCCGCGCAGACGGCCCAGAAGCCGCTGGACTCCAGGGCCTCGGGATCGTCGGTGACGTCGAGGAGCCCGGTGGCGACGCGGTCGCCGAAGCGGGCGAGAGGAGGGAGGTCGAGCACGCAGTCGAGTCTATGGCGGGGGTCTCGCGGGCGACCGGCGGATGTCCGGTGGGGTGGCGCTGTGACCTACCTGAGCAGGGGAAGCGCAGCACGCTGCACAAACGCGTTTTTGTACTGGCACCGGAATCCGCTAGAGTTCAACACGTCGCCGGGCCGCGAGGGCGGACCGAACCGACAGGCGGACGTAGCTCAGTTGGTAGAGCGCAACCTTGCCAAGGTTGAGGTCGCGAGTTCGAACCTCGTCGTCCGCTCGAGGAAGAGGGGGCTTCCCGGCCCCCTACACTCCTGGTGGAGTGGCCGAGAGGCGAGGCAACGGCCTGCAAAGCCGTCTACACGGGTTCAAATCCCGTCTCCACCTCCAAGGACGATTAGCTCAGCGGGAGAGCGCTTCCCTGACACGGAAGAGGTCACTGGTTCAATCCCAGTATCGTCCACTGGATCTCCCGAGATCCCGACCCGCGCGATTAGCTCAGCGGGAGAGCGCTTCCCTGACACGGAAGAGGTCACTGGTTCAATCCCAGTATCGCGCACGCAGTGCCCATGATCCGCTGCAGTTGGTGGTCATGGTCCCGCGGACGATTAGCTCAGCGGGAGAGCGCTTCCCTGACACGGAAGAGGTCACTGGTTCAATCCCAGTATCGTCCACATCACAAGGAGCCCCCGGCCGTTCGCGGCCGGGGGCTCCTGTCGTGTCACGGCTCAGGACGAGAACAGCATGTGGCCGAAGCTCTTGTTGCGGTGGTGTCCGTGGTGGCCGTGATGTCCATGACCGCCGTGCGGGGCGCCCCAGGCGGGGGCCGCCGGGGCGGGATAGGCCTGCGGGGCCGGAGCGGCTGGGTAGGCCTGCGGGGCAGGCGGGGCGGGGTAGGCCTGCGGGGTGGCCGGGGGCGGCGGGGCGCTCTGGGACCACTGGGCCTCCAGGCGGGTCAGCGACTCCAGTTCGCCGTAGTCGAGAAAGATCCCGCGACACCCGCTGCACTGCTCGATCTGGACACCGTTGCGGTTGTACGTGTGCATCGGCGCACGGCACTTCGGACACTGCATGGTCGTTCAACTCCTCGCCGGTCGGTCCTGCTTCGCGTCTCACCAGGACAGACTGCGTCCCGCTGTGCTCGGTTGCACCCTACTTCGCGTGCCCCTGCACCAACTGGGGCGGGACGGCAGCCATTCGGTCACAGGCGTCCACGACCGACCGCTCCACCTCGTCCAGTGGACGGCCGGCCGCGACCGCCTTGGCGACGGCCCGGGCCGCGGTCTGCGCGGTGAGGGCACGCGCGGGGACATCGAGGGCGGGCCAGGGGTCGCCCTCGGCGGGGACGGCCGGGCCGCCGGC
The DNA here is from genome assembly GCF_042955185.1 of Streptomyces sp. NPDC012474. NCBI lineage: Bacteria > Bacillati > Actinomycetota > Actinomycetes > Kitasatosporales > Streptomycetaceae > Streptomyces > Streptomyces sp. NPDC012474. The sequence continues at coordinate 180,648 of NZ_JBIBEP010000016.1, forward strand.
CTCCCGATAGGCGGTGAGGAAGCGGACCCATTCACCGGGCGGGAGCAGGCCGCAGGCGTACCAGGCGGCGGGACGGGCGAGGTCCCAGACGGGGGTGCCGACGCCGAGGTCGTCCACGTCTATCAGCAGCCAGGGCCCATCGGCGGCGGGGTGTCGTACGAGCTGGCCGAGGTGGAGGTCGCCGTGGCAGAGCGTGCCGGTGTGCGGCATCGGTACCTCGGCCCGGGCCCAGGGCGGGAGGGTGGCCCAGGCGCGCAGCACGGGCGCTGCCGCCGGGTGCGGGCCGGCCTCACGGAGCCGGGCGATGGCCCTGGCCGCTTTGGCGGGGCCACGCATGACGGGCAGGTTCTTCGGAGCCGGGACGCGGTGGAGGCGGGCGAGGAGTGCGGCGGCGGCTTCCCAGGGCGCGGCGTCCGGGTCGCCGGGATCCACGGGGGTGCCGTACGGCCAGAACGTCACCAGTCGGCCGTGCAGTACCACCGGAGCGGGGTCCAGTGGAGGCAGCAGGATGTCGGGGTGGTGGGCGGCGAGGGCGAGACGGCTCGTGAGCTCGGCGGGAGTCGTGTCCAGGGGGTGGGCCTTCGCGACGGTGTCCGCATGGCGTACGACGGTGCCGTCCGGGCGGTCCGCGAGCGTGGCCGCGCCGCAGGGGCAGGCCGGTGAGCGGGCGTGGGCGGCGGCTCGGGCCGTGGCGGTGAGGCCGGCCAGGAGCGGGCCGGAGGCGGAGTTCACCGGGGTGAGCGTACGCGCAGACGGAACCCGGCCGGAGGGGACGGGTTCGTTCCAGGTGCTCGGCGGTGGGGGCAAAAGCAATGCCGGCGCAGCTCCCCAGCTGCGCCGGCATTTTTTGCCGTCCGCCGCACCCCCGTCCCCACGGGGTTTCATGGTCGGGATGTCCCCGCCCGGACCGCTCTTCCGGGCCTGGGGTCGCCGCTCAGCGCCCCAGCATCTCGCCCACGGACGACGCCTGTGTGGCCACTGTCTCCCACCCGTCGAAGACGAGGAGGAGCAGGGCCGCCAGGGGAAGGGCCATCAGAGTCGCCACCACCGGGTGGCGACGACCCTGGCGGCGGGGGCGGAACGCGGCGGCGTACACCTTGCGTCCCTCCTCGCGGAGCAGTGTCCGCGGAGCCGTCTGGGCCATGGTCCCTCTCCTGACCGTTCTCAGTTGTCGTTTGGCAGCGGCGGGCGTCTGACCTCGGGGGACGAGTGCTGCACCCGCCGCTTGACCTCAAATCTAGGTGTCCGGCCCTTCCGGGGCGTCATGCCCTCGTACCGATTGCCGGGCCTCCCGGAGGATGAGCCGCCACCTGCGATGTACTCCCCTGGGTGGAGACGGGGACGCGGGTCTCAGGGTCTTCCCCGACGGGGCGGCCGGATCACCCCTCTTTGTCCGAGCTCTGCTCCCGAGGGACCGGCTGTTCCACCAGGGCCAGCACCCGATTCGCCATGAAACGGGCGGTACGTACGACCGTACCGCTACGGGTGACTTCGCTCACTTCCACGACACCTCGGCGTACCGCCGTCTCCACCCTGCGGCCCGCCCTGCTCGCCACCACCTCATACGTGCGCGTCGTGTCCCCCGCGTCCACGACTATCTCCACGCGATCACCCTTCACAGGACCAATCCCCCTTCTGCGACGGGTGGTTGGGATCACTCGCAGCGCGAAGTCCGCCTCTTCGCACCCTCCCTGACCACCTTTCAAGTCTCCCACCCACCACTGACAATCCATCACCCTGAGAGGGCGCGGCCTCTGCGCGCGGGCGGCCGTGGAAACGTAAGCTGTGGCTCGTCACAGGACCGGGCAGCGGGGATGAACATGGCGATGATGCGCCTGAGGCGCGAGGACCCGCGCGTCGTCGGCTCGTTCAGGCTTCACAGACGGCTCGGCGCGGGCGGGATGGGCGTGGTGTACCTGGGCTCCGACAAGAAGGGGCAGCGGGTCGCACTCAAGGTCATCCGCCCCGACCTGGCGGAGGACCAGGAGTTCCGCTCCCGGTTCGCCCGTGAGGTCTCGGCGGCCCGGCGGATCCGCGGCGGTTGCACGGCCCGGCTGGTGGCCGCCGACCTCGACGCGGACCGCCCCTGGTTCGCCACGCAGTACGTGCCCGGCCCGTCCCTGCACGACAAGGTCGCGGCCGAGGGACCGCTCGGCGCCGCCGATGTCGCGGCCATCGGCGCCGCCCTGTCCGAGGGCCTGGTCGCGGTGCACGAGGCCGGGGTGGTGCACCGGGACCTGAAGCCGTCCAACATCCTGCTGTCCCCCAAGGGGCCGCGGATCATCGACTTCGGCATCGCCTGGGCGACCGGTGCCTCGACGCTCACCCACGTCGGCACGGCGGTCGGCTCCCCCGGCTTCCTCGCGCCGGAGCAGGTGCGCGGGGCGACCGTCACACCGGCCACGGACGTGTTCTCGCTCGGTGCCACGCTCGCGTACTCCTCGATGGGTGACTCGCCCTTCGGGCACGGCAGTTCCGAAGTGATGCTCTACCGCGTGGTGCACGAGGAGCCCCAGCTGCACGGCGTGCCCGACGCGCTGGCCCCGCTCGTCCGGGCGTGTCTGGCGAAGGACCCCGAGGACCGGCCCAGCACGCTCCAACTGTCGTTGCGGCTCAAGGAGATCGCGGCCCGGGAGTCGCAGGACCTCGCCGGTGTCCGGCCGCCCGCGCCCCGCGGTGCCGAGACCGAACGGCTCGCCGACACCTACCCGGAGCGCACCCGGCGTCCGCAGGGGCAGCAGGGCGCCGGGACGTCCGGGGCCCAGCGGGGCCGGGGTACTCCCCCGCCGCGGGGGCCGGCTCCCTCCCGGGACGGTCAGCCGTCTCCGGACGGCCCGGCCTCCCAGAGCGGTACCGGTGCGCGGGGCGGAGCCCGGGCGGCCGGTGACGGGAACCGGTCGACAGGCGGCGGAAACCGCGGCAGGACTCCGATGCGGGGTCCCGGCGCCTCGCGCGGCGGCACCTCGTCACGGTCCGGGTCGCGACCGACGCCCACCGGGCGCAACGGGAGGCGGTCGGGCAGCGGCAGCGGCAGCCGCCCCGCACCGCACAGCGGCACCGGGCGTCCGGCGTCCCGGAGCACGGGGACCAGGCTGCGGCCCGCCAATCCGCGGTTGCTGCGGCAGCGGTTGTTCGTGTTCGTCGTCGTGACGCTGCTGGTGGCGGTCGGTATCGCCCTGGTGCAGGGTTGTCAGGGCCCGGCGCGGGGGCTCGGCGGCGACGGGGGCGTCGTACGGCAGGAGCGCGTCCAGCAGGACGACCACCCCCGGGACCCGTAGCCGTACGACGACGGCCCGCCGGTCGGCGGGGCGTCAGAACTCCGGCAGGATCCGCTCGAAGAACTCCCGGTCGCCGGCGAAGACCGGGTCCAGGGCCAGGAACTCCCGCGGGGTGACCCAGCGGGTCTCGGCGACCTCGCGCGGGTCGGGGACCACTTCGCCCGTGTCTGCGCGGGCGGTCCACCAGTGGAGCCGGAAGCGATGGTCGTCGGTCTCCGACTCCCAGAGTTTCGCCTCCGGTACGACGGTGAGCCCCACTTCCTCGCGGACCTCCCGGACGACCGCCTCCTCCTGGGTCTCGCCCGGCTCGACCTTGCCGCTGAGCGGTTGCCAGTAGCCGGGGCGGGCGACCCCGGGGCCGCGCCGGATCGCGAGCAGGCGCTCACCGCGCAGGAGTACGGCCACGACGGCTTCGCGCTGCTCCACGTGCTGCCCCTAGACCTGGGGCCGGCCGGTGGCCACGGCGTAGAAGGCGACTGCCGCCGCCGCGCCGACGTTGAGGGAGTCGACACCGTGGGACATGGGGATGCGGACCCATTCGTCGGCGGCGACCAGGGCCTGGGTGGACAGGCCGTCGCCCTCCGCGCCGAGCATGAGGGCGACGCGGTCCATGGTGTGGGGGGCGGCCTCGTCGAGGGGCCGGGCCTTCTCGTCGGGGGTGAGGGCGAGGAGGGTGAAGCCCGCCTCGCGGACCGACTCCAGGCCCTTGGGCCAGGTGTCCAGGCGGGCGTACGGGACGGAGAAGACCGCTCCCATGGAGACCTTCACGCTGCGTCGGTAGAGGGGATCGGCGCAGTCCGGGGAGAGCAGGACGGCGTCCATGCCGAGGGCTGCGGCCGAGCGGAAGATGGCGCCGATGTTGGTGTGGTCGTTGACCGACTCCATGATGACGACGCGACGGGCCGTCTGGAGGAGACCGGCCGCGGTGGGCAGAGGTCGGCGCTGCATGGAGGCGAGCGCGCCGCGGTGCACGTGGTAGCCGGTGACCTGCTCGGCGAGCTCCGGGCTGACGGCGTAGACCGGGGCGGGGAGTTCGTCGATGACGTCGCGCATGACGTCGACCCACTTGGCCGAGAGCAGCATGGACCGCATCTCGTAGCCCGCTTCCTTGGCCCTTCTGATGACCTTCTCGCCCTCGGCGATGAACAGGCCCTCGGCGGGTTCGCGCTTGCGGCGCAGCTCCACGTCGGTCAGGCCGGTGTAGTCGCGCAGACGCGGGTCGTCGGGATCCTCGACGGTGATGAGATCGGCCACAGGGTGATACTGCCTTGTCCTGGGTGTGGTGCCAACGGCTCGGTACGGTTGTGTTACCCGGGGTTACTTCCGGGGCGCGGGGGCCGCGGGGCCGACCTTCACGACCTCGCCGATGACGATGACCGCCGGGGGCTTCACGTCCTCGGTCCGCACGGTCTCGGCGACCGTCGCGAGCGTGGCGTCGACGCGGCGCTGGCCGGCCGTCGTGCCCTCCTGGACCAGGGCGACGGGTGCGTCCGGGGACTTGCCGTGGGCGATGAGCGTCTCGGCGACCTTGCCGATCGTGCTGACGCCCATGAGGATCACCAGCGTGCCGGTCAGCTTGGCCAAGGACGGCCAGTCGACCAGGGATCGCTCGTCGTCGGGGGCGATGTGGCCGCTGACCACGGTGAACTCGTGGGCGACGCCCCGGTGGGTCACCGGGATGCCGGCGGCGCCCGGGACCGAGATGGAGCTGGAGATTCCGGGCACGACCGTGCACGGGATGCCGGCCTCGGCCAGCGCCTGGACCTCCTCCATGCCGCGCCCGTAGACGAAGGGGTCGCCGCCCTTGAGCCGGACGACCGACCTGCCCTTGCGCGCGTGCTCGATGAGGGCGTCGTTGATCGCCTCCTGGGCCATGAACCTGCCGAAGGGCAGTTTCGCCGCGTCGATCACCTCGACGCCCGGGGACAGTTCGGCGAGCAGGTCGCGCGGGCCGAGGTGGTCGGTGATGACCACGTCGGCCTCGGCGAGCAGGCGGCGGCCGCGCACGGTGATCAGGTCCGGGTCACCGGGGCCGCCGCCGACCAGGGCGACGCCGGGGGTGCGGGTGCGGTGGTGCGGGGCGACCAGCGTGCCGTCACGCAGACCCTCGACGACCGCGTCCCGGATGGCGGCGGTGTGGCGGGGGTCGCGCCCCTTGGCGTCGGTGGTGAGGACCGCGACCGTGACGCCCTCGCTGTGACCGGTGGCCGGGGTCCAGGCGGTGGCCCGGTCGGCGTCGTCGGAGCGGACGCACCAGACCCGGTGGCGCTCGGCTTCCGCGGAGGCGGCCGAGTTGGCAGCGGGGTCGCTGGTGGCGATGAGGGCGTACCAGGCGTCCGCGAGGTCGCCCTCCTGGTACGGGCGCCGGTGCCAGGTGATCTCGCCGGCGTCCGCCATGGCCTCGACCGAGGGGGTGGCCTCCGGGGACACCAGGAGGACGTCCGCGCCCGCCGCGATCAATGCCGGCAGGCGGCGCTGGGCGACCTGGCCGCCGCCGAGGACGACCACGCGACGGCCGGTGAGGCGGAGGCCTACAGGGTAGGCGGGGTGTTCGGCCATGAGGTGCGGCTCCTGTTTGCGGCGGTGTTCGATGCCCTGACGTGCGGATTTTAGTGGGCAGGAGGGAGGGCGGCGCGAGTGGTCCAGTGGCTGGGCGCCCCGCCCGGCCGCCGACGCGGCGAGGGCGGCCCAGTGGCCGGCACCCCGTTCGTCCACCGAGGCGGCACGGTGGTCCAGTGGCCGGGCGCCCGGCCCGTCTGTCGGCGCGTGGGCCGTGGGCGGGCGCTCCGTCCAGGAACGACCGCTCACGGGTCCACGTCGGGCTGCGGGAGCCCTACTTCTCGGTCACTCCGGCCGAATCGAACGTCGCCACCTCGTGCATCGCCCTGGCCGTGCTCTGGACCAGCGGCAGGGCGAGCAGGGCGCCGGTGCCCTCGCCGAGGCGGAGGTCGAGATCGACCAGGGGACGCAGGCCCAGCTTGTTGAGGGCGGCGACATGGCCCGGCTCGGCGCTTCGGTGGCCCGCGATGCACGCGGCCAGGACCTCGGGGGCGATCGCCCGGGCGACCAGGGCGGCGGCGCCGGCGCTGACGCCGTCCAGGATCACCGGCGTACGCAGGGAGGCGCCGCCGAGGAGGAGGCCGACGATTGCGGCGTGCTCGAAACCGCCGATCGCGGCGAGCACGCCGATCGGGTCGGCCGGGTCCGGCTGGTGGAGCTCCAGGGCGCGGCGCACGACCTCGGTCTTGCGGGCGAGGGTCTCGTCGTTGATGCCGGTGCCCCGGCCCGTGACCTCGGCCGGGTCCGCACCCGTGAAGACGGAGATCAGGGCGGCGGACGCGGTGGTGTTCGCGATGCCCATCTCACCGGTCAGCAGGGCCTTGTTGCCGGCGGCGACCAGGTCGCGGGCGGTCTCGATGCCGATCTCGATGGCCTGCCTGGCCTCCTCGCGGCTCATCGAGGGGCCGGTCGTCATGTCGGACGTGCCGGCCCGGATCTTGCGGGGCAGCAGGCCCGGGGTGGCCGGGAGGTCGGCGGCGACGCCCACGTCCACGATGCAGACCTCGGCACCGACCTGGGTGGCGAAGGCGTTGCATACGGCACCGCCGCCGAGGAAGTTGGCCACCATCTGGGCCGTGACCTCCTGCGGCCAGGGGGTGACGCCCTGGGCGTGGACTCCGTGGTCGCCCGCGAAGATCGCGACGGCCGCGGGCTCCGGGATGGGCGGCGGGCACTGGCGGGACAGGCCGGACAGCTGCGCGGAGATGATCTCCAGCATGCCCAGCGCACCGGCCGGCTTGGTCATACGCTTCTGGCGCTCCCACGCCTCGCCGAGCGCCTTGGCGTCCAGCGGGCGGATCTGCGCGACGGTCTCGGCGAGCAGGTCGTGGGGTTCCTCTCCGGGCAGGGCACGGCGGCCGTATGTCTCTTCGTGCACGACCCAGGACAGCGGGCGGCGCTTGGACCAGCCGGCCTGCAACAGCTCGGGCTCGTCCGGGAACTCGTCGACGTAGCCGACGCACAGGTAGGCGATGATCTCCAGGTGCTCGGGCAGACCGAGGGCGCGGACCATCTCGCGCTCGTCGAAGAAGCTGACCCAGCCGACGCCGAGGCCTTCGGCACGGGCGGCGAGCCACAGGTTCTCCACGGCCAGGGCGGCCGAGTACGGGGCCATCTGGGGCTGGGTGTGGCGGCCGAGGGTGTGCCGGCCGCCTCGGGTCGGGTCGGCGGTGACGACGATGTTCACCGGCGTGTCGAGAATGGCCTCGATCTTCAGTTCCTTGAACTGCTTCGCCCGGCCCTTGGGGAGGGACTTCGCGTAGGCGTCGCGCTGGCGCACGGCCAGTTCGTGCATCGCGCGCCGGGTGTCGGCGGAGCGGATGACGACGAAGTCCCACGGCTGCGAGTGGCCGACGGAGGGCGCGTGGTGGGCGGCCTCCAGGACGCGGAGGAGCACCTCGTGCGGGATGGGGTCGCTGCGGAAGCCGTTGCGGATGTCACGGCGTTCGCGCATGACCTTCAGGACGGCCTCGCGCTCGGCGGGGTCGTAGCCGGGGGCCGCGGGGCCGGTGGACTGTCGGGCTTCTGCCACTGCGGCCGCACTCTCTTCTCGGCGTTCCTGGTCGGCGATGTCTTCCTGCTCGGCGGCCCGGGTGTCCAGGTCGTCGGCGCTCTGGGCGAGTTCGGCGTCGCCGTCGCGGGGAGCCGGAACGGTGGCCGCGACCGCCGGGGACTCCAGCGTCTCGGGCGCCGCCGGCCGGGACCGCTGCGGGCCCTGCACGGTCGGCCCGGCCTGCCCCGCCTGCTCTTCGGCGGCCGGGGCGGGTAGTACGACGGTGACGTCCTCGCCGAGTGCCGGGGTGCCCGGGGCGGTTCCCTGAGGGGCGGCGGCGGGCTCGACGGCTTCGGCGACCGAGATGGCTGTGACCGGTTCGGGGGCCTGGGCCGGGGCTGGCGCTTCGGCGGCGGGCGCGGTGGGCGCGGGGGCCTCTGCGGGCTCGCGGGCCTCGGGTACCGAAGGGGTCTGCGGTGCCGAAGGGGTGCCGGGTGCCGAAGGCGCCTCGGGTGCTTGAGCGGGTGCGACGGCGTCCGTGGGGGTCGGTTCCGGAGAGGGCTGAGCCGGGGCGGTCGCCTCCTGGGCCGACTCCGGCGAAGCGGAGTCAGAGGCGGGGGCGGCGCCGGCGGGCTCGGCGCCTTGGGCTACCGGGGCCGGGACCGGGGCAGCGACGGTCTCCGCGACCGGGGCCGGGCCGGGGGTGGCGACGGATTCGGCAGCCGGTTCCGGGGCAACGGCAGCGGCAGGTTCGGCGGGTGGAACGGGCGCGAGTGCATCCTTGCCGACCGGCTCGGCGAATGGAGCGGCCGGTTCCTGACCGACCGACTCCGCGGGCAGAACGGCCGGTTCCTGACCGAGGGACTCCGCGGGCAGAACGGCCGGTTCCTGACCGACCGACTCCGCGGGCGGAGGGGCAGCGCCCTGGCCAGGGGCTTCAGGGCCAGGGGTGCCGGGTTGCGGAGCCGTCGCCTCGGGCTCCTGCGCGACCGCGACCGGCGTGGCGTCAGTTGCCGCAGGGGGCTGGGGCGCAGCCTCCGCGGCGGTGGCCTCCGGCTCCGGTGCGGCGGCCTCGGAGGCTTCCGTGGCCGGGCCCGGTGCGGCGGCCTCGGGGGCAACGCCCACGCCCGCCGCCGGCACCTGCGCAACGGCCTCCGGGGCTACTGCGTCGGGGGCGTGAGCGGCGTCCGGTACCGGGGCGGGGGCCTCCGCACCGACGGCCTCGGGCGGAGTGACGACGGCGAACTCCGGGGCGGCGGCAGCCTCAGGGAACGGGACCGCTTCCGGGACCTGACCGGCCTCCGGGGCAGGAGCCGGCGCGGCGGCCTGCTCGGCGACCGCCACCGGGCTCTGTCCGCCGACGGCGTCCGGTACGGGGAACTCCGAGGAGACACCGGCAGGTGCACCGCCCTGCGCAGAGCCGTCCACGGCGTGCCCGGGCTCCGCAGCCGACGGCACGGCAACCGCCGGGGCGGCTACGGTGCCGGCCTGGGCGACGGCCGCTCGCTCCTCCGCGTCCATGCCCGGCCCAACGGCGTCCGCCCCCGGTACGGGCATGACCTGCTCCGCGGCGGCCACGGGGGCTCCGTCCGGGCCGGCGCCCGCACCCGCGGGGCCGGGCTCGGCCATCTGACCGGCCTCAGCCGCAGCTGCCCGGCCCTCGGCAGAGGCGACGCCCGGACCGACGGGGTCACCCACCGAGACCTGCCCGGCCTCGGCCGGTGCCGGAGGTGCCGTGTGGCTGGTCTCCGTCATCTCACTGGTCGTGACCGCCTGGGCCGGTCCCGTCGGCTCCGCCACCGTTGGCTCCGCCGCCGGAACAACCGTTTCCGCAGGCGCCGCCCCGGCGCTCACCGGGGCCGGAGGCGTGCCCGGTACGCCCCAGGGTGCGGCGGGCTGCGCGGGCATCTCGGGAGCGCGGGGGCCGTCGAGGTACTCGGGGCCCGCGGCGGACGGCACCGGCTGGCGCACGGGCGCGTCCGCGGGGCCGCGGTCGGCGAGGGAGCGGACCGGGCTGGCGGAGCTGTCGGGCAGCGGCGGGCCGAGGTGCAGGGGCCGGCGCGGGGTGACGGGCGGGATCGGCGGCGGGTCGGGCAGACGGACGCCGCCGAGGTCGACCGAGCCGCTGTCGCGGCCGGAGATCTCGTGCGGGCCCGGCTGGTGCACGGCCTCGAGGACCGGCTCCGGCGCGGGCGGAGGGACCTCGTTGCCCCAGGCGCCCTGGGCACCGGGCAACAGCAGCAGGTCTTCGTCCTCTGCCTCTGCGGTGGTCTCGGAGAGGTAGGTGTACGCACCGGGCGCGGCGACGCCCGGCTGCTCCACCATGCCTGCACTCTCCGGCAGCCCCTCGCCCGGGACCTGGCCGGTGTCGGTCATGCGTACCCCTCGCCCATCGGTTAGTGCTCCTACGACCTGCTCGCCCGGAACGGCGCACCGACCGCCCCGCAGTGAAGAACGAGCGTGCGTCCCCAGCGGCACGAACGGTCCGCCCCGAAAAGGCGACAAAGCCATTCACTGGCATTGTTGCGGCCGTACCACCCTCTCGGCAGCTTGATCCGCGACGGTTCCGCTGTGGACTGCGCCACGTTGCGCGCCCTTCGGTTCTGCCGTACCACACACAGCCCAAAACGGGCGCGTTTTCCGGACATTGGCCGACGAAGCGCCGGGCGTCCTTGTGCGGTGCAGCGATCGGCCAGCCTACCGCGCGCAGTACGACAAGCCGATCACGGGGACGGCGGCGTGGTCAGGCGCCGCGCCGCGGCAGCACGCCGCTGAGCAGGAACGCGACGCTCCGCTCCTTCTCCGTCCAGGCCTTGCTGTCGAGTTCGACGGACTGCAGCAGGGCGCACTCGACGCCGTAGCCGTGCTCGGTGAGGTCGCGGCCGATGAGTTCGGCGGCGTCGCGGGTGGCGGCGTGCGTGACGATGCGCTGCGGGCGTCGGTCTGCGACCGCCGAGACGACGGCCGCTCCCCCGCCACCGACCCGGACGACATCGGGTTCGGGGAGGTTCTCCAGGATGTGCGGGGCGGTGCCGTGCACGATCTGGAGCTGGACGCCGAGGCGGCGGGCGGCGGCGTCGGTGCGGGCGCAGGCGGACCGGTCGCTGTCGACGGCGAGGACGGCGGCACCGGCCCGTGCGGCCTCGACGGCGAAGGCGCCGCTGCGGCAGCCGATGTCCCAGACGAGGTCGCCGACGCGGGGCCCGAGGCGGGCGAGTTGGGAGGCGCGCAGCAGGTGGGTCTCCCCCTCGCCGAGATCCGCGCCGTACGCGTCGGCGGGCAGGGTCCAGCCGCGCGGTCCGGCGGACGGGTCGCGGCCGGAGATCCAGCCGCCTGCCTCCACCGCCGCGTCCGGCCGGGACGGACCGCCGAGGACGATGACGACATTGGGGTCGCGCCAGGTGTGGTCGGCGGCCTTGTCGGAGGTGACGACGGAGACGCGCTCGCGGGTGGTGCCGAGTTCCTCGCAGACGACGAAGGAGCGGTGGACTCCGTCGAGGAGCAGACCGAGTTCGGCGGGGCCGGCGCCGGGTGAGGTGAGGACCGCGACCTTGGTGTGGGCGCGGCAGACGTTGACGGCGCGTCGCAGCGTACGGGGGTGTGCGGCGACCACCTGTGCGTCGTCCCAGGGCATGCCGGCCCGGGCGAAGGCGGCGGCGACGGCGGAGACGGCGGGGACGACCTCCACCTCAAGGCCGAACTCGGGGGCGCGCAGCGTGCGTACGACGCCGAAGAAGCCGGGGTCGCCGTCGGCGAGCACGACGGCCGTGCCGCGGTGGCCGGCGATGCGGCGGGCGGCGAGGGCGACACTGCCGAGGCGGATGCGCTCGGCGCCGGCGGGTACCTCGGGGAGCGCCAGGTGGTGGGCGGCACCGGCCACGAGCGTGGCGGCACCCAGGGCGGCGCTCGCCGCGGCGGTCAGCGGCGAACCGTCCCAGCCGATCACCGTGACCCGGTCGGCCATCGTCGTCAGCCTCCTGGGTTTTCGCAGGTCGTCTGCGTGGCGTTGTGGGGGGCAGCCCGCGGGTGGGCTCCGTGAGGGTACCCGGTGGAGGCCTCGGAGGGAGCCGCGGCGTCGTCGTCGCCGTCGTCCTGCGGGTGGTTCCGGTCAGTTCCAGTCGCCGAAGGACGTGAAGCCGTCCCGCAACTGCTCGCCGACGCCTTCCAGGTCCTCGGGGAGCAGGCTCCAGACGATGAAGTCGGTGCGCACGTCGGTCCATGTGCCGTCCTCGGCACGGGCCCGGGCTATACAGGCGTTGCGCAGCACGCCCTCGCTGATACAGCCGATCTTCTGCGCGACCTGCTGGGAGGCGGTGTTGTCGGCCGCCGTGCGCAGTTCGATGCGCTCGAACTTCTGGTCCCCCAGGAGCCACTGGGCGGTGGCCAGGGCCGCCTCGGAGGCGTAGCCCTCGCCGCGGGCCCAGGGGGCGATGATGTACGACATCTCGGTGGAGCGCACGCGCCAGTTCGTCTTGGTGAGCTGGATGACGCCGACCAGGCGCTGGGTGAGGAACTCGGTGACCGCGAAGTCGATTCCGCGTCCCCCGGTGCGCTCGGCGGGGGCGTGGTCGGTGATCCAGGTGCGGGCGCCGTCCTCCGTGAAGGGCTGGGGAGCACGGGTCCAGGCGGCCACCTGTTCGTCGTTCATCATCGCGGCCAGGGAGGCGACGTCGTCTTCGTCGAGGGGACGCAGCACCAACCGCTCCGTGCTGATGGAGATGTTGGGGAAGGTGCTCGTCATGCGCCGCTCCGTAACCTTCGGTGAACCTTCTGGGCATGCTGAACTGCCCAGCATGCAGCATGAAAGCATCGGTCCGCATCACGGGGCCCTCCCCCCGTGGATGGAGGAAGGGCCCGTGCGCGGGTGCCGGGCGTCGGCTCAGAACGAGGCGAGCACGGAGCCGGCGTACTTGTCCTGGATGAACTTCTTCACCTCGGGCGAGGTGAGGAGCTTCGCGAGTTTCTTCACGCGCGGGTCGTCCTCGTCGCCCTTCTTCACGGCGAGGAAGTTGCCGTAGGGGTTGCTCTTCGGCGACTCCAGGATCAGGGCGTCCTCGGAGGGCTTGAGGTCGGACTCGATGGCGTAGTTGCCGTTGACGACGGCGGCGTCCACGTCGTCGAGGGAGCGCGGCGTCTGGGCCGCCTCCAGCTCCTTGAACTCGAGGTTCTTGGGGTTCTTGGTGATGTCGGAGGGGGTCGCCTCGTTGCCGACGCCCGCCTTGAGGGTGATGAGTCCGTCGGCGGCGAGGAGCTTGAGGGCTCGGGCCTCGTTGACCGTGTCGTTGGGGATGGCGACGGTGGCACCGCTCTTCAGGTCGCCGGCCTTCTTGACCTTGTGGGAGTAGAGGCCGAGCGGCTCCAGGTGGACCGTGACGACGGGCACGATGTCGGTGCCGTTCTTCTTGTTGAAGTCGTCGAGGTACGGCTTGTTCTGGAAGTAGTTGGCGCCGACCGAGCCGTCCTGCGTCGCCGTGTTCGGGGTCACGTAGTCGGTGAACTCCTTGACCTGGAGGTCGAGCCCTTCCTTCTCGGCGAGGTTGTCCTTGACGTAGTTCAGGATCTCGGCGTGCGGGACGGGGCTGGCGGCGACGATCAGGGGGCCGTCGGTGCCGGAGCTGCCGGCGCCGCATGCGCTGAGCCCGAGGGTGAGGGCTCCGGCGGCGAGGACGGCGGTGGTGATCTTGGCGGTGTTACGCACGAAAAGTGCCTTTCCTTATGGCCTTGCGGGTGGTGCGACCCCGTTGAGGGTGACGGGGTGTTCAGGAGGCGGCTTTGAGGAGCCGCAGTTTGGGGGCGGGGCCCGCGTGGGAGCCGCGGAGGTGCAGGGAGCGGGCCGCGTAGTCGCCGGCGAACTGGATGACCGAGATGACGACGGCGAGGATCGCGACGGTGACCCACATCAGCTGGGTCTCGAAGCGCTGGTAGCCGTAGCGGATGGCGATGTCGCCGAGGCCGCCGGCGCCGACGGTGCCCGCCATGGCCGAGTAGCCGATGAGGGCGACGATCGTGGTGGTGGTGCTGGAGATCAGCGACGGCAGGGACTCGGGGACGAGGACCCTGCGGACGATGGTCCAGGTGTTGCCGCCCATGGACTGCACGGCCTCGACGAGTCCGTGGTCCACTTCGCGGACGGCCGTCTCGACCAGGCGCGCGAAGAACGGGATGGCGCCGACGGCGAGCGGCACGATGGCTGCCTCGACGCCGATGGTCGTCCCGGTGATCGAGCGGGTGAAGCCCATCAGCGCGACCATCAGGATGATGAACGGCAGGGAGCGGGCGATGTTCACGACCTGCCCGATGACCTTGTTGGCCGTGAGGTTCTGCAGGAGGCCGCCCCGGTCGGTGAGGACCAGCAGGATGCCGAGCGGCAGTCCGCCGACGACGGCGATGAGCGTGGACCAGCCGACCATGTAGAGCGTGTCCCAACACGCCTGCTCCAGCAGGGGCTGCATCTCGGACCAGGTCACTTGGCACCTTCCTTCACCGGTTCGGTCTCGTGGCCCACCACGTCGATCTGGAGCCCCCGCTCACGCAGGAAGCCGATCGGCACGACGTTGTCCTCGTAGCGGCCGGGCAGTTCGATGCGCATCCGGCCGACCTGGAGGCCGCCGACGGTGTCGATGGCGGCGCCGAGGATCGATATGTCGATGTTGTAGGTGCGGGCCAGCTGCGAGATGACGGGCTGGGTGGCGCTCTCGCCCTGGAAGGTGACGTCGACGACGGTGCGGTCCTCGCCGGAGGCCTCGCCGCCGAGCGGGAACAGCGCCGAGGCGAGTTCCGAGCCGGGGGTCGCGAGAAGCTCGCTGACCGTGCCGGACTCGACGATGCGCCCGTTCTCCATGAGGGCGGCCGAGTCGCAGACGGACTTCACGACGTCCATTTCGTGAGTGATGAGCAGAACCGTCAGGCCGAGCTGCCGGTTGAGGTCGCGCAGCAGCGCCAGGATCGAGCGGGTGGTCTCCGGGTCGAGGGCGCTGGTGGCCTCGTCGGACAGCAGCACCTTCGGGTCGCCGGCGAGCGCGCGGGCGATGCCGACCCGCTGCTTCTGGCCGCCGGAGAGCTGGGCCGGGTAGGACTTCGCCTTGTCGGCCAGGCCGACCAGGTCGAGCAGCTCCAGTGCCTTGCGGGAGCGTTCCCGCCCTGCCGTGCCGAGGATCTCCAGCGGCAGTTCGACGTTGTCCTGGACGGTCCGGGAGGACAGCAGGTTGAAGTGCTGGAAGACCATGCCGATGCGGCTGCGCGCCTGCCGCAGTTCCCTCCCGGCGCGCGGACCTCGGCCGGCCAGGGCGGTGAGGTTCTGCCCGGCCACGGTCACGGTGCCGGCCGTGGGGCGTTCCAGCAGGTTGACGCAGCGGATGAGCGAGGACTTGCCGGCGCCGGACTGGCCGATGACGCCGTACACCTCGCCTTCGCGGACGTGCAGGTCGACGCCGTCCAGGGCGGTGACCTCGCGGCCGCGTGCACGGTAGACCTTGGTCAGGCCCGAGGTGGTGATCACTGGGATTCCGTCACTGTCGAGTGCGCGGGCGTGGGTGTGCCCGGGCACAGGTGCGTTCGGTCAGAGACGCGACACGGTTCTCGCTGGGAAGTGGAACCGGGGAGAACGGGCGCGCGGGGCGGCTTGGGGTCACGCGGCGCTCAGGGCGTGCGGACAGGCCGCGGTCTCGCTTCGGGGCGCGAGCTCAGGGGGTGGTGCGGGGGCCCTCTAGAAGGCGCACATTCGACACATACAACGAGCACCGGGCGTCATGGTCGCCTCGGTCGCAGGGATGCGGTCGCTCGTCGTGGTCATGCCGTCAGTAAAACACGCGTACGGTCCTTACCGACCCTCCGCTGTCCGGATGCTGGACAGCGGTGGACAAGGTCGTGAGCGTTCAGGCGCGCGGGGAAATCTCCACGCCCTGGTCGGTGACCAGTGCGGACAGGGCCGACAGGTTCTCGACGACCAGATCGGCCCGGAGTTCGTGCGCCTGGTGGGTTGTGGTCAACGCCACGGTGGTCATGCCGGCGGCGCGGCCGGACGCCAGGCCCGCGGGGGCGTCCTCGAAGACGACGCAGTGTGCCGGGTCGACGCCGAGGGCGCGGGCGGCGAGGAGGTAGGGCTCGGGGTCGGGCTTGCCGCGCGTGATGTCGTCGGCCGCGACGAGCGTCTTGGGCAGGATGCCGACGGCGTCGAGCCGGGCCTCGGCGAGGCGCCGGGTGGCGGAGGTGACGACGGCCCAGCGGTCGCCGGGCAGGGAGTCGAGGAAGCCGCGGGTGCCGGGCAACAGGTGCACACCGCCGTTCGGTACGTCGTCGACCTCCAGGTCCTCGATGCGGGCGACGGCCCGCGGGACGATCTCGGCGGGCAGCAGGTCGGCGGCTATCTCGGCGGCCGGCCGGCCGTGCAGTTCGATCCGGGCGAACTCCTCGGCCGTGATGCCGTACTCCGTGGCCCATCGCGTCCAGCAGCGGTCCACGGAGGCGAGGGAGGAGACGAGGGTTCCGTCGTTGTCGAACAGCAGGGCCTGGGCGTGGATCGTCATGCCCTCGACCCTACGGTGCAGGCCAGGGCCGCGGGCATCGGGCCTTTTCGGCCGTAATAGGGTCGCAGCATGCTTGATGCCCTGACGCTGGTGATCGGCGTCGCCGCGCTGCTGCTCGCCGCCTGGTGCGGCTGGGCCGCCTACCGTGACCAGCCGACGAAGGACTGGCACTTCATCGGGATGGCCGTGGTCACACTGCTGTCGCTGGTCCAGTTGGTGGTCGGGATCGTGCTGCTGGCGCGGGGCGAGGAGCCGGAGCAGGGGACGACGATCTTCGTGGCGTATCTGCTGGGGGCGTTCGCCTGTGTCCCGGCGGCCGGATTCCTGTCGCTGGCCGAGCGGACGCGGTGGGGTTCGGTGACGGTGGCCGCCGGCGGTGTGGTGCTGGCGGTGCTGGAGGTGCGTCTCCATGACATCTGGGGAGGCTGAGGTGAGCCGTCGGCGACTGATCAGCGGGCCGGGCACGCTGCTGGTGTGGCTGTACGGCGTGATGGTCGTGGGCGCGGTGTCGCGGTCCGCGTATCAGATCGCGACGGAGTTCGACCGGGCACCGCTGGCGTACTCGCTGTCGGCGGTGGCGGGGCTGGTGTACGGGTTCATCACGTACTCGCTGGTGCGGGGCGGGGAGAAGGCGCGAAAGGCCGCGTTGGCGTGCTGTGTGGCCGAGTTGGTGGGTGTACTGACGGTGGGGACCTGGACGTTGATCGAGCCGTCGGCCTTCCCGGACGCGACCGTGTGGTCGGACTTCGGGTTGGGGTACGTGTTCATCCCCATTCTGTTGCCGGTGTCGGCGATCTACTGGCTGCGGACGTCGCGTGCGCGGCAGGGGGACAGCGACTGAGGGGCGTCGGCGAGTGCGGGATTGATCGCGCAGCTCCCCGCGCCCCTGAGTGTCAAGCCGTCGCCGCGTAGGCCCCGGCCGGCTTCTCCAGGACGATCATCGGTACGCCGTCGGAGCCCTGGGACGTGCCCACCGTCTCGTAGCCGACCTTGCGGTAGAGGCGGAGGTTGCCCTCGCTGCGGTGGCCGGTGTGGAGGCGGAAGCGGGTGGCGCCGTGCTGGTCGGCGAGGGCCGTCTCGGCCGCCCGGAGCAGGCGGGCGCCGATGCCGTGCCCCTGGAGCCGGGGATGGACGCAGAGCTTGCCGATCCCGGCGGCGCCGTCCTCGGTGACCGAGCCGCGGACCGAGCCCACGACCTCCTCGCCGAGCCGGGCCACGAAGACGCAGTCGCGGGTGACCTCCTCGCGGACCGAGTCGAGGGTTTGGACGAGCGGGTCGATGCGGTAGTTCCCGTACAGCGCCGCCTCCGTCTGGAAGCACAGGTACTGCAGTCTGAAGATCTGCTCCGCGTCCTGCTCGGTCGCCGCAGAGATGGTCACGCTCATGCCCATGTGCGCACGCCTCCCGCTCATCTGATCACCAGTCGTCCTCCACTCCTATCCCCGTCCTCAGCGGGCCGCAACCTCCGGTGTGAGCAATCTTCGGAGACATCCCAGGCATCTGGAACGTTCCGGGCCAAGACTCCCCTGTGAGATACCCAACTCCCCTGCGATTTCCCGGTATGTCGGGTCCTCCGGCGAGAGCAGGGCCTCCATCAGCCGGGGGCAGCGGCCCGGGAGGCGGCGCACGGCCTCGCGCAGGGCCCGGCCGCGGGCCGCGGCGAGGGCGAGCTGTTCGGGATCGCGGTCCGGGTCGTCGGCCGGTTCACCCGCGTACGGCCGTTCGAGACGGTTCGTACGGCGGGTGCGGCGCACCTCGGAGCGGACCGCGCGGCGGAGCCACTGCTGCGGGTCGAGCGGCGGGCCCTCGGTGTCGAGGCGCTCCAGCAGGCGGAGCCAGACCGCCTGCTCCAGGTCGCCCGGCTCGGTTCCGGTGGAATATGCCTCCGCGGAGGCCTCGGCGGTGAGCAGCGGGCGCAGGGCGGTGACCAGGTCGTGCGTCATATGCGGAGCGACGCGGCCGCCCGGGCTGCGGGTTGCCCGGGCGGCCGAAGCCCACCCGACCGGGGGGTGTGACCTCGGGTGTTGACGGGCTCAGCCGTTGAAGTCCTCGCGGGCCAGCACACCCGTGTCGGGCTGGTCGGTGAAGACGCCGTCGATGCCGGTCGCGAAGTACGCCCGGTACGCGCCGAAGACGTCACCGTAGGCGTCCGCGTCCGAGCCCCTGCGGAAGTCGGCGGGCAGGAAGGGGTTCTCGTTGCGCATCGTGTACGGGTGCAGGATCAGGCCCACCTTGTGCGCGTCGGAGACGAGCGAGGTCGGCCGGGTGAGCTTGCCCTGGGCGTCGCGCGGGATGACCAGGTCCAGGGTCGGGCCGATGCCGCGCGCGTAGGAGGCGATCTCCCTGAGGCCGGCCGGCTTGACCAGGTCGGCGACCGTGCGCGGGTCACCGGTCTCGACGAAGTCCCAGGGGCGGGAGTCCGCCGAGGACAGCAGGACGACCAGCGGGTTGTCGACGAGCCTGTGCAGACGCTGGATGCTGGTCGGCTCGAAGGACTGGAGGATGACCGGGGAGGTCCGCCGGTCCTTGCGGTACTTGCGCAGCAGCTTGGCGACGCGCTCCTCCAGCGGGAGGCCCTGCTTGCGGAAGTAGGTGGGGTGCTTGAGCTCGGGGTAGATCCACACCCGCTTGCCGCGCTTGCGGGTCTGCTCGTCCTGCCATCTGAGGACCTCTTCGAAGGTGGGGATCTCCCAGCGGCCGTTGTAGAGGGTGTTGTGCGGACGGTTGGCCGGGATGCGCTCGACGGCGCGCAGCGTCTTCAGCTCGGCGAGCGTGAAGTCCTCGGTGAACCAGCCGGTGGTGGGGACGCCGTCGAGCAGCTTGGTCTTCTTGCGGCCGGCGAACTCGGGATGGTCGGCGACGTCCGTGGTGCCGCCGATCTCCGGCTCGTGACGGCAGACAAGGTGCCCGTCCCTGGTCGGGACCAGGTCGCCCGCCTCGACGATGTCGGCGCCCATGTCGAGGGCCAGCTGGTACGCACCGAGGGTGTGCTCCGGGCGGTAGCCGCTGGCGCCGCGGTGGCCGATGATCGTCGGCCTGGGCAGGCTCCCCGGTCCGCCGCCGTGCCGGGCGCCGTCCGCTCGCGCGGCGCCGGCCATGCCGAGGACCGCTCCCCCGGCGCCGAGTACCGCCGCGCCGAGCAGGGCCCGCCGCCCGGTCCCGCTCGGCCCGGTTCCGCTCGGCCCGGTACCGCTCGTTTCTTCGTTCGACTCGTGCGTTCCCATGAGCGCCCTCCCTGCCGTTCGGCTCGTCAGTGCGGCCCGATCGTAGGGGCGCGTACATGACCGGTGGGAGACCTCGGACGGAACACGCGGGTGACGTCGGATGTCGTAGTGGCTGGCGGGAAGGATGAATTGACGGTTCGTCGAGTCTGTTCGATTCGGTCCGACGGTTCTGGGAACGCGACCGGTGTGCTCCGGGGCGATGTGCGTCACATCAAGTCGGCCGCGTTACGCCCTTCTGGCGGCGCGCCACCGCAGGTAAACACGCGTCAACAATGCGTAAGGTCTCGGTGAAGTCGCCCGGCCCGATGTGCGCGATACCCGGGGCCACGAGTATCGTCCTCACCTGCACAGACTCATACAGAACCCCTTGACACCGGAGGGTCCGTTGTCCCGCTTCGCGCTCATCAAGGCAGTGCTCGGCCCGGCCATGCGCCTGATGTTCCGCCCACGGGTGGAGGGTGCGGAGCACATTCCCGGCAACGGCCCGGTCATCCTGGCCGGCAACCACCTGACGTTCATCGACTCGATGATCCTGCCGCTGGTCTGCGACCGTCAGGTCGTCTTCATCGGCAAGGACGAGTACGTGACCGGCAAGGGCCTCAAGGGCCGGCTGATGGCCTGGTTCTTCACCGGCGTCGGCATGATCCCGGTGGATCGCGACGGTGGCCGGGGCGGTGTCGCCGCGCTGATGACCGGGCGACGGGTGCTCGAGGAAGGCCGCATGTTCGGCATCTACCCGGAGGGGACGCGGTCGCCCGACGGCCGGCTGTACCGGGGGCGGACGGGAATCGCCCGGCTGACCCTGATGACGGGTGCGCCGGTGGTGCCCTTCGCCATGATCGGGACGGACAAGCTCCAGCCGGGCGGGGCGGGGCTGCCGCGGCCGGGCAAGGTCACCGTGCGGTTCGGTGAGGCGATGGAGTTCTCCCGGTACGAGGGGATGGACCGGGACCGGTATGTTCTGCGGGCCGTGACCGACTCGGTGATGGCCGAGGTCATGCGGCTGTCCGGGCAGGAGTACGTGGACATGTACGCGAGCAAGGCGAAGGAAGCGGCGTAGGTTTTCCGGTGCGGGTGCGTGGGGGTTTGTCGCGCAGTTCCCCGCGCCCCTGAGGTTCCGTGCGGGTGCGTGGGGGCTTGTCGCGCCGTTCCCCGCGCCCCCGAGGGCGTCGTCCTTCGGTGCCGGACCAGTGCGAGTGCGTCTGGCCTCTTGCGCAGTTCCCCGCGCCGCCCCTGAGGGCGTCGTCCTTCGGTGTCAGGTTTGGGTCCTCGGCTACGCGTGGTCCGGTTCGGCGTTCTCCAGGCGCTGGCCCCGCAGCAGGAACCACGCCGCCACCGCCGCGGCCAGCAGGACCGTCGCGCCCACGCCCGCCGCGAGGGCAAGGCCGTCGACGAAGGAGGTGCGGGCCGCGTCCAGCATCGCGGCGGCGCTGTGGGCCGGCAGGCTCGCGGCCGCCTCGACCGCGCCGCCCAGCGACTCGTGGGCCGCGGCCGGTGTGCCCGCGGGACCGGTGAAGTCGCGGTAGACGCCGGTGACGATCGACCCGAGCGCGGCGATGCCGAGCGCGGCACCCAGTTCGTACGCCGTCTCGGACACCGCGGACGCGGAGCCGGCCTGTTCCTTGGGCACGCTGGAGAGGATCACGTCGGCGGTGACGGTGAACGAGAGGCCGGCCCCCACACCGACCACCAGCAGCGCGGTACCGAGCAGCGGGTAGCCGGTGGACTGGTCGAGCACCGTGAGCGCGGCCAGCGCGAGGCCGATGGCCGCGAGACCTCCGGAGACGACGGTACGCACCGAGAAGCGCCGGGCCGCTCGCCCCGCGAGGAGTCCGGCCACCACCGCGCCGATCGCCGCGGGCAGTTCGGCCAGTCCGGCCTCGAACGGGCGCCTGCCCTGGACGAGTTGCAGGTACTGCGACAGGAAGAACACCAGGCCGGACAGGCCGAGGATGGTCAGCAGATCGGCCAGCACCGCCCCGCTGAAACCGCGGTTGCTGAACAGCCGCATGTCCAGCAGCGGCGTCGGGAGCCTGAACTGGCGGCGGACGAACCCGTACAGGGCGGCCGCACCCAGCAGGCCCACGGCCAGGGTGGTCCACGCGAAGCCGTGGGTCGCCGCTTCCTTGATGGCGTACACGACACCGATCATGCCGATCAGCGACAGCACGACGCTGACCAGATCCCAGGGGCCGGGGTTCGCGGTACGCGACTCGGGCAGCAGCTTGATCCCGACCACGACCAGCACGGCCATCACGGGCAGGTTGATCAGGAAGACCGACCCCCACCAGAAGTGCTCCAGCAGGAAACCGCCGACGATCGGGCCGACGGCCGTACCGGCGGAGGCGGTGGCGCCCCAGACGCCGACGGCGAGACTGCGCTCGCGCGGGTCGTGGAAGAGGTTGCGGATCAGTGCGAGGGTGGCCGGCATAAGAGTCGCGCCGGCGACGCCGAGCAGTGCCCGCGCGACGATCATCATCTCGGGGGTCGTCGCGTAGGCGTTGAACACGGATATCGCGCCGAACGCCGTGGCACCGACCAGCAGGATCCGCTTGCGGCCGATCCGGTCGCCGAGGCTGCCCATGGAGACGAGCAGACCGGCGATGACGAACGAGTAGACGTCGCCGATCCACAGCAGCTGGGTGCCGGAGGGCTTGAGATCCTCGCTGATGTAGGGGGTCGCGAGACCGAGAACGGTCGCGTCGACGGCCACCAGCAGCACGGCGAGCACGAGAACGCCGAGAGCGAGCCAGCGGCCCGGGCGCTTCACCACCTCGGTCGTCGACACCGGCTGCAGGGTGCTGGTCATGGTTCGTCTCTCCTGAGTGCGCCGCCGAGCAACAGCTCGACGATCATGTGCTGGAAGTCCTTGGGGGCGCCCTTGCCGCTCTGCACCAGCCAGGCGCCGGAGGCCAGCAGGCCGTACAGCGCCTCGGTGAGCCAGGCGGGCGTGAGGTCGATGCGGAACTCGCCGCTGAGCTGGCCGCGCCGGAACAGGGCGGAGATCCGGTCGTCGATCTGGGCCCAGCCCGCGTGCTGCTCCTCGCCCTCGAACAGCTGGTTCTCGGTGTAGAGGAACGCGAGCAGTCCGGCGGCCGGCTCGACGGCTCCGACCAGCCGGCGTACGGCCTCGCTCGCGGTGCCCTCGTCGAGCCGGGCCGCGTCCAGCGCGGCCTCGCACTCCGCGATGCCGAGCGCCTCCAGCGCCCGGACGAGGGCGTCACGTCCGGCGAAGTGGCGGTGCAGCGTGGCCCGGCTGATTCCGGCGGCCCTGGCGACCTCGTCCATGGTCGCGGTGGATTTGCGGGTCAGCAGGGCCGCGGCGGCGCGCAGCACGTGCTCGGGATCGACAGCCATGAGACGAACCTACCGCAGATGAGACATGAATGTCTCACTCGGGGCATGCGTGACTCACGGCTGCGGACAGCGGGACGGGGAAGGGGTTGATCAGTGCCAGGGCAGCTGCGCGCGCCGCTCCCAGTACGCCTGCGGCTCCTCCACCAGAGCGGCGAGGCGGGTCAGCTGGTCGTCGTCGAGATCCACGACCGCCGCGTGCAGGTTCGAGGCGAGCTGGTTGGTGGTCGCGGCACCGGAGAGGACGACACCGGCCCAGGGCTGCCGGAGGACCACGGCCAGGGCGACGGCGTCGCAGCCCAACCCGGTCTGTTCGGCGATCTCCCGCACGGCCTCCGGGGCGTGCGGCCCGGCGAGCCGGCCGTTGGCCATGCCCTCCTTGACGATCACGGTGAGTCCGGCGTCGTGCGCCTCGGCGAGGGCGGGGGCGGCGGAGGTCTCCAGCGCGTTGTACGTGGACTGCACCGTACGGAAGAGCGGTTCGCCGTCGACCGTCACGGCGAGGGCGGCGCGGATCGCGTCCGCCTGTGCGGGGCCACTGGTGGAGAAGCCGACGGTGAGGCCCCGCTCGGCGGCTTCCGCGAGCCTGGCGTGCAACTCCTTGTCGGTGAGGGCCGGGCTGTCCGGGGTCACCGAGTGGATCTGGTAGAGGTCGAGCAGGTCGCCGAGCAGGGTCTCGCTCTCCGCGCGCTGGCGCTCGTAGGTGGCGAGGGTGTGGTCCTTGACCTCGTGCTTCTCGGCGTCCGTCGACCAGTCGGCGGTGTAGGTGTAACCCCACTTGCTGCCCACGACGATGTCGCGGAACCCCGGCCTCGCCTTGAGCCAGTCGGCGAGGAACTCCTCGGAGCGGCCGTAGGAGCGGGCGACGTCGAAGTAGCGGACGCCCTGGGCGTAGGCGGCGTCGAGGAGTTCGTGGGTGCGGTGGCGGAGCGCCTCGACGCTGCGGTCCTCTCCGAGATCCTGGTCCCGTCCGAGGTTGATATAGCCGGGGCGCCCTACGGCGGCGAGGCCCAGTCCGATGTGGCAGGTGGGGGTCGTTGCGGTTGCCAGTCGAGCGAAGGGCATCGCGGGCTCCGTTGGGTCGGGTCCGGTACGGCTTCCGACCAACGTACCCGCGATGACCTTCGCCTCAGAGCTCGAACGTTGCGGTGTTTCGGCGAGTGCGGGTCGTCTTCGCCTGTTCGCGATGCTCCCCGCGCCCCTGAGGGCGATGCCCTCAGGCCTGCTTCCTGGCCACCGCCCACTCGTGCTGGGCCGCCACGTCCGCCTTCACCTCTGCCAGTTGGACGGCGACCGCGCTCGGGGCCGTGCCGCCCCTGCCGTTGCGGGAGGCCAGGGCGCCGGTGACGTTGAGGACCGTGCGGACCTCGGGGGTCAGGTGGCTGGAGATCTTCGCGAACTGGTCGTCCGTCAGCCCGTCCAGCTCCTTGCCCTCGGCCTCGGCGGTCTTCACACACTCACCCGCGACATCGTGGGCCACCCGGAACGGGACGCCCTGCTTGACCAGCCACTCGGCGATGTCCGTGGCGAGGGAGAAGCCGGCGGGGGCCAGTTCGGCCATGCGCTCGCCGTGGACGGTGAGGGTGGCCATCATTCCGGTGAAGGCCGGGAGCAGGACCTCCAGCTGGTCGATGGAGTCGAAGACCGGCTCCTTGTCCTCCTGGAGGTCGCGGTTGTAGGCGAGGGGCAGCGCCTTCAGCGTCGCCATCAGGCCGGTCAGGTTGCCGATCAGGCGGCCGGACTTGCCGCGCGCCAGCTCCGCGATGTCCGGGTTCTTCTTCTGCGGCATGATCGACGAGCCCGTGGAGAACGCGTCGTGCAGGGTCACGAAGGAGAACTCCTTCGTGTTCCAGATGATGATCTCCTCGGCGATCCGGGAGAGATCGACCCCGATCATCGCCGTGATGAACGCGAACTCGGCGACGAAGTCGCGGGAGGCCGTGCCGTCGATGGAGTTGCCGACCGATCCGTGCTCGAAGCCGAGCTCCTCGGCCACCGCCTCCGGGTCCAGCCCGAGGGAGGAGCCCGCGAGGGCACCCGAGCCGTAGGGCGAGACCGCCGTGCGCGCGTCCCACTGGCGCAGCCGCTCCGCGTCCCGGGAGAGGGACTGGACGTGGGCCAGGACATGGTGGGCGAAGAGGACGGGCTGGGCGTGCTGGAGGTGTGTGCGGCCGGGCATCGCCACGTCGGAGTGCGCCTCGGCGAGGCCGATCAGCGCGTCCTGGAGCTCGGCGATGAGGCCGCCGACGATCCGGGCGTGATCCCGCAGGTACATGCGGAAGAGGGTCGCGACCTGGTCGTTGCGGGACCGGCCCGCGCGCAGTTTGCCGCCCAGGTCGGGGCCGAGGCGCTCCAGGAGGCCGCGCTCCAGGGCGGTGTGGACGTCCTCGTCGGCGATCGTGCCCACGAAGGAGCCGTCGGCGACGTCCGCCTCCAGCTGGTCGAGACCGGCGATCATGCGGGTCAGTTCGTCTTCGGTGAGCAGGCCCGCCTTGTGCAGCACGCGCGCGTGGGCACGCGAACCGGCGATGTCGTACGGCGCGAGGCGCCAGTCGAAGTGGACGGACGCGGACAGCTTCGCCAGGGCCTCTGCGGGACCGTCGGCGAAACGCCCGCCCCAGAGCCGGACGTCACCGCTGTTGCTGCTCACCTGCTGCGCTCCTCGATGGGTGTGGATGTGCCGGCGCCTTCCCGCCCGGGGGCGGGGAGACGGTCGTCACGCTACTGCTCGGGGCGGATCCTCGATATGCATGAGTATGCAGTCCAATGCATGATTCGTCAATCCAGGCGGACCAGAGGTCGGATTCCGGCCAGGTGAGAGGAATTTGAAGATCCTTTGAACACGGGAAACCGCTTGCTCGTACCTCTCGCCGAACGCAGGCGCCGCGTTACGACACCGACGACACCCCCGACCCCCTAGTGAGGCATCCGCATGTCCAGGGCTCTTCCGAAGTACAACAAGCGTCGCGTCACGTTCATCGGCGGCGCCGCCGCGGTGGCGCTGTCCGGCACGGTGATCGCCGGCTTCGCCCTCGCCGGGGAGACCCCCGACAGCGGTGGCGCGAACGCCCGGACGCTGGCGGGCCCCGGCACCATCACGTGCCCGGACGTCACGGGTCAGCTGCCCGCCGTCCCCGCCTCGGCGAAGGCTGAGGTCGACCGCAACCTCGGCGATCTGCAGACCCAGATCGAGGAGGCCAACAAGCGCCTCGTCGACACCGTCGGCCAGGGCGGCCCCAACTTCGTCCAGAACGCCATCCTCGGCCCCCTGGAGGACAAGCGCGTCGCGGCGCTGAACCGCATCGAGACCGCGATCGGGCGGGCCGCCGCGAAGCCCGAGGGCCTCGAGGCCTTCGCCGCCTGCCAGCTCAACGCCGACGGTGGCGCCGGTGCGGGCGAGGCGGCGGGCGGTGAGGCGGGCGCGGGCGCCGGGGCCGGAGCCGGCGCGGGCGCGGGCGCCGAAGAAGGCGGCGCGGGTGCCGAGGCGGGTGCCGGCGCGGAGGCCGGCGGGGGCGCCCAGGAGGGCGGCGCCGGTGCGGGCGAGGCGGCGGGCGCCGGGGCCGGCACCATCAGCTGCCCGGACGTCGCCTCCCAGCTGCCGGCGATCCCCGCCTCGGCCCAGGCCGAGGTCGACCGCAACCTGACGCTGCTGGACACGCAGGTCGCCGAGGCCAACAAGCGCCTGGTCGACACGGTCGGCCAGGGCGGCCCCAACTTCGTCCAGAACGCCATCCTCGGCCCCCTGGAGGACAAGCGGATCTCCACCGTCAACCGCATCGCCACGGCCATCGGCCGCACGGCCGAGAAGCCGGCCGGACTGGACTCCCTGGCCGCCTGCACGCTCACCAAGTGAGGTGACAGGCGCTGTGGCCGCCCCGTGGGAGCGCCGGCCGGGGCGGCCACGGACGGCACCTGCTTGCGGGATCCGGCAGAGGTGACCGGATCCCGCAATTCCTTAGACAGTCGAAAGATCTGCGCGCATAATCGTTCGACATGGGAAAGACTCATGAGTGCATAGACGGCCGGCTCCGCACGTTCATCGAGGCGCAGCCGGTCTTCTTCACCGCCACCGCTCCCCTGGCCGCCGACGGCACGGTCAACCTGTCGCCCAAGGGACTCACGGGCTCCTTCGCGGTCCTCGACGAGCTCACGGTGGCCTACCTCGACTTCGCCGGTTCCAACGCCGAGACCATCGCCCATCTGCGGGAGAACGGGCGGATCACCCTGATGTGGTGCGCCTTCCAGGGCCCGCCGAACATCGTCCGCGTGCACGGCAGAGGTGAACCGGTCTTCCGCGACGACCCCCGTTTCGGGGAGCTGCTCGCGCACTTCCCGGACATCGACCCGACGCGGCACGGCCTGCGCGCGATCATCGTCGTCACCGCCGAACTCGTCCGCGACACCTGCGGCTACGGGGTGCCCTTCATGGCGTACGAGGAGGACCGGGACCTGCACGGCAAGCGGTTCGCCCGGGAGGACGACGCCTCACTCAGCGCGTACTTCAGCAAGAAGGAGCACATCGCCAGCAGCCTGGACGGACTACCCGGGCTGCCGTTGCCGCTGCCTCCCTCTACGGTCTGAGGCATGCGCCCCGGTGCCGTCGCCCTCGCCGCCTCCTGTCTGATCGCGCTCGGCGCCGGGCAGCCCGCCCCGCCGCCGCTGCCGGCCCGGATGGCGGACACCGGCGGCGGCACCCAGCTGATCACCGCGGTGGCCCCGGAGCGAGCCTCGACGACGGGCACGGTGGTCTGGTGGGACCGCGGTGGGGACGGACGCTGGGTGCGAAAGGGTTCCGCGCCCGCCCGTTTCGGAGCGAACGGGCTCGTCGCGGGCGCCTCCCGCAAGCAGGGCACCAGCACCACACCCACCGGCCTCTACGGTCTGCCGTACGCCTTCGGCATCAAGGCGGCGCCGCGGGGGACGGCGTACAGCTACCGCAGGGTGCACCGGGACTCCTGGTGGTGCCAGGACAACGACTCCCGCTCCTACAACCGATGGAGCGAGCCGCGCGCGGCCGACTGCCGGGCCGCCGAGGCCGAGCAGCTGATCACCTACCGCGCCCAGTACGCGCACGCGCTCGTCATCGGTTTCAACTACGAGCGTCCCGTGCGAGGGCGCGGCGCGGGCATCTTCCTCCACGCCGACGGGCGGGGCGCGACGGCGGGTTGCGTCTCCGTGCCCGAGGACGCCATGCGGCGGATCCTGACCTGGGCCGACCCCTCGCGGCGGCCGCACATCGCCGTCGGGACGAAGAGCGGGAAGACGGCCGTCACGCGTCTGTGACGGGGCGCCGGCCGAACGCGCGTTACCAGCGGTCACCCCTGTTCGCACCCGACTCGGGACGCAGCTGAACACTCCTGTGTCCCGGCACGTATCTGTGGGCCAAGGGTCAAGTCCCCACGGAGGAACCGTGACCACCACGCTCGCAGGCGGACGTGCCGCCCGCCGCCAGACGATGCGCCGCATCCGCCCGCGCCGCTCCCCGGCCGTCCCGCTGCTGATCGCCCTGTGGGCCGGTGCGGCGGCCGTGCTGTGGCTGTGGTGGGACAACACACCGTCCCTCGCGGACAACACGAGCAAGATCCTGGCCGCCGGACGGATCACCGGCCTGCTCGCCGGCTACCTCATGGCGCTGGTGGTGCTCCAGATGGCCCGGGTGCCCGCGCTGGAGCGCCGGGTGGGCACCGACCGGGTCGCGCGCTGGCACGCCATGACCGGCCGCTACACGCTCTGCCTGGTCCTAGCCCATGTCTTCCTCATCATGTGGGGCTACGCCCTCCAGGCGGGCAAGGGGCTCGGCGACATCGTCCAGCAGACGACGGACTCCATCAACCAGCTTCCGGACATGGGCAAGGCCGCCATCGGCACGGGCCTGCTGTTCGTCATCGGGATCCTGTCGATCGGCGGGGTGCGCCGGCTGATCGGGTACGACACCTGGTACCACGTGCACCTGCTGACGTACGCGGCGGTGTACCTGACGTTCTGGCACCAGATCACCACCGGCAACGAGTTCGCCGTCGAGCCCGCCGCGAAGACCTTCTGGTACGGGCTGTACGGCGTGGTGACCGCGCTGGTCGTCTGGTACCGGATCCTCACCCCGATCCGGCTGAACATGCGGCACCGCATGCGGGTGGAGGCGGTCATCGAGGAGACCCCCGGGATCGTGTCCGTGCTGATCAGCGGGCGCAAGCTGCACCGGATGGGCGCGGAGGCCGGGCACTTCTTCCGCTGGCGGTTCAAGGCACCGGGGATGCGCTTCAGTTCGCACCCGTACTCGCTGTCGGCGGCGCCCCGCCCGGACATGCTGCGGATCACGGTCAAGGCGATCGGTGACCACACCTCCCGGCTGCGTGATCTGGAGCCCGGCACCAAGGTGTGGGCCGAGGGCCCGTACGGCGCGATGACCGCGCAGCGCCGAAGCCGCGGCAAGGTGCTGCTGGTCGCGGGCGGCGTGGGCATCACCCCGATGCGGGCGCTGTTCGAGACGCTGCCGGGCGCGTCCGGCGACATCACCCTTCTCTACCGGGCCAACACCACCCAGGACCTGGCGCTGTGGGGCGAACTCGCCAAGATCGCCGACGAGCGCGGTGCCCGGCTGATGTACGCGGTCAACAGCCCGGAGGGAGAACGCCCCGACATCTCGGCGGAGTCCCTCCAGCGCAAGATCCCGGACATCGACGACCACGACGTCTTCATGTGCGGTCCGCCCGGGTTCGCCCAGTCGGTCTACGAGGCACTGCGCGGCGCGGGAGTACCCGCACGCCGCATCCATCACGAGTCGTTCGAGATGTGAGCGACGGGCCACCAACGGTCTTTCAGGAGTTTGGGAAACGATGAGGAAGTCTCACCCCGTCCGGCGTGCCGTGCTCGCCGGCGCAGCCACCGTCTCCGGGATCGTGCTGCTGCTGTCGCTGAAGCCGGCCTCCGACCCGGGCTCCGCCCAGGCGGCAGGTCAGGCGCCGCCCGCGGCGGCCGGACAGGCCCCGCAGGGCGGCGTGAACGGCGCGGTCACCGGTGACGCGGCGCAGACGCAGTACGGCGCGGTGCAGGTCCGCCTGACCATGAACAACGGCAAGATCACCCAGGCCGAGGCGGTCCAGGCCCCCAAGGGCGGCCGCAGCGACCAGATCACGGCCAGCTCGGTGCCGCGCCTGAACCAGGCGGCGGTCGCGGCGCAGAGCGCGGAGATCGACGCGGTCTCCGGGGCGACGTACACCAGCGCCGGCTACAAGAAGTCCCTGCAGTCGGCCCTGGACAAGGCGAAGGCGTCGGCCGGACCGCAGCAGGGGTCGGGCACCGCGCAGACGCTGACCGGCGATGTCGCGCAGACGCAGTACGGGCCGGTGCAGGTGCGGGTGACGGTCGCGGGCGGGAAGATCACCAGGGCCGAGGCCGTGCAGGCCCCCAAGGGCGGCCGCAGCGACCAGGTCACCTCCTCCTCCGTCCCCCGCCTCAACCAGGCGGCCGTGGCGGCCGGAAACGCGGACATCGACGCGGTCTCGGGCGCCACCTACACCAGCGCCGGCTACAAGAAGTCCCTCCAGTCGGCCCTGGACAAGGCTCCGGCCGGCGGCGGCTCCTCGCAGAGCGCGGGCTCGGGCTCGGGGGGTGGTCAGGCGGCGGGTTCCGGCGGCGGTCAGGCGGCGACGCGGACCCTGACCGGCAGCGTGGCGCAGACGCAGTACGGGCCGGTCCAGGTGCGGGTGACCGTGGCGGGCGGGAAGATCACCAAGGCCGAGGCCGTGCAGGCCCCCAAGGGCGGCCGCAGCGACCAGGTCACCTCCTCCTCCGTCCCCCGCCTCAACCAGGCGGCCGTGGCGGCCGGAAACGCGCAGATCGACGCCGTGTCCGGGGCCACCTACACCAGCGCCGGGTACAAGCAGTCCCTCCAGTCCGCGCTGGACCAGGCCGGTGGCTGACACGGTGGCCGACTCCGCTGAGGCTCCCGCCGCGGTACGTCATGCCGAGGAGACGATGGGGACCGTCTTCTCCTTCGACGTCCGCGGCGGGGAACCGGCCGCCGTGCGCGCGGCCCTGGACGAGGCCGTCGCCGGGCTGCACCGGGTCGACGAGGTGTTCAGCACGTACCGCGAGGACAGCCAGATCTCCCGCCTGCGGCGCGGGGAGCTGACCGTCGCGGAGTGCGACCCCGAGGTCGCCGAGGTGCTGGAACTGGCCGCCGAGGCGGAGCGGAGAAGCGACGGCTGGTTCAGCACGTCGTACCGGGGCCGCCTCGATCCGACCGGCATCGTCAAGGGCTGGGCGGTCGAGCGGGCGGCGCGGCGGCTGGCGGACGTGCCCGGGGTGTGCGGAGTGAACCTGAACGGCGGCGGCGATGTGCAGTTGCTCGGGACACCGGGTGGGCAGCGGCCGTGGCGCGTGGGCGTGGCCGACCCGTTGCGTCCGGGGGGCCTCGCGGCGGTCGTCTCCGCGGCCGGGACGGCGGAACTGTCCGTGGCCACGTCCGGCACGGCGGAGCGGGGAGACCACATCGTCGATCCCCGTACGGGGCGTTCCGCGGTGACCGACCTGGTCGCCGTGACGGTGGTGGGCCCCCGGCTGACGTGGGTGGACTGCTGGGCGACGGCGGCGTTCGCGATGGGCTCACGGCAGGGGCTGGCGTGGCTGGAGTCGCTGCCGGATGTGGAGGCGCTGCTGATCACGGCCGGCGACGAGGTCCGGTGCACGGGCGGGTTGGCTACGCGGCTGGGGTGAGTCCTCGCCGACGCCGGGCGGGTTGACTACCCGGCTGGGGTGAGCCCCCGCCGACACCCGGCGGGTTGACTACCCCGCCGGGGTGAGCCCCCGCCGACACCGGTCGGGTACGCAGCCCGGCGAAAACAGGGTGCCGCTTCTGTGGAACGGGTGCCGCCCCGAGCGGCACGCGTGCCCGCGGCGGGTGCGTACGCCCTCAGGGGCGCGGGGAACTGCGCGATCAGCCACACACCACCCGCACACCGCCACCCGCCCGTACCCCTACGGCGCGTGCCCGTTCTGCGCCAGCCTCAGCAGATGATCCGCCAGCGCCTGCCCACCCGTCGGCTCCCTGCTGATCAGCAGCAACGTGTCGTCCCCGGCGATCGTCCCCAGGATGTCGTGGAGCTCGGCCTGGTCGATCGCCGAGGCCAGGAACTGCGCCGCCCCCGGAGGGGTACGCAGGACCACGAGATTCGCCGAAGCCTCCGCGGAGATCAGCAGCTCCTGCGAGAGCCGCCGCATCCGCTCCTCCTTCGCCGACCCGCCCAGCGGCGCCCGGGGCGTACGGAAACCGCCCTCGCTGGGCACCGCGTAGATCAGGTCGCCGTCGGTGTTGCGGATCTTCACCGCGTTCAGTTCGTCCAGGTCCCGGCTGAGCGTCGCCTGCGTGACGTTCAGCCCGTCGTCGGCGAGCAGCTTCGCCAGCTGGCTCTGCGACCGGACCGGCTGCCGGTTGAGGATGTCCACGATCCGGCGGTGGCGGGCGGTGCGGGTCTGCGGCACGGCGGGCCCGTTCGCCCCCGGCTGCTCGTGGTCCTGCGCCTGGCTCATCGTCGTCTCATTCCCCGGATCGTCCGTCCCCGCTCACTGCCTGGAGGATGCCGGGCAGCGCCCCGAGGAACGCGTCCACCTCGTCGTCGCGGAGGTTCAGCGGCGGCATCAGCCGGACGACGTCGGGGGCGGGCACGTTCACCAGGAATCCGGCCTCCTGAGCCGCCTGGCGCACCTGCGGCGCGAGCGGCTCGGTCAGCACGATACCCAGGAGGAGTCCCGTCCCCCGGACGAAATCGATCAGCTCATGCCCGAGGCCCTCGATTCCGTCCCGCAACCTCTCGCTCTGCCGCTTGACGTTGTCCAGCAGCCCCTCGTCCTCGATGGTGTCGAGGACGGCTAGCCCGGCGGCACAGGCGACCGGGTTGCCGCCGAAGGTGGTGCCGTGCTGGCCGGGCTGGAGCAGGTCGGCCGCACGCCCGAAAGCGACGGTGGCGCCCAGCGGCAGCCCGCCGCCGAGCTGCTTGGCGAGGGTGACGACGTCGGGCAGGACGCCCTCGTGGGCCTGGTACTCGAACCAGTGCCCGGTGCGCCCGATGCCGGTCTGCACCTCGTCGAGGACGAGGAGCGCCCCGGTCGCGGCCGTGATGGCCCGGGCCGCCTTGAGGTAGCCGGCCGGCGGGACGACCACGCCGAGCTCGCCCTGGATCGGTTCGAGGATGACGAGCGCGGTCTCCTCGGTGACCGCCGCGGCCAGGGCCTGCGCGTCGCCGAAGGGCACGTGGGTGACGTCGCCGGGCAGCGGCAGGAACGGCTCGCGCTTGCCGGTCTGGCCGGTCATGGCCAGGGCGCCCATGGTCCGGCCGTGGAAGGCGCCCTCGGTGGCGACGACGTGGGTTCGCCCGGTCAGCCGGCCGATCTTGAACGCGGCCTCGTTGGCCTCGGCGCCGGAGTTGCAGAAGAAGACCTTGCCGTCCCGGCCGAAGAGGTTGAGCAGCCGCTCGGCGAGGGCGACGGTCGGCTCGGCCATGAAGAAGTTGGAGATGTGGCCGAGGGAGCCGATCTGGCGGCTCACCGCCTCGACGATCGCCGGGTGGGCGTGGCCGAGGGCGTTGGTGGCGATGCCGCCGACGAAGTCGAGGTAGGTGGTGCCGTCGGCGTCCCATACACGGGTGCCCTCGCCGCGCGCCAGGGGCAGCAGCGGGGTGCCGTAGTTGTTCATGAGTGCGCCCTGCCACCGCTCGGCGTACTCCTGATGGGCGGTCATACGGCTTCCCCCTCTTGTTCGTCGGCCACGACCATCGTGCCGATGCCCTCGTCGGTGAAGATCTCCAGCAGGATCGAGTGCTGGACCCGGCCGTCGATGACCCGGGCCGTGGTGACGCCGCCCCGCACGGCGTGCAGGCAGCCCTCCATCTTCGGCACCATGCCGGACGACAGGTCCGGCAGCAGCCGCTCCAGCTCGGAGGCGGTGAGGCGGCTGATCACCTCGTCGCTGTTCGGCCAGTCCTCGTAGAGGCCCTCGACGTCCGTGAGGACCATGAGGGTTTCGGCGCCCAGTGCAGCAGCGAGTGCCGCAGCCGCCGTATCAGCATTGACGTTGTAGACATGCCCCATATCACCGTCGTCCTGGGAGCGGGCGATCGAGGAGACGACCGGGATGCGGCCGTCGGCGAGCAGGGCCTCGATCGCGCCCGTGTCGATCGCGGTGATCTCGCCCACCCGCCCGATGTCGACGAGTTCGCCGTCGATCTCGGGCTGGTGCTTGGTTGCGGTGATGGTGTGCGCGTCCTCGCCGGTCAGGCCGACGGCGAGCGGCCCGTGCTGGTTGAGCAGCCCGACCAGTTCACGCTGGACCTGCCCCGCCAGCACCATCCGTACGACGTCCATGGCGTCCTCGGTGGTCACCCTGAGGCCCGCCTTGAACTCGCTGACGATGCCGTGCCGGTCGAGGGCGGCGCTGATCTGCGGACCGCCGCCGTGCACGACGACGGGCTTGAGACCGGCGTGGTGCAGGAACACCACGTCCTGGGCGAAAGCGGCCTTGAGGTCCTCGTCGATCATGGCGTTGCCGCCGAACTTGATGACGACCGTCTTGCCGTTGTGCCGGACCAGCCAGGGCAGCGCCTCGATGAGGATCTGGGCCTTGGGCAGCGCGGTGTGCTTGCGCGTCGCTCCACTGCTCATGACGAGTACGCGCTGTTCTCGTGGACGTAGTCCGCGGTGAGGTCGTTGGTCCAGATGGTGGCGGTCTCCGAGCCGGCGGCGAGGTCGGCGACGATGTGGATCTCCCGGAAGCGCATGTCGACCGTGTCGCGGTCCTCGCCGACACCGCCGTTCTTGCAGACCCAGACGCCGTTGATGGCGACGTTGAGCCGGTCGGGCTCGAAGGCCGCCCGGGTGGTGCCGATCGCGGAGAGGACGCGGCCCCAGTTGGGGTCCTCGCCGTGGAGGGCGCACTTGAGGAGGTTGTTGCGGGCGATGGAGCGGCCCACCTCGACGGCGTCGGCCTCGGTCGCGGCGTTGATCACCTCGACCTTGATGTCCTTGCTGGCGCCCTCGGCGTCCCGGATGAGCTGCTGGCCGAGGTCGTCGCAGACCTGCCGTACGGTCTCGGCGAACTCCGCGTATTCCGGGGTGACTTCGGCCGAGCCGGAGGCGAGGAGCAGCACGGTGTCGTTGGTGGACATGCAGCCGTCGGAGTCGACCCGGTCGAAGGTGGTGCGGGTGGCGTCGCGCAGGGCCTTGTCGAGCACCTCGTCGTCGAGGGCGGCGTCGGTGGTGAGGACGACGAGCATGGTGGCGAGGCCGGGGGCGAGCATGCCCGCGCCCTTGGCCATGCCGCCGACGGTCCAGCCGTCCTTGGTGACGACGGACGTCTTGTGGACGCTGTCGGTGGTCTTGATGGCGATGGCGGCCTTCTCGCCGCCGTGCTCGGAGAGCTGGGCGGCGGCCGTCTCGATGCCCGGGAGCAGTTTGTCCATGGGGAGCAGGACACCGATGAGGCCGGTGGAGCAGACGGCGATCTCGACGGCGCCCCGCCCGAGGACCTCGGCGGCCTTCTCGGCGGTCGCGTGGGTGTCCTGGAAGCCCTTGGGGCCCGTACAGGCGTTGGCACCACCGGAGTTGAGGACGACGGCGGACACCTGCCCGCTCTTCAGTACCTGCTCGGACCACAGGACCGGCGCGGCCTTCACGCGGTTGGAGGTGAAGACGCCGGCGGCGGCGCGGCGGGGGCCGGTGTTGACCACGAGGGCCAGGTCCGGGTTGCCGTTCTCCTTGATCCCGGCGGCGATGCCCGCCGCCGTGAACCCCTTTGCTGCCGTCACACTCACGGCGCAACTCCGATCGTCGTCAGTCCGGTGGTCTCGTCGAGACCCAGGGCGATGTTCATGCTCTGGACGGCACCGCCCGCGGTGCCCTTGGTGAGGTTGTCGATGGCGCTGATCACGATGATCCGTCCGGCGGCGGCGTCGTAGGCGACCTGTACCTGAACGGCGTTCGAACCGTGGACGGACGCCGTGGCGGGCCACTGGCCCTCGGGAAGCAGGTGCACGAACGGCTCGTCGGCGAAGGCCTTCTCGTAGGCGGCGCGCAGGGACTCGGCCGTGACGCCGTCGGCGGCCTTGGCGCTGCACGTGGCGAGGATGCCGCGGGGCATCGGGGCGAGGGTCGGCGTGAAGGACACCGTGACCGGCTCTCCCGCGGCGGCGCTGAGGTTCTGGGTGATCTCGGGGGTGTGCCGGTGCGTGCCGCCTACGCCGTACGGGGACATCGAGCCCATGACCTCGCTGCCCAGCAGGTGCGGCTTGGGTGCCTTGCCCGCGCCGGACGTGCCGGACGCTGCGACGATCACGGCCTCGGCCCCGGCCAGGCCGGCGGCGTACGCCGGGAAGAGGGCCAGGGAGACGGCGGTCGGGTAGCAGCCGGGCACCGCGATGCGCTTGGACCCCTCCAGCGCGGCGCGGGCGCCCGGCAGTTCGGGAAGGCCGTAGGGCCAGGTTCCGGCGTGCGGCGAGCCGTAGAACCGCTCCCAGGCGGCGGCGTCCGTGAGGCGGAAGTCGGCGCCCATGTCGACCACCAGCACGTCGGGGCCGAGTCGCTCGGCGACGGCGGCGGACTGCCCGTGCGGCAGCGCGAGGAAGACGACGTCGTGACCGTCGAGGACCTCCGGGGTGGTCTCCTGGAGCACTCGGCCGGCCAGGGGCAGCAGGTGCGGCTGGAGCGCACCGAGCCTCTGCCCCGCGTTCGAGTTGCCGGTCAGGGCACCGATCTCGACCTCGGGGTGCGCCAGGAGCAGACGCAGCAGTTCCCCGCCCGCGTACCCGCTCGCTCCGGCCACTGCCGCACGTACCGCCATGGATCCTCCTCCTTAGAGGGCATGACTATACGTTTCGCTGCACGTTTATGCAATCCCATACGGGAGCGGCGCGGCTGTCGCGGCGACGGCCCCGGAAACCGGCTTTGTCCGGGCCATGACCACAGGTTAAGGTCCCCGGGCACGTTTCAGGGGGTCACGGCGGGTGGGGGACATGGCCGAGGAAGACGACGCGCCCATGAAGAGCGCGAACGCGTGGGGGCAGGCGCTCGCGGCGGTGGCGCTGGTGGGGGCGCTCGGCGCGGGCTTCTGGGGGCTGGCGAAGACGCCGGCCGCACAGAGCGAGCCCAAGCCTGCCACCTGCTCCGACGGGGAGACCCCGGCGCCGAAGGGCAAGCACCTCTCCGGCGCCCAGTTGTGCGAGGCGCTGAACCGGTCCGACCTGGCCGCGCTGCTGGGCACCCCGGCCGAGATCGCGAAGAGCGCCTACGGCAGCGACAGCTCCATCGGGTCCCCCGGCGGCAAGGACGTCGCCACACCGCAGGCGCAGGTCGAGTTCGAGACGTACACGGTCACGCTCTCGGCGACCTACGACGGCCTTCCGGTGGCCGGGTCGGAAGCGCTGCTCGGAAGCGACGCCCGCCGGCAGAAGGTACTGGGCCGCCCGGGGGTGCTGTACTCGAACCGCACCATCAGCATCAGCTTCCGGCTCGACGGCGGCGACGCCGACAGCGGTCCCGGCGTCCCGGCCCGGGCCCTCACCGTGGCCCAGGACGCGAAGGACCGCGGCGGCTCCCTCGACGTCACTCTGTGGCGTGCGGACGGAGTGGTGCCGGACGACGCGGTGCTGCTGCGCGTCGCGGAGACGGTCCTGCCCGCGGTTCCGGGCTGGAAGGCGCGCGGCTGAGCCCGCGCCCGGCCAATGCGCCGGTGTGGGGGGGGGGGGGCGGGGGGGGGGCCCCCCCCCCGGGGGGGGGGGGGTGGGGGGTGGGGGGGGGGGGGGGGGGGGGGGGGGGGGGGGGGGGGGGGTGCTCTGGGCGGGACGAGTGGTCCCCCACGCCACACCCGCCCCCTATGCGAGATTTGTCTGATTAGCGCGTATCGTCGCCGCATGCCCACGCCATACGGAT